>NZ_JBIURS010000024.1:0-135260 GCF_044740965.1 Streptomyces sp. NPDC088252 | reverse complement strand
CCCGCGTGCGCCGCTATCCTCCACCCGCGGGGGGGCCCCCTCGGTCCTGTGTGCGGGTCCGGGGCGCGGTGTCGGCCCCCGCCCACCGCGGGGCCCCCCCCCCCACGGCCCGTCACCCGGGACGGAGGACGGCGGTTCTTCAGTCGACGGACGTCGGCCGGGTGGGAAGCGTCCCGAGCAGTGTGGCGGCGGATTCCTCGGCCAGATCCTCGGCGTGACCGGGAGCAGAGCGGCCTCCTTCGGGCGGGCGCGGCTCCATGCGACGACCTGGCGGGCCGCGGCGGGCGCGGACCACTGCGGGTCGGCGTCCGCTTCGAGGATCCCGACGGAGCCGTCCTGGAAGCTCCCGACCGTCCGCAGCCACACCTCGGCGAGCAGAGCCGTCCGCCCCGCGAACCGGTGGTAGACCGAGCCGCTCGGGCGCCCACCTCTGCGGCCACGGCGGACATGGTCACGTCGGCCGGGCCTGATGCGGCGGCTTGTCGCACGGCGGCGTCGAGGAGTTGGTCCGTATCGAAGCGTGATGGCCTTCCCATGTACTGGAGGGTCCACGTGGGTGCGCTTCACCTTCAGCGGGCCACGCGGCTTCTACGGATTCCACGAATACGCCGTCCTGGCCGTCGACGACGAACGCACACTGCTGCGCCACACCCTGGCCATGGACGCTCGCGGCCCGGCCCGATCACCTGGCCACTCGTCTGGCGGCCGCTGCACGACGCGTGCCTGGAGGACAGCTTGGACCGCGCGGAACTGGCCTGTACGGGAACGGTGGCACACCCGGCGCGCCGAGGGCGATACGTGCGGATGCTGCGCAGCCTCGCTCGTTGAGTGCCGAGTGCGGTGGCGCGCCGCCGTCCGGGCCGCCGGTCACAACCATCCGCAGCGCTGGGCCTGCAAGGCCAGCTGGAAGCGGTTCTCGGCGCCCAGCCGAGCCATCAGGATCTGCAGGCGGCGGTACAGCGTGCGGCGGCTGATTCCCATCTCACGGGCGATGACGTCGTCGCCCGCTCCACCCGCGAGGAGCCACAGCACGCGGCGGTCGGCGGGCGGCAGACCGCCTGGGCGGGTGGTGCGGCCGTGGAACGGCAGGGCGCTCTGCCAGGACTGCTCGAACAGTGCCACGAGCGCGGAGAGCAGGCCGCACGGCTGCACGACCAGCATGGTGTTGTGTACGTCGGCCTCTTTGATCGACAACGACACGAGCGCGTACGCCTCGTCGATGATCACGAGTTTGACCGGTACCGACGGCACCACCCTGGCCTGCTCGCCGGCCCTGATGCACGGTTCGATGACCTCCTTCAGATGGCCGGGATGCTCCAGCGACTCCCGCGAGTACACGACACGCTGGGTCACCCCGCGGGCGAGCGTGGCCAGCGCGTCGTCCGTGGCCCCGGACAACGGGAAATACGGTGGTGACTCGAACTGCCGAATCTGTTCGCGGGCGCTCGCCCAGGCGTGACGGATCCTGGGGCCGATGGCGTCGCCGGTGACGACCTCGACGAGATTGTCGTTGTGCGCGGCGAGCCGCTGCCGCCGGAACGACTCGAACGCGCCTCCGACGGTGATGCGCGATTCCTCGACCTCGGCCGCCCGGTGCCGGGCGAGGATCTCCAGGCCCGCGGCGGGCGGAACCGGAGCCACCACGTCCCCGCCCTCCTCGGCGGCACTGGCCAGACCGGCGTCCACCAGCGCGTCGTACGCCGTGGCGAGTTCCGCACCGCCCAGACCGGTCACGGTTCCGATCGCACTCAACGGAGCGGGGGCCAGCTCCAGCAGCGCCAGATACACCTGGACCGCCGCCTGGCCGATGCCCAGAAACCGCAGGGCCTCGCCGAGTTTCGCGTTCGTCATACGCCGAATTATCGACGACTCCTCACGACACCGTGGCCGATCTGTGCCAGTGGCGGTCTTCGGCACCAAGACCGTGCGGTGCGGGTTACCGTCCGAGAGCCGCCGGCGACCGGCGACAGCGAGGGCGTCCGAGCCGCACCGGCAGGGAGCTCGGCCTGTGCGCAGGGCTCCCGCTGCCGCTCGCCGCCGAGGAACCCGACCAGAAGAAGGTGTAAGACGTGGCGAAGGCGCGAAAGAACGGTCTCTACTCAGGGATCTCCGAGGAACTGTCCGCTCTGATGCGGACGGGATGGGCGGACACCGAACGGCACGACCTGCGGCTCGGCGAGCAGGCTCCCTACGCGGCCCGCCGCCGCGCCGCGCTCTCCGCGCGCTTCCCCGGCGAACGCCTGGTGATCCCCTCGGGGAACCTCAAGGTCCGTTCCAACGACGACACCTACCCGTTCCGCCCGTACTCGGGCTATGTGCACATGACCGGAGACCGGGCCCGGGACGGCGCGCTCGTCCTCGAACCCCGTGCCGACGGTGGCCATGATGCCTACTGCTTCCAGCTGCCGCGGGACAGCAGGGACAACGACGAATTCTGGGTCGGCGCCACGGCGGAGCTGTGGATGGGCCGACGACGCTCCCTCGCCGAGTCGGAGCTCGTGCTCGGCCTGCCCTGCCGCGACGTCCGCACGGCGGCCGACGACCTGGCCGCCGCCTCCGGTACGCCGACACGGATCGTCCGCGGTCTCGACCCGTCCCTTGAGGCCGTCGTCACCACCGAGGAGGAGCGTGACGCCGAACTGGAGGAGGCGCTCAGTGATCTCCGCCTCGTCAAGGACGACTGGGAGATCGCCGAGCTCCGCAAGGCCGTGGACTCCACCGTGCGCGGATTCACCGATGTGATCGGTGAGCTCTCCCGGGCGGTCGCGTCGTCCGAGCGGTGGATCGAAGGCACGTTCTTCCGCCGCGCACGCCTCGAAGGGAACTCCGTGGGCTACGGATCGATCTGCGCCGCGGGTGAGCACGCCACAATCATGCACTGGACGGACAACGACGGCCCGGTGCGCCCGGGAGACCTGCTCCTTCTCGATGCCGGCGTGGAGACGCACACCCTCTACACCGCCGACGTCACGCGCACGCTTCCGATCAGCGGCACCTTCACGCCCCTGCAGCGCAAGGTGTACGACGCGGTGTACGAGGCCCAGGAGGCCGGCATGGCCGCCGTCAAGCCGGGTGCCGCGTACCGTGACTTCCACGAGGCGTCCCAGCGCCACCTGGCGGCCCGGCTGGTCGAGTGGGGCTTCGTCGAAGGCCCGGCCGACCGCGCGTACGAACTCGGCCTCCAGCGTCGCTTCACCATGGCGGGCACCGGTCACATGCTCGGTCTGGACGTCCACGACTGTGCGCAGGCCCGGCACGAGGAATACGTCGACGGCGTACTGGAGCCGGGCATGGTGCTCACCGTCGAGCCCGGTCTGTACTTCCAGCCGGACGACCTCACCGTTCCCGAGGAGTGGCGCGGCATCGGCGTCCGGATCGAGGACGACCTGGTCGTGACCGAGGACGGACACGAGAACCTGTCGGGGGGCCTGCCGCGGTCGGCGGACGAGGTCGAGGCGTGGATGGCCCGGTTCGCGGGCTGAGAATGCTGCAGCAGGTGCCTGGTGCCAGGTACCTGCTGCAGGATCCGCCGGATCGAACGGCTGCCGGCCGACAACGCCTGGGCATGGCGCGGGGGACCGGTCCGAACGCCCGCTTCTGCGCGACAGCCTGACCGCCCCGGGGCTCAGTGGGCCCCGGGGCGGCGGCACAGCCGAACGTGGCCCCTGCACCCACGGGATGGCCGCTGGGCCGCCCATGCGCCCGACAGCGCCCACGCCGGGTCCCGGTCGGCCGACACGAAAACGGCTCTTCGCGTAGCGCGCAACTCGGGCCTCACGGGTTTCAACGGCAACCACCCTGTAAAGCTCGTGTGTTGACCCGTCCTCTACTGGAAGGCGGCATTGAGATTTGAACCACGGCTTCTTATGTTTTACCCGCGGCGCCCGACCAACGCTCAACGGCACACGAAAGGTTTCCGCCCATGGGAGGAATGGCGATCCGACTGCATGGGCTGAGCAAGAGCTTCGGCCGGACCGAGGCGGTGATCGGGGTCGACCTGGAGATAGCCGACGGTGAGTTCTTCTCGATGCTGGGCCCGTCCGGGTCGGGCAAGACCACGGTGCTGAGAATGATCGCCGGATTCGAGGCGCCCACTTCCGGCACCGTCGAGCTGGCCGGTCGCGATGTCACCCGTCTGGCCCCCTTCGAACGCGACGTGCACACGGTGTTCCAGGACTACGCGCTCTTCCCGCACATGACGGCCGAGCAGAACGTGGCCTACGCCCTCAAGATCCGCAAGGTGCCGAGAAACGAACGGCTGCACCGGGCCCGGGAAGCCCTCGCGCAGGTCCGCCTCGACGGCCTCGGCGGACGTCGGCCCTCACAGCTCTCCGGCGGCCAGCGTCAGCGCGTCGCTCTCGCCAGGGCGCTGGTCGGCCGCCCCCGCGTGCTGCTTCTCGACGAACCGCTCGGTGCGCTGGACCTCAAGCTGCGCGAGCAGATGCAGGTCGAACTCAAGGCGATCCAGCGGGATGTCGGCATCACCTTCGTGTTCGTCACCCACGACCAGGAGGAGGCCCTCACGATGAGCGACCGGATCGCCGTCTTCCGACAGGGCCGTATCGAGCAGACCGGCACGCCCGCCGAGATCTATGAGCGGCCGGCGACCCCCTTCGTCGCCGGCTTCGTCGGCATCTCCAATCTGCTCGGAGGTGATGCTGCCGAACGGGTCGTCGGCTCCTCGGGTACGTACAGCATCCGGCCCGAGAAGATCCGCGTGCTCAAGGAGTCCGCCACACCGGATGAACCCGAGCACTCCACCGCGACCGGCACCGTCGCCGAAGTCTTCTATCTCGGCGACGCCACCCGATTCCTGGTGGAGCTCGATGCCGGAGGGAGCCTCACCGTCCTTCGGCAGAACCTGGAGACCTCCTCCGAGGACGTCGCGGCCTGCCGCGGGGCCCGGGTCAGGCTGCTGTGGCACGACCACCACACGTTCCGGGTTCCCGAGGCGCAGTGACCGCAACCCCGCGGCGACACCGTCAGGACCGCACCGCATGCCCGAGTGAGATGACGCACCGCCCGCACGTCCCGTCCCGCTCCGCCCTCATACCCATGGAGAGACTCGTGCGCCTGAACCGACCCCTCAAGGCCGCAGTCGCCATCGGCGCGCTGCTCCTGGTCACCGCCTGCGGCTCCTCGGACTCGGGCAGCGGCCGGTCCTCGACCGGACTCGAACCCCCGGACCTCAAGGCGCAGTCGAAGCTCGGCAGGACGGAGGGCCAGGTGGATCTGATCGCCTGGGCCGGGTACGTCGAGGACGGATCGAACGACCCGAAGGCCGACTGGGTCAGCGATTTCGAGAAGCGGACGGGCTGCCGGGTCAATGCCAGGACGGCCGCCACCTCCGACGAGATGGTCAGCCTCATGAAGACCGGCGGCTACGACGCCGTGTCCGCCTCCGGGGACGCCTCACTGCGTCTCATCGCCTCCGGAGACGCGGCCCCGGTCAACACCAAGCTCGTGCCCAACTACGCCGACGTCTTCAAAGGCTTGAAGAACCAGGACTGGAACTCGGTGAAGGGCGTCTCCTACGGCATCCCGCACGGCCGCGGCGCCAACCTCCTCATGTACAACACGGAGAAGGTCAGGCCCGCCCCCGACTCCTGGTCCGCGGTGTTCGACAAGGCGTCCGCGCACAAGGGCAAGGTCACCGCGTACGACTCACCGATCTACATCGCGGACGCCGCGCTCTTCCTGAAGGCCACACAGCCGGACCTCGGCATCAAGAACCCGTATGCCCTGGACCAGAAGCAGTTCGACGCGTCCGTGGACCTGTTGAAGAAACAGAACGCGAACATCGGCGAGTACTGGAGCGACTACCTCAAGGAGATCTCCGCCTTCAAGAGCGGTGACTCGGTGGTGGGCACCAGCTGGCAGGTGATCGCCAACCTCGCCCGGTCCGAAGGCGCCAAGGTGAAGGCCGTTCTTCCCCGAGAGGGATCCACCGGCTGGTCCGACACCTGGATGCTCGCGGCCAGGGCCAAGCATCCCAACTGCGCCTACAAGTGGTTGGACTGGATCATCTCACCCAAGGTGAACGCGCAGGTCGCCGAGTACTTCGGTGAGGCCCCGTCCAATGCGAAGTCCTGCGCCGAGACCGCCGACAAGAACCACTGCGCGACGTTCCATGCCGCGGACGAGGCGTACTGGAAGAACGTCCACTACTGGAACACGCCCATCCCACAGTGCCTGGACGGCCGCACCGATGTCGCATGCGTCCCGTACGCGAAGTGGGTGCAGGCCTGGAACGAGATCAAGGGCTGAAGCCGATGATGACGCAGACCAAGGATCGAACCCGGCCATGAAGCAGAGCGGGGGCTGACCTCATGACCGATTCCGTCGCAGCCGCTGGCCCCGTCCGGAGGATCGCCGGGGCCCTGCACCGCCGGCCCCGGTTGCGGCTGTCCCTGCTGCTGACCACACCACTGCTGTGGCTCGTCCTCGCCTATCTCGGCTCGCTGGCCGCACTGTTCCTGTCGGCTTTCTGGACCACGGACCCCTTCACCTCGAACGTCGTGAAAGTGTGGTCCACCGACAACTTCGCGGCGCTGTTCACCGAACCGTTGTACCGGCAGGTGGCGCTGCGCAGCATCGGTGTGGCGCTCTGCGTCACCGTCCTGTGTGCCGTGATCGCGTTCCCGGTCGCTTTCTACACGGCACGGGTGGCCCGCCCCAGGTGGCGGCCGCTGCTGGTGGTGGCGATCCTCACGCCGCTGTGGGCGAGCTATCTGGTGAAGGTGTACGCCTGGCGGCTGATTCTTTCCGAAGGCGGGCCGCTGGACTGGTTGCTGAGGCCCTTCGGTCTCAGCGGGCCAGGCTATGGCCTGCCCGCCACCGTCATCGTCCTGACCTATCTCTGGCTGCCGTACATGATCCTGCCGATCCATGCGGGACTTGAGCAATTACCCGCCAGCCTGCTCGATGCCTCCGCCGACCTCGGTGCCCGAACCGCCCGCACCTTCCGCTCCGTGGTACTGCCGACGGTGCTGCCGTCCGTCGCCGCCGGATCGGTCTTCACCTTCTCACTCAGCCTCGGCGACTACATCACCGTGCAGATCGTCGGCGGCAAGACCCAACTGATCGGCAACCTCGTCTACTCCAACGTGACGCTGAACCTGCCCCTGGCCGCGGCAGTCGGCACCGTTCCGGTGATCGTCATCGTGCTCTATCTGCTCGCCGTCCGCCGTTCGGGTGCGCTGAGCAGTTTCTGATCACGGCCGCCACAGCCGTCTTCGAGGAGCTCATGCCATGCGACTCTCCCGCCCCGCACGCATCATGGTGCGTATCGCCGCCGGGCTGGGCTTTGCGGTCATCTATCTTCCGCTGCTGCTCGTCCTGCTGAACTCCCTCAATCCGGAGCGCAGTTCAGGCTGGCCGCCAACCGGTCTCACCTTCGACTGGTGGGCCGCGGCTTGGCGCAGCGGCGGCGCCCGGTCCGCCCTGCGAACCTCAGTCGAGGCGGGCCTCGCGGCCACAGCGATCGCGCTGGTACTCGGCACACTGATCGCCCTCGCCGTGCAGCGCCATGCGTTCTTCGGCCGCGGAGCGATCTCGTTCGCCGTCGTCCTGCCGATCGCGCTGCCCGGCATCGTCACCGGAATCTCTCTCAACTCGGCCTTCCACACGATGCTTGAGCCGTTGGGCGTCGGCCTCGGCTTGTTCACGGTCGTCGTCGGCCACGCCACGTTCTGCATCGTCGTCGTCTACAACAACGTCGTGGCTCGGCTACGCCGCATGCCCGGCAGCCATGAGGAAGCTGCCATGGATCTCGGCGCCCACACCTTCCGCGCCTTCGCCGACGTCACGTTCCCCCTGATGCGGTCGGCGCTGCTCGCCGGCGGGCTGCTGGCCTTCGCGCTGTCCTTCGACGAGATCGTGGTGACCACCTTCACCGCGGGCCCCGGTGTCCAGACCCTCCCGATCTGGATCTACAACAACATGACCAGGCCCAAGCAGGCCCCGGTGGTCAACGTGGTCGCTGCGCTGCTCGTCCTGCTGTCCGTGATTCCGATCTACGTCGCTCAACGACTGTCGTCGGACACGGCCTCGGGCGGCAGGGTCTGAGGCGTACGACAACCGGCGGACGTTGCCGGCTGGTGGATTCGCCGGGGAGTCAAGGGTTGCTGGGCAACCCGCGCCGCTCTCGATGGTGCCGGGCGTCGGGAGTTCCACGGTCATTCCCGAAGCGCTGGACACGTCGAGCCGGGAGGGGGCGGCCTTCTCGCCACCCATGACCAGTGAACCCACCCGCACCGCTCCGATAGCATGATCGAACTCACGACGAACGCCCTCATTGCCGTCCCTCGCCGGAAAACGATGCAATCCGGCACGAAGGGCGATCTATTCAACTAACAACTAACAAATCGGCCAAACAATTGATATCTATAAGATCGCGAACTTCTTCGCGAATAAACAGCAGAATTACGTTCGCTGCCTGGCGTGGATCACGGGCGATACTTTGGGCCACGGCGGGTGTGGTGGTCCTCGGCTTCCTCATCGCGCTGGAGATCGCCGCACGTCACTACGGCCTGCCGGGGCCGATCGTCAGCCAGGCGCAAGAGGTGGTGATCGCCCCGAAATCGGGTTTCCTGCTGTACGCCAGCATGGCGCTGATGATGCTGGTGCTCACCTGGCGGGAACGGTTCATCGCGGCTGGTGTCGCGATCGGTATCGACGTCGCCTTCTTGCTGGTGCGGTGGGCGGCCGACATCAAGGTGACCGAAGGTCACCCCTTCGGTAACGGTGCGTTGTGGGTGATTTTGGGCTACGCGGTCACCGCTGTCACGCGTCGCACCGGCGCGGAGCGTGTCCTGTTGTTGAAGGGGGTCGGACTGGGCCTCCTGCTGGTGGCCGGCCGCAAGACCGGCGATACCTGGCTGCTGATCACGTCGAAGACCCGCCCGGCGGTGCTCGACCAGTACGTGGCAACCGCCGATCACGCGCTGGGCAACCCGTCGTGGCTGGTAGGCCGGATTGTCGCGGCCACCGGATCGATCGGCGACTTCTTTCTCGACTCCGTCTACACTCAGCTTCCGGTGGCCGCGGTCGTCGTCGCGATGTACCAGCTACGTCACGTGGCGGTCGAGCGCCGCTTCCCGGGGCATCACCTGGTGCGCACCTTCCTGGTCATCGGCCTGCTCGGGCCGGCCATCTACATGATCTTCCCGGTGGTCGGACCGATCTTCGCCTACGGTGCCGACGGCGGGCACTGGGCGGTGGCCAACCTGTGGCCGGGCACGCCGCCGCCGATCACCACTCCGCACCACATGCCATTCGACGAGATCACCCCACGCAACTGCATGCCCAGCCTGCACACGGCGTGGGCTACCGCGATCTACCTTCATTCCCGTAAGGGCCCGCGGGTTCTGCGATTCGCAGGCACGTTCTGGCTGGTTGCCACGCTCGGCGCAACGCTGGGGTTCGGTTACCACTACGGCGCGGACATCATTGCCGGTGTGGTTTTCACGCTCACGATCGAGGTGGCACTGCGCTCGCACGTACGCGGCTGGGACCGTCCGGGAATACAACTGGTCGCCCATGGCTCAACGGTCTTCGCCGGGCTCTTGGTGTCATATCGCTATCTGTCGATGGAGATGGCCGAATACCCGTGGGTGTTCGGGCCACTTCTCATTCTGGCGATGGCATCAGTGATCCACGGCTACGTACGGACCACCAAACTGTGGGAGCCGAAGGCCGAACCGGCGCGACAACCGGAGCCGCAACCCGAACCGGCATGAACCGTGCTGCATGAGGAGGCGTGCGAGCTCCGGGCGCGACTCGTGTCGGGTGCCGATCGTCCTGGTCCGCGACTTCTCCCGCCGTCGCGCGGTTTGTCGGTCGCCGGAGCCTCGTCCCTGTGCCGTTCGCTCGACGGTCCGCACTGAGCGGGGCGAACTGCGGGGCCCAGGCAGGGCGCCTGACGGGCAGCTGCTCCGGTCGGGCGCCCTTCTCCCTGCCTGGAAGAGGCCCAGCTTCTTCGCGCGGGTACGGCAGCAGCAGGTTCTTCGTGCGCTCCAGCTCGTCGAGCCGCCGGCTCGCGTTGCGCACCCGGCGGGAGATCTGGCTCTGCACGCGGCCCGCCCGGTGGCCGTAGCCCATCTTTTCGTTGTCACGCGGACCCCGGTCCGGGGCGACGCGGCGAGCGGTCACCCCCGCCGCATGCCGCAGAAGCTCCATTTCCTCCTGCTCCTCGGCGTACCGGCGCTCCCAGCGCTCCCGGTCGGCGCGCTTCTCACCCACGTAGGCGCTGTAGTTGCCTCCGTGGCGGACCGGTCCGTCCACCGCTGGGTCGAGGTCGATCAGGTCGGTGCACACGGCGTCGAGGAACGCCCGGTCGTGGCTGGCGACGACCACGGCGCCGGGCAGGCCGCGCAGCTGCTCCTCCAGGAAGGCGGCGGCGCCGTCGTCGAGGTGGTTGGTCGGCTCGTCGAGCAGCAGCGTCGGCGGCCGCCGCACGAGCAGCGCCGCCAGGGCCAGTCGGCCGCGCAGCCCGCCGGACAGCGATCCGAGCGTCCGGTCGTGGCCGAGCGTGCCGAGACCCAGCCCGTCGAGCACCAGGGCCGCCCGGCGGTCGGCGTCCCAGGACTCCCGGTCCTGGGCGTGCTCCAGCCGCTTGCCGTACGCGTCGAGCAGATCTGCGTGGCCCGGGTCGTCCTCTGGGACACGCGCCAGTTCCTCGCCGAGCCGTTCGAGCTGCGCGAGGTCCTCGCGGGCCTCGCGCAGCGCCTCGTCCAGCACCATGGCGAGGGTGGATTCGGGGCCGAACGGCATTTCCTGGTGCAGGAAGCCGAGGTCCGCCGGGCGCGACACGCTCCCGGCATCGGGTTCGTCCACGGCGGCCAGCACCCGCAGCAGGGTGGACTTGCCGGCGCCGTTCTCCCCGATCAGACCGATGCGGTGGCCGGGGGACGCGGTCAGGGACACGCCGTCGAGGACGCGGCGGCCGCCGAGGTCGCGGACGAGTTCATGGGCGAGCAGAGCGGGCTGGGGCACAGGGGGCCATCCAAGGCGATCGGTGGTACGCCCGCCGGGTACGGAGGCCTCGGACGCGGGCTGCTGCACATGCCGGCGGTTCACACCGCCGGGGCTCCCGTCGCCGCGAGCGTTCCTTCGGCCAGCCGCAGCCAGCGGTTCACCCCGATCTCGGCGAGGAACCGCTCGTCGTGGCTGACCACCATGAACGCGCCCCGGTAGGAGTTGAGCGCGCTCTCCAACTGGCCCACGCCGACCAGGTCGAGGTGGTTGGTCGGCTCGTCGAGCAGCAGCAGCTGCGGGGCCGGTTCGGCGCACAGGACGCAGGCCAGGGTGGCACGCAGCCGTTCGCCGCCGGAGAGCACGTCGACGGGCAGGTGCACGCGGGGACCGCGGAACAGGAAGCGCGCGAGCAGGTTCATCCGATCCGCCTCGGGCCGCTCGGGCGCGAACGCAGCGAAGTTCTCCGCCACCGTGCGGTCCTGGTCCAGCAGGTCCAGGCGCTGGGAGAGATGGGCGACGCGGCCGTCGCCGCGCGTGATCTCCCCGCTGTCCGGGGTGAGTCCACCGGTGATCAGCCGGAGCAGCGTGGTCTTGCCGGCGCCGTTGGGCCCGGTCAGGGCGATGCGCTCGGGCCCGCGCACGGAGAGGTCGACGCCGCCCCCGACGAACACGTCCCTTCCGCCGTGACGGACCTGCATCCCGTTGCCGAGGAAGAGGTTGCGTCCTGAGGGCACCTGAGTGTCCGGCAGGTCGAGGACGATGCGCTGCTCCTCGCGGAGTGCGCGCCCGGCCTCGTCGAGACGGGCCTTGGCCTCGCCGACCCGGGACGCGTGCATCTGGCCGGCCCGGCCCGCGGATTCCTGTGCGCCGCGCTTCATGTTGCCGGCGAAGATGCGGGGGAGTCCGGCGTTCTTGAGGTTGCGGGCGGCGTTGCTCGCGCGGCGCTCGGCGCGTTCACGGGCCTGCTGAAGCTCTCGCTTCTCCCGCTTCAGGTCCTGCTCGGCGTTGCGGACGTTCTTCTCGGCGACCTCCTGCTCGGCGCGCACGGCCTCTTCGTAGGCGGCGAAGTTGCCGCCGTGGAAACGCAGTCGTGAGCTGCCGAGCTCGGCGATGCCGTCCATGCGGTTCAGCAGAGCGCGGTCGTGGGGACCAGCAGCAGCAGTCCCTTGAAGTCCGCCAGCACGTCGTACAGCTTGTGCCGGGCGTCCCGGTCGAGGTTGTTGGTCGGCTCGTCGAGCAGCAGGACGTCAGGACGCTTCAGCAGTTGTGCGGCGAGGCCGAGCGAGACGACCTGGCCACCACTGAGGGTGCTCAGGCTGCGGTCGAGGGCCAAGTCGGCCAGCCCGAGACGGTCGAGCTGGGCGCGGGTGCGCTCCTCGATGTCCCAGTCGTCGCCGATGGTGGTGAAGTGCTCCTCGCTCACGTCACCGGACTCGACGGCGTCCAGGGCACGGATCACCGCGGCGACGCCGAGCACCTCGGCGACGGTGAGGTCACCGGTCAGAGGGAGGCTCTGCGGCAGATAGCCGAGCGTGCCGCTGACGGACACCGACCCGGTGGCGGGCCGCAGTTCACCGGCGATCAGCTTGAGCAGGGTGCTCTTGCCGGAGCCGTTGGGGGCGACCAGGCCCGTGCTGCCGGTGGTCAGGGTGAAGGACAGGTCGTGGAAGACAGGAGTGTCGTCGGGCCAGGCGAACGACAGGTTGGAACAGACGACGGTGGCGTCGGACATGGGAATGACCTCAAGAGGGCTGGGGACGAAGACAGCTCCGCCCCGGGCAGACATGGGGAAGACGGGTACGACGAACGGGCCACTCCGGCGGCGCTCCTCGGCGCGTCCGGTGGCCGTCAGATCCGGATCTCACCCGGAGATGTCGTCGTCACCCGCCACGTCTGCGACTCCTCGATACACGGTCAACGTCGTTGGCAGCGTAACAGCCCATCACGCCGTCCTGCCGGAATCTTCGCTCCCGCTGTTCACCGCGCTCTGGGCGCATGCGTTGACAGCCCGATCGCATCCATGCCAACTTCGTCACCCTTTAAGCCGGTGACGGTGAGCTTGTGCGATGGTCGGCCGATGCCGCGGTGCGCGATCGCCGCCGCCTGTTTCTCCACGGCCCTGTGAGCCGACTCGTCGGACGGCGCCACGTGTTGGCAACCGTCCATGAATTACCGCAGGCAGGTCGAGCGGAGGAGGGGCGGCGCCGAGAAGGTCGACCACATCTACCGCCTCTTCCTCGCCCCGGGCACGCCGCACTGCGGCCTCGGCAACGGTAGCGGCGCAACCGTCGACGACCTCGGTGCGCTGAGGGCCTGGGTCGAACACGGCAGGGCTCCCCGGACCCTGCCCGCCACCCTGCGCGACGCCTCCGGTGAACAGCTCACCCGCAACCTGTGCGGATATCCGCAGGTGTCCCGCCGCGACGGGCACGAAGACCGGACTGCCGCCTCCGGCTTCCGCTGCGTGTCCCCGGCCCACCACTGACCGAACCACCCTGCCGCGTTCCGGCCCGTGCCCCTCCGGCGCGTGCCGGGGCGACTGATCAGGACGCATGACGGGAGCTTTCTCCGGGGCACAGCGGACGGCGGCTGGGCCGAGCCGAGCCTGCGCCCGTCTGCCAGAATCGCCGCATGGCTGACCACGACACCGCCCGCGGCTACCTGCTGGACAACAGAGAGTCGGAGGCGGGCATCCGTTTCGGCGCCCTCGCCGAGCTGTTCGACCCGGTGACGTTCCAGCACGTCGACCGGCTCGGCATCGGTGCCGGCATGCGGTGCTGGGAGGTCGGTGCCGGCGGTCCCTCCGTACCCCTCGGGCTGGCCGAGCGAGTCGCCCCGGGAGGCAAGGTGGTCGCCACCGATATCGACGTGTCCTGGACCCGGGACATCGAGGGTGGGGGGATCGAGGTGCTGCGGCACGACGTGGCGGCCGACACGCCGCCGCCCGGCGGCTTCGACCTCGTGCACGCCCGGCTGGTCCTGGTGCACGTCACCGATCGCGCCGAGGCGCTGCGCCGGATGGTCCAGGCGTTGCGCCCCGGCGGCCGGCTGCTCCTGGAGGATGCCGACCCGGGGTTGCAGCCGCTGCTGTGTCCGGACGAGTCCGGTCCCGCACAGCAGCTCGCGAACCGGCTGCGATCCGGCTTCCGCGCCTTGATGGCGGCACGCGGCGCGGACCTCGCATACGGTCGAACCCTGCCCCGGCTGCTGCGTGAGGCCGGGCTGGAGGACGTTCAGGCCGACGCGTACTTCCCGATCACCTCGCCGGCCTGTGCCGTCCTTGAGGCCGCGACCGTGCGACAGATCCGCCGTCGTCTGGTGGCGGAAGGGCTCGCCACCGACGGGGAGATCGACCGCCACCTGGCGAACGTCGCCACCGGACGCCTCGACCTCGCCACCGCCCCCATGGTCTCGGCGTGGGGACGCCGTCCGTGATCCCTCCCCGACCGCTCGGCAGGCGGCTCCGGGCGGCCGCGCCCGGGTAGGCCCGCCGAGCAGCCTGCTGTCGTCCGGCCGGGCCGCGAGACCGTCGGGGCCGGGACCGACGAGACCGGTCGAGTACACGCGGTACCGGGCCGCCGTCCCCGGTACCGCGTCGAGGACCGGGAGCAGGGCGGGACTCAGCCCAGCGCCTTGTCGAGGTTGAACGCGGCGCTGATGAGTGCCAGGTGAGTAAAGGCCTGGGGGAAGTTGCCCACTTGTTCGCCGGTGCGGCCGATCTCTTCGGCGTACAGCCCGACGTGGTTGGCATAGGTGAGCATCTTCTCGAAAGCGAGCCGGGCCTCGTCCACGCGGCCGGCCCGTGAGAGCGCCTCGACGTACCAGAACGTGCAGATCGAGAATGTGCCCTCCTCGCCCCGCAGTCCGTCCGGGCTGCTGTGGGGGTCGTAGCGGTAGACCAGGGAGTCGGACACCAGCCCCTCGCCCAGGACGTCCAGAGTGGAGAGCCATTTCGGGTCCGTCGGAGAGATGAACTTCGCCAACGGCATCATGAGCACGGCGGCGTCGAGGACGTCTTCGCCCTCGTGCTGGACGAATGCCTTCCGCTCGGTGGACCAGCCACGCTGCATGATTCGCCGGTAGATCGCGTCGCGGGCGTGGGCCCATCGGGGCATGTCCGCGGGCAGGCCCCGATGGGTCGCGATACGCATCGCCCGTTCGATGGCGACCCAGCACATCAATTGCGAGTACAGGAAGTTCTGGATCTTGCCGCGGGTCTCCCAGATGCCCTCGTCCGGCTGGTCCCAGTTGTCACAGACCCAGTCGACCACGATGCCGATGGCGTCCCAGTCGTCACTGGTCAGCGGCTGTCCCCACTTGTCGTAGAGGTAGAGCGAGTCGATCAGGGCCCCGTAGATGTCCAGTTGGAGCTGGTTGACGGCATTGTTTCCGATCCGGACAGGAGCCGACCCCAGGTGGCCTTCCAGGTGGGGGAGCTCCTGTTCGGGAAGTTCACTGCGGCCGTCGATGCCGTACATGATCTGCAACGGACCGCCGGAGCTCTCTTTCAGGCAGATGTTCGAGGACAGGAAGCGTACGAACGCCTCGGCCTCGTCGGTGAAACCCAGCCTGAGCAGCGCGTAGATGCAGAACGCGGCATCCCTCACCCACACGTATCGATAGTCCCAGTTGCGCTCGCCGCCGATCTGCTCGGGCAGGCTGGTCGTAGGGGCCGCCACGATGGCGCCGGTCGGTGCATACGTGAGGAGCTTGAGCGTCAGCGCGGAGCGGTGCACCATTTCCCGCCAGCGCCCTCGGTAGCGGGAGTGGGACAACCATGCGCGCCAGTACCGCACCGTGGCGCCGAACAGCTCCTCCGCCTCCAGCACCGCACAGGACCGTGGCTCCACCTTGCCGCCGATCCGGTCGAGCGCGAAGACCGCGGTCTCGCCCTCGTCCAGGGTGAAGGAGGAAACGGCGTCCCGACCGTCGATCTCGACCGGAACGCTGGACGTCAGCGCCAGCGTGAGATCCGGGGAGTCGAACACTGTATGACCTTGTTGTGCACTCACCGTGTGCGTACGCCGACCGTAGTCGAACCGGGGAGCCACGCGCGCGGTGAACGGCATCGACCCGCGCACGCAGAGAACCCGTCTGATCAGGCGGTGGCGGTCCGCCTCGCGCGAGTCGTCGACGATCGGCATGAAGTCCTGGACCTCGCCGACACCGTCGTCCGCGAAGAACCGGGTGATCAAGATGTTGGTGTCGGGGAAGTAGAACTGCTTCGTCCGAGCGGGCACGTCCGGTGCGAGCTCGAACGCCCCTCCGCGGTCGGCGTCCAGGATCGCCGCGAAGACGCTGGGCGCGTCGAAACGAGAGCAGCAGTACCAGTCGATGGTGCCGTTCGTACCGACGAGGGCAGCGGTTCGCAGGTCCCCGATCAGGCCGTGCTCGGCGATGGGCATGTAGCGCGGCGCGTCAGCCCTGCAAGGGCGGAGGCTGTCACCGGTGATCATGTGACCTCCCCGGCGCTGGGGAGCGGGAATGGGCTGGCTTCAGGCTACCTCCGAGCCCTTGCAGGCAGCGAACGCGCCGTCCGCCCGTTGCCCATGAGCCCCTTCCGGACCGTATCGGCGAGGTGCTGGGGTTCGACGGCTCGAAGCACCGGGTCGCGGCCGGGAATGGTGGAGATCCTCCACGCTGCGTAGCCGAACATGCTCGGACGGTTGGTCTCTCCGGCGGGCTACGACTGCGGCCCGGGATCGCGGGGCGATGAGCGTGGACAGGATCGGTACGGTTGTCTTGCCGGCCGCAGGGCCGAGGAGGGCGAAGATCGCGCCCTCGGGGAGGTTCAGGTCGATGCCGTTCAGGACGATCTCGCCCCCGTAGGGCTCACGCGGTTTCGTCGATCGATCCGGTCCTGCCGAAGAGCGAGCGTCCTGGTCGACGCAGAAGCATCGGGATCCGGCTGTGCCGTGCGGCCGGATCCGGGCGAGGGCCTCCGGCGCGAGCCCGACGTGCGGGGCGGCGACGATCTCGCCGAGGCGATGCGGACGGCAACGGGGCCCACCCGTAAACGACGTCGCCGCCGGCTGAGAAAACTCTTGGACTCCGCGGGCGCCGTCGCGGGACACTGAGGTTTCTGGCCCGGCCTCCTCGTACGCGCATGTACGCGTCGCCACGAGTTGCGCGGGGCTCTGCCGTCGTGCCCCGCCTGCCGCAAGTCGGTCCGCGCGAGGGCGCTCGATCGAAACCGAAGCTCCGCGCGGCCAGTGAGGCAACGGCCTCTCCCCGCATAAGCACATGGCGGGCGGTCGCACGACCACACAGGGTTGGTATGGGATCGCCTGAATCGCACAGGGCGCCGGGCAGGGGCCCGGTGCTGCTCGCACTTCGTTACTACGGACGGGAGTTGACCCGGCTTCGGTGGCTTACGGTGCCTGCGATGCTGTTGCCCGCGCTGGGCAACATCGGCATCAACTACGTCGCGCCGCTGGTCGTCGCGAAGCTCGTCGGCCGAATCGCCGACGACGCCGGTACCACCATCGGCTCGACGCTGCCGTACGTCCTGGGCTTCGCCGGCGTTCTCCTCCTCGCGGAAACGCTGTGGCGTGTCGGCCTGCATTTCCTGAACCGCCTCGATGCCCTCGGCATCGAGCACTTGTACGTGATCGGCATGGACGAGCTGTTCGCCAAGGATGCCGCGTTCTTCCACGACAACTTCGCCGGTTCGCTGACCAAACGAGTCCTGAGCTTCGCCTCCCGCTTCGAGGAGTTCGTCGACACGCTGACGTTCTCGGTCGTGGGCAGCTTCGTGCCGCTGGTGTTCGGGTCGGTGGTGCTGTGGCGCTACGAACCGCTGCTCGTTGTAGGGCTCTTGGCGATGATCGCGTTGACGGCGCTGTGTGTGGCGCCGCTCATCCGTCGCCGCCAGGCGCTCGTCGACCAGCGTGAGGAGGCGATCGCCCAGGTGTCGGGCCACGTCTCCGACAGCCTGATGAACATGGACACGGTCCGGGCGTTCGCCGCAGAGGGACGCGAGGCCGCCGAGCACCGGTCGCGCGTCGCCGAGTCGAGGCGGCTCTCGTTGCGTTCGTGGGACTACGGCAACCTGCGCATCGACACGCTGGTCGCGCCGATGTCCGTGCTGACCAATGCGATGGGCCTGCTGCTCGCGGTTACTCTCGGCGGGGGTGGACACGGCGTGGAGACGGTCGTTCTCGCCTTCACGTACTACACCAACGCGACGCGGATCATGTTCGAGTTCAATCAGATCTACCGCCGCCTGGAGAGCTCGATGACGGAGGCCGCGCAGTTCACCGAACTGCTGCTGACACCACCGACCGTGCTCGACCCGGCGTCGCCGGAGCCGCTGCTGTCCCAGGCCGCGGATGTCTGCTTCGAGCAGGTGAATTTCACCCACGCGGGTGCGGAGCCCCTCTTCGAGCGCCTCGACCTAGCCGTGCCCAGCGGGGCGAAGATCGGCCTCGTCGGCCGGTCCGGCGGTGGCAAGACCACACTCAGCCGACTGCTGCTGCGGATGACGGACATCGACGGCGGCCGGATCCTGATCGGGGGTCAGGACATCAGCAGACTGCGCCAGGCCGACGTGCGCAGCCTGATCGCCTATGTACCCCAGGATCCGGCGATGTTCCACCGTACGCTGCGGGACAACATCGCCTTCGCCCGGCCGGACGCCACCGACGCCGAGATCCGCCGTGCTGCCGAGGCGGCACACGTCACGGAGTTCGCCGACGCGCTGCCGGACGGCTTCGCCACGATGGTGGGCGAGCGTGGTGTCAAGCTGTCCGGCGGACAGCGCCAGCGGGTCGCGCTCGCTCGGGCGATCCTGCGCGACGCGCCGATCCTGCTGCTCGACGAGGCGACCAGTGCCCTGGACTCGGAGAGCGAGATCCTCGTCCAGGAGGCGCTGTGGCGGCTCATGGAGGGGCGGACTGCGCTCGTGGTGGCGCACCGCCTGAGCACGGTCGCCACCATGGACCGGCTCGTAGTCCTGGACCGGGGCCGGATCGTCGAGCAGGGCACGCACCAGGAACTGCTCGCGTCGGACGGCGCCTACGCGAAGCTGTGGCAGCACCAGTCGGGCGGCTTCCTCGACGACACCACGGGGCCGCAGGTCGGCCTGACGTGAACGCGAGCCCGGTGGGTGTGGCCGGGTGCCTGCCGCAGTGGCATGGCAGGCGAACGCGGTGGAGGCGACCTGTTCGGCGCCGTTGAGGACGGCCCCGCCGGGGGAGGTGCTTGCGCGCCAGGTACCCGGATCGCGGACGCGTCACTCAACCCGGGCGCCGAACTGTGGGAATGAGGGACCGCGTGCGGGTCTGCGGGTCTGCGGGTCTGCGGGTCTGCGGTCAAGCGGTCGGCACAGGCCATTGAGGCATCAACTCTCTTACTCTAGTCTCTCGTTCACCGAACGGCCGTTCTCGGCCGGGAGTGCGCCACCAGGAGCCCAGCTGCCCGTCGGCGGCCCGGAAGAGGGAGATCCAACATGGTCAAGCACTACATCAAGTACGCCTTCAGCACGCTCACCGCGGCGATGTTCGCCAGCATGGTCTGACGATCGGCCCCGGCCTGGACCGGGAACTCCGTCCCCGGTCCAGGCACCAGGAGGCCATCGTGTTCGGCACCGCCTTCAGTCAGCTCCGGTACGGCCTGGCGATCCTGCGCAATCGACGGATCCGCCCACAGGACCTCGAACGCATCGCCCGTGACCTGGTCACGACCCTGGCCGAGTTCGGCGAGCCCGGAGCGGACTCCGCGCTGCTGCCGGGGCAGGCCGGGGCCATCGACCCCGCCGTACGGCGAACCGTCACCGAGCGCAGCCTGCGGGCCACCGCACGGGCCGCAGCACGGCACACTCCCTACTACCGCAGGGCTTTCGACCGCCTGGGACTCGACCCGGTCACACTCACCCCGGAGACCTGGGACCAGGTCCCGGTGACGTCCAAGTCGGCCCTGCGTGGCCTGCCGGCCGCCTTTGTCTCCGCCGCGTCCGTCCCCGCGCTCATGGCGCTCACCACGGGGACCAGTGGCACTCCCACCACCGTCTGGTACTCCCGGGCGGAGGTGGAGACAGCAGTCGCCATGAGCACCGTCTCGGCCGTGCTCGGCCTGGGTCTGCGGCCCCGGCACACCATGGCGTACGCAGGCTGCTCCCGGGCGACACTGCCGTTGCTCAACGTCGAGGAGTCGGTGACCCGGATCGGCGCCTCATTCGTCCAGATCGGCACCGTGGACCCGGCGGTGGCGCTGGACCGGCTCGCCGCCCCGCTCGGACTGCGAGGCAAGGCCCCGCAGATCACCCACCTGACGATCTCTGCGTCCTACCTGTCCGCCCTGGTCGAGGAGGTGGAGCGGAGCGGCTGGCGGCCTTCGGACTTCGGCCTGGAGTTCATCGGTGTCGGCGGGGAAGTGCTCTCCGAACCCCTGAAGGAGCGGGCTGCGGCCGCCATGGGGGCCAGGATCTCCACGACGTACATGATGACCGAGACACTGCCCTCCGGCGGCACGTCGTGCACCGAGGGACATCTGCACCACACCACTGAGTTCGGGCACCTGGAAGTGCTCGACCCCGTCACACATGAGCCGACACCGCCGGGTGGTGTCGGCACCATCGTGCAGACACCTTACGTCCCCTACCGGGACTGCACCCTGCTGCTGCGGTATGCCACCGGCGACCTGGTCCGACGGCCCGAGGCCGAGCCGGAGTGCGAACTGTCGCACCTGCCCGCGACTTCGCCCGTCCTCGGCCGCTGGTCGGGGCCGCTGAGCCGCTCGGTGCCCACCCGTTCGGTGCTGGACCTGCTCGAAGCGGAGCCGGACATCCCGCTGCCGGCCCGCTACGTCCTGGAGGAAGGCCGGCAAGGTCCGTCGCTCCATGTCCTGGTCCGTCGACTGCCCGGCACCGCCCTGCTCGGCAGGCTGGAGGACCGGGCCACCGCGGCCGGCCTGGCCCTGGCCGCGATCGTGCTCCACGACGATCCAGCCGGGCTTCCACCGACCGGGCCGGTCCGCGCCGACCTGCGGGAGCACACCTTCGAGTCGGCCCGCCCGGTCGCCGTGCGCGTCGCGAGCCCGGCGTGAACGCCGCCGCCCTGGTGGGCCTCAATTCCTGCGTCCTGGCGGTGACAGCTGCGGGCGCCGCCTACTTCGGCCGGGTGCGGATGCCGCGCCCGCCGGTCGGCAGGTACGAACTGCCCGATGTCGCCGTGATGTACGCCGTGGTGGTGGTCGCTCCGCTGCTCTATCTGGTACTGCCCCGGGCCGCGGTGGCGCTCGTCTTCGGCCTGGTCCTCTGCGCGGCACTGCAGTTCACCCTCTCACCGCTGACCGGCGGGGGTTGGGCCTGGGCGGTCGCGTCGGCCTCGGTCGCGACCACCGCGGGACTCGCGTCGGCGAACCGGCCGCTCGCCGTGATGGTGCTCACCGACGTACTCCTCGCGGTGGCCGTGGTGGGGGTGGCCAACATGTGGGTGCAGAGCGGTATGCGGTCCGCCCACGCGGCGTGGTTCGCGGGCGCACTCGCCTGCTACGACCTGGTGGCCACCGGCCTCACCTCGCTCATGGACCGGTTCGCCGACCAGGTCATGGGGCTGCCTTTCGCCCCGCTGCTGGCCGTGACACGGGGAGAGCCCCCCGTGGCGCTGGGGCTGGGTGACCTGCTGCTCCTGGTGCTCTTCCCGCTCACGGCGGTCAAGGCGTTCGGGCGGGTCGCCGGACTGGTCGCGGCCGGGGTCGGGCTGGCGGTGTCCGGAGCCGTCAGTCTGCTGTTCGGACTGGGAGCGCTGACCGGGGCTTTCCCGCTGCTGACGGCGCTGGGGCCGTTGATCGTGCTGCAACACCTGTTCTGGGTGCGGGCCAAGGGCGGCGAGCGGACCGTCGCCGAGTGGCGGGCCGGAATACCGCGCCCGGCATCGGCCGCCGTGTCGACGGAACCCGACCCCGAACTCCTCCGGGCACTCGAACCCGCCGGAGCGGAGAAGTTGATCGCACAGCCGTCCGAGGGCGACTGGCTGGCCGTCATCGACGGTCGGGTGGTGGGCTCAGGGGCATCGCCGGGACAGGCCCGCAAGGACGCCGGTCTCCGCGGCTTCGGCTCCGTGCCCGTGGTGCGCCAGGTCTGAAGAGGGCCCGCACATCGGGGTACATCACGTGAGCACCATCTGCGGGGCAGGCGAGCCCGGCCTGATGCAAACCAGTGACACCGGGCCACGGTGATCCGGCGCTCGGCCGGTTCCAGGCTCAAGTGGCTCATGCTGGGCTCCTCACCGCCATGCCGTGTGCCATACGGTGGCGTCCCGGGAGGTTTCTATGCACAACGGGACGGTCGGTCTGGCCGCTGGACTGTGGGAGTTCGGGAGGGGGCAGGGAGGCCGCCAGTTCACCGAGCTGGCAATGGCGCTTCTCCTTTCCACCGCCATCGGCCTTGAACGAGCAGTGCAGCAGAAGAGTGCGGGGCTGCGTACCCACACGCTGGTCGGCGTGGGCAGCGCCCTGTTCATGGAGGTGTCGCAGCATGGCTTCGACGGGATGCTCGGCGTGGAGGGCATCGCGTTCGACCCGTCGCGGGTCGCCGCCCAGATCGTCTCCGGCATCGGCTTCATCGGCGGCGGCCTGATCTTCGTGCGTCGGAACTCGGTGCGCGGGCTGACCACGGCCGCCACCGTCTGGCTCACCTGCGCCATCGGCATGGCCTGCGGCGGCGGTCTGCTGCTGCTCGCGCTGGGCGCCACCGTCATCCACTTTCTCGTCGTCCGAGGCTATCCGCTGATCACGGATCGGCTGTCGATGACGTTTGCCGAGAACAGCGGAGACGTGCTGCTCGCGTACCGGTCCGGGAGAGGGCTGCTGCCCTGCATCCTTGAGGAAACGACGTCACGCGGACTGCGGGTGGTAGCTGTGACCGTAGAGGGCGCGTCGGAGCCGGGCCCGGACTCCGGTGGTGTCTCCACGGTACGGCTGGAGTTGGCCGGGCGCACCGACCTGGGCCGGTTGGTGACCGCACTCGCCGACCTCGACGGGGTCGTCAAGGTCGGCATGGTCGGTGACGACGGGGACTGATGTGCGGCCGGCCCCAGTGGTTCACGCGTTGCAGCCGCGGTCCGCCCGGCCGGGGTTCCAGGATCCCGATTGCGAGAGTGAAGCGGATCTGCGGTCGGCTGCGTGGAGCGCGCGGGCGCGGACCGACCGGTCAAGCGGGCAGTCGCGGCACGCTTTCGACGAGGCGACGCGTGTACGGGTGCGCGGGAGTGCCCAGCACCTGTGCGGTACTGCCCTGTTCGACGATGTGACCGCGCTCCAGAACGGCGGTGCGTTCGCACAACGAGGCGACCACCGACAAGTCGTGGGAGACCATGACGAGAGTCAGGCCCTGCTCCTGCTTCAACTCGTTGAGCAGCTCGACGACCTTGACACGTGTGGTGACGTCGAGAGCGCTGACGGGCTCGTCGGCGAGCAGCACTCGGGGGTCGCACACGGTCGCGCGGGCGATCGCGATGCGCTGGCGCTGGCCGCCGGAGAACTCGTGCGGATAGCGCTCCGCCGTGTCGGCCGGGAGCCCGACCCGCTCCAGGGCGTCGGCCACCTTGGGAACGGCGGTGACCCGGCTGTCGATACCGAGGGAACGGAGCGGTTCGGACACGATGCTGCCGACGCGCTGACGCGGGTCCAGCGACGAGTACGGGTCCTGGAAGACGCACTGCACACTGCGCCTGAACCGCCGCATCTGCTCGCTGTCGCGCGGTTTCAGCTCCTCGCCGTCGAACCGGACGGTGCCGGAGGTTGCTCGGGCGAGCCCGAGCAGCAGCCGCAGCAGAGTCGTCTTGCCGGCGCCCGACTCGCCGACGAGCGCGAGGCTCTGCCCGGTCTCGACGGCGAGGGAGATGTCCTCGACGACGGGCGCGGTGTGCCCTCGGTAGCTGAAGGAGGCTCCGTTCAGCTGCAGTACCGGCGTCATCGCGCACTCCTCAGGTCCAGAGCTGATTCCAGCTGCCGCGCGCTCTCCACCAGCGCCTTGGTGTACTCCTCGCGCGGGGTACGTACGATCTCGCGGACGTCGCCCTCCTCGACGGCGCGACCGTCCTTCATGACCAGGACGCGATCGGTGACCTTCGAGACGACCGCGAGGTCGTGGCTGACGAAGAGGACGGCCATGCCGCGTTCCTGTACGAGGGTGTCGAGCAGGTCGAGCATGTCGGACTGCACGGTGACGTCGAGAGCGGTGGTCGGCTCGTCCGCGATGAGCAGCTTCGGGTCGCACGCCAGTGCCATGGCGAGTGCGATGCGCTGCCTCTGTCCGCCGGAGATCTCGTGCGGGAACGCGCGGGCGATGCGGTCGGGCTCGGGCAGCCGCACCTGCTCCAGCGCCTGCGCGACAGCCCGCTTCAGCTCGGCGCCCTTCAGCCCTCGCCTTCTGGCCAGCGGTTCGGCGATCTGCCTGCCGACGCGCATCAGCGGATCGAGTGCGGTGAGTGGCTCCTGGAAGACGATGGCGGCGTCCCGGCCCCGTACACCAGTGAGCTGTTTCTCGCTCGCGCCCACGATCTGGGTGCCGACGAGTTCCGCGCTGCCCGTGACCGTCATGCCGTCGGGCAGCAGGCCGAGCACGGCGAGCGTGGTCAGCGATTTCCCGGAGCCCGACTCACCGATGAGGCCCAGGCGTTCACCGGGGGCCATGGTCAGCGAGAGACCTTCGACCAGGGTGCGCCCGTCGGCCGCACGGATCGTGAGGTCGCGTACGTCGAGGACGTTCATGCGCGCCTCCGCCGGGTCGCAGGGTCGAGGGTGTCGCGCAGTCCGTCGGCGACGAGGTTCACGCCGATGACGAGCAGGACGAGAAGGATGCCGGGGGCCAGCGCGCCTGCCGGGGCCGTGGTGAAGGTGGCCTGTGCCTCCTGGAGCATGCGGCCCCACGAGGCGTTGGGCGGCGGCGCTCCCAGCCCGAGGTAGGACAGGCCGGCCTCGGCCAGCACGGCGAGCCCGAACTGGAGGGCCAGGTTCACCACGAGCGTCGGCCAGATGTTGGGCAGTACGTGCCCGGCCACGATCCGCACCCACGACGTGCCCGACGTGCGCGCGGCCGTGATGTAGTCCTGAGCCAGGACCCGCTTGACCAGGATCCGCACCAGCCGTGCCACGACCGCACTCTGGGCGAGGCCGATCGCCAGCACGGCGGACCCCAGGGTGGCCGAACGGGCGGCGACGATGAGCATCGCCAGCAGCAGCGTCGGGAAGGCGATCAGGATGTCGAGGAACGCGGAGAGCGTATCGTCGAGCCATCCCTGCGCGAACGCCGCGAGCACACCCAACGCGCCACCGAGGGTGGCCGCGATGAGGACCGATCCCAGGCCCGCTTCGAAGGCGATACGTGAGCCGGTCATCAGCTGGGTGAGCAGATCGCGGCCGAGCTTGTCGGTGCCGAGCAGATGGCCCGCACCGGGGCCCGTGAGCCGTCCGCCGGACGTGTCGTCGGCGGCGTACGGAAGCCAGAAGAGCGAGACCAGCGCGAGGGCGGCGATCAGACCGGCCAGGACGCATCCGATGGTCAATGTGTACGAACGCTTCGCCGACCGCTTCATCGGGCACCTCCCGAGAGCCTGCCGCGCAGCCGCGGATCGATGATTCGCTGTGTGAAGTCGGCCGCGAAGCCGATGATCAGTACCGCGAGCGTGGAGACGAACAGCACACCCTGGACCACCGGATAGTCGTGTTGCGCTATGCCGGTCGCGAGCAGCGAGCCGAGACCCGGCAGCGCATACACGGACTCCACGACGACCGCGCCCAGCAGCGTGGACGCCAGCTCGATGCCGAGGATCGAGATCACCGGTACGGAGGCGTTGCGCAGCCCGTGCCGCCACATGGCCCGGCCGAACGACGAGCCCATGGCTCGTGCGGTACGCAGATAGTCGCTGCCCAGTACGTCGAGTGCGGCCGACCTGACGTAGCGGATCAGGGAGGCGCTCATCACGAGGGCGATGGTGACGACGGGCAGGGTGAGCGAGCGGATCGCCTCGGCCGGCTGCGCCCAGCCGTCCTGCGGGAAGCCGCCTGCGGGAAGCCAGCCGGCGTTCAGGGCGAAGACGGCTATGAGGATCATGCCGAGCCAGAACACGGGTACGGCGATGCCCAGTTGGGACACTCCATTGAGCAGGGCGCCGTACCAGGTCCGGCGTCGGTGTGCGGCCACGAAGCCCACCGGAACGGCGATGAGCACCGCCAGGGCGAACGCGGCCAGTGTGAGCGGGACGGTGACGTTCAGCCGGGAGCTGATCTCGGGCCCGACCGGCAGCGAGCTGACGAACGACGTACCGAGGTCACCGCTCGCCAACTGCCCGATCCAGTGGATGAACTGCTCGGGCAGCGGCTTGTCGGAGCCGATGGAGTGCCGTGCCGCCGCGATCTGCTCGGGACTGGCGCCCACCGAGGTGAGCGCGTTCGCGGGGTCGCCCGGAAGCATCCGCAGCAGCACGAACAGGACCACGCTCGCGAGCGCCAGCGAAACCAGCAGGAAGGCGAGGCGGCGCAGGAGGTACCGGCCCATCAGCCCTTCTTGATGTCGTAGGCGAAGAACTGGGAGTTGAGACCGTTGACCGGGTAGCCGGACAGCTTGCTGTTGGCCACGACGATCTGCGGGTACAGGTACAGCCAGTCGCTGGCCGCGTCCTCGGCGGTCTTGCGGTTGACCTTCTTCAGGAGTTCGGTCTGCTCAGCGGTGGTGGACGCCTGCTCGGCCTCCTCGACCCACCGGGTGACCTGCTTGTTGTCGTAGCCCCAGTAGAAATCGGGGTTGCCGTACCAGACCAGGTCGCGGTCGTTGACGTGCTCCTGGAGCGTGGCCGTGAAGTCGTGGTTCTTGTAGACCTTCGTGTACCACTCGTCCGGAGTGATCGTGTTGATCTTGACGGTGATGCCGACCTTGGCGAGCTGCGACTTGATGAAGGTCGCCGCGGTGGGGTGCGGGTCGTAGTTCGGGGTGTCGAGCGTGAAGGAGAAGCCCTTCGCGTATCCCGCCTCGGCGAGCAGCTTCTTGGCCCGCGCGGTGTCGTAGGCGTTGACCCCGGTGAGGTCCTCGTACCACGGGTCGGTGGGCGGCACCATGGAGCCGATGGGCTTGCCGTAGCCGCCCCAGACGGACTCCAGCAGCTTCTTGTCGTCGATGGCCGAGGAGACGGCCTGGCGGACCTTGACGTCCGTGAACGGCTTGGCCCTGTCGTTGAAGGCGAGCAGCAGCTTGGTCGTCGAGTCGCCGTCGTTGACCTTGTAGTTCTGGTTGCTCTTGAACTGGTCGAGGGCATCGGGCGACTGCTCGCTCGTGACGACATCCACGGCGTTGGTCAGGAGCGCGTTGTTCAGAGCGGTCGCGTCCTTGTAGTAGTGGAAGACGACCTGCTTGTTGGCGGCGGCGTCACCCCAGTAGCCGGCGAACCGGTCGAGGCTGAGTGCGGAACCGCGAGTCCACTTGTTGAGCCTGTACGGGCCGGTGCCGTCCTCGGTCGTCTTGAGGCCCTTCGCCTCGGAGTTGATGATCCAGACGTAGGAGAGGTTGTAGACGAAGGAGATCGACTTCTTCGACAGCTGGACCTTCACCGTGCGCGCATCGGGAGTATCGACGGACTTGATGACCTCAAGATTGCTCTTGCGCGCGGACTGCGAGTCCTTCGCGATCACCTTCTCCAGGCTGTACTTGACGTCCTGGCTGGTGAGCTTCTTGCCGCTGTGGAACTTCACACCGTCGTGCAGGGTGAAGGTGTACGTGAGCCCGTCGCCGCTGACCTTGTAGTCCTGGGCGAGCAGATTCTCGACCTTGCCGCCGTCGGTGAGCTTGAACAGCCCTTCGTACACATTTCCGTTGAGCGCCTCGGTGACGCCCTGGCCGCCGCCCGCGGTGTTGTCGAGGTTCTGCGGCTCGTAGAGCGAACCGATGTTGATCGTGGCGTTCTTGTCGTGCGCCCCGGTGGCGGCGCCGCCCGTGTGGGAGCCTCCGCCGCAGGCCGTGAGGGTCAGGGCGAGGGCGGCGGCGGTGGCTCCGCCGTACAGGGAGGTCTTCTTGATGCTCATGAGGAGTACGCGCTTTCGTGCTACGAGGCGGGGGAGTGCGGAATCGATCAGTGCTGCGCGGCGAAGCCGTCGCGGAAGACGGGGCGCTTCTCTCCGGCCTCGACCGACAGGTGGAAACGGTTCTGCCGCGGCGGCATCGGACAGTTGTACTGGTCGGAGAATCCGCAGGGCGGCACGAAGGCACGGTTGAAGTCGAGCAGGACGCGGCCCCCACCGGTGCGGGTGACGAAGAGGAAGCGCCCGGCACCGTAGGTGATGTCGCCGTTGGTGGGGTCACCGAAGACGAGCAGCAGGGTGCCGGCGTCGTCGAAGGCGCTCAGTGTGTAGTCCCGGCCGTCCAGGGTGAGCTCGATGTCTCCCGGCACGACGAGATCCCGGGTGCCGCCGTTGTCCCGGATGTGCTCGAATCCGACCCGCCTGGCACCTGGCACCGGGGTGTACGAGGCCTCCAGCACCCAGGCCGGGTCGTACGGGAAGACATCGGTGCTGTCGAAGTTCTGGATCGCGGGGGACTGTGCGTCCCAGAAGCGGAGACCGTACTCGGGCCGGCCGGTGACGAAGTCGGTGCGCTCGACTGTGGTGACGGTCACGGAATCCGGCTGTCCCGCACGTGCCGCGTCGAGGTCGGGGCGCTCGCCGGCCGGGGCCCAGCGGGTCTCGACGAGGGCGAGATTCCCGGTGGCCGAGGTGACGGAGCGCCGCCGCTCGGCGCGCCACGCCTCCCAGTCCGCGGCGGGGTCGGTCGGCTGGTCAGGGACTGCGGCGGCGTGGGACACGGCATTACTCATTCACATAGACGTTCGTCGGCAGCCACGCCACGAATGTCACGCTGCGTGAACTTCAACCCAAAGGATCCTCTTTATCCTCCATAAGGCGAGCTAATGTCAAATTGGACCGCAGAGTGAGATCGGGCGGCGCCGATCCCGACGTGGCCGCGAAGGGACCGGGGCGCAGCCCGACCCGGCGTGCCGAAGGGTTCGCCTCGCGCAGCGGTGGACCCTCGGATCCCGCGATGCCGTCGCGGCCGGTGGCCGCGGCGTCGGCCGAGAGGGCGTCGCGATGTCGCCACCCCGGCCGGTCGCCCTTTCGTCAGCCGCTCACCGCTGTCGTCCTGAAGAGGCCGCCGCAGACGAGGGGTTGGGAGGTGCGCAGGGTCAGGGCTTCCCGGGAACCGGGCGGGTAGACCCGGAGGTAGTCGGGTCGTTCCCAGCACTCCGAGCCCTTGATCCCGCGGTTGAGGGTGTGCAGGGTGACTTCGGCCGAGTCTCCGGCCCCGATGACGGTGACCCGGCCGGCGGCACCCTCCCGTTCGGCGGATTCGCCGATCACGCTGCCGTCGCGCCTGATCAGGGAGACCCCGGGGAAGCCGGTGAGGGTGCAGGAGCCGGAGGACCTGTTCACCAGCGTGAGCCGGTAGTGGATCTGGCCCGCGCCCGCGTCACCCTGCTTGAGGCTCATGGTCAGTGCCTCGGCCGTGCAGCGCCCCGGACCGCTGCTTGGGGGCGGGGCGGACGTGGCGGCCGAGGCGCTCGGCGTGGTGGTTTCGGCGGGAGCGGGCTCGCCGGGGGCGATGGGCGCGTCCGGGGCGGTGCTGTCGCGGGCCGACCTGCTCGATCCGGCGGGTTCGGTCGACGGGGAGGCGCCGTCGTTGCAGCCGGCGGCGCCCACGGTGAAGGACACGACCGCCACCGGGACGAGGGCGT
Organism: Streptomyces sp. NPDC088252; assembly: GCF_044740965.1. Classification (NCBI taxonomy): domain Bacteria; kingdom Bacillati; phylum Actinomycetota; class Actinomycetes; order Kitasatosporales; family Streptomycetaceae; genus Streptomyces; species Streptomyces sp. NPDC088252. The sequence goes on along the minus strand of NZ_JBIURS010000024.1, from coordinate 105,564 downwards.
ACCGGCGCAGGCCGCGCCTCCTGCCGGTCGGTACGCGCCCGTGCGGACGGAAGGATCGTGCGGATGGTGGCGTGATGGTTCGCGCAGTGGAGTCCATGGTTCTCGCCTGCTCGCTTCAGTGCCTCCCGAATCATCCACTCCGGCGTGGGAGTGCGGTTACGGACCCCGGACCGCGCCCGGCGGGAGCGGCGGCCGGAACCGGCGGCGGACGGCACGGGTGCCGACGCTGGGACCGCGCGAGTCTCGGCGCGGTGCCTGAGGGACGGGGCGAACTGGACCGGAAGCCGCTGGGACCTCGGTTCCCACGGCCTTCATACTGGTCAGGCGTACCTTTGGTCAGAGCGCGGGACCAGGTGAAGGCCGTGGCCGCCTTCGACGAATCCCCGATCGGTGTTCAAGTTCGAGACGGTGTTCGGCACCGGCGGACGACCCGTCGCGCCATCAGATGTGCCCCGACCGTGGCTGTTGCGGCAAGTGCGAGGCCCTGCACGGCATCGCGCGGGCGCGCGGGACGCAGCACCCCGGCCCGCCGCAGTCGACGGCGGGCCCACAGCGTGAAGGGAATGACCACCAACGGTGAGGTGACGGAACCCGGTGTGTATCCGCGGACCGCCGCGGCCTGTGCCATATGCACCAGGCCGTGCAGCCCGAAACCGTTGAGGGCCCCCTGGTAGAAGGCGGAGCGCCCGCCGGTGCGGTGCCCGTCGGCAGCCGCCGCGGCAACCACGAAGGCCATGCCGGCGACAGCGGTCGCGAACTCGCGTGCATCAGTGGACTCCAGACGCCGCCATATCCGATCCGGAACCTGAGGAAATTGTCGCCGCAGTTCGGGCACCCGGTCACGCGTCCAGCGTGGCACCAGGACCACTTCCTCCGCGTCATGCACTGCCCACGCAGCCAGCAACCCGAGAGTCACGCCGACGTCGACGCCACACCGGCCAATTTCATGTCCGCTCATGACCAGGCAGTCTGCCAGCACGCTCGGCGCGCCCGGTCAGTGGATCCGACGCACGGACGATCACTGATCAGGGACTTGAAACGACAGGGAGCGGACGGTCAGGGGCGGAGGGTGTAGCAGCGCAGGACATCGAGGTCGGCGGTTCGGACGACGGACCAGCCCGCGGTGAGGGTCTCGGCCTGGGCGGCGGTGATTCCGAGGTGCTGGAGGGGGCTGGTGTCCTCGCGGCGGCCGGCGATTTCGGCGACGACCCAGATCCCGCCGGGGGCCAGGAGGCGGCGGGCGCGGTGGACGAAGGCGGGCTGGTCGGCGATCCATCGGTAGACCAGGCGGCAGGTGACGACCGCGTACGCCGGGTCGGGCAAGAACCGGGGTCATCGGCGGTGATGTCCATGCACCGCCAGGCCGGACAGGGGCCGGGCCCGGTGTCCTGGGCCGCGGCGAGTGCGATGGCGCTGGGGGAGCAGTCGATGCCGGTGGTGCGGTGGCCGAGGCTGTGGTGGAGGTGACGGGCCAGGGTGCCTTCCCCGCTGCCGATGTCGAGGGCGGGGCGCCCCCGGCCCGGGCCGAGGTGCTCGGCCAGCAGCTGGGTCTCGGCGTTGTCGAGCTGCCGGTATCGGCGTCCCTCTGTCCACAGCGGTTCCCAGTAGGCCTGCGGGGACTTGCACGCCGCGGGGCTGCCAGAGCCTTCGTCGTTACCCGTGGGCCGTTGGTTCGCGGTCTCCGTCAAGGCCGGCCTCCCTCCTCGTCGGCCGGGCGAGGCGACTGCGCCGAATCCGGCCGGTCCACCACGATGTCGCGCAGGAAGCCGCACTCGGCAGTACTACCTCGGGGGCCGCCAGAAGGGAGGAGCGGTCGAAGACGATGCCGTGGACGTGGCCGGTGCGCATCGGCTCGCCCCGAACGGCGCTTACGCTGCCGGCCGAAAACGTGTCCAATGGATTTTGGATTCTCCGCCCGCCAGGTGGGTGTGGGACAGATCGCTGCCCTGGTTCCGCACCCGCGGGGCGCCGTCGACCTCCACGCACGAACGCGCGTCGCTCGTGGTTCGCACATCCGCGGCCTGCCCACTCCGTGATCGAGAGCCTCACCTCTCAAGCTGTTCGGCACAGAAGGGCGTCCGGGGTCTTCCCCTTGGCCCAGGCGCCGGTGAAGGCGACACCCGCCACGTACTCATCGGTGCGGCACTGGCCCTTGAAGTTGCCCAGGGCGAACTCGCCGCCCGGCTCTCCGGCAGGCCGGTTGTCTCCACGGTCGAACCAGACGGTCCGGCCGTTCGTCCCGAGTGGGCGGTCCGAGGGAGTGCACAGCACCGCCGACACCTCCTGCCCTCGCAGGCTGTAGCCGGAGATGAACTGGTTTGCTCCGCACTGGTACTTGGTGTATCCGCCGGCCCAGTCTCCCTGCTCGACATTGCTCTCGTCGCGCACCACGGTCGACTGCGCACCGGCAGGGACCGTCAGGGGAATTCCGGCGTCGGTGCACAGCCCCCGCCCATCCCGGTGGGCCAGACCGGCGAGACGTCGGCCGTCGGGGCACACTCCCTTACGGGCTCCCGGATCCCAGTCTCCCCGGGCCCGGGTCCGGAGTGACTGGACCGCGTCCGCGTGATCGAGGTTGAGCATGTCCCATGTATCGGCGACTGCGACCGGGCCGCTCTTCTGCGCCGCGCCGACGAGGCGGTTCCAGTCCGGCGCGCGCCAGTCGCTGCCGCCGGGAATCCCCGACCGGCGCCCCTGCGCGTCGTAGTTCAGGATCGACCAGGTACCGTGTCCGGTCCATCCGACCAGCGGCCAGTAGGCGAAGTCGGCGTCCCTGTCGATCAAATAGTCCACGAATTCGCCGAACCACGCGCGAGCCTGCGGATTCTTCTCGTCACTGCCGATACCGAACTCGCTGATCCACACCGGCGCGGTGAAGTGACGGTCGGTCTCACCGGCGACGAAGAATGCCTGGCGGTCCAGCGTCGCGAACAGTTCTTCGCGGGACAACTCCTGATAGCGCGGATCGTGGGTCTCGCCGAGCCCGGTGGCGCCGGTGTGGTTGGGACCCGTGTACCCGTAGAAATGCGCCGAGTACACGAGCTTGTTCGAAGCCACCAGGGTGTGCGACACGGTACGTACCGGCTCCAGCGTGGGGCGCCCATGAGGGAACCCGTCGAGGGGGACGCCCTGCCAGTTGATACCTTCGACGATCACGAGCAGGTCGGGGTTGGCCTCGGTCAGGAGCCGGTCACCGAGGCGTTGGGAGGCGGTCCACCAGTCGTGGTCGTCGCCCCTGTTCCAGTTGGCGTCGTCGGTGACGGTACGGCGCACCTCGTTGTAGAGGTCGGCTCCGACGACGCGCTTGTTGTCCTTGTAGCGGCGGGCGAGGGCGATCCAGTCGTTCTCCCACTGCGCGGTGGACTGACTCGTGTTCCAGCGCTCGTTGCCGTCCAGGCCGCAGCAGAAGCGCGAGGTATTGGTGTGGTTGTTGAGGACCACTGCGAAGCCCTCAGCCGTCGTGGCGGCGATGACGGCGTCGAAGACCTGGAGCGGGGTCTTGCCCCGCAGTGGTGGATTGGCGGCGACCGAGGCGTCGGAGACCGGCCGCTGATCGTGCAGCATCTCGTTCGAGAACGGCAGGCGGATGCTGTTGATGCCCAGCTCGTGGAAATCGGCGAGGATCGCCTGGAGCGGCGCGCGATCCAGACCGAGCGGCATCTGGTCGGCCTTCTCGCCGTCATGATGGTTCGCCGGGTCGTTGATGTCTCCGGACCCGTTCCAGGACCCCTGTGCGCCCTGCCAGTTCGCGGACTTGAGCTTGAAGCGGTTGCCGGAGGCGTCGACGACGTACCGGCCACGGGTACTCAGGGGTGCGGTCCACGCATGGGCCAGGCTGTCCGCGCTGTCCGCGGCCGCCATGCGGGTCGTGGGCAGCGTGCTCGTGGAAGCAGCCGCCGTGGCGGTTCCGAGCGCACCGAGGAGCAGCGCCCCTGACAGCAGTGCCGGGAACAGTGTTCGTCTCACTGCGTCCTCCAGAGGACAGTGAACGGATGACGGCCTGGTGCACGACAGCGAGCGGATCAGGCCGTAAGAGGATGGCTCTGTTTGCAAGCTGCCGGATCGCTGCCTTGTACCGGGGACACCATGACGAGACGGATCAAGGGCTGCCCAGTGTGCAGGCCGGACCCGAAGTTGTACACGGTGACGATGTGTGGATGTCGAGGTTCCTTGCCGCAGAGGCACCCCGGGCAGGCCGGCCCGGTCCCTTTTGCGTTGCCGAAGTGCCGCAGGGCCCGGGACGTCACTCCGGACATCCACCGGGTGGGTCAGCCGAGGGCGCGTCGGGCGGCCGCGGCGTCGGCGGGGTTCCAGCCGCGTCGGGGGACGGAGCTGAGCAGGAGGCGCGTGTAGGGGTGGTGAGGCGCGTCCAGGATCTCGGCCGTGGGGCCCGCCTCCACCACCTGTCCCTCCTTGAGGACCATCACCTTGTCGGTGATGTGCCGGACGACGGCGAGGTCATGAGTGACGAAGAGGAAGCCGATGCCGACCTCGCGCCGGATGGTGTCGAGGAGTTCGAGGACCTGCGCCTGAATGGACACGTCCAAGGCCGCCACGGCCTCGTCGAGGACGAGGACGCGCGGTTCGGCGGCCAGCGCGCGGGCGATCGCCACGCGCTGGCGCTGGCCGCCGGACAGCTTGCCGGGCAGGGCGGCCGCCTCCCGTTCCCCGAGGCCGACCTGGTCGAGGAGCTCGGCGACGCGTTCCCGCCGGGCCGTCGTCTCCATCGGGAAGTGGAGACGCAGGACCTCCTCGACGCACCGGCCCACGGTCACCCGCGGATCGAGGGACAGGTACGGATCCTGGAAGACCATCTGGATCTCGCGGGCGCGGGCGAGTCGCTCGGCTCTGCCCCGGGCGGGCGTCGAGCGGTCACGTCCGCCGACGCGGATGGTGCCGCCGTCGGGGCGCTCCAGGCCGACGAGCATCCGAACCGTCGTGGTCTTGCCGCTGCCGGATTCGCCGACGATGCCGAGAGAGGAGCCCGGCGACAGGGTGAAGGACACGTCCTCCACCGCCGTGTGGTCTCCGTATCGCTTGCGCAGCCTCTGAACGACGAGTTCCTCCGTCGCCGCGGTCACAGTTCGATCCCTTCGTCGGCGCGGTGGCACGCGGTGAGTCCGTCGCCGTTGTGCGCAAGTTCGGGTGTCTCCTCGCAACAGCGCGGCTGCGCATGGGCGCAGCGTGCTGCGAAGGCGCACCCTGGTGGGGCCTCGGCGAGGGAGACGGGCCGGCCCGGGATGGGGCGTGGGGCGGCGGCTCCGGCCTCGATACGGGGCGTGCAGGCGAGGAGTCCCGCCGTGTACGGGTGGCGTGGACGGTCGAACAGCGCGTCGGTGCCGCTGGTTTCGACGATCCGGCCCGCGTACATGACATACACGCGATCGCAGATCGCCGAGGCCAGTTCGAGGTCGTGGGTGACGAAGAGCATTCCGGTGCCACGCGCGGCCTGGAGGCGCGTGAGGATGGCGATGATCTCCGCCTGGGTGGTGACGTCGAGGGCGGTGGTCGGCTCGTCGGCGACCAGCAGCGCGGGTTCTCCAGCGAGGGCGGCCGCGATGACCACACGCTGGAGCATCCCGCCGGAGAACTGGTGCGGGTAGCGGCGCAGCGCGCCCCGCGGATCGCGGAGGCCCACCGCGTCGAGGAGTTCCTCGGCCCGCTTCTCGGCCACGGCGGCGGGCGTGCCCGCACCGCGCAGTCCCTCGGTGAGGAAGTCGCCCACGCGGCGCAGCGGGTTCACTGACGCGCGCGGGTCCTGGAAGATCATCGCGACCTGTCCGGCACGCAGCCCGGCCAGTTCGGCACGGTTCATGGACAGGACGTCGCGGCCCGCGACCCGCACCTCACCACTCGTCAGCGCCCGAGGCGGTAGCAGCCCGAGCACACTGCGGCACGCGACCGACTTGCCCGAGCCGGACTCGCCGACCAGGCCCACGGTCTCGCCGGCGTCGACCCGCAGTGTGACGCCGTCGAGGATGGGCCGGGCCGCCTGCTCGCCGGGCAGGCGGACGCCGAGCCCGTCGATCTCCAGCGCGGGGGTCTCATACTCGGTCATGGCACTCACCGCTCCCGCTTCGCGATTCGGTCGGCGAGCCCTTCGCCGACGATGCCGAAGGCGACCACGGCGAGGACGATGCACGCGGACGGCGCGAGCGCGGGCAGCATGGCCCCCTGCTGGATCGCCGACTGGCCTTCGTTGATCATGGCTCCCCAGTCGGCCGTGGGCGGCTGAACTCCGAACCCGAGGAAGGACAGTGCGGCAAGGTCCATCAGTACGTAGCCGAAGTTCATCGCGGACTGCGCGAACACGGTCGGTGCGATGTTCGGCAGCAGATGACGCAGGCAGATCGTCCAGCCCGACCAGCCCTGCACGCGGTACGACTCGATGTAGGCGCGAGCCTTCTCCTGGCGGGCGATACCTCGGACCAGGCGTCCGACGTACGGGGTGTAGGCCACCGCCATGGCGATCACGGGCGCGGCCATGCCCGAGCCGAGGACAGCCACCAGCAGGATGGCCAGCAGCAGTCCGGGGATCGCGAAGGCCAGGTCCATCGACCGGGACAGCAGGGCATCGGCCCAGCCACCGCGCCAGGCGGCGACCATGCCGATGAGCGTGCCCTGGAGGGTCGAGACGCCGACCACGAGGAGCGGCCCGAGCAGGCCTGTCCGCGCGCCGTGGATGAGTCTCGACAGGATGTCCCGCCCCGACTGGTCGGTACCGAGGAGATGGTCACCGCTGGTGCCCGTCAGGCTCGCCGACAGGTCGAGCGCGTCGGGGTCGTACGGTGCGATCACGGGGGCGAGGACGGCGATCACGACGAGCACCGCGAGTACGGCGATGCCCGCCGTGAACAGTGGGCCCTGGCCGAGAATCCGCAGTCCGCGCAGGCCCCGGCGGCGGCGCAGCGCACCCGGGGAGGGGGACGCGGTGGAGACGGTGGCGGTCATCGGGAAGCCTCCCCGTAGAGGGACAGCCGGGGATCGACGACCGGCACGAGCAGGTCGACGATCAGGTTGACGACGACGAACGCCGCCACGCTGAGCAGGGTGATCGCCTGAACGACGGCGAAGTCCTTGGCCGTCACCGCCTGCACCAGCAGGGAGCCGATACCGGACACGTTGAAGGCGGTTTCGACGATCGAGGTACTGATCAGCAGGCCGGCGAGCATGGTGCCGCCGACGGTGACGATGGGGCCCAGCGCGTTGCGCAGCACATGCCGACGGACCACGGCGCCTCTCGCGACACCGCGGGCGCGCGCCACCTCGACGTGATCGCGCCCGAGTTCGTCGAGCATCGCCGACCGGGTGACCCGGGCCAGCAGTCCGGCGAACGTGATCGCCAGGGCGAAGGCGGGCAGCGTCAGATGGTGGAGGCGGTCGCCGAGGCCCTCGGGGGTGCCACCGGGCCCGGGAAACCAGCCCAGCTGGACGGAGAAGAGCGAGACGAGCGCGATGGCGCTGACGAACGAGGGAGTGGCCGTGGCGACGCCGGTGCCGAGGAGCACTGCGCGGTCCACGGCCCCGGGGCGCAGCGCGGCCATGATGCCGCCCGTCACGCCGAGGACTGCGACCAACAGTGCAGCGTAGCCGACGAGCAGCGCGGTACCCGGCAGACGGGAGGCGATGAGGGAGCCGGCATCCTGGTGGAACTGGGTGGAGCGGCCGAAGTCGCCGTGCAGGACGCCACCGAGCCACTTCGCGTACTGGACCGGCAGCGGGTCGTCCAAGTGGTACTGCGCGCGCAGCGCCGCGACCGCGTCCGGGGTCGCGGGGCGGCCGTGGAGCAGGAAGGTCACCGGGTCGCCCGGCGCGAGATGCACGGTGCCGAAGACGATGAAGGAGGTGACGAGCAGCACCGCTGTCAGGCCGAACAGACGGCTCATCAGATAACGCGTCATTACTGCGCGGCCCCGATCGTCGCGGCCCACGGGTAGTACAGCTGGGCGATGCCGGTCGGCGCGCCCGTCACCCGGCTGCCCAGGAAGACCGAGCAAGGGGCTTCGTACAGCGGGATGATCGGGAGCTCGCGCACGGCGATGCGCTGGAGTTCGGCGGTCAGCTCCGCGCGGCGCGCCGCATCGGGCTCCGCGTTCGCCTTGTCGAAGAGGGCGTCGAACTCGGCGTCGGACCAGTTGCCGTAGTTACCGAAGTCGCCCGTGCGCAGGGACTGGTAGAACTCCAGCGGGTCGGGCGTGTTGTCGTACCCGTTGGTGATGACGAGGTCCAGTCCCTTACGGGCGCCGGGGTCGACGAAGACGCTCGTGTACGCCTCCGGGGCAACGGCCTTCAGCTGGACGTCGAGGCCGATCTTCTTGCCGGCCGCCTGGACGGCATTGGCCACGACGCTGATCTCCGGTGCGAGCGAACTGGTGACGACGGTGACCCTGCGCCCCGTGGCACCGGCCTCGGTGATCAGCTTCTTCGCACCGGCCACGTCGTACACGGGCTCGGGCAGCGCCTTGAAGTAGTCGTCGGCCTTCTCGGGCGCCAGCGCCCACGCGCCGCGCGCGGCGGGCGCCTTCGCGGGAACGCCGATGCCGCCGGCGGCAGCCTTGATGATGTTCCTGCGGTCGAGGGCCATGGAGAGGGCCTGACGGACCTTGAGGTCTCCGAGCGGGCCCTTGAGGTCGAGCACGGCGAGATCGGCGGCCGCCGTGTTGGGGCCGAAGTACACCTTGCCCTTGGAACTGGCGCGCAGTTGGGCGAGAGAGGAGGAGGGAACGAGGTATCCGCCGTCGGCCGTGCCGGACAGGAAGGCGTTGGTACGGGCGGACGGGTCCTCGATGAAGGTGAACTTCACGGTGTCGGTCTCGGGAGTCAGCGACCGGTCCCAGTAAGCGTTGTTCTTCTTCAGGGTGAGGCTGTCGCCCTGGGCCCAACTGTCGAGCGAGTAGGGGCCGGTACAGTCGACCTTGCCCTTGGGACCGCCGTAGTCCTTGCCCGCCTCGGCCAGGAAGGCGGCGCTCTCGACGGTGCCGGGGGAGGCCGCCATGAGTTCGTTCAGGAGCACGTCGGGCTTGCTGAGCCGGATCGTCACCTCCAGCGGGCCGCTCTTCTTGATGGAGACGACGTTCTTGAAGGACGAGCCCCACGGGGAGCCGGTGGCCGGATCCATGTGGCGCTTGAGGGAGGCGACCACGTCGTCCGCCGCCATGGTCGATCCGTCGTGGAACTTCACACCCGGTCGAAGGGTGTACACCCAGGTCTTCGGGTCCGGGTTCGTGTACTTCACGGCCAGCCCGGGTTCGATCTTCATGTCGGGCGTGACCCGCAGCAGCTGCTCGCACACGTTGGCGAGCACGGTGTTCGGCGGGTAGTCGTAGGCGAGGGCGTAGTCGAGCGTGTAGGGCTCGGCGTACAGCGACCAGGTGAAGGAGTCGAGGGAGCCCTTCGCTGCCGGGGAGTTGGGGGTGACGGTGTAGGCGGGAGCGCCGCCGCCGGGCCGGGACCCGGTCGCTCCGGAACAGCCGGCGGTGGCGGCCGCGGCGACGGCGGAACAGACGAGCAGCGCGGTGGCTCTGGACATGCGCAAGGAGACCCACCCCTTTACGGGTGTAGTGACGGGCGCTGGGAGATGGAGCGAGTATTGATGCGGGAACGTTCCCGCGCAAGACTTTGCGGGAACGGTTTTGCTGAGGTCGCGAGGGTGGCAGCATCAGTGCATGACCTCAGCTCCCCGACACGGTGGCCACACTCCGCGGACTGCGCCGCCCCGCGTCCGTCTCGTCGATGTCGCCCGCGAGGCGGGCCTCTCCAAGACCACCGTCTCGGCGGCTCTCAACGGCACGGGACGGCTCTCCCCGGCCGTGCGGGAGAAGGCCAGGGAGACCGCGCGCAGGATGGGATACCGGCCCAACGCCACCGCCCGGCAGCTACGTGCGGGGCGGGCCCGGCTGATCGGGTACGTCGTGGGGGAGTTCGCAGGGACCCCGTGGACGTATCTGGATTCGCCGTACTTCGCCCAGCTGACCAGCGCCACGGCGGCCTCGGCGCTCAAACGCGGATACGCACTGGTCATGCTGCCCGCGGGATCGCTGCACAGCGAGTGGGCCGACCTGCCGCTCGAAGCGGTGATAGTCGCCGATCCGGTTGCCGACGACCGGGTGGTGGAGGATCTGCTTGCCGCCCGTATCCCCGTCTTCAGCGACGGATCGGTGGACGGCAGACCTGGAGCGCACTGGGTGGACGTCGATGCCGAGGAGGCGGTCCGCGGAACCCTGGAGCATCTGGGATCGCAGGGTGCGCGGCGGACGGCGCTCGTGCTGCCCGACAGCACCACCCGCTTCCACCGGGGGGTTCTGGCCGCCTACCGGGGCTGGTGTGCCGCACGCGGCCACACGGCCCGGGTGACCTTCGCCGCCGACGCCGGCAACGGCCCCGTGGTCCGGGCCGTGGACAGCGCGCTGACCGCTGCCGAGCGGCCCGACGCCCTCTTCGTGGTGGCGGAGCTGAGCCCGCCGCTCGTCCTGGAGGCGGCACGCCGCCACGGCTACGACGTACCCGGCGACCTTCTCGTGGTGTGCGTGAGCGAGGACGACACGGCCGAGCACACCGAACCTCCGATCTCGACGCTGAGCCTTCAGCCCCGGAAGGTCGCCGAGGCCGGGATCGAACTCCTCGTCGCCGCCCTGGAGAACGGCGACGAAGGGCTCTCGGGCGTGCTCGTGCCGACGCGCCTGCTGGTCCGGGAGTCCTCGCGACGGCCGTCCTGAGCCGTCCTCAGGCGGAGTGCACCAGCGTGCCGCCCACGTAGGTGCGCAGGACCCGGGCCTCGGCGATCTCCTCCGGGGGCAGCGTGAAGATGTCCCGGTCCAGCACCACCAGGTCGGCCAGGTTGCCCGGGAGCAGACTGCCGGTGTCGTCGTGCCCGTTCACATGCGCCGAGCCGGCGGTGTAGGCGGCGACCGCGGTGGCGAGGTCGAGGCGCTGCTCCGGGAGGAAGACCCGCCCGTCGGTGGCCCCCGGCTCCGTCCGGTTCACCGCGACATGGATTCCGGCGATCGGATCGGGGCTGCTCACGGGCCAGTCGCTGCCTGCGGCCAGGGTGGCTCCAGCGCGCAGGAGGGAGCCGAACGGGTACTGCCAGGAAGCCCGTTCGGGTCCGAGGAAGGGGATCGTCAGCTCGTCCATCTGGGGTTCGTGTGCGGCCCAGAGCGGCTGGATGTTGGCGATGGCGCCGAGCCGTGCGAAGCGAGTCAGATCGTCGGGGTGGACCACCTGGAGGTGGGCGAGATGGTGGCGGTTGCCACGCCGCCCATGGGCCTCGACGGCTGCCTCGACCGCGTCCAGGGCCTCGCGCACCGCCCGGTCGCCGAGCGCGTGGAAGTGGACCTGGAAGTCGTGGGCGTCGAGCTCGGTGACGTACGAGCGAAGGGCGACGGGGTCGACGAAGCTCAGACCCGAGTTGGCGGTGGCACAGCCGCAGCCGTCGAGGTAGGGGGTGGTCATGGCCGCCGTGAAGTTCTCGGCGATGCCGTCCTGCATGATCTTCACCGCACGGGCCCGGAACCGTCCGTGGCTCAACTTCTGCCGCTGGGACAGCAGTTCGGGGATCTGCTCGGCCCCCCGCTCGCGGTCCCACCACAGCGCCCCGGTCACCCGGGCGGTGAGCGTGCCTTCACGGGCGGCCGTCAGATAGGCGTCGGACGGGTCCGGATTGCCGCCGAACACCCCCAGCAGGGCGTCCTGCCAGCCGGTGACGCCGAGGGAATGCAGCAGTTTCTGGGCCCGCAGCAGACCGGCGAGGCGGTCCGCCGGCGTGCTCGGCGGCACGATCCGGGAGACCAGGGCAGTGGCGCCCTCCTGCAGCATTCCGCTCGGGGTGCCGTCCGGCTCGCGCTCGATCCGGCCGTCGGAAGGATCGGCGGATTCCCTTGTGACACCGGCCAGTTCGAGCGCACGGGTGTTGGCCCAGGCGCCGTGGTGGTCGCGGTTGGTCAGAAGGACGGGGCGGTCCGGGATCACCGAGTCGAGGAGTTGCCGGGTGGGCAGTCCGCCGTCGAAGCTCTCCATGGACCAGCCGCCGCCCGTGATCCACGAGTGGTCCGGGTGTGCGTCGGCGTAGGAGCGTATGCGGGTGAGGTAGTCCTCGACGCCCACCGTGCCGGTCAGATCGCACTCGGCCAGTTCCCTCCCGCCGAACACGGCGTGGATGTGGGAGTCCTGGAAACCGGGGAGGAGCAACTTGTCCTGGAGGTCGATGACTTCGGTGTCCGGGCCGATCAGTTCACGCACTTCGTCATGGCCGACGGCGGTGATGCGCTCCCCGGTGACGGCCAGGCTGCTCGCCCGGGTGCGCGCGGGATCGCCGGTGTGGATGGGGCCACGGGTGAAGATCAGATCGGGTTTGGCCATGAGGTGCTCCGAGGCGGGAGGGAGGGTGCGTCGAACGGTCATGCAACCGAGGTTTCCGTCTTCATGTCAATGCTGTTGTCGTAAGGTGCGTTCAGTGAGGGGCTTCCGCGGAGTGGCGGGGCGCATGCGGCCGCGGGGTGCCGTGCTGTCGGAGCGACTGATCGTCAAGGACGGTCCTCGGGGTGGTCGTGCGGCGCTACCGCCCCTTCATCGATGGGGGCCGGTCGATCTCTTATGACAACACCATTGACGTCATATTCCCCAAACGGTCTGATAGTGGTACTTGGGAGGCTCGTTCCTCCGTAATCCGAAGGAGCCGCTTCATGGGTCCTCTCATCTCACCCTGGGGCGACACGAGCACCGGCTTCTGCGTGATCTTCGGTACGCGTCACCGCGGGAAGGCCGCTTACGCCGCCGACTGCACCGGACTCGGCTTCGGTGTCACGCGCTTCGGCGCCGACGCCACGGCGCTGTTCCACGATGGGTGTATCGCCGTCGCATCCGTCACCGCCGGACGCACGGCCGAGGACGCGAAGGTCCCGGCGCGTACCCGCCACTATCGCGTACCCGCCACCGCATCGCGCACCAAGTGCTTCGCCCACTGACCGACCCCCTCGGAGGGGACCCGCATGACGGAAGACATCATCCGCACCAGCCACGGACCGGTGCGTGGCGAACGGACCGGGACAGGCGTCCGCTTCCTCGGCATTCCCTACGCCCGGCCGCCGATCGGACCGTTGCGCTTCGCCGCGCCCGTCCCCCCGGAACCGTGGGCCGAGGTCCTCGACGCCCGCGTGTACGGACCCACCGCGCAGCGCCGTCCGTTCGCCGAGACAACCACCATCCCCGAGCCCTGCGTACCCGGCGAATCCACCCTGAACCTCAATGTGTTCACCCCGGTCGGCGCCGCCGGGCAGGCCGGCCTCCCCGTCCTGGTGCGGATCCACGGCGGCGGCTTCGTCGCGGGCTGCTCGGCCAGCCCCTGGTACGACGGCACCGCCTTCAACCGCGACGGAGTGGTCCTGGTACCACTCGGCTACCGGCTCGGCATCGAGGGCTTCCTGCATTTGGAGGACTCGCCCGACAACCGCGGGGTGCTCGACTGGATCGCTGCCCTGCGGTGGGTGCGGGAGAACATCGCCGCCTTCGGCGGGGACCCGGACAAGGTGACCGTCGCCGGGCAGTCGGCAGGCGGCGGTGCGGTCCAGACACTCCTGGCCACGCCGGCCGCGGCAGGCCTGTTCCGGGCAGCGATCTCGGCTTCGGGCGCGGTCATGCGGCCGCAGGGCCCCGAGTTCGCGGCGACCGTCTCCGAGTTCTTCACCGCGCGCACCGGAGTGCCCGCCACGGCCGCGGCGCTCCGGGGCCTGACGGACGAAGAGATCCTCGCCCTCCAGGACGAGCTGCACGCCCCCGGTTCCGATCGCGATGCCCTTCCGATGTTGGTTCTCGCCCCCTTCGCCGACGGAGCGCTGATCCCCGAACCCGTACCGGACGCACTCATCGTCGGTGCGGCGGGCCAGGACATCCCGCTGATGACCGGCTGCACTGCGCACGAGTTCAACGCAGTCGCGGAGGGCGAGACCGGTCGGACCCTCACCGACGAGATCTTCCGCGCACCCGTCCTTGCCCTCGCCGAGTCCCGTGCGAGCCGCGATCTCCCCACGTGGATCTACCAGTTCGATTGGACCGTGATCGCACCCGCGTTCGAGGGCCTTGCCCGCCACTGCATCGACCTACCCTTCGCCTTCGACCTTCTGGGCGCCGAAGGGGTCGACAAGGCGTTGGGGGAGGCGCCCCCCAGCACCTCGCCGACGCCGTGCACACGGCCTGGGTCGCCTTCGTCCGCGACCTCGACCCCGGCGCTGACTGGCCCCCCCCTACTCCACGGAGCGGCGCGAGACACGCATCTGGAACACCGAGTCCCGCACGGAGCGCGACCCGCTCCGCTCCGTACGGAAGACCTGGCTGGGTACGGAGACCTGACCACGGTTGCCGCCCCCCGTCGTCGACGGCCCGGCGTGTCCTCCTCCAAGACTGCCGGGCCACGGCGTAGGCGGGGTGGCGGCCGGGCCCCCGAAGCGGACCGCCCGCCCGCGGGTGAGAGCGTCCTCGGAGCCGAGCAGCGCTAGGAGGAAGGCGGTGCCGGACGTCGCGGCCTCGGTGGGGGAGCGAGCCCGTCCTGCCGCTGAACAGTAGGAGTCCGCGCGGCCGGTGCCAGGTTCGCGGGCGAGGGCACCATCAGGACCTCGCGCACGTCGACTTTCGAGCAGGTTGGAGCCCGGGTGATCGGCATCGTGGCGGGGTGCCGAACCAGGCACACAGCCAATGGCGCCAACCTGACAGAGGGATAGGGTTCGGCTGAGAAGAATCCGCTCGGTGCACGGGAACTGCGCCAGGGCCGGACACGGTGGCCGCCTGAGGAGGAACCGGATGCTGCAGGCGCTGGGATTGGGCCCGGCCGAAGAGGCCATATACACGGCACTGCTGGCCCGCCCGACAGCCTCCGCGCAGGACCTCGCCCGACAGACCGGACTCGTGAAGACCGAGACCACCCGCATCCTGCTTGACCTGACGGCACGTGGCCTGGTGGCGATCGCCGACGAGGCCGGGAGCGGGGCACCCGACTCGGCTGACCGTGAGGCCGGTCGTCGGCCCGCCCGCTACCGGCTCACACCCCCCTCAGTGGCTCTGGCCCCGTTCCTCGTCGAGCAGCGCAACGCACTGCACCGGGCGGAGACCGCGTTCTCGATGCTGACCGAGCAGTACCGCAGTACCGCCGCACACCCTGCGGGCAGTGTCGTGGAGGTGGTCGTCGGCGTGGAGCAGGTCGCACACCGGTTCCACCAACTGCAGCGCGGCGCCCAGCAGGAGTTGCTGGTCTTCCTCGTCGGCGCGCCCATCGCGGTGCCGCGCGAGGACGCCGACATGTCGGAGAGTTCCGCGTTGGACCGCGGAGTCGACTTCCGCGTCGTGGCTGCCAAGGACTATCTCGACGGTCCCGGCATGGCGCAGGACGCACGGGCGGGCATCACCGCGGGCATCGAGCTTCGCCTGGTCGACTCGCTGCCGCTGAAGATGCTCGTGTCGGACCGGGAGCGCGCCATGGTGCCACTGGACATGGCGGACTCCGGTGGCGAGCCCAGCGCGATCGTGGTGCACCGCAGCGGCCTGCTGACGGCCCTGGTCCATCTGTTCGAGAAGGAATGGTCCCAGGCCCGGCCGCTGTACACCACCGCCACGGGTGTGCGTGCGGAGCCGGCAGGTGATCAGCAGCCAACCGAGGGGGAGCTGGAGGTTCTTGCTTTGCTGCTGGCAGGGATCTCCGACCGGCGGGCGGCCTCCCAACTCGGCCTGTCCATACGTACCGTGGAGCGGCGGACCCGCCGTCTGATGGATCTGGCCGGAGCGGATTCGCGCCTGCAGCTCGGATGGCACGCCGCACGTGCGGGCTGGCTTTGACTTCCTCCTCGGCCCGAGGGCCGGGGAGCCTTTGTCTGTTGACGGTCGCCGGACGAGGGCGGCCGCCAACTCCTGGCGGGTTACTGCTTCACGCCGATGGGGCGTCATTTCCGGCTGAAGGCATGCATCGGTGCGGCGGGCGGGTACGACGACGGCGAGCCCGCTGACGACGCCGGCGACCGGTTGGTGGTGACCTCGGCGGGGTGCAGGGCGCGGGCGGGCCGGCCGTCCCCGACCGGGATCGCCGTCCCGGCCGGGCGTACCCCACCCGTCAGGTCCGAACTCCCACCGAGCCGATGGAAGTGACCGCGTGACGGAAATCCGCCATGCGGGAAACCCGTCACGCACGGCATCCCCACTCAATCCACATGTCTGCCAGGCTGCAGCCGCAGTTCGGCATATGTTCATGGCTCAAATAGGGAGATTCATGCGTTCCATAACGCGTATGGCCTTGGGCACGGCGACCGCCGCCGTCCTGGCCGTCACCGCGGTCGCGCCTTCCGGGGCGGCGGATACGCCGCCTGACGGTGCCTCGGGGAAGAGGCCCATCGTCGGCAGCAAGACCGCGGCAACGGGCCGCAAGCAGGTGTCGGTCACGCTCGTCACCGGCGACAAGGTGCTGGTTGCCACGGATGCGTCGGGCCGCGGCTCTGCGGCCGTGCTGCCTCGCGAGGACGGCACGCAGCCTATGGTCCAGACCTATCAGAGAGGCAAGGACCTCTACGTCTATCCCGAGGGCGCCTCCCAGGCGATCGCCGAGGGCAAGGTCGACGAGCAGCTGTTCAACGTGACCGGGCTCATCCGCCAGGGATACGACGACGCGCACACCGACACGCTGCCGCTCATCGCCACCTACCGGAATGGTGTGAACGTTGCCGACAGCGCGCCGGTGGCCCCTCGCGGGTCCGAGCGGGGCCTGAGCCTCCCGGCTGTGGACGGCGTCGCGCTGAGGGCCGGCAAGGGCACCGCTGCCGCCTTCTGGCAGGACATCACCAGCACCCGCTCGCGTTCTGGCTCCACGCTGAAGAAGCTGTGGCTGGACGGCAAGGTCGAGGCCACACTGGACCGGTCCACCGCGCAGGTGCACGCGCCGGAGGCCTGGGCGGCCGGCTACGACGGCAAGGGCACCAAGGTCGCCGTGCTGGACACGGGCGTGGACGCCGAGCACCCGGACCTGGTGAACCGGGTCGCCGCGTCCAAGAACTTCACGGATTCCAAGACCACCGACGACCGGGTGGGCCACGGCACCCACACCGCCTCCACGGTCGGCGGGTCCGGAGCGGCGAGTGACGGCCGGAAGAAGGGCGTCGCCCCCGGTTCCTCCCTCCTCGTCGGCAAGGTCCTCAACGACGCAGGCTACGGCCTGGACTCCTGGATCATCGCGGGTATGCAGTGGGCCGTCGACCAGAAGGCCGACGTCGTCTCCATGAGCCTGGGCAACCCCGCGATCGGCGACTGCGCCGACCCGATGGCCCAGGCCACGCAGGAGCTGTCGAAGAACAAGCACACCCTGTTCGTCGTCGCCGCCGGCAACTCCGGCCCGGGTGCCGAGACCGTCTCCTCGCCCGGGTGTGTGCCCGGCGTGCTGACCGTGGGCGCCGTCGACCGCGACGACACCACCGCGCAGTTCTCCAGCCGCGGTCCGGTGGCCGTCACCCACACTCTCAAGCCCGAGATCGCCGCCCCCGGCGTCGACATCTCGGCGGCCAGTGCGGGCGGCCGCGGCGTCTATGCCTACCGGACGATGTCGGGCACCTCCATGGCAACCCCGCACGTCGCGGGCGCTGCGGCCGTCGTCCGCCAGGCGCACCCGGACTGGACCGCGCAGCAGGTCAAGGCTGCCCTGGTCTCCTCCGCCCGCACCGGCGGCAAGGTCGCCGGCGCCGACCAGACCGGCGGTGGGGTGCTTGACGTGTTCGGCGCGGTGAACCAGAAGGCGCTCTCCGCGCCGGCTGTCCAGGCCGGCAGCTACAACTGGCCGCAGGACGCGTCGGACCGCACCATCGTGCAGGTGCCCTTCACCAACACCAGCGACAGCGACCTGACGCTTCATCTGAAGCTCAGCGGTGTACACGGCAACGACGGCAGCGACGTCACCTCCGGAATCATCAAGCCGCAGGAGAACAAGGTGACGGTCCCGGCGGGGGCCACCGCTCAGGTGCCGCTGCAGATCGACCCCACCGCCCGTCTGAAGCCCGCCCAGTACGGTGCGGTCACCGGCCGGATCCTGGCCACCGGCGGCGATGTGCACGTCTCCGTGCCCGTCACCCTCTACGTCCAGCCGGAGACGGTCACCCTTCGGGTCAAGGTCGTCGACCGCAACGGCAAGCCCGCGACCGGCTCCTCCTCCCTGGACGTCGCCAGCCTCGACTCCGACGAGGGCGAGCGCCGTACCAACGCGGGTGCGCCCGAGCAGACCTACCGTGTGCGCCCGGGCGACTACGCCCTCAGCAGCTTCGTGGCGACGCCCGATGCGAGCAACACGCCCGAATCGGTCAGCTACCTCGCCCACCCGCAGCTGCGGATCACCAAGGACACCACCGTCGTCCTCGACGCCCGCAAGGCCCACCAGCTGAGCCTGCACACCAACCGCCCCTCGACGCTGCAGGGCACCACGTTGAACTACGCCCGCACGTGGGACGACACCTGGCAGCTCAGCGGAACACTCATGGCCGGCGGCGCCGTGCAGAAGTTCTACGCACACATCGACGGGCGCGCTCAGAAGGGCACCTTCGAGTTCCGGCCCACCTGGCGCGCGACCGGTTCCGAGGACGGCTCGTCCTACGTCTACAACCTGTCGTTCCCGACCGAGGGCCCGCTGCACTCCGACCAGGCCTACCGGCCGAATGACGCCCGGCTGGCCCAGGTCACCGAGACGTGGCATGCCATGGGCAAGGAGGCCGACTACATCGACGCGCTGTTCCTCCGTCCCTCCGGGAGCAGCGGCACCCAGATCCCCGTGAGCCTGTACCAGACGGTCCACGCGCCTGGCGCCCGCACCGCCTACTACACGACCGGTGACGACGCCTGGTCCCACGGCGCGATGACCAGCTTCCCGTTTGCCGCGTTCATGTCGGACCACGATCGCACCTACCGGGCCGGGCAGCGGAGCGCCGAGGAGTGGTACCGCGGCCCCCTGCGGCCCGCCGCGGCGCGCGACGCCGACGGCAACCTGATGCTGGCCGCCGAGCGACAGGGCAACCTGATCGGCATCCAGAACGCCCTCTGGGTCGACGGCTCCGGCGACCACTGGACCTACGGCGGTTCCTTCGGCGACATCGGCAACCTGACGCTGAAGCGCAATGGTGAGCAGATCGGCCGGCTCGCCTACCCCTACGGCGTGTTCGAGGTGGCCGACGAGGACTCCGCGTACGAGCTCACCCAGCACTTGGAGAAGATCTACTCCGGGGACCGCAACTGGCTGCGTTCCACCGCTGCCGACACCACCTGGAGCTTCCGCTCGCACCGGGAGCCGGACGTCTACTCGCGCGGCCTGCCGATCCTCCACCCGGCGTACGACCTGCCGGTGGACGGCATGAACACCCTGCCCGCGCGGAGCGGCATCAAGGTCGGCCTGTCGGTCGAGGGCCACGCCGGGTACACCCCGGGCGCGATCACGGCGGCCTCGCTGTCCTACTCCTACGACGGCGGCACCACCTGGACCCAGGCGCCGACCAAGCTGCAGAACGGCAAGTGGACGGCCGTCCTCGACCACACCGGAGCCTCCGGCAAGCAGGTCACGATGAAGGCCACCTTCACCGACGCCAACGGCAACGCGGTCACCCAGACCATCACCCGCGCCTACGACGTCCGGTAGCCACACGGTACGGGCCGGGCGGTCTCCCGCAACAGGGGCCCGCTCGGCCACCCGCCTGTTGCCCCACCCGTGATCACCACGGGTGGGGCAACCGCGCTCGAAGAGCTGGGACGCGTGGTCCGAACGACCCTCGCCTGCAACTGCCCGGTCGGGCCTGGACCTGCGCACGGAGACCCATGGCGGGCTTCAGGTCGTAAAGGACTGGAACCGCGTGAACACCGTGCCGCACCACGGCAAGGACGGTGCACGGACCGGACCTGACAAGGAGCACGCCGAGACCGGCATGCCGGCTCCCTGTCTTCTCCCCGGCGGATGCATCACGTCAGGCGGCTGCCACACCGTCGACCACAAGCCCCACCGAGCTGCGCACGCCGCTACGCACGCAGCGTGTTCCCGTGGTTGGCACCGTCGAACCGGATCGGTTCAGTCCGTGGAGGACTTCTTCTCGACGACGATCTCCCGCTTGAGGATCTTGCCCGTTGCTCCCCTGGGGAGCGAGTCGGTGAATGTGACGATCCGCGGATACTTGTACGCCGCCACTCGTTGTTTGACATGGTCGCGTATCTCATCGGCCGTGATCCGGGCACCGTCCCGGAGGGTCACGACGGCGGCTATCTCCTCTCCGTGGGTCTCGTGCGGTACACCGACTACGGCGGCCTCGGCGACGGCCGGGTGTTCGTAGAGCACCTCCTCGATCTCACGTGGGTAGACGTTGTATCCGCCGCGGATGATGAGGTCCTTCTTCCGGTCGACGACGAAGTAGTAGCCGTCCTCGTCGGCACGGGCCAGGTCGCCGCTGTGGAACCATCCGTCCCGAATGGCATCCGCGGTCGCATCCGGACGATTCCAGTAGCCCTTCATCACGTTGTCGCCGCGGATTGCGATCTCACCCACCTCGCCCGGGCCCACCGAGGTGCCGTCGTCCGCCACGACCTTGAGCTCGACCCCGCGGATCGGGAGGCCGATCGAGCCGGCCTTGCGTGGCCTGTCCGGGGGGTTGAACGACGCGACAGGCGAAGTCTCCGACAGCCCGTAGCCCTCCAGCACCGTGACACCGAATGCCTGTTCGAAATCGTGCAGTACCTCGACCGGCAAGGAAGCACCGCCGGAAACGGCCAGGCGCAGCCGTGAGAGGTCGTAGCCGTCGGGGACCTGGGTGTGGAGCAGGGCTGTGTACATCGTGGGGACGCCCAGAAAGATGGTGGCCCCGTCGTGATGCATGATCTCCAGCGCCTTGGCGGGCGCGAACCGCGGCAGCAAGGTCAGAGTGGCGCCCGCGGCGACGGCGGTGTTGAGAGCACAGGTCTGCCCGAAGGCGTGGAACAGCGGCAGGCCCCCGAAAAGTACATCGTCCGGCCTGACGTGGAGCAGCGTCGCGGTCGTGGTGGCCGCGTTGGTCATCAGGTTGCGGTGGGTCAGCTCGGAGCCCTTCGGGGTTCCTGTCGTGCCGGACGTGTAGAGGATCACGGCAGTGTCGTCCTCGGCCCGATCGGCGACGCGGGGCATCGGTTCGGTGGCCCGCACCTGGGTGTCGAACTCCGTCGAGTCGGTGACCAGACAGTCGGCCCCGACTTCCGCCGCGGCCTTTGCGACCTGATCCGCGCACTGCGGAAGTGTCACCACGATGCGCGATCCGGAATCTCGGAGAGCGAAGGCTATTTCACGGGCCTTCAGCAGCGGATTCATCGGTACCACCACGCCACCGCAGCGGAGGATGCCGTAGTACGCGACCGGGAAACTGGTGGCGTTGGGCATGACCAATGCGACGCGGTCGCCCGGCCGGACGCCCTTGGTCTGCTGCAACAGTGTGGCGAACCGGGCGCTCCTGTCGTCCAGTTGGACATACGTGAGGGAGATCTCGTCGTGGCGAACGGCGACGCGGTCGCCGTCGGTTCTGGCGGATTCGGTCAGGAGCGTGGCGAGGTTGTTCATTCGGGTTCCTCCTCGATCTGGGTCTGCGGCGGTCATCATTGATGCCGCCAGGCGCCGAGGCCCACGGAGTTCTGTGTCGCGATCACGTCGCGGGGGGCAACCCCGCCGCGATCGGGACCGCCGCCGGTGCTCTGCGGATCTCCCCAGAAGTCGGGCGGCAGGTCGCGTCCCTGCCGATGGCCGGCCACAGCGCCGTGCCAGACGGCGTTGTAGACCGCTGCCGAGCTGACGACGGAGGTCTGTGCGCCGGCGCGGGCCGCTCGCAGGTACAACAGCCCGAGGGCATCGGATCCGTCGGTGTGGAACGGCAGCCTCGCTCTGGTCTGGTATCCGCGCGTTCCCGGGTCGGCAAGGCTACGGCCGGTGTCCCGTGAGTGGCCCAGCATGTGGCCCGATGCGTTCTGCGACACCGGAACGCCCAGATGCCGGCCCACTCCCCAGAATATGGCGCCCGCCTCTGCCAGGCTGTATGGCTCGACCGGAATACGTTTGACGAGCACGAATCCGCGTCCGTTCTCCAGTATGTCGGCGATGCGCTCCAGCTCGCCGGCCAGGGTCGGCAGCGGAAAGTCGTCGGCGGTCGTCTTCAGCAGCGGAAGGCCCCGCGTACGCACCGCGCGAAGGGTCACCTCGAGTCCGTCGATCTGTGCCGGCGAGAGCCGCAGGACCCATTCATCGGAGTCCGCCAGGTCCGGACCCGCCCACACGGCCGGCCCGGTGCAGGGCCGACGCAGCACGTTGACCACGCGCGTCATGGTGACCTCCCTCTGGTCGTACATTTCTCTTCGATCTCGTGTGCAGCTCATTGCCGGCCGGAACGGAAAATGCGCGTACGGTCTTCCTTCCTTGTGGAATATTTCTGACGGTTTCGGTGTGTGTCATTTCCTCGAATGTATTGATCTGCAGGAAATTCCGTGCCGCCCTTCCAGGGCTGGTCGGCAGCTGAACTTGTTTGCGATGGTGTTCTCCGCTCGATTTCCGATCGGCCGGGACACCGAACCCAGGCGGAGGGGTCCGTCGCGGTGGTGCAACGCTAGGTCACGACGCGGCCGATGGCTTGACGTGACGGGACATCTCACTTATCACTTGGGGGCGAAGCCCCTCTGGAGCGCGCCCATGAAGCCTCTTGTCCGCAATGCAGCGCTGAACAGCTACGTCGAGGTCAGCCAGTCGCTGGGCATCGATCCGCGGGCCCTGATGAAGCGCGTGGGCCTGGACCCCGTCGGCCTCGCGGTCCAGGACAGATGGATACCCGGCGCGGCGGTCGCCCAGCTGCTCGAACTCTCCGCGGCGGCCTCGCGGCGCGGGGACTTCGGCCTGCTCCTCGCCGAGCGGCGCAGCTTCTCCAATCTCGGCCCCATCAGTCTGGTCCTGCGCGACGAGCCCGATGTCCGCAGCGCCCTCGAACTTCTCGTCCGCCATGAGCACATGTACAACGAGATGCTCCGCAGCCGGCTCTCCGGGGCGAACGGCCTGGCCACCCTCAAGGTGAGCCTCGAACTGGGTGAGGCGTTGGCCGCCCGCCAGGCCACGGAGCTGGCCGTGGGTGCCTTCCACGGGGTCCTGCGCAGCTTTCTCGGTGCCCGGTGGCAGCCGTTGTCCGTGTGCTTCACGCACGACGCGCCGGCGGACCCCGGTACCCACCGGCGCCTCTTCGGCCCCGTGGTGGAATTCGACCGGGAGTTCAACGGTATCGTTTTCTACGCCGGCGAGCTCAAGGCTCCCAACCCCATGTCGGACCCGCTGCTACGGACCTACGCCCGGCAGTATTTCGAGTCCATCGCGGTCTCGAAGGACACCACCGTGCTGGACCGCGTGCGTGAGCTGATCGAAGTCCTGCTGCCCACCGGGCGCTGTTCGATCGAGCAGGTCGCAGACAGCCTCGGCATCGACCGGAGGACGATCCACCGGCACCTCGCGGCCTCGGGCGAGACGTTCTCCGCGGTTCTCAACGCCACACGTACCCAGCTCGCGCAGCAGCTGGTGGCGAACCCACGCCGCTCGTTCACGGAGATCTCCGGGCTCCTGGGATTCTCGGCACCGAGTGCTTTCTCGCGCTGGTTCCGCGAGCGGTTCGGCTGCAGCCCGAGGGAGTGGCGGATCCGCGGTACCGGGCAGCAGCCTTCAGGCGAGAAGTGACCACCAAGGTTTCTGCGCAGGGGAACGGAACGGCAGTTCACGCCGTACCCCGGCATGCCCCTGTCCGAGTCCGGGGACGACGGCCGCAAGGGTAGGCATGTCCCCAAGCGGCAAGTCTTCTGTCCCCTTTGGTCAAGCGCGCGCCCTGGCCCGCCCTTAACGTTGCTTCACCGCAAGGGACATGGCCGATCCCACGAGAGCGGGCAGAAATCCTGCCCGCAGCCGAATGTTCCCTCCCGGGCCTGCTGATCGTATCCGAGCCCCCGGCGAGCCCGGGAACCCCGTCTGCATTCCCGCGTCTGCCCCTCGCAAGCCCTTTGGGCCTCGCATCGAAGGCAGTGATGCGTGCGGCGAGTGAAGACCCATCCGACAAAGGAGATGGACCGTGCACTTCTTCGACGACTCCCTGTATCCGGAGAACCAGGAGAGGCTGGTCATCCAGGCCGCGCCCTACGGGCCGGAATGGTTGCCCGGTGACGCCGACGACCTACCGCTCACCATGGACGAGCACGTGCAGGCGGCCGTCGACTGCTACAACGCCGGTGCCACGGTGCTGCACATACACGTGCGCGAGCTCGACGGTCACGGATCCAAGCGCATCTCCATGTTCAACGAGCTGATGGCCCGCCTGCGGGAGGCCGTGCCGGACATGGTCCTGCAGATCGGCGGGTCGATCTCCTTCGCCCCCGAGGACGAGGGCGGCGACGCCAAGTGGCTCAGCTACGACACTCGCCACATGCTGGCCGAGATCACTCCCAGGCCCGACCAGGTGACGATCGCGATCAACACCAACCAGATGAACATCGTCGAGCTCTTCGACGACGAGGACATCGAGGGCACGTCGATCGCCAAGTCCGGCTACTACAAGGCCTATCGGGACATGGTGGTCGAGGCGGGGCCGGACTTCTACCTAGAGCACCTCGAGCGGCTCCGTGCCAATGGCATCCAGCCGCACTTCCAACTCGCCAACATGGCACAGCTGGAGACCGTGGAGCGGCTGATCCGCAAGGGCATCTACAGCGGGCCGCTGGTGCTCAACTACGTTGCCATCGGCGGCGGTTTCGCCGGACGGCACCCGGCCGACCTGATCGAGTTCATCCGCCGTGTCCCGGACGGCGCCGTGCTCACCATCGAGGCATCCATGCGCGCGGTGGCGCCGATGAACGCCATCGGCATCGCCCTCGGCACGCATGTGCGGGTGGGCAACGAGGACAACCTGTGGCGGCACAAGGGCGAGCGGATGTCCTCCGTGGAGCAGGTCGAGCAGATGGTGAAGATCGCCCATGGGCTCGGGCGCGAGATCGCCACCGGGCAGGAGGCGAAGAAGATCTACAAGCTCGGCGAAGTGTACTCGGACGCCGACGAGACCCTGGCTCAGCTCGGCATGGTGCCCAACCGCCGCCCCGGTCGCCGCGGTTCCATGCTGCGCGACCTCAAGAGCTGACCCGACCCCACTGGCGGCGGCGCGGGTTCCCGCCGCCGCCCCCCACACACACAGCCACACACACGAGTAGACGGAGCGCACCTTGGTACACGCCATTCGATTCCACGAAACCGGTGGCCCTGACGTCATGCGGTGGGAAGAGGTCACCGTCGGCGACCCGGGTCCGGGCGAGGTACGGATCCGGCACGTCGCCGTAGGACTCAACTTCGCCGACACCTATTTCCGCACGGGCCTGTACCCCGCTCCACTGCCTGCGGGGCTCGGCGTGGAGGCCTCGGGCGTGATCGAGGCCGTGGGCGAGGGCGTGTCGCATGTCGCCGAGGGCGACCGTGTGACGTACACCGGCAGTCCGCTGGGTGCTTACAGCACGGAGCGGGTCATGCCCGCGGATTCACTCATCAGGCTGCCGGACGAGATCGGATGCGAGACCGCCGCGGCGATGACCATGCGCGGACTCACCTCGGCGTACCTGCTGCGCCGGATCCACCCGCTGAATCCCGGCGACACCGTGCTGCTCCACGCGGCGGCCGGCGGCGTCGGTCTGATCGTCTCCCAGTGGGCGAAGCTCCTCGGTATCACAGTGATCGGCACGGTCTCCAGCGAGGAGAAGGCCGAGGTCGCCCGCGCCCACGGCTGCGAACACATCATCTACTACCGGCGCGAGAACGTGGCCGAGCGGGTGCGTGAACTGACCGACGGCAAGGGCGTCCCGGTCGTTTTCGACAGTATCGGCAAGGACACCGTCGCCGGGTCCATGGCCTCGCTGCAACGCCGCGGCCTGCTGGTGTGTTTCGGCACGGCATCCGGAGTCCCGCCGCTCGACGCCATGCAACTGGCCATCAACGGTTCGTTGTTCGTGACCCGCCCCGCGCTGGCCGACTACATCGCCGATCCGGCGGAGCGGGACTCCCTGGCCGCTGAGCTGTTCGGGCACGTCGCGGCCGGCCGCATCAAGATCGAGACCAACCAGCGCTACGCCCTTCAGGACGCGGTGCAGGCGCATCGTGACCTGGAAGCGGGCCGGACCATGGGATCTTCCGTCTTCGTCCTCTGAGCTCGCCGCGCCCCGCACGTGACCCCCAGGAGTGAGCACATGCCCCAGACTGTCCGCCCGAAGGAAGACACGCCCGCCCTGGTACGTCCGGGCGCCCTCCGTACCTCGATCAAGGTTGAGCCGCTGACCTGCACCATCGGCGCCCAGCTGTCCGGTGTGAACCTCGGCGACGCAGCGCGCGACGGCGACTTGTTCTCAGAGATCAAGGCGCTGCTGCTGCAGTACAAGGTCCTGTTTCTGCGTGACCAGGACATCACGCGTGCCGAACACACCGCCTTCGCCGGGCGCTTCGGCCCGCTGGAGGACCATCCGGTGGTCGGCAGCGACCCCGACCACCCGGGGCTGGTCCGCATCTACAAGGATATGGACAGCAAACCCGAGCACTACGAGAACGCGCTGCACTGCGACGCAACCTGGCGCACGTGCCCGCCCATGGGCGCAGTGCTGCGCTGCGTGGAAACACCAGACGTGGGCGGTGACACGATCTGGGTCAACATGGCCGAGGCCTACCGCAGGCTGCCGGAGCACATCAAGACGCAGATCGCGGGCCTGCGCGCGCGGCACAGCATCGAGGCGACCTTCGGTGCCGTGATGCCGATGGAGCAACGCCACGAGCTGAAGGCCCGCTTCCCGGACCCGGAGCACCCGGTGGTGCGTGCCCACCCGGAGACCGGCGAGGAGATTCTCTTCGTCAACGCCTTCACCACGCACTTCGTCAATTACCACACGCCCGAGAACGTGCGTTTCGGCCAGGACTACGCGCCCGGAGCAGGCAGTCTCCTGAACTACCTGATCAGCCAGGCGGCCGTCCCCGAGTACCAGGTGCGCTGGCGTTGGCAGAAGAACAGCGTCGCCGTCTGGGACAACCGCTCCACCCAGCATTACGCCGTCCAGGACTACTGGCCCGCCGTCCGCAGGATGGAGCGCGCGGGGATTGTCGGCGACCAACCTTTCTGAGCCCCGACCAGAGACGAAGAGGTGATGCCAATGGGACTGCACACTGCCGGCACAACGGTGCCAGGGACGTCTCCCGCCGCACCGGCCGTATCCCGTAGCTATGCCTGGCTGGTGTTCGCCCTCGGTTTTGGGCTGCTGCTGTCCGACTACATGTCGCGACAGGTCCTCAACGCGGTCTTTCCCCTGCTGAAGGCGCAATGGCTGCTCTCCGATGCCGAGTTGGGCTCCCTCAGCGGCATCGTGGCCCTGATGGTCGGTGTGCTCACCTTCCCCCTGTCGCTTCTGGCGGACCGCTGGGGCCGGGTCAGGATCTTGGTCATCGCCGCGACGGCCTGGAGCCTGGCGACGCTGGGCTGCGCCATTTCCGCGAGCTACGGCCAGATGTTCCTGGGCCGGTTCATGGTGGGCGTCGGAGAGGCGGCCTACGGGAGCGTCGGCATCGCGGTGGTCCTCAGCGTGTTCCCCATCGGTTTGCGGGCCACACTCTCCGGAGCCTTCATGGCGGGGGGATCGTTCGGATCCGTGCTGGGTGTGTCGATCGGCGGTGTGATCGCCCAGGAGCACGGCTGGCGCTGGGCGTTCGGCGCGATGGGAATCCTCGGGCTGGCCCTGGCCGCGGTCTACGGCCTCGTGGTCACCGAGAAGAGGCTGGGCCGGGCGTCCATCCGTGACAGCGCCGTGTCCGGCGAACGCGCCCCCATCCGGACCCAGCTGCCACGACTGTTCTCCTCGGTCTCCGTGGTCTGCGCCTACATAGGCAGCGGGCTGCAGATGTTCATCGCGATGGCCCTGCTCGCGTGGATACCCAGTTTCCTCAACCGGTACTACGCCATGCCTCCTGCGAAGGCCGGCCTGGCCGCCGGGGTCTTCGCACTGATCAGTGGCATTGGCATGATCCTCTGCGGGATCGTCGCGGACCGCCTCAGCCGGAAGGCCGCGGCCCGGAAGTGGATCGTCGCGATCGTCTGCGCTCTCGGGTCGTTCGTGCTGTTGATGGCGGGATTCCACCTGCCGGCCGGCCCGCTGCAGCTCGTGCTGATCGCGGCCGGGACCCTGGTGGCCGGCGGTACGGCCGGTCCGGCGGCCGCCATGGTGGCCCATCTGACCCCCGCCGCCATCGCGGCGACGGCTTTCGCCACCCTTACACTGGCCAACAGCCTGCTGGGGCTGGCTCCCGGGCCCGCGGTGACGGGCATGCTCGCGGACCACCTGGGC
Source organism: Streptomyces sp. NPDC088252 (assembly GCF_044740965.1). Classification (NCBI taxonomy): domain Bacteria; kingdom Bacillati; phylum Actinomycetota; class Actinomycetes; order Kitasatosporales; family Streptomycetaceae; genus Streptomyces; species Streptomyces sp. NPDC088252. The sequence continues at coordinate 77,187 of NZ_JBIURS010000024.1, read as the reverse complement.
CTGCTCGGCGCACTGCGGGTGATCCCGCTCGTCGCGCTCGCGGGCGGCGTGGCCTTCACCATCGGCAAGTTCTCCTACGAAAACGATCTGCGCCGACTGGGCCTGCTCCCCGACCTGGCGCTCAGGATCCCGGAGTTGCAGTCATGAGTCTCAGCGCACTGCCGACGCTCGTCATCGTCCCTGGGCTGCGCGATCATGTGCCGGACCACTGGCAGACGGTCCTCGCCAACAAGATCGCCGACGCCCGAACCGTTCCCCCGCTGGAGAAGGACAGGCTGAGCCGCGATGCCCAGGTTGCCGCACTGAACGAGGCGCTGTCGGACGTCCGCGGCCCCGTCCTGCTGGTCGCCCACAGTGCAGGGGTGATGACCACTGTGCACTGGGCACAAGGACACCGGCGTCCGGTCGAGGGGGCGTTGCTGGCCACGCCGCCCGACTTCGTCACCCCGCTGCCGGACGGCTATCCCACCCTGGAAGTCCTGCGCGAAAACGGCTGGACGCCGACGCCGCGAACGCCCCTGCCCTTCCCCAGCATCGTCGCGGCGAGCACGAACGACCCCCTGGCCGATGTCGATCACGTCGTCGATCTCGCCCGGGCATGGGGGAGCCGCCTCGTGGACCTCGGCCCGGTCGGACACCTCAACCCCGCCTCCGGCTACGGCTCATGGCCCCGGGCGGAGGAGTTCATCCGCGAGCTCGGCCGGGCCCCGTCCGACATGTCCGCCTGACCGGCGACGGCCTTCCCTCACGGCTCTCTCCTGCCCACGCCGGACAGGAGAGAGCCGCGTGCCGTCGAGCGCCCCTCATTGCCGACATGCCGCTGAGTCTCGTGGGCGCTTCCCCTGACCGACCTCCGCGCACCGGTCCCCACTCGCACGCCGATCCAGTGTCCCGCGCTCGGTGTTGCCGTCGCCGCCTGGGACGTCTCCAGGCAGCCGCTTGTCGGGGCGCAGGGGGAGCTGGTGGTGGCGGCACCGCTTCCCTCGATGCCGTTGCACTTGGTCAACGCCCCTGAGAACCAGCGCCATCTGGCGAGCTACTTCGTGTCTATCCCGGCGTCTGGCGGCACGGCGATTGGGTGACGGTCGAACCGGATCTGTCGGTCGTGGTGGCGGGACGTTCGGACTCAACACTCAACCGTATGGGCGTGCGGATGGGGTCCGCCGACATCTACGCCGTTGTGGAGCAGCCTCCCCGGATCGCGGACAGCCTGGTGATCGGCGCCGAACCGCCGGACGGCCGGTACGTGATGCCGCTCTTCGTCGTCCTCGCCGAAGGGGAATCCGTCGACGACACAGTTCGGAGTGCCATCACGACGTCGATCACACACGCTCTCACCTCGGCACGTTCCGGATGTCATCGTTCCGATGGCTGCCGTGCCGCGCACCTTGACCGGGAAGAAGCTGGAGGTCCCCGTCAAGCGCATCATCCAGGGAGCCCGCGCCGCTGATGTGACCGCCGAGGGTGCCGTCACCCACCCCGAGGTGCTGGCCGGGTTCGAGGAGTTCGCCACCAGGCTCCCTTCCGGACACCGACGCGGCCGCCAAGACGGCAAATGATCTCCATGCCCCCTCCTCGGACGGACCGCTTCACCGGATCCATCAGTTGCGTCGAAGCGGTGTGGTCGAGGCCGCGGCGACACGAAGGGGATAGCGGGCCCGAGCCGTCAGGGGATCGCGAGCCGGGCCCGTTCCGTCACGACCGTCAGGTCCTCCTCGATCGCGGCAGCCGCCGCCGTGAGCGCGGGGAGCACTGCTTGCCGCAGATCGTCCAGGGTGCCCCGGCTGGCGTGGGTGGAGACGTTCACGGCGGCCACCACCCGGCCGGTGCGGTCGTGCACCGGCACCGCGATCGACCGCAGGCCCTCCTCCAACTCCTGGTCCACCAGGGCATGACCGTCCCGCCGCGTCTGCGCCACGGCCTCGGCGAGATCGGCGGCATCGACCCGGGTGAACGGCGTGAGCGGCCGCACCGAGGCCCGGGCCAGTCGCTCGACCGCCTCCTGCTCGGGCAGACCGGCCAGCAGTACCCGGCCCATGGAGGTGGCGTACGCCGGGAAGCGCGTGCCGACCGTGATGTTGACGCTCATGATGCGCACGGTGTGCACCCGGGCGACATACATGATGTCGTCGTCGGCCAGTACCGCGACGGACGCCGAGTCGTGAACCTGCTCCACCAGCCGGGCCAGATGGGGCTGCGTGATCTCCGCGAAGGTCAGCCGGGAGAGGCGGGCGTAGCCCAGTTCCAGCACCGTGGGCAGCAGTGTGAAGCGACGCCCCTCACCGGCTGCGGTCGCGTACCCCAGCTGCTGGAGGGAGAGCAGCGCCCGGCGGGCGGTGGCACGGGCCAGGCCGGTGGCCTCCGCGGCACCGGAGAGGGTGAGCCCACCGGGTGCCGAACCCAGGGCGGTGAGCACGGCCAGACCGCGGGTCAGCGACTGCAGGAATTCCGGACCCAGCTCCGCCTTGGCGGTGCGTGAGGTGTCCGGGCCGCCGGGTGCGGGCGGCGTGGCCGTCGGTGCGGGGGAACCCAGGGCCGCCTCCATCCGCGCCCCGTACTCCCGCAGCCGGGGCAGGGCGTGTTCAGCCAGCGACCGAGCGCTGTGCCTGCTGGTGTGACTGACCACGCTGAGCGCGCACACGGTGCTGCCGTCGGGCGCGTGGACGGGGACTGCGACGGCGACCAGACCGGGCTCGATCAGCTGGTCGTCGACGGCCCGGCCGGCGTCCCGTGCGTCGGCCACTCGTTGCCGGAAGGCGGACTCCACCTCGTCGGGGGCCGGTGGCGCCGGACGGGGTGGAACCGCGGGGAAGCCGACGTCGCGGGGGTCGTCGCGCAGCCGGGCGCGCCAGGCCGCTTGCTGCTCGGGGCTCCAGTCGGCGGCGAAGAGGGCACCTGGGGCGCAGCGCTCGGCGGGCAGCAGGTCGCCGATCTGGAAGGCCAGCGCCATGGTGCGCCGCCGGGTGGACTGGCTGATGAACCGCACCCCGGCGCCGTCCGGCACCGCGAGGGAGACCGACTCGTCCAGCTCGTCGGCCAACGCGACGGCCAGCGGTTCCAGGGCGTCGGGGAGGCCGGAGCAGGCGAGGTAGGCATTGCCCAGCTCCATCAGGCGCGGCGCGAGCAGCACGTCGCGGTCGTCCTCGATGCGCAGATATCCCAGGTGGGTGAGGGTGCTGACGATGCGGTCGACGGTGGAGCGGGCCAGGCCGGTGGCGCGGACCAGATCGCCGGGACGCATCCGCGGCCCGGGGTGGGCGGCCAGGGCGCGCAGCACGGCCAGACCACGTTCCAGCGGTCCGACCGGGTCGCCGTCGGGTGCTGCAGCGTCCGCCTTGGATGCGGTCGTGGCATGCGGCATGCGGTCCTCCTCGTCGAGCATCCGGGGTGTGCGGAAACCGTACCCGGCGGACCCTGCGGCCTCGCAGGGCGGCCGGGGCCCACGCTCCCGGTTCACCGGCGCCGGGTCCCGGGCCGCGCCTGCGGTGTGCGGCCCTTCTCCGGCCCCGCACCCGCCGCTGCGTGCGAAGGAGTTCAATCGATGCGCAGACCCGCGTAGTTCTCGGCGAGTTCCGCGGCCGCGTGTGGGGACGACGAGACACGGTCCAGTTGGGAGACCTGGAGCCGGGTCCGGAATGCGCTCTGACCCGGGTCGGTGTGCAGGGTCGTCGTCATGAAGTACGAGAAGTGCTCCGCGCGCCACACCCGCCGCAGACAGGTGTCCGAATACTCGTCGAGCAGCTCGGCGGAGCCGCTGTCCTTCAGATGGGCAAAGGCCCGGGCGAGCACGACGACGTCGGAGACAGCGAGGTTGAGCCCCTTGGCGCCGGTGGGCGGCACGATGTGCGCGGCGTCGCCGGCCAGGAAGACCCGGCCCCAGCGCATGGGCTCGGTGACGAAGCTGCGCATCGGCAGCACGGCCTTGGAGGTGATCGGACCGCGTGCGAGTCGCCAGTCGCCGTCGGTCGCGAAACGGGCGTCGAGCTCGTCCCATATCCGGTCGTCCGGCCAGTCGGCCGGATCGGTGCCGTTCGGCACCTGCAGATAGAGCCGGCTGACCGTGGGGGAGCGCATGCTGTGCAGGGCGAAACCGCGCGGCGAGTGGGCGTAGATCAGCTCGTCGCAGGACGGCGGGACATCGGCCAGGATGCCGAACCACGAGTACGGGTAGACCCGCTCGAAGGTGCTCATGACACCGTCCGGGACCGTCCTGCGGGTCACGCCGTGGAACCCGTCGCAGCCCACGACGTAGTCGCAGCTGAGAGTCCTGTCCTTGCCCCGGTGGGTGTAGTGGACGACGGGCCGGTCCGTGTCGGCTCCGGCGACCGCGTTCACCCGGGCCTGGAACAACAGCGGTGCGCCGTCGGCCACCTGAAGGGAAATCAGATCCTTGACGACCTCGGTCTGGGCGTACACCCATACCTTGCGGCCGCCGGTGAGCGACGGGAAGTCGATGCGCTGTGACCGGCGGTCCCAGCGCAGCTCGATGCCGTCGTGGACCAGACCCTCGCGGTCCAGCCGCTCGCCCGCCCCCGACTCCCGCAGCACGTCGACCGTGCTCTGCTCAAGGATGCCGGCGCGCTGGCGCTGCTCGACGTAGGTGCGGTCACGGCTCTCCAGAACGACGCAGTCGACGCCGGAGTTGTGCAGGAGCCGGGCGAGCAGCAGGCCCGCGGGGCCGCCGCCGATGATGCCGACGGTGGTGTGGTCCATGGCGGTCAGTTCTCCTCTTCGAGAATGCGGTTCGCGATGGCGAAAGCGGCGTTCGCTGCGGGCACACCGCAGTAGACGGCCGACTGGAGCAGGACTTCCTCGATCTCCGCGGGGGTGAGACCGTTGCGTCGCGCGGCCCGCACATGCATGGCCAGCTCCTCGTGGTGACCGTGGGCCACCAGCGCGGTGAGGGTGATGCAACTGCGGGTTCTGCGGCTCAGTCCGGGCCGGGCCCAGATCTCGCCCCATGCGTAGCGGGTGATGAAGTCCTGGAAACCGGCGGTGAAGTCGGTGGTGCCGGTGATCGCCCGGTCCACGTGCTCGTCGCCGAGCACGGCGCGGCGCACGGCCGTACCGGCGCGGTGCCGGGAGGCGTCGTCGGCGGGCGGGGCGGCATCGGCCGCGAAGTGCCCCAGCAGGGCGGCCAGGACCGGCACCGGACGCTCGACGTTGGCCAGGTGTGCGGCGTGCGCCACCTCGGTCAGGGCGGCGCCGGGGATGGCGTCGGCCAGCTCCCGGGCGTGCGCGACGGGCGTCGCGGGGTCCTCGCGGCCCGCAACGATCAGGGTCGGCGCGGTGATACGGGGCAGCTCGGCGCGCAGGTCGAAGCCGGCGAGTGCTTCGCAGAGCCCGGCGTAGGCCCCGGGGTCGGCCGCGGACAAGTCGTCGACCATTGCTCTGGCGGCAGGGGAGGCCGCGAAGGGCGGGGTGAACCAGCGGGCGGGGGCGGTCTCGGCGACCGGGCCGATGCCCTCGGCGCGTACCAGCCCCGCACGGTCGGACCAGCCCTCCGGCCGACCGAAGCGGGCCGAGGAGCAGAGGATCGCGAGCGAGGTGACCCGCTCGGGGTGGTGCACGGCGAGCCAGGTGCCGACGGCGCCGCCGAGCGAGATGCCGGCGTAGCCGAATTCCTCGATGCCGAGCGCGTCGGCGAGGCCGAGGACCAGCCGCCCGAGGTCGGCGACGGTGCCGCCGTCGGGCAGCAGGCCGGCCGGGGAGCCGCCGTGTCCGGGCAGGTCCCAGCGCACCACTCGGTGGGTCCGGGCCAGTGACGGGGTCTGCGGGTCCCACACGGCCAGCGAGGTGCCGAGCGAGGGGCCCAGGATCAGCGGCGGGGCGGAGCCCCGGCCGTCCACGCGATGGTGCAGCAGACGCTGCGCGGGGGCGGAAGTGCTCATGCGGTCTCCTCGTACTGAGTGTGCGGGGCTGCCCGATGGACGCTGGGTGGTCGCGGACGGCTCACGGCTCGGGCCGGTGCGGGGCTGCTCGGCTGCATCGATATCTGACGCTTCATCAAGTCGCGTTCCGGCGGGGATGGTGCGGAGCAGGGCGCGGTCCACGAGGGCGCCCGCGGAGCCCGAGTACCGCGTGGGGTCGGTCAGTTCGCGCAGCTGGTCCTGCGGAAGGACACGGGCGATGCCGGGCTCCTCCCGGAGTGCCTCGTCGAGTTCCATGCCCTGTTCGACGGCGCGGCGGGAGGCCCGGGAGAGCGCCTGCCCGGCCTCGCCCCGGCCGATCGACGCGGACAGCACCGCGGCGAGCCGCTCGCTGATGAGCAGGCCGCCGGTGGCGTCGAGGTTCTCCCGCATCCGGCGCGGGTGGACGCGCAGGCCCTCGGCCAGTTCGCCGGCATCGCGGGCGGCTCCGCCGACGAGACGCAGGGCCTGGCGCAGGGGCTGCCACTCGGCGTGCCAGGCGCCGGCCGGACGCTCGTCCTCGGCGGCGAGCCCGGCGTAGAGCATGGAGGTGAGGGCGGGGACCTGCCGGGCCGCGGCGGCGACCAGCGTGGCGCGGACCGGGTTGGCCTTGTGCGGCATGGCGGAGGATCCGCCGCCGCTGCCCTCGCCGAGTTCGCCGATCTCCGTACGGGACAGCAGCAGGACGTCGGCGGCGAGCTTGCCGAGTGCCCCGGCGGTGAAGGCGAGGGCGCCGCCCAGGTCGGCGACGGGGGTGCGCAGGGTGTGCCAGGGCAGTGTGGGCTCGGCCAGTCCGGTCTCGGCGGCGTAGCCCGCGAGCAGCCGCAGACCCGGGTCCGGGCCGGGATCCGGGCCGGCGGTCGCGCCGCCGGCCTCGGCGAACGCGTGGAAGGCCGCCAGGGTGCCGGCTGCTCCGCCGAGTTGTGCGGGCAGCGTTGCCCGGACGGCCGCGAGGCGTTCGTGGGCGTCGAGAACCAGCGAGCGCCAGCCGGCGGCCTTGAGGCCGAAGGTGGTGGGCACGGCGTGCTGGGTGAGCGTGCGACCGGCGATCGGTGTGTTGCGGTGCCCGGCGGCGAGCCGTGCCAGGGCGTCGGCCGTGCGTCCGAGGTCGGCGAGGACGGAATCCAGGGCGCGGGCGGCGACCAGCATGGTGGCCGTGTCCAGGATGTCCTGGCTGGTGGCGCCGCGGTGAACATGGGCGGCGGCCTGCCGGTCGCGATCGGCGACGGCCGCGGTCAGGTCGGCGACGAGCGGGATGACGGGGTTGCCGCCGGAGCGGGCGCGCAGTGCGAGATCCCGGACGTCGTAGCGGCCGGTCTCGGCGGCCGCCGCTGTGACGGCCTGGGCCGCCGTGGCGGGGGCGAGGCCCAGTGCGGCCTGGGCGCGGGTCAGCGCGGCTTCGGCATCCAGCATCGCGCGGACGTAGGCGGCGTCGCCGGTGGCGGCCTCGACCGGTGACCCGGCCGGCCCCGGGGAGAGGAGGCCGAGGTCCTCGTAGGCGTCAGTCGAAGGCAAGGAAGACCGTCTCCTCGTGCTCGCCGTCACCCTGCAACCGGATGTCGAAGCGGTGCAGTCGCTCCCCGTGGGCGACGGCGAGGAGTGTGGCGCGTCGCTCGGGCTCCAGGCCGGACAGCAGCGGGTCGGCCACGGCGTCGTTCAGGCCGGGCAGGTAGATCCGGGTGTGCAGATGGTGCAGCAGACCACGGGCGAAGACGATCACGGAGAGGTAGGGGACGCCGCCGGGCGGCAGCGTGCGCAGCTCGTAGTGGCCGTCCGCGTCGGTCCCGACCCGGCCGAAGCCGGTGAAGCCGACGTCGCCCCGGCCGATGACCGCTCCGGTGACGGGGTCGCGGCGCAGCGACCCGGGCGCGCCGCGGCGTGAGCCGTCGGGTGCGGGCTGCCAGATCTCGATGAGGGCGTCGGGTACGGGGGCCCCGGCGCCGTCGTAGACGTAGCCGTGGACGGTGAGGGTGTCAGGGTGTCCGGCGGGGGCGATCTCGCCGCCCTTGGCGAAGGGCAGCGCGTAGCCGTAGAACGGGCCCACGGTCTGCGACGGGGTGATGGACATCAGCGGCCCTCCTCGATCCAGGTGGCGGCCGGACCGTCGAGGACGATGTCCCAGCGGTAGCCGAGCGACCATTCGGGGGTGGACAGGTCGTGGTCGTACGTTGCGACGAGCCGTCGGCGCGCGGAGTCGTCGGTGACGGACTGGAGGATGGGGTCGTAGGGGAGGAGCGGGTCCCCCGGGAAGTACATCTGGGTGATCAGCCGCTGGGTGAAGGCGTTGCCGAAGAGCGAGAAGTGGATGTGGGCGGGGCGCCAGGCGTTGAGGTGGTTGCGCCAGGGGTAGGCGCCCGGTTTGACGGTGACGAACTCGTACGCGCCCCGGTCGTCGGTCAGGCAGCGGCCGACGCCGGTGAAGTTGGGGTCGAGCGGGGCGGGGTGGTCGTCGCGCTGATGGGCGTAGCGGCCCGCGGCGTTGGCCTGCCAGACCTCGACCAGTTGGCCGCGCACCGGACGGCCGTCGCGGTCCAGGACCCGGCCGGTGACCCTGATCCGCTCGCCAAGCGGCTCGCCCTGGTGCCGGCGGGTGAGGTCGTGGTCGAGCGCGGTGACGTCGGTGACGCCGAAGACCGGGCCGGAGAGCTCCACGGCCTCGGGGTCGTGGAGGGCGACCAGCGGCTTGCCGGGGTGGCGCAGGACGCTGCTGCGGTACGGGGCGTAACCGCGCTCGGGGTGGCTGCGCGCGGGCGCGCCGGCGGCCACGGCTGCGGCATGGGCCTCGCGCCGCTCGGCTATCTCCGCGGAGATCCGGCCTTGGGTCACAGGGGTGGTCATACGGGGTTTCCTACCTTTCCAGGACCAGGGCGAGGCCCTGTCCGACGCCGATGCACAGGGCGGCGAGGCCGGTTCCGGAGCCCGCGGCGGCGAGCTGGTGGGCGACGGCTCCGGCGATACGGGCACCGGAGGCACCGAGCGGGTGGCCGATGGCGATGGCTCCGCCGCGCGGGTTGACGACCGCGGGGTCGAGACCGGGCCATTCGGCCAGACAGCCCAGGGACTGGGCGGCGAAGGCCTCGTTGAGTTCGAACGTGGTGAGGTCGCCGAAGCCGCGGCCGGACCTGGCCAGGGCCTTCCTGACGGCTTCGACGGGGCCGAGGCCGAAGTACTGCGGCTCGACGGCGGTGACGGCCGAGGCGCGGACGAGGGCCAGCGGCTCACGACCGGTGGCCTTCAGGCCCTCCTCGTCCACGAGCAGCAGCGCGGCGGCGCCGTCGTTGAGCGGCGAGGCGTTGCCGGCGGTGACCGTACCGTCCGGGCGGAAGACGGGCTTCAGCCCGGACAGCGACTGTGGCGAGGTGTTGTCCCGAATGGTCTCGTCGCGGGTGAGGCCGACGCCCCCGACGGGCACGACCTCGCCGTCGTACAGGCCGTTCTTCCAGGCGCGGGCGGCCTTCTCGTGGCTCGCCACGGCGAAGGCGTCCTGCTGCTCGCGGGTGATGCCGTACCGGTCGGCGATCAGTTCGGCGCCCTCACCGAGCGGGACGGTCCACTGCGGCTCCAGGCGCTTGTTGACCATGCGCCAGCCGATCGTGGTGGAGAACAGCTCCTGATGGCCGGCCGGGAAGGCACGTGAGGGTTTGGGCAGCACCCAGGGGGCGCGGCTCATCGACTCCACGCCGCCCGCGACCGCGACCGAGGCGTCGCCGACCGCGACGGTGCGGGCGGCCTGGATCACGGCTTCGAGACCGGAGGCGCACAGCCGGTTGACGGTGCTGCCCGGCACGGTGACGGGCAGTCCGGCGAGCAGTACGGCCATCCGGGCGACATTGCGGTTCTCCTCACCGGCGCCGTTGGCGTTGCCGAAGATGACGTCGTCGATCCTGGCCGGGTCCAGGTCCGGAGTACGGGACAGCAGGGACCGCAGCACCCCGGCGGCGAGGTCGTCCGGGCGCACACCGGACAGGGCGCCCCCGTACTTGCCGACCGGGGTGCGGACGGCGTCGACGATGTAGACGTCACGCAGCTGACGGGTCATCGCGCGCTCCCTTCGGTGGCCGCGGCGATCCGGACCGGGGCGGCGGTGAGGCGCTGGATCTCCTCGGCGGTGACGCCCGGGGCGCGCTCCACCAGAACGAGGCCGTCGGCGGTGACGTCCAGGACGCCGAGGTCGGTGATGACGCGGTCGACGCAGGTCCGGCCGGTGAGCGGCAGGGTGCACTCCTCGACGATCTTCGGGCTGCCGTCCTTGGCGGTGTGGGTCATCGTCACGATGACCCTCCGGGCCCCGTGCACCAGGTCCATGGCCCCGCCGATGCCGGTGACCAGTTTTCCGGGAACGGCCCAGTTGGCGAGGTCGCCGCGGGCGGAGACCTGCATGGCGCCCAGCACGGCGGTGTCGATGTGGCCGCCGCGGATCATCCCGAAGGAGAGCGCCGAGTCGAAGAAGGAGGCGCCGGGCAGGACGGTGACGGTCTCCTTGCCGGCGTTGATCAGGTCCGGGTCGACCTCGTCCTCGTAGGGGAACGGGCCGGTGCCGAGGATGCCGTTCTCCGACTCCAGGACGACCTGGACGTCGGCGGGCAGGTGATTGGGGATCAGCGTGGGGAGCCCGATGCCGAGGTTCACGTACTCGCCGTCGCCGAGTTCACGGGCCGCGCGGGCGGCCATCTCGTCTCGCGTCCAGGCCATCAGGCCGACACCTCCCGGGTCGTGCGCTTCTCGATCTTCTTGTCCACGGCCTGTTCGGGAGTGAGCGCCACCACCCGCTGGACGAAGATGCCCGGCAGATGGACCTGGTCCGGGTCGATCTCGCCCGGCTCGACCAGCTCCTCGACCTCGGCGATCGTGACCCGGCCCGCCATGGCCGCCAGTGGGTTGAAGTTGCGGGACGACTTGTTGAAGACCAGGTTGCCGTGCCGGTCCCCCCTGGCTGCTCGGACCAGTGCGAAGTCGGTGGTGATGCCCCGCTCCAGCACGTACTCGACACCGTCGAACACGCGGGTCTCCTTGCGCGGCGAAGCCACCGAGACCCCGCCCGTACCGTCATAGCGCCAGGGCAGTCCGCCGTCGGCGACCTGTGTGCCGACGCCGGCCGGCGTGAAGAAGGCGGGGATGCCGCAACCACCGGCGCGCAGCCGCTCGGACAGGGTGCCCTGGGGGATGAGCTCGACCTCCAGCTCACCGGCGAGGTACTGCCGGGCGAATTCCTTGTTCGCGCCGATGTAGCTGCCCGTCACCCGGGCGATCCGGCCCGCCGACAGCAGGACCGCAAGACCGGAGTCCATCGCGCCGCAGTTGTTGGAGACCACGCCGAGCCCGCCGACTCCGGTGTCGAAGACCGCCTGGATCAGCGCGTTCGGTACGCCGCTGAGGCCGAAGCCGCCGACCGCGAACGACGCTCCGTCGGGGACATCTGCCACGGCCTCTGCGGCCGAGGTGACCACCTTGTCCATCCGCCCGCCTTTTCTGATGTTCGCCAGGTGAACTTAAGTTCATATCGTGGCTTCATTCTGATCCCATGGCACCCGGCTCGTCAACGGCCCCGGACGTCTCGGTTTCCAGGCGTACCCGCCGCGTCGAACGGACGCGCCCGCGGAACGCCCGGCGTCGGCCGGGGTTCCGCGGGCGCGTCCGATCGCGTCAGTCGCGGGGTGGGGTGGGGCGTCAGTCGATGGCACCGGACGGTGCCGGGGCCTGCTGCGCGGCGGGCCCGCGCCGGGTGCGACGCGCGATCGGTACCAGGCGGATCGCGGCCGCGCCCAGCACGCCGGTGACGGCGAAGGCGGTGAATCCGAGGCCGGCGTCGCCGCCCTCGACGACGGCGCCGCCGAGCCAGGGGCCGACGACGACCGCGCCGGTGCGGCCGAGGCCGGTGAGCCCGCCGGGGGCGGTGGCCCGCCGGGCGGACGCGTACGCGGCGGAGGTGGCCGAATACGCCACGGCCTGGGGGCTGAAGAGCCGGGTGGACGGCAGGAAGACGACTGCGCAGCCGACGCCGAGCGGCATGTGGGCCCTGAGCAGGAAGGGCCGCAGGCGGGCTGGCCGAACCGGATCGCGGCACCTCTCGCACCGCGGAGCCCGCCGCAGGGATCGTCCCGCGGCTCGCCGGGGAACTGGTCGCATGGGTGATGACGCAAGCCGTGCTCGCGTCGCATCGGTGATGACGCAAGCCGTGCTCGGCTTCACCTCCGAGGTCGAACGGTCCGACACGCCCGCGCCGAGCGGCCCGGCCGTCGTGGTCGTCGCGCTGATCCACCGGCCGCGTCGACGCGTGGACCTGGCGCCCGGACGGAGTTTCCGTCCGGGCACCCGGTCCGTGGTGATCAGTGGCGCAGCTTGAGACGGTGCACGCCGCCGTCGACGGTGCCGACGTAGAGCGTGCGGGCGTCGGGGCTCGCGGCCAGTTTGGTGGTGTCGGTGTTCTGCAGGCCGGTTGAGATGTTGTGCCAGCTCAGACCGTGGTCGGTACTGCGGAGTACGCCGCGGCCGCCTTGCAGGAGGCCGCTGGCCCCGGATCTGGTGGTGGCCGCGTAGAGCGTGTCCTCGACCCGGAGCAGGTCGGAGACATGGATCGCCAGAGCGCCGGTGTCCGAGGTGCGGAAGGTCCGGCCGCCGTCGGTGCTGACGCGGACACTCTCCCCGCCGATGACCAGGCGCCGCCCGTCGAGGTCGATCGCGGTCACCGGGCCGTCGGCGACCTTGGTGACGGTCACCCCGCCGTCGTCGGACCGGTAGAGACCGGCGGTGTTGCCGAGCCACAGACGCAGCGGATTCGCGGGGTCGCCCGCGAGGGTGTCGAAGGAGCGCTCGTGGTAGAGGTTCTTCCACGTCGCGCCGCCGTCACTGGTGGCGAACAGCCCGTGGCCCAGAAGGCTTCGGAAGCTGACCATGACCCGGTTCGGGTCGGCGGGGTGGACCAGGAGTGCCGTCGGCACCTCCGCCGAACTGCCCCTGGTCTTCCAGGTGGCACCGCCGTCGCGGCTGCGCTCGACGGTGAACGAGCCGAACGCGGTGCGCCGCACCTTCCAGATCACCTTCGGATCCTTTGCCGACACGGCGAGTTGCGGGACGGTCACGCCCCTCATGCCCTCGCCGCCCGACTGGCCCCATTCCGGGTTCGCGACGGGAAGGGCGGTGCGGTAGACCGCGCTGTCGGTGGCGGCGAGCAGGTGGCCGTCACTGACAGCGAGATCGTTGACGGTCAGTCCCTGCACGCCGATCCGCCGATATCCGGTGCCGTCCGCCGCACCCCGGTAGAGACCGTCCTGTTCGCTGGAGACGGTGACGGAACCGTCGGCCCAACGGTCGTAGTCCACCGGTAGCGCTGCGCGCGACGGCGCGGCGACCGTGGTCCACGTCCGACCGTGGTCGCGGCTGAGACGGCCGCTGCCGGACAGCGTGCTCAGGTACAGGTCGTCACCCGAGACGGTCAGGCGGAGGCCGCCGTCCGCCATGGACAGCAGGGTGGTCCAGGTCTCCCCGCTGTCACGGGAACCGACAACTCCCCGGCCCGGGACGTACACCGCCACGACCGAGGAGTCGGCGGCCAGCCCACCGACGGTCCCGCCGGACGGTTCGAAGAGCAGGCGTGCCCCGCCGGGGTTGCCCGAGCCGATGCCGGAGCGGGCCCATACACCGTGGTACGTCGTCATGTAGAGGGTGTCACCGGTGACCGCGGCGGCGGTGACGGCGCCGGTCACACCGGTCGGATACGTCGTCCAGTGGTCACCTGCGTCCGTGCTGACCAGCAGTGCGTCCGAGGTGATCGCGACCAGGGTGCGGGTCCGTTCATCGGCGGCGAGCGCCGCGATGCGGGTGTCCGGGACGTCGAGCGTGCGCCAGGTCCGCCCGTTGTCATCGGTGCGCAGGATGGCGCCCCGGCGGCTGCCGTCGTGAACGCTGTTCACGGCGTACCACCAGCGGTCGGGATTCTTCGCGTCCACCACGAGCGGACCCGTGCCGTCCGCGACGGGCAGCCGGCCCAACTGGCGCCAGGAGGCACCGTTGTCGGTGGTCAGCCAGGGGGCCGCCTTCTGGTACTGGGTGAGGACGGCCTGCTTCGGCCGACTCGGCGAGAGGGCGACCGAACCGGCCTCGCTGTTGGGGCCGACCGGCTCCCAGCGGTCCCCGCGACTGTCGACCGGGGTGACCTCGAAGGCGCCGGCGCCGGTGAGCCGCTGCCCGGTGCCGGCGGTGCCGCGTACCGAGACCCGGTAGGCGCCGGCCACGCTGCCGGTCACCTCGGCCCGGTAGTAGCCGCTGGCGGGATCGAGCGTGGAAGTGACATCGACGGCCTTGCCGCGAGGCGGGGTGACGGTGACGACCGGCGGTGCGGCCAGCCGGGTCGGCGGGGCGATGTGCACGGTCGAGTGACCGTCGCTCGGGTCGGGTGCGGCCTGGACGGCCAGATGCCGGACGGCGAGCAGATAGGGCACGTTGATCGTCGGCCCCCGGTCGGGGGTCGCCGTGAGACGGCCGCTGATCTCGGTGTCGGCGGCAGGCCGGGCGACACGCAGCGAGACCGTGACGGTCTTGGTCCTCCCGGCCGGTACGGTGACCCGCCTCGGCCAGGCCTCGGCCGGACCGTCGGTCCGCAGCGAGGTGGTGACCGGCCGCGCGCCGGAGTTCCGCAGCGTCACCTTCGCGGTGCCGCCGACCTGACGCCCGGACAGGTCGGCGAGTCCGAACGACACCGAGGCCGGTGAGGAGCTGACCGTGGCCGAGGCGGCCGCCGCCACATCGAGCCGGCCCGCGCCCCGAGTCGTGGGCCCGGTGTCGCTCAGCGGCCTCGCGGTGCCGACCAGTGCGGCCTTGATCTCGGCGGGCGTCCGGCCGGGGTGCAGCTGACGCAACAGGGCCGCCGCGCCGGCGACGTGCGGGGCCGCCATCGACGTACCCGACATGCGGTACTGGCCGGGCCCGTACAGCGACTTGGGCACGGTGGAGCGGATCTCCACGCCCGGTGCGACCAGATCGGGCTTCAGACCGAAGCTCTGTGCGGGACCGCGTGAGGAGAACGAGGCGATCCGGTCGGTGGTGTCGGTGCCGCGCAGCGTCACCGAGACCTTCCCGGCGGCGAGTCGGGCGCTCAACTCCGTGTACTGGGTCGAGTCGATGCCCATGACCACCAGGTGGTCCATGCGCAGCGAGTCGCCGGAGGCGTCGATCCGCGCGGGCGACGACGGCACTTCGGTCACTCCCGGCTCGGGGTTCACCTCCGGCGGCCGCACCGCGCCCGGCGCACCGGCGACGAACACCGGGCCGTCGTTGGAGGGCAGGCCGGCCAGCACGGCGATCGCACCACGCTTCTCCGCCTCCCGCGCCCACTCGACGGCGTTCGCCGTCAGGTACTGGGCGTCGGAGGCGACCAGCATCTGCGCCCGTACGATCTTTCCGCGTACGTCGCCGACCCGCTTCCAGTCCTCGGGGGTGCCCTCGCCGACATCGACCAGCGGCGCCGTGACCGGGCTCTTCGGCGGGTTCGCGGACAGGACGCCGCGGTAGCTCTGGATCAACTCGGGTTTCTTGCCCGCCAGATAGGCACTGGGCAGCCGTAGATTGCTCGTCGACGCGCCGACCGAGAGGACGCCGTCGGCCGTGCCGGGGCTGCTGACCGTACCCGCGCCCGGCCCGTCGTTGCCGGCTGCGGCCACCACGACGACACCGGCTCGCACGGCCGCGGTCGCGGCGCGGCCCAGCGGATCGGTGCCGTCGCCGGGGCCTCCGAGGCTCATGTTGATGACATCGGCGCGGTGCGGGTTGGCCGGGTCGGAGGCCGCCTCGATTCCGGCGATGATGTCCGACGTGTATCCGGAGCCGTCGGCGTCCATCACCTTGTAGGCCAGCAGATTCGCGCCGGGCGCCACGCCGGTGACGCCGCCCTTCTGAGCCGCCTTGCCCGCGATGATGCCGGCGACGTGGGTGCCGTGGCCGTTGTCGTCCATCGGGTCCTCGTCACCGTTGACGAAGTCGTGCCCGCCGACGACCTTGTGCCCCTTGCCGAGTCCGCCGCCCAGGTCGGGGTGGGTGTAGTCCACACCGCTGTCCAGGATCGCGACGGTGGTTCCCTCGCCTGTGACGCGGCTTCCGGCCGGGTCCTTGCGTTGCCAGACGCCGGGTGCGCCGATCAGCGGCACGCTCACGTCCGTCTTCGTCAGCACCCGGGTGTCGGGGCGGACGGCGGTGACGCCCGGCAGCGAGGACAGCCGCCCCACCTCGGACGCGGGCACCGTCATTGCCACGGCATCGATGAGCAGACCCAGTTTGCGGGTCGCCGAAGGGTGCAGCCCGGCGCTCCTCGCCGAGCCGAGGAACGTCTCCTGCCGCGCGTCGAGCGCGCGGCGGGCGGCGTCGACGCCGCGGGCGGCCTCGGCGGACAGCAGCGATCCACCGGGCGCGGCGGTGACCGCCGGCTTCCCGGACAGTTCGACGAGAACTCGTTGCGACGGGGCGGGCGTGGACGCGCTGGCGGCACCCGGTGTCGCCGCCAGCGTACCGGCGAGAACAACGGCGGCGAGGGCGGCATGACGCGATCTTCGTGACTTCATTGCCATGCGTAAAGGTCCTAGTGGTGAAGGCACTTGCCGCACAACTGATCTACGTGGCCCATTGCTGTCGCTGGCACAACTGGGCCACCATCCGTCCATGACTCCCGAGACACCGCAACTCACGGCGGCAGGAATCGATCCGTTCGACGAGAGCGTCTACCGCGCCGTTCTGACCCGGCGGACGGCGGCGCCTGCCGAACTCGCCGCGGATCTCGGCTGTTCGGCCGAGCGCGTTGCCAGGGCGCTGGACCGGCTCCGCGACCACGGGCTGGTCGGCCGGCTCGCCGGCTCCCGCCGCCGGTACGCCGCGATCGAGCCGGGCGCAGCCGTCGAGGCGCTGGTACGGACCAGAAGCAATGAGCTGGAGCGGGTCCGTTCGGCGGCCGACGAGCTGTCGCGGCTGTTCGTCGCCGCGCGAACCGGTGCGACCTGTGAGGACGAGGTGGAGATCACCACCGGCAGCGAGGCGCTCGGCCGCTGGTTCGTCCGCCTTCAGCAGGAGGCCCACGAGGACGTGATGACCCTGGACCGGCCGCCGTACGCCCTGACGACCTCCAACCCGGTGGAGGCGACGGCGCTCGGCCGCGGCGTACGGTACCGCGCGGTCTACGCCCCCGAGGCCCTGGAATGGCCGGGCGTCCTCGACGACATCCGCGAGCTGGTCCGGCACGGCGAACAGGCCCGCGTCATGCCCGGCCTGGGCATCAAACTCGCCATCGCCGACCGCAAGCTCGCCCTGATGCCGCTCTCCCTCGACCTCGACGACGTGCGCGCTGCGGTGATCCGCCCGTCCACCCTGCTCGATGCCCTCACCGGCTACTGGGAAATGTGCTGGAAGCAGGCGCTGCCTCTCAACGCCCCTGCCGAGGACCCCCTCGGTGAGGAGGACCGCCTCGTCCTCACCCTCCTGGTCAGCGGCCTCAAGGACGAGGCGATAGCCCGTCAGCTCGGCTGGTCCGTCCGCACCATGCGCCGCCGCATCAGCCGCCTGCACGACCTCCTCGGCGCCGCCAACCGCTTCCAGGCCGGAGTGATCGCGGCCCGCCGTGGCTGGTTGTGAGACAGCACGACGGCAGCAGGTGGGACGGCAATGAGTGGATGTGGTCCCGGCGCGCCAACCTCGGACGACTACGAATGCAGTGACGAGTACGTGTGCCTGTACGGGGGACATGCGGGCCGAGGCGCGACGTTCTCCACCCACGACGCCGTATCCGGCCTCCGCGCCGTGGGGTTCGACGACAGGGCGCGCAGTGCCTTCAACAGCACCAGTGAGGACCGGTGCCTGTACCAGAATGAGAACTTCGGCGGTGAATGGCGGCTTGTGGAGCCCGGTGAGACCGGTGACCTCACCGGCGAGTCCGACCGGGCGGTGTCCTCGTTGCGGCCGGAGCCTGAAGGCGGTCGCTGACCGGTCTTGCGGCCCTGGGTGTGAGACGTCCCGCATCTGCGCCCGGGGCCGACGTGTGCCCGGTGGCTTCGTTCACGTCCAGCGGTGGTGGCTCGGGCCTGTGTGATGCCGCCACGCCGCTCCTCACGCCCTCCCGGGCGGTGCGCGTGCGCGCCGCGGGCGTCCCCGTCCTGGCGTCGCCGCTCCACCTGTGCGGCGACTACCCGGAGCATTGTTCAGCGGCCATGGGCGGTCGGGTCGGCGAGGGATTCACGGGGTGCCGGGCCGGGGCGGTGATCGGTCGTGCCGGTGTCGAGCGCCTTCCGGGCGAACCGCAGGGCGTACGGCAGTGCGGCCCGGGTGAGCGGGCCCGCGCCGACGGCGACGGCCGCGGCCAGGACCACGGGCTCCGCACACACGACGGCGCGGAGCAGGGCGGCGGGAGGGGCGCACAGCCGGGCGGGCGGGCCGGGGAGTGCGAGGGTCAGGGTCCGGTCGTCGGTACCGGGGCGCGGCCAGGTGAGTTCGATGCGCATGAGACGGCCTCCGCGGAAGTGGGGCTCGGCGCCTGCGGCCCGGAGGGCGTCGCCATCGCGTACAGCGGGACAGCCTGGGCCCGGCGGAGGAACGCGGGGCGGGCCGGCCGGCGTGCGCGTCAGGCCGGAGGGGCGGAGAGGGGGGTGATGGTGGTGAGGGTCGGCTTTCTGGAATACGGGTCGGGACTGGACCGGGCGCTCATGCCGTCACCTCCTCGTGGCCGGGACACGCGCACGTGTCCGGAAACCGAAACGCCGGTCGGGCGTCTCCTCGGACTCGTCCGGCGGAGAGAAACGGGCGGCGCGGCGGCCGCACGGCCGACTCCGCCATCCAGCGGATACGGACATCTCCAAAGTTGCCGAAATTTTCGGATCTGGTCAAGGTTGTCGAAAAGGTGAGCTATGTCACGGCATTGCCGCATGCCTCGCCTGTCCTACGGAGGGAGATCGACCATGACTGGCAGTTCCCATGCGCACGGCTCAGGGGACACGAAGGCGCGGCATCCCGTTCAGGAGACGCTGGCGCACCCCATGCAGATGGCGACGACGGCGGTGGAGAGGGTTCCCGGTGCCGACCGGGCCAAGGAGTTCGTCGACGGTGTGCTGGACTCCGTCGGGATCGTCTCGCCCCACGCACGGCGCGTCGCGGCGTACGCCGGTGCCGGGCTGCTCGGTGTGGTCGGTGTGGTCGAATGGCCGGTGGCCGCGGCGGGCGCCGCCGCCGTGTGGCTCACGCAGCAGCGTCCCAAGGACGCCGCGGCGGTCCGGACGGCCGGCGAGAGCCGTGCCGAGGGGGCGTCGACGAAACGCACCGCCAAGTCGGCCAAGGCGTCGACTGCAACCCGCAAGGCGAAGGCCCCCGCCGGCAAGGCGAAGTCCCGTCCCGGCAAGGCGAAGTCCCGTCCTGGTAAGGCCGGTTCGGTGACGGCGAAGACCCGTGCGCCCAAGTCTGCGAGCACCACGAGCACGGCCAAGGCCCGCTCGTCCGGGCGGACCGCCAAGAGCGCCGCGGCCGGAACCTCGCGCACCGGGGCGGGTGCGCGGAAGAAGACCTGACGCCGGCCCTCCGCCCGCTCCGACGCCGAACACCGCGACGACCGGCCGGCGCGGCCACCGCCCGCTCGACGACCCCGCTCGACCGTTCCGACGACCGTCCGTTGCCCCCGGCCCGTACGGCAGGCCCGCGAAGGTGAGACATGCTGCTCCGCTTACTGACCGGGCTGCCCGCCGTGGTCGTTCAGAACGCCCTGGCGGCCCCCGTCGGGGCCGCGCGCCGGATCGCCCCGCCGGCCACCGGCACGGCCCAAATGGCCGCCGAACTCGTGAGCACCGGTGCGCGTGGCGTCGTGAGCGGGGCGGCGGCGGTGTCGGCGACCGCGCTGCGGGTCGGCAGGGTCGCCCGCAACGCCATCACTCCTCGGACCGGTCACTGGCGTGCCGGGTCCCGCATGCACCTCGCGCTGCGGCGGCACCCGGAGGCGAGGGAACCCGCCGTGGAGCAGGTCGGAGCCGTTTGCGAGAAGGTGGCCGTCGAGCTGGCCGAACACCCCGATGTGCTGGTCGCCTACTGGGACAGCGGCCTGGAACGGTTGGTCGTGCAGACCACCGAGGGCGCGGTCGGTGAGCAGTTGGTGGACCAGGTGTCCGAAATCGCCGCCCGGCACGGGCTGATGCGCGTCGACGACCAGGCACTGGAGCACACGCACCCGGGTGCGGCCGGGGGTGTGCGCGCCAATGCCATCGCCGTGGCCTGCGATGCGGCGGGCATCGCCACGGCCCTCGTGGCGAGGGCGGCCTTTTTGGGGACCGTGCCGGAGATCGTCGTGGCCGCGGCCGTCGTCATGCGGGAAGACTCCCGGGTACGGGCGGTCCTGAGCCGCGCACTGGGTCCGGATCCGGCCGACCTGGTGCTCGCCGCGGCCCATGCGGCCGCCTGCGGGATCGGGCAGTCCCCGAGCCCGCTGCTGCTCGACGCGGGCTTGCGGATCGCCCAGTTGACGGAGTCCGTCGCCCAGCTCGCGGCGTTCGACGCGGTGCACGACACGCTGTGCGTGCCGGGCAGGCCCACGGTGGGCGGAGACGACACCGTGCGTCCGCCGCTGCGTTCGTGCCCCGGCGAGGACTACGCCGACGCCGCGATCAACGGAATGCTGGGCGGGGCCGTCACCGCGCTCCTGTTCACCCGCAGCCTCGACGGGGCGGCGGAGACCGTCCTCGCGGGTTCGCCCAAGGCCGCGCGCTACGGCCCGGCGGCCTTCACCGCGGCGCTCGGCAGTGTCCTGGCACGCGAGGACGTGCTGGTCCGCAGCCCGGAGCGGCTGCGTCGGCTGGAGCTCGTGGACACCGTCGTCCTGCATCCCGGAGCGTTGCGCAGCATCCGGCCCACCGTGCTGGAGGTCCATCCCAGCAGGACCGGGTGGGATCACCGCCGGCTGTGGCGGGAGGCCACCGCGGCCCTGAGCTCGCCCGAAGACGGAGCGGCGGCGTCCCGGACCAGGAAGCCGGGAATCGGCCTGCGCCCGGTGCCCGACGGGGCGGCGTCGGACGCCGAACCGCAGGACACGGGCCTGATGATCGCGTCGGTGCGCGGCATCGACGTCGGTACGGTCCTGGTCGGCCGGGAGCTCGACCCGATGGCCGAGGCCGTGCTGGACGCGGCGCGCCGGGCCGGCCTGCACGTCGTCGTTCCGGACGACCACTCGCTCGGCGAGTTCGGGACCCTGGCCGACCAACTCGTCCCTTCCGGGGTTCCGTTGACCGAGGTGGTGGCCGGTCTGCGCAACGGCGGGCGGACAGTCCTGACGGTGGCGCGCGTACCGGCCGACCGGAGGGCGGCGGAAGGGGCGCCGACCGACGCGGCCCGCGACGTGCTCGAAGGGCTGCTCGGCAGCGACATCGCCGTGGCCGTCGCCGACGAGCGCGGCGCCGTCGTCTGGGGCGCGGACGTGCTGCCCCTGCGCGGTCTGGAGGGCGCGTGGCGGTTGCTGTCCGCCGTGCCTGCGGCGCGGGCGGCCGGTCGACGGGCCAAGTTCCTCGCCGAGGCGGGTGCCACGCTCTCCGAACTCCTGGTGCTCACCCGGGGGGCCCGGACCCAGCCGGTCCCCTTCCCGCTCGAACTGCGGATCAGTCCGGTCAGCATCGCCGCCGCCGCGGCTTTGGTGTCCGGCTGGTGCGGCGCTCTGGGGGCCGCTTCCGGTGCGCCCCCACACCCCGGGCCGCGGGTGCCGTGGCACGCTCTGCACCCGGAGGAGGTCATGGCCCGGCTGGCGAGGGCGCCGCGGGCCGCGCCCACCGCATGGGCGGTGGTGCGAGGCCGGACGGGCCACGCACTGAACGCCGCGGCCGCTCACCCGGTCCTCGCGCCGGCCAGGGTCGGCGCGCGTCTGGCGGGCGCCACCTGGGCCGAACTCGACGACCCGTTCACCCCCGTCCTGCTGATCGGTGCCACCGCGTCCGCGCTGCTGGGGTCCGCGGTGGACGCGTTCCTCGTCGTCGGAGCCGTCACGGGGAACGCACTGGTCGGCGGAGTACAGCGGCTGCGCGCCGAGAGGGCGCTGGCCGAACTCGCCACCGGGCAGAGGCGCACGGCCCGCCGCCTGTCCGACGTGTCGGCGGACGAGCCGTCCGTCGTCGAGGCCGGACGACTGGCACCCGGCGAGGTGATCGAGCTGCGCACCAACGACGTCGTGCCGGCCGACGCACGTCTGCTGGAGGTCAGCGGCTTCGAGGTCGACGAGTCCTCGTTGACCGGCGAGTCGCTGCCCGCGCACAAACAGGTGGCGCCCGTGGCGGAGGCATCCGTGGCGGACCGCAGCTCCATGGCATTCGAAGGCACCACGGTGGTGGCCGGGCGCGCCCGCGCCGTGGTGGTGGGTACCGGCGACCAGACCGAGGCCGGCCGCGCTGCGTCCCTCGCCGCCCGGGTCCCCGCCTCGGCGGGGGTCCAGGCGCGGCTGCACCAGCTGACCCGCCGGGCGTTGCCCCTCACCCTCGCCGGCGGCGCCGCGGTGGCGGGTCTGTCCCTGCTGCGCGGCCGCCCGGTGCGCACCGCGCTCCAGGGCGGGCTGGCGGTCGCGGTGGCCGCCGTCCCCGAAGGCATGCCCCTGGTGGCGACGGTGGCGCAGATGGCCGCGGCGCGGCGGCTCAGCAGGCTGGGAGTCCTGGTCCGCACGCCGCGCAGTCTGGAGGCCCTGGGGCGCGTGGACACCATGTGCTTCGACAAGACCGGGACCCTCACCGAGAACCGGTTGCGGGTCGTCCGCCTGCTCACCGCCACCGGCGCCGAGCACCCGCCGTCCGGCCCGGAGGCGGAACAGATCCTTCGCATCGCCGCCCGGGCCTGCCCGCGCGTAGCCGAGCAGCCGGGCGTCCACGCCCACGCCACCGACGAGGCCGTCCTGGCGGCTGCCCCGCGCGAGACCGGGTGGACCGTCGTGCGGGCCCAGCCCTTCGAGGCGAGCCGGGGCTACGCGGCCGCCGTCGGAAGGGAAACGGACGGCGGGGACACCCTGGTCGTCAAGGGAGCTCCCGAGGTCATGCTGTCGTGCTGTCCCGACGCGGATCCGGCAACCGTCGACAGGGCGCGCGCCCTTGCCGCCCGGGGCCTGCGGCTGCTGGCCGTCGCCCGGCGCCACCTGGCGGCCGAGGAGGCGGCCGAGGCACTGGAGAAGCCGCTCGAACTGCTGGAGCTCGTCGGGTTCGTGGCGCTCGCCGACCGTCCTCGTGCCAGTTCGGCCCCGCTCGTGGCCGGTCTCGGCGACGTCGGCGTACGACCCGTCATGCTCACCGGCGACCACCCGGAAACCGCCCGTTCCGTGGCGGTGGCCCTGGGCTGGCCGTCGGACGTGACGGTCGTCACCGGCGACGAACTGGCCACGCTCGACCGGGCGGGGCGAGCGCGTCTGCTCCGGGATTGTGGCGTCGTGGCTCGCGTCGCACCCGAGCAGAAGCTGCTGGTGGTCGAGGCTCTCCGGGAGTCGGGACGCGTCGTGGGCATGGTCGGAGACGGCGCCAACGACGCCGCCGCCATCCGCGCCGCCGATGTCGGGGTCGGCATCGCGGCGCGTGGGTCGGCCGCCGCGCGCAATGCCGCCGACCTCGTGATCACCAACGACGAGCTGTCGGTTCTCATCGATGCCATCGGCGAGGGCCGTGCCCTGTGGCGCAGCGTGGCCGACGCGATCAGCATCCTGCTCGGCGGGAACGCCGGCGAGGTCGGCTTCTCCGTGCTGGGCACCCTGCTGTCCGGTACCTCGCCGCTGTCGACGCGTCAGCTGCTGCTGGTCAACCTGCTCACCGACATGTTCCCGGCGATGGCGGTCGCGGTCACCCCCCACGATCCGGAACCCCCCGGTGAGTCCACCGCAGTCCTCGACGTCCCCGTGGGCCTCGCCGTCCTCGGTCCGCCGCTGACCCGCCAGATCCTTCATCGCGGCCTGATCACCGGAGTCGGTGCGACCGTCGCATGGCTGCTCGGCGCCCTCACCCCGGGCTCGGTCCGGCGCACCAGCACGATGGCCCTGTGCGGTGTGGTCGGAGCCCAGCTCACCCAGACCGTCGTCGGACGCCGCCACAGCCCGCTGGTGCTGGTCACCGTCCTCGGCACGGCCGCCGTGCTCATCACCCTCGTCCAGACGCCGGGTGTCAGCCACTTCTTCGGGTGTACGCCTCTGGGACCGTTGGCGTGGACAGGCGTGGCCGTCGCCGTCGGCGCGGCCGCCTGCGGGCCTCGTGCACTGCCGCACGCCGACCGGCTGCTGTCCGACCTCGCCTCGTGGGTCCGTCCCGTGGTGCGGTTCGTCCGCTGAGGACTGTCCGCGTACCGCAGTTGCCCGGCCGGCGCCGGAAACACCGCCGCCAAAGGCGGTGGAGTCTGTCGACAGCCGAGTGATTCGACTGTCGCTGATCTCGCGACCGGTGCCCGGGCCGTCGCAAGCGGCCGGGAGAGAGGGCGACTGCCGTGACGATGGTGAACGACACCCGGTAGAATTGTGATCTTCGGCTGGCGGAAGCCACCCGGAGTCCCCCTGAGGCTGCGCCGACAACGATGAACCTCGACGACACTCCCGCACGGCTCCGACTCGACCGTGCTCTGGAACGCTTGGACGTCACCTTTCGCGGGTCGACCGCCCGCAGCGACGAGACCCAGTGTGACTGTCACTGGGGCAGTGACGAAGAGCTTGCGCAACTGAAGGTCCCGGACGTGGTGCTCGACCCGGACCTTCTGCGTCGCACCTGGGATGCCCCCGACTGGAACGACCACGGCTCGGTGCTGCGACGTATCCTGCCTCAATTCGCCAGGGCGCTGGTCAGTGGCCTCGTGGAGCCCATGTTCGGCATGTACGAGGTCGGACGTTCGTTCGCTCGCGGCCACTGGCGGCAGTGGTCCACGCACCAGAGCGCGGCGGTCCGGGAGTTCCTGCACGCCTGGTGGGCTCGCACCCTCGCCGAATCGGATCCCGCCGTCCCCGTGCATGAGGTCCTCGCGCTGTGCGCCGAGGCATCCGGCACGCTCAGCCCCTGGCTCAACACCTGGGAGGCACTCGAACACCGCGTTGCCGACCGGCACCTGGCCGAAGCGGCTGCCCACTGGGAGTACGACCTGTTGGGTGATCAACTTCCATGGGAGGCGTGGGAGAACGCAGACGCCCTGCGCGCCGAGCTCGCGGCGTGGTTGGTCCGTCGCGCCCCTGCGCGGCTTCGAGCCCAGGATGTTTCCGAGGAACTGCTTCACCGGATACGGCTCATCGGACTCACCGGCCCTGCCCGTTGGGAGGACCCGCACTGGCCCGACCACCGCTACTGAACCGGCTTCGCCGCGCGGCCTTCGTTGCATCGGCTGATCGGACGAGCCCACCACCACGACGGGGAATCCGGAGAGCTTCAGCCCGTCACTGATTGACATCACAAGTGTGTCAATCGGTCGAATTCCGGTGTTGGTGCTGGACTCTGCCTCCCTGGCAGGCTGGGAGCCGTGTTCGACGGAATGCTCGCATTGATGTCGCTCCGAGCAGCCGACCATGTCCGTGTGGTGGAGGAAGACCGTGGATGTCCGCACAACGAAGGACGGATTGGTCAGGGGCCGTCGGCCGGCCCCCGAAATCGTGGCATTCCTCGGTATTCCCTATGCTGCCGCGCCCTTTGGGGCCAACCGCTTCAGAGAGCCGCGTCCGGTTCGGGCGTGGGAGGGTGTCCGTGAGTGCCAGGACTTCGGACCGGTGGCCCCGCACTCCGCGCGGCTGCCAGGAGCGCCGTTCCGGTCGCCCGGCGAGGAGGACATCCTCACGCTCAACGTCTGGGCTTCGGCATCCCACAACGGGCTGTCGCCGGTTCTGGTCTGGATCCACGGTGGTGCCTACACCTTCGGCTCTTCCGCGCAGCCCGACTTCGACGGCACCGCCCTGGCCGGCGCCGGGCTGGTGGTGGTGACCTTCAACTACCGGCTCGGTTTTGAAGGCTTCGGTCACGTCCCGCCCGGTGCCGAGCCGCCGTACCCGGAGAACCGGGGCCTGCTCGACCAGATCGCCGCGTTGCAGTGGGTACGCGAGAACATCGCCGCCTTCGGTGGCGACCCGGCCAACGTCACGGTGGCGGGGCAGTCCTCCGGGGCGGCTTCGGCTGCCTGCCTGATGGTGATGGACCGGCACGCGGGTTGTTCCGCCGCGTCATCGCCCACAGTGCCGTCGGCCCGTGCTGCACACTGGAACTCGCAGCCGAGACAACCCGCAGGGTTGCTGCGGCGGCCGGCATCCCCGCCACCTCCACGTGCCTGAGGTCCGCGACCCCGCACGCATTGGTCGTGGCTTCCGATCGTGTGGTCGACAGCTGCCGGCAGGATCCGGGTTCCGGGCCCCGCCACTACAACCCTGTCATCTACGGTCCGGTCGTCGACGGAGACATCCTGCCCAGCGACCCCCTGTCCGCGATGGCAGCCGGAGCCTCGGAGACGGGGGTGGACCTTCTGGTGTCCCACACCAGTCAGGAGTACTGGTTGATGGACGCCGTCGGCAGCAGTGCGAAGGTCACCACCGACGAACAACTGACCGTCTTCGCACGGGACTTCCGCCTCCCCGATGACCTGGTACAGGGCTACCGGGACCTGATGCCCGATGCCCCGGTCCTCGACATCCATCTTGCGATCCTCGGCGACCTGCTGTTCAGCGAATACACCAGTCGGCTGGCAGAGCGGCACGCTCAGGCCGGTGGTCGAGCGTTCACATCCTGCTTCGCCCGCCACCGCGAGGGCCCCGAGGGAGTGGTACGCGCCTGGCACTGCGCCGACATCCCCTTTGCCTTCGGCAACCTCACCCTCAAAAGCGTCGAGTTCCTCATCGGAGGTCCACCCGATGCCGCAGACCATGAGCTGTCCCGGCGCATGGTGGGCGCGTGGGTCGGCTTCGCAACCACTGGTGAACCCGGATGGGCCCCCTTCAACGGCCCGACGACAACTCCCCATGTCTGGGACACTGCAGACAGCCCCGCCGAAGCACACAACACCGCGGCCCGTGCCCTGTGGCGCGGCCTGGATATCTGACCCCTTGGGCCCTGAACCGAAAGTCGGGTTCGCAGGCGCCGAGGGAAGCGGCACAGCCACATGCGGGGTTCGGAGCCGGTGCCCGCTCCCGCTTCGGCCGGACGATCTGCCGCCCCCTGCACGGCGGATCACACCTCACGTGCCGGACGCGCAGGCACCGCGCGCGAGAGGGCCCGGCACGGGTCGGTCGCGTGCGCCAGGTGGCGGAGGGGGCTCGAACGGGTCCAGGCCGATCACGTCGTGGTCCGGCACAATGGATCGACACGGATGTACTCGGCGCTCCCGGTGAACCCGTGGACCGGTGGCGGGGCGGCCCTGGCCGGCCCTGGGAACCCTTCGGCCCCGCGGCTCCGGAACGGCCCGGACGGTTGCCCCTGCGTGGATCCGCAGTATCCCCGCCGGGAACGGCCGCTCCGGATCGGGATGCTGCACCCGGTGGCCTTGCCCCGGGTCACGTTGTCCCCGGCCGAGTGCGCATGAGCCCGACAGTCCCTGGGCCTCGGCCGCGGAAGTGGCGGCCTCGGCAGGGGCTCTGAGCTGCCGGGTTCATCGGGTTTCGCCGGGTCGTCGCCACGCTGCGCCCGAAGCCGTTGTCAGTGGGCGGGGATAGGTTCGTTCATGTTCCGCCGCGACGGCGCGAACACCCCCTTTTTTTGACATGCATAGGAGAGATGCGTTGACGGTCTGGGAGAGGGCGAGCACGGTGCGGGTGGTATCGCCTGCGCGGCCGCGGAAACTTGCCAAGGTACCGTTCGTGGAGCTGGCTGACGGGCGGCTGCAAGGCGTGGTGTCCAGCGGGTCCGACATAGGACGTGTGTACGTGTCCTCGATCGCGGCCGGAACATACGCGTTCGCGTGCAGCACCAACAACAACCGCCCCTGCGGCGGCGCGCGCGGCACCTTCTGCAACCACATCCGCGCGCTCGTCGGCGAGGCCGTCCTCCAGTACGGCGCCGGGCGCGTCGCCCGGTATCTGAAGGCCGAGACACCCGACGGGGAGCTCGACGGCCCCGGGCTCGTCTCGATGATGACCGCCACGCGCCCCGCGCAGGGCGACACTTCGGCCGCCGCCCCGGTCTTCAGCCGGTTCCTGCGGCACCTGGCCTACCTCGAACTGGAGCCCGTCACCGCACCGTTGCCCGAGATGCACTGGTTCCCGCCGACGAGGGCGGTGGCCTGATGCGTACGGACCTGCTCTTCGACCCCGTCGACGGGCTCGACGAGGCACTCGCGGCCGTGGACGCCTTCGACGGCGTACTCGTCGACGGGCTCCTCCGCCCGCAGCCCACGCAGGTCGCAGGCCTGACCGCGATCGCGGACGCCCTCTCGGGCACTCCGCTGGCCTCGCGGGTCGTCGAGGCGGCCGAGAAGGCCGCGGCCGGTGCCGCCGCCGAGGACCACTTCGTCGTGCTCGCCGCCGCCCGCACCGCACTCATGGGCTCCGTCCACGACGCGCTGACGGCCCGCGTCGGGGACGTCACCGGGCGGCCGCGCGCCGAGGAGACCGCCCCCGCCGTCGACCGGGAGGAGCACGGCGCGAACGTGCTCGCCGCCGCCCGCGCCTGGCTGTGCGACCTCGCCCGCGCCGGCTGGCACGGTATCGACCACGAACTGATAGCCGGTGCTGCGCCCGTGGTCTCCGCGATGCTGTCCGACCCGCTGCTGCGGCGGCAGGCGACACTGTTCGACGGCTTCGCCGCCGAACTCGCCGCGTCCTGCCCGGGGGCCGCCCTGGAGCGCGTTGCGGAGCGCCGCTGGGCCGACCTGTGGTCGCGCGCGCTGCTCCTGACCCTGGCGGGCGCCGCCCGCACACCGGCCACGTCCCCCGCGACCGGCCGCCTGCTGCCGCTCGGCGTCGACATGCAGGAACACGCGACCGCCGTGCAGGCCCAGGTCCACGCGGTGTTCGAGCCCGCCGACGGCACGGCACCGCGCCTGGTGCGGGCCTCGGTGTCCGCGCCCAAGCCCGACACCGTCGTCGGTGCCGGACTGTGGCAGCTGCTCCGCCCGCGCATGTCGCTTCTCGCCGCCGTGGGCGAGGGCCGCTCCATGGAGCTCGACGCCATGCCCCTCACCCCCGAGGGAGACCTCGTCTGGGACGACGAGCGGGCCCGCGCGGGCGAGGCCGCCGACCCGTTCGCGACGGCGCGGGTGATCCTCTCCACCGCGACCGATCCCGTCACCGCCCCGCTGGACCGCCATCCGGCCCGGATCGCCATACCCGTCCTGCTGGAGGGATACGCGGCCGAGCGGGAGGACGACGGGCCGCTGGCGTTCGGACTCACCGGGCACCGGCTGGCCGTCGACACCGACCGCGCGCCGACCGCGGGCCCGCTCACCCCGGAGGCCGTCGCCGCCTCCGGCGCATGCGTGGGACTGCTGCGCTGGGACGCCGGGGAGTTCGTCCTCCAGCCGGTGGCCGTCGAGACGACCGTGCGGAGAAGGACCGTCGCCGTCCACGCGGGCGCGTGGGCCGGTGGCACCACCGACAAGGCCGGAGCACGGGCCGAGAAAGCGGCCACCGACTCCGTCGCCGTCCTGCGTGAACGCGCCGGAAGGCTGCTGCGGAAATGACCGATCACACCCCTGGGAGCGGCCCCGGTTCCGCTGCCCCGCCGCCTGCCGAGCCGGCCCCCGACGACAACCGCCGGCAGGTCCTGTACTGGCGCCTCCTGGCCCGGCTCTTCGACCACGAGGAGCAGAGCGCGCTGGAAGCGGCGAGCCTCGCCGTGGTGGAGGACATCGGCCTGCCGTCCGCACTGCTGGACCCGGGCACGGCCGTCGACTCCGTCGTTCAGCGCCACCCGGAGCTGGCCGATGAATTCGACGGCCTGATGACCCCGGAGCCCGAAGCGGACGGCGTGCGCGACCGTGCCGCCGAGGTGCGGCGCGCCGCGCTCGCGTCGAAGCTGCTGCTCAACGTGTTCGCCACCGGTTCCGGCACGGTCACCGCCGGCCAACTGGCCCGCTGGCAGTCCGACGCGAGCTGGCTCGAACGCGCGCTGGGCAGCCCACCCGGCGAACGATCAGCCGGGGCGGGCATCGGCGGCAACGGCCTGGGGCCCGAGCTCGGCGCCATCGAGGCCGATCTGGTGCACCGCATGCACCTGCGCGAGGTACTGGCCGACCCGGCACTGGCCGCCCGGCTCACCCCGAGCATGTCCCTGATCGAGCAACTGCTGCGCGACAAGGGCAACCTCTCCGGTGTCGCGCTGGCCAACGCCAAGTCCCTCATCCGGCGTTACGTGGACCAGGTCGCGGAGGTGCTGCGCACACAGGTGGAGAAGGCCACGGTCGGTGAGCTGGACCGCTCGGTCCCGCCCAAGCGCGTCTTCCGGAACCTCGACCTCGACCGCACCATCTGGAAGAACCTCACCAACTGGAGCCCGCAGGAGGAGCAGCTCTACGTCGACCGCCTCTACTACCGGCACACCGTCCGCCGGACCACGCCGCAGCGGCTGATCGTCGTCGTCGACCAGTCGGGCTCCATGGTCGACTCCATGGTCAACTGCACCATTCTGGCCTCGATCTTCGCCGGGCTGCCGAAGGTGGACGTCCACCTCATCGCGTACGACACCCGAGCGATCGACCTCACCCCCTGGGTGCACGATCCGTTCGACGTACTGCTGCGCACCAATCTCGGCGGCGGCAACGACGGGCCGGTGGCCATGGCCATGGCCCGGCCGAAGATCGCCGAACCGAAGAACACCGTCATGGTGTGGATCTCGGACTTCTACGAGTTCGACCGTTCCCAGCCGCTGTTCGAGGGCATCGAGGCGGTCCACCGGTCCGGGGTGAGATTCATCCCCGTCGGCTCGGTGACCAGCTCCGGACGACAGGAGGTCAATCCTTGGTTCCGCGAGCGGTTCAAGGCGCTCGGCACCCCGGTGGTCTCCGGCCACATCAACAAGCTCGTGCACGAACTCAAGACGTTCCTCACCTGAGACGACCCACGGCCCGGTCGTCCGCCGTCCCTGTCGAAGGGGTGGTCGCCCGCCGGCCCCCGCATCGCCACCCGTGACCTGCCCAGAAAGGCCCTTCCCGTGTCCGACCTGCTGCGCGCCCCCGCCGAGATCAAGTACGCCGAGGAACTCGACTGGCTGGAGTCGATCGACGACAACCCCAAGCCGTTCTCCTGGCGCCTGTCCCCGAAGATGGTCCGCCTGTTCATCCTCGGTTCCGAGCGCGCCGACGGCCTCGATCGCGAGGTGTCGCAGAAGTGGTTCGGCGACCGGAGCTTCGTCGAGCGGTCCATCGTCACCCTCGCCTCCGACCGGGGCCTGCTGCTGATCGGCGACCCCGGCACGGGCAAGAGCTGGCTGGCCGAGCTTCTCTCGGCCGCGATCTGCCGCAACTCCACCCTGGTGGTCCAGGGCACGGCCGGCACCACCGAGGACCACATCAAGTACTCCTGGAACGTGTCCATGGTCATCGCCAAGGGGCAGTCGCGCGAGTCCATGATCGCCTCGCCGATCATGACCGCGATGGAGGCCGGCGTCATCGGCCGTTTCGAGGAGCTGACCCGCTCCACCAGCGACGTGCAGGACGCGCTGATCTCGATCCTCTCCGAGAAGTACATCTCCGTCCCCGAGCTGCAGAGCGACGGCGATGGCGACAACATCGTCTTCGCCAAGCCCGGATTCTCGATCATCGCCACCGCCAACAGCCGTGACCGGGGCGTCAACGACCTCTCCTCCGCACTCAAGCGCCGCTTCAACTTCGTCCGCATCCCGGTGGTGACGAACAAGAAGAGCGAGGCCGAGATCGTCCGCTTCCGCACCGAGGAACTGCTGCGCCGTCACGAGATCGAGCTGGAGGTGCCGCCCACCCTCCTCGACGTCCTCCTGCAGAGCTTCGCCGATCTGCGCGCCTCGGCCGCCGCGGCCGGCAGCGACGACGAGAAGCTGGAGTCCGCGCTGTCCACCGCCGAACAGATCGGTGTGCTGGAGGACGCCGTCCTGCACAGCAACTTCTTCGGCGAGAGCACCCTGACCGCCGGCAATCTCGCCGCCTCACTGGTCGGTTCCCTCGCCCGGCGCGAGCCAGAGGACCTGGCCATTCTCAACAAGTACCTGCACGGCGTCGTCGAGCCGCGCGGCAAGGAGGAGGGCGGCTCCTGGCCCGAGTTCCTGGAGGGCGGCCGTGAAGCGATCGCGAAGCTGTCATGAGCAAGGCCCCCGAGAACCGCGCGGCCGCCGCGACCACCTTCGCCTCCCTGCGCGGTCAACTGCACGAGGCAGCAGCCCGGTTCGCCGACGGCCCCGAAGCCCTGGAGGGCATCCTGCTGGGCATGGTCGACGACGTCGACCGCGCGGTGGGTGAATCACTGGAGATCTTCCCCGTCTGCCACCACTCACCCGCCTCGGCGCTCGCCATGGCCCGCCGACTGCGCGAGAAGCAGCCAGAAGTCGTCTATCTGGAGCTGTGCGAGGACATGGCGCCGCTCCTCACCGAGCTGCGCAACTGCCGGCTGCCGGTGGCGGTGCAGGCGTTCGCGAGCGAGATCGACGGCTTCCCCGCCGAGTGGGCCCCTCTGTCGGTCGTCGCACCGATCACGGAGGCATCCGCCGAGTACCAGGCCATCGCCTACGCACTGGACACACCGGGCGTCGAACTCGTCCTCGTGGACCGCTCCTGCGACCACGTCTTCCAGTGGGACACCCGTCACGAGCAGGCGGGGGATCCGACCGGCGACGACACGACGGGCCCCGACACCGAGCCCGCCGAGGCCGCGCTGCACGGCGAGGCCGTCGGCGTCGAGATCGGTGACCTGCGCCCGCGCTTCGCCGAACTGGAGGAACATCTGCTGCGCCACGGGAAGGTGCGGCACTGGTCGGAATGGTGGCACCAGTACGTCGAAATACCGCTCGGCGACAGCGACCACGACACCTACCGCCAGGTCATGTTCCTCATCGGCAGCCTGTTCCGGCGGCTCGCCCCCGGCGACGGGGAGCGTGTGCGTGTGGACGAGGACCGCGAGCGGTACATGTGGACCCGCATGCGCGAGCACCTGACCACGACCGGCACCGACCCGGCGGACTGCCTGTACGTCTGCGGTGCCTTCCACGCGGCCAGCCGGGTCGAGGAGTTCGGCGTGCACGGCGCCGACGGCTTCACGATCTCCCCGCGCACCGCCACGCGATGGCAGTACGGCCTGATCCCGTCCAGCCACGCCGCGATCGAGGCGCAGTTCGGCCTCGCCTCCGGCTCGGTGTCGATCGCCGCGACGCAGTGGGCGAAGAACCTCAAGCGCACCCGGGTGAAGCCGTACCGCCTGCAGGGACAGGCCGGTACGAAGAAGCAACGCCCCACGAAGGCCGTGGCGCCCCCCGCCGCCGTCGCACCCGCCGCGGCGGAGGACCAGCTCTCCGGCTTCCTGAGCCGGCCACCGGTCCTCGACACCCTGGACGAGGCCGAACTGCTCGGCTGGTCCGTGGACATCACCCGAGCCGCGCGCCGCAACGGCTATCTCGCCTCGACCGCCGACGCCATCGCCGTGTTCGAGACGTCGATCCTGCTCGCCGGCATGAGAGACCGGGCCAAGCCGACGCCGTACGACTTCCAGGACGCGGCGATCACCTGCATCGAGAAGGACACCGTCCCCGGACGGCGGGACGTACGCCGCCTCGTCGAGATCATGATGGGCGGCGACCGCATCGGCCAGGTCGGCTACGACGCGCTGCCCCCCCTCGCCCGCGACGTGCACGACCGGCTGGCACCACTGGAGTTGAACCTCCAGCAGCGCGGGGTGCGCCGGGCCCTGCTGGACATGGCGTCCCACCCGGAGCTCCGGGCCTGCTCGGACGTGCTCTGGATGCTGCGCAGGCTGATGCCCGTCGGCGCCGCACGGCCCATCATGGGGGAGCGGCGACTGGGGGAGCGGTCGATCCAGGAGTCCTGGGACCTGTCGCTCGGCACCCACCAGCGGGCGCTCATCGAAATCGGCTACGAGGGCGTGAGTCTTGAGCAGGTGCTGGAGCAGAGGCTCCGCCGCACCGCGTACGGGCCGCAGGCGACGACGGCGGACGTGCTGGCCGCGGTCGAGGACGCGACGCTCCACCTGGCCGGCCGACGCCTCGCCGACGATCTGGGCACACGCGCACTCGAGGTCCTTGCGGCCGAGCGCACCGTCGACGGGGCACCCGAGGTGCTGCGCCGGGTACGCGGACTGCTGGCGTACTACCGCACCAACGAACCCGTCCTGCCTCCGTGGATCGAGTCCTTCGTCAAGGCCGGGTACGCGCACTACTGCACCCTGCTGCCGATGGCATTCACCGACGAGGACGCCACCGTCCGCCAGGTGGCGGCGATGCTGGGCTTCCTGTTCAGCATGGAGAGCCTCGCGCTCTCGCTGGGCTGCGACCGGACCCAGCTGGAACTGGCCGTCGCCCAGTCGCATCCGCAGGACCCGGCGAAGACGGCCCTGCTGTGGGCGGCGCAGGTACAGCTCGGCACGCTCTCCCGGGAGCAGTTGCGGACCCGCTGCGACGAACTACTGGCCAACCCGCTGGTGGTGCCCTTCTACCCGCACTACCTCAGCGGCTTCGTGCACGCACTGGAGCCGGTGCCGGGTCTGGCGGACATGGTGGTGGAGGCGGTGTCGAACGCGTTCGGCCGACTTCCGGACGCCGTGTTGCTGCCATGGCTGCCGGTCCTGATCACCACGCTCCGGTCGAACGCCACGGAGCTCGCCCCACTGCTGATCCGCGAGGCCGGGCGGATCTTCCCGGCACGGCTCGCGGCGTTGGACACCTGGCTGCCGCCGTGGCGGCAGCGACCGGCGGAGGCCCCGGCCGTCCGCGCCACCGATGGCGTGTCGTTGCTCCCTGCCCACCCTGCGACCTGTGACGCACTGGCGGACCTGCTGGGCTGCGCGGACGGATGGGCCCCGCCCGCCCAGGCTCCCGGCACTGTGACCCTGATAGCCCGCCACCCCGCCCCAGCACAAGCACTGGCGGCCCTGCTCACGGGTCCGTGACACCGGCATCGGCCGCCGGTACATCGCGTCCCGGCGGCCATGCCTGAGGTTGGCGGCAACGGGTGCGGGGCCGTCGACGCGCTGCTCGCGCTCGTCCCCGAATACGTTCGGCCCCCGGGAGGGCCCGGTCATCGCCCGTTCAAGGGGGGAACGGCCCCCTCCCGGCTGGATGCTTCCGTACGTCGGGCCATTGCCGGGGGCATGGTGTGCAGCAGTTCCAGTCGGCGCTGGGTGGCTTCGACCGCTCCGGGGCGCCGGCCAGGTACCCGGCGGCGCAATGAGACCAGGGGCGGGCCGAGTTCGCGGGCCTGCTGCGGGTCTCGAAGTTCCTGCCATTGGTGGTGGGCGCGGTCCACGGCGGCTTCTACGGCGGGGTCGTCCGGAGGCTGCTGCCGAGCGAGGCGGGCGTTGGCGGCAGCCATCCACAGTGCGCAGCTGCGTGCCGGATCGTCGGCCAGACGGGCGAGGTCGGCGCGGACCTCGGTCCAGTGCGTGCTCTGCACGGAACCTGCGCCGTAGGTGCGCAGGGCCCACCCCTCCCATATGGCTGCGAGCGATGCGGCCTCGCCGTGCCGCCCGGCGTGGGCGGCGGCAAAGATCGCAGGCAACGGGTCCTCTTCGGTCGCCCCGGTGTTCTCCGATACCGGAGCAGGCACTATCGGAACAGGTGCAGGCTCCTGGAGTGGACGCTTCGGAACCGGCACGGCCGATGCCGCGGGGGCGGGGACGGTTGTGCGGTCGACGGCCAGGAACAGTGCGTCGTCTGGGCCGGACTCGGCGGCGGCCTGTTCGTGGAGCTGGGCGAGTGGTGGGTTCATGCCGCTGCGCCAGGTGGCAGCGAGGGCCTTCAGGTAGGCCGGTTCTGTGATTTGGCGGCGGGGTGGCGGCGGGGCGATCCGGCCGTATACGCGGATCCCGTGGCCGAGAGCGAGGCCCTCCGTACGGAGCTGCTGCCAGGCGTCCGGGGTGGCGACCAGGTCGATGACGACGGTGGTGGTGCCCGGCCGGCGCGGTTCGAGCTCGCCGGCCAGCCAGTGCCAGGGCAATGCGGTGTAGCGCAGGGTCGTCGGCGTGGTCCGGGCGAGTGCGAGGTGGATCAGGTGCTGCTTGTGGTCGAGGTGGAGTTGTCCGGTCATGTAGAGGGAGAGCGGGCCGGGTGCGGCGGCCGCGGCGCGGATGCGGGTGAGGACGGTCTGAGGGTCGGCCGGGTCGGTGAGTTCGACGACGGTGGCTGCCGTCGTGCCGGTCAGGATGCTGGGCGGGACAGCCGCGAGCGTGGACAGGACGCTGGTCGCGTCGATGAGACAGCCCTTGCCGGCCGGGGCAGCCGCGATCACCAGCGCCGTCCCGGATGCCGTGCCCCTGTTGATCATCACAACTGCACCGTAGCGGCTGCCCGGCCTGTGCATGTAACCAGTCGTCCAGGGACCACCGGGACCCAGGCCGGGCCGTGGCGACTCGGCTGCTCCCATCGCGTCTGCTTCATGGACCGCGATCAATGGGCCACGGTCGGGCTGTACGTCGCCATGAACCGCGGGTCACAGAGCGGCAGTTCGTCCGGGTGCGGTTGCCCCCTTCGTCGCGGCGGCGCAAGTGGCCGGACGACCGACGGGTCCACAACGGGAACCCGGTGCGACAGGAGCGTGAGTCTCGCCCGCCATCTCGCCGCCCCGTCCGCGATGTGCTCGGAGGTCGTTGCACGAAAGTTCGGCGGAGGACGAGTTCGCCATTCTGCCACGATCTTGCCCAAAGCCCTTCTAAGATCGCTGGCAAGGCGGTTCTCCGCATCTCTATGTACTCCCCCATGAGCAGGGCGTCAGGCCCTTCTGAACGCTGAGAGCAGGAGATGACATCTACGAATGAACAAGCGAAGGGAGCCGCGCCCGAGCCGCGTCGGCGACGGCCGGGCATGCTCGGTCGCCGCACCGCCGGCTGCATGGCCGCGCTCGCCTTGGGAATCGGTAGCGGCTCGTTAGCCGCGGCGCCTGCGGCGCACTCGCAGGCGGGGGACGGATCGGTGACGGTCCGGGTGATCCGGGCGGTGGACAACAGTGGCGTGTGGAAACCCGCGCTGGAACCCGGCATCGCGGGCGTCAAGGTGACCCTCACCGACGACGCCGGGGCCGGCGTCGAGGGGGTCACGGCGGCCGACGGGACCGTGACACTGACTCCGGCGGCGGGCGAGGCGGCCGGCGGCAAGTACCGGGTGCAGGTGGTGAATCCGAAGCCGGATGTGCTGTTCCCGGCCTTCGCCTCGCGCCAGGGGCTGGACGGTGCGCCCAACCAGTTGAGCAGCAATGAGGAGTTCGTCGATCTCTCCGACGGGAAGAGCGTGGCGTACACCACCGGGCTGTGGAGCCCGGGTGACTACTGCCAGAAGAACGCACCGCTGGTGACGACCTGTCAGCCCGCCACGCGCGAGGGCGGGACCCAGCGCACGCTGGTCTCCTTCCCGTACGACGCGCGCGGCCAGGACGGCGTCGACGTCGACGTCACGGACATCGCCACCAATGCCGAGACCGGCACGCTGTTCGGCATCGCGTGGAACAAGGCCGACAAGCGGGTGTTCTCCTCGGCGGTGGCCAAGCGCACCACGGACTACGGTCCGGGTGGCGCCGGGGGAATCTACGTGACCGACCTCACGCAGAAGAAGACCACGCTGTTCACCGTCGTCCCGGACGCGGGGACTACGGCGCACGGGTCGGGTACCGACGACGCCTTCCTTGCCGTACCGGGCAAGGAAAGCCTGGGCGGCATCAAGATCACCGATGACGGCAAGGACCTGTTCGTCGTCAACCTCAACAACCGCAAGCTCTACCGCTACGACGCCACGGTGGCGACCGCGGCGGCGCCCAAGGCCGTCTACGCCATCCCGGACCCGGGCTGTCCGGCGGCCGGGGACTGGCGCCCCTTCGGCCTCGGCCTGCAGGACGGCGTCGGCTACCTCGGCGGCGTGTGCTCCGGCGAGTCCACCGGGAAGCTCTCGGACCTGCGCGCGGTGGTCGTGCCCTTCGACCTCGCCACCGGAGCGTTCCGCAAGGCGGTGCTGGACCAGCCGCTGGACTACCCTCGTCAGTCCACCGTTGGCAGTGGCCCATGCGACGGCGCGGGCTGGTTCCCCTGGACCAACACCTTCCCGACCTCCCAGAACGGACAGGCCTGCCAGAGCTATCTGGCCCAACCCGAACCGGAGTTGGGCGAGATCGGATTCGAGGCCGACGGCTCCATGCTGCTGGCCTTCCGCGACCGCTTCGGCGACCGCGCCCCGGCCGGTCCCACGCCCAACACACCCGCCAACGTCCTGTCAGGCGGTGACCTGGACAAGGCATGCCTGGCGGGCGGGGTGTATGTGATGGACACCAACAACGGCTGCGGGCTTTCCCCCCGGGGAACCCGCTTCTTCGACAACAGCCGAATGGGCTCCCACCACAACGCGGCCTTCGCGGGCATGGCGCTCTCCAAGGTCGAGAACACCATCGCAACCTCCGGCTTCGACCCCAACAGCACCGCCTTCGGGTACGGCACCTCCTTCGTCCAGCGCGACGGCAAGCAGGACCCGAAGGGCGGCCTGCGCCTCAACCCGCCCGGGACCGTGGCCCCGTTCGGCAAGGGCGCCTCGATGGGCGACCTGGAAGTGCTCTGCGACCAGGCCCCGCTCCAGATCGGCAACCGGGTCTGGTACGACCCCGAGCGCAAGGGCATCCAGAACCCGGGTCAGCGGCCGGTCGTGGGCGCGACCGTCAACCTGTACGACGAGTCGGGCAAGCTCGTGGGAACGACCGAGACGACGGCGCGTGGCGAGTACTACTTCGACGACTCCAATGTCACCGGCGGCCTGAAGCCGAGGACCAAGTACACCATCCGCCTCGACGAACCGGCCGACTACGCCAAGGGCGGCCCGCTTTACCAGTGGGTGCCAACGGACGCGGATGTCGGCGACAACCACTTCATCGACTCCAAGGGAATCGTCCCGCGCGACGCGAAGTTCCCGGAGAGGGCGCTGACCACCGGCGGGCCCGGGGAGAATGACCACACCTACGACTTCGGTTTCCGGCAACAGGAAGGCGTGCTGCGCCTGGTCAAGCACGACCAGGACGGCAAGCCGCTGGCGAAGGCGAAGTTCCAGCTGTGGAAGGAGACGAATGGTTCCGACGGCTTGCAGGCCACCGGGACGGAGCCGGACACGCCGGTCGACAAGCCCTGTCTGACCGGGACCGACGGCATCTGCCAGGGCGCGGGCGCGCCGGGGACGTACTACTGGCAGGAGGTCAGCCCGCCAGAAGGGTACGCCGTACCCGACGTAGCGGTGTTCGGGCCGCTGGTACTGACCTCCGACAACCTCGACGAGGGGGTCTCGGTGACCGCGGTCAACGAGCGGCTGCCCGGCCCCACTCCGACGCCGACACCGACGACGCCGGCACCGGACACACCGGGCAAACCGGGTTCGCCGGGGGCTCCGGGCGCCCCGGGTGTACCGGGTGCACCGGGCCACGCGTCCAACTCGGGCCTGGCGTCCACCGGCATGAGCCAGGCGGTTCTGCTGGCCCTGGCCGGCTGCGCCGCGCTCACCGTCCTCGGCGGGGCTCTGGTCGTACTGATGCGCAGGCGTAGGGCACAGCACCGCTAGCCCCGAAGCGGGGCGACCGGCACCGGTGACCCTCCGGGCCGGACTGGGCGGGTTCGCGGACCAGCGGTTCGCGAACCCGCCCTCCTGTGTGACCGACCGACGAGAGAAGGCGACCGCATGGCTCGGAAGAGAAGGACCGACGGCCGTACGCCGCGTCGGGCCCTCTGGTTGAGAACACTGATCGCGATCACGGCGTGCGGTGTCGCAGTGGGCGGCCTGGCCGCCTACCGGACCTTCTCCGACGACACCGCCACCGAGCGGCCGGTGACGACGGAGGAGGCGTCCAGGCTGGCGCTGTCGCGGCTGAATCTGTACCAGGCCAGTCCCGTGGCGGTGACCCTCACGGCCACCGAGGGCGGCGGAGTGGTGGTTCGGGTCAAGGGGGTCGTGGACTACCGAACCCACCGGGCCGTGGGGAGCTACCAGGTCACCGGGGCCTCCGGATCCTCCGGGACGTCCGGGCCCGCCACCGGGCAGCTCGACCACGGGCTGATCGTCTGGGACACCGGCGGCCTCGGCCTGGCCCCCGCGCCCAAGGGAGACGACAGCCCGGCCTGGCAGCAGGCCGAGCACATCCCGCGCTCGGGCTGGTCCGCGCGCTCCTACACGACCGATCCTCTGGACGCCGGGCTTCAGTTGCTGATCGGGCTGGGCGCGGACCGCCCCGACAACCCGCTGTTGCTGGCACAGTCCGGGGCTCGCCGACTGGGGCGCGAACGCATCGACGGCCGCAGCTACGACCGGTTCGCCGGGCCGCGAGCCCAGGGTGCCACGCCCAGTGCGGGGCCCGACGGCGGACGGTCGCCGCTGACGTACTGGGTCGACGGTGACGGCGGCCTGCGGCGGGTGACGATGCGGATGTCGGGCCTGGGGACCCCGACCACCCTGGAGTTCTCCGGACGCGACGACCGCGCGAAGCTCCCCGAGGCGCCGTGGGCCACCGGCTGACATCTCCGTGCCGATGCGCCCCGGCTTCCGTGGGTGCCGACGACGCTCCTCGGCCCACCCTTCGGGGCGGCACGGTGAACACGGACCGAGTCCACCGCAGCACCGTGCTCAGCGCGAGTGCGGCACTGCGTCCACGTCCTTCGGGAGCGGGTACGCGGCCGCGTCGACGGCCCCCGGCAGGCCGGTCGCCGGGCTCCCCGGGGCCGTCGGGTCCGGCATGGACGGCTGGGCGGGTGGGGCCGGTACCTGGCTGAACGGGACGCCGGGCGGCGCCTGCACCGACGCCGTCCGGCCGGTGGGCAGCGCCCCCCGACCGCGATTGCCGCAGCCCGCGCGACCCTCCAGGCCGTCCGGGCTCTGGGTGCCGGGCCGGTTGCCGACGAAACAGTTGCCGGGGTCGACAGAGGCCAGCACGAGGTCGACGCCGTTGCCGGTGGCGCGGTTGCCTTCGACGTGATTGCCGCTCGCCGGATGCCCCGGCGGGTCGGTGACGATCACTCCGGCCGCCCGGTTGCCCCGGACCAGGTTGCGCTGGACGCGGTTCGCGGTGCCGCCGCCGATGCCGATGCCGATGCCGAAGCCCCCGTCCGCCTGCTCGGGCGTGTCGGCGGCGTTGTTGTCGGCGACCACGTTGCCCGCGATCACCGCGCCGTGCTGCGGGGCGAGGGCCTCCAGGTCGTTGGAGTTGACTGTGACGCCGACCCGGTTGCGGGCGACACGATTGCCCAGCACCGACAGGCCGTCCGAGGCATTGGTCAGTTCGATGCCGACCGCGTTGCGCTCCACCGTGTTGCCGCGGACGACGGTGGCGCAGGGCTTGCACTGGCCGACGTAGATGCCCGAGTCGGCGTGCCCGGAGGCGTAGGAGTCCTCGATCACGCCGTCGCGCGCGTCAAAGGCGTAGATGCCGTACAGACCGTTGTTGTACGCCGTCACCCGGGTTGCGCGGAAGCCCCGGACGGGAGGGAAGCGGGTGGTGTCCAGCGGGTCGTAGGCGGAGCCGCCGGCGCCGCGCTGCTGCAAGCGCTCGTCGGTGACGCCGGTGAACAGCACGCCGTTGGCGAGGTAGCCGTGCACGGTGAGGTTCTCGACCACCGAGCCGGCGCCGGTCACGGTGATGCCGTTGGCCAGACGCACGCCGCCGTCGAAGACCACCTTGTTGCGGTCCGTTCCGCGCAGTACCACGCGGGGCCTGGTGACGCGCACGCTCTCCCGGTACACGCCCGGACCGATCAGCACCGTCTCGCCCTCACGAGCGGCGTCCACGGCCTGCTGCACCGAGCGGAAGTCCTCCGGAACGCGCAACACGCTCCCCGCCGGATGCCGCGCATCGGCGGACGTCGACTCCGTGCCGGAGCAACCGGTGGCCGCCAGTGCGACCGCGACGACCGGCGCCGACAGGCGCAGCGCCGCCCGGAACACCGCCACCGAAACCGCTGAACGCGCTAACAGGCCTTCTGCAGACAGGATTTGCATGGCAGTTGTTTTATCGTCTCCAATAGGCGTATGCCCATCGAACAGGGAAATGCGCAGGATTCATCCAGACCCGCGGCAACCCGTTTCGGGCGGCGTCGGGCACTGCTCGCCGGCGGGGCGGTGCTCGCCGCGGGGATGGGCGCGGCGGCCGACGAACTGGTGAGCGACGACCGGACGGCCGGCCGTGCCGCCACCGGCGCCCCGTCGGCCGAGACCGCGATCCCCTTCCACGGCGCCCGCCAGGCGGGCGTCACGGCGCCCCAGCAACCGGCTACGCACCTGCTCTCCTTCGACCTCCCGAAGACCTCCGCCGCCACCGACCGGACGACCTTGCGCGGCGTCCTCGGCGCGCTGACCCGCACGCTCGCCGCCGCGGCCTCCGCCGCCCCGCCGGATCCGCGACTCCAGAGCGGCGGCGTGTCCCGGCTCATCTCCCTGGTCGGCATCGGCCCCGCCCTCGCCGCCCGACTCGGCCTCAACGTCCCCGCTTCCTTCGGCGAGTTGCCGT
Source organism: Streptomyces sp. NPDC088252 (assembly GCF_044740965.1). NCBI lineage: Bacteria > Bacillati > Actinomycetota > Actinomycetes > Kitasatosporales > Streptomycetaceae > Streptomyces > Streptomyces sp. NPDC088252. The sequence continues at coordinate 34,735 of NZ_JBIURS010000024.1, read as the reverse complement.
CCTTCCCCGGCGACCGCCTCGACCCGCGTCGCAGCAACGGCGATCTTTTGGTCCAACTGTGCGCAGCCGACCGCTGGACGCTCACCATCGTTGCCGAACTCGTCGGCACGGCCGCACACGCCGCCGGCGCCGTGCCGCGCTGGACCCAGTCCGGCTTCCTGCCCCACACGCCTCCGGGCACCACCCCTCGCAACCTGTTCGGCTCCAAGGACGGCATCGCCAACCCCGATCACGCGACGGCCGAGCAGTGGGTCTGGGGCCCGACGGGAGCTCACCGGAACGGCACCGTCCTGGTCTACCGCAGGATCCGCATGGACGTCACCGGCTTCGCGGCCCTCCCCGAGGGCGAGCACGACCGGGTGATCGGCCGCCGCGCCCGCGACGGCGTCCCCCTCAGCGGTACCGCCGAGCACGACGAGCCGGACATCTACGCCAAGAACCCCGACGGTTCCTACGTCATCCCCGCCACCGCCCACGTGCGTCTCGCGAGCCCCCGCTTCGACGCCGGCGCCCGCATGCTCCGCCGCAGCTACAGCTACGACGACGACCCGACCGACCGCGGCCTGCTCTTCTGCGCCTTCATGCGCGACCCCGCCCAGTTCACCCGCGTCCAGAACCGCCTGGCCGCGCGAGACGCCCTCAACCGGTTCCTCCAACACCGGGCCTCGGCCGTGGTCTACGTCCTGCCCGGCGCCGCACCCGCCGGGACTCTCGGCGAACAGCTCTGGACATGAAGTCCGCCTCGCTTCCCCCGCCCGGAAATGCCCGGAACCTTGGGTCGGAGGTGGGACGTACCTGGGAGGAATCGGGAGCGGCCCGGATGTCGACAGGTTGCGCCAGGAGAGCCGGACAAGGGCGCCTTCCAGACATCTTCCCTGGTCAGACGCCCTTTTTCCTGCGTCTGGAAGGAGCCCGGATTCTTCGGCGAGTACGACACCAGGAGGTTCTTCGTCTGCTGGTGGTACGGGGGCCGCACCCCTCTGACCAGGACGAACGGCGATCTGGGGAGCAGATCGTGGGGTACTGGTCCGCGCATGGCCCGGATCTTGGTCCCCCATACTGGGTCGCCATGGCGGGAGCCGACCGAAGTGGGTCCCGGTCATGTCGAAGGTTCCCAGGGCGCTGGAGTTGCTTTCGTCGACGAGGGTGCCGAAGGTGGACCGGCGGCGAGAATCTCGGTGCGTCTGCTCGTCGGCGGCCACTGCGGTGCGGGACGGGCGGTCCACGCGCGGATCGCTGACGGCGGCCTACTCTGCCCGCGCCATCCGCGGACACCTTCGCCGACGCGGCATCCGGGCCGTCATCCCGCAGCGCGCCGCCCAGGTCGGCCACCGTCTGCGGCGAGGCCGCGCCGGAGGCCGCCCACCCTGATTCGACGCTGGGACGTACAAGGAGCGCATTGCCGTCGAGCGGTGCATCGCCCGACTCAAGCAGGGGTGCGGCCTCGCCATGCGGACGGGCAAACTCGCGATCGCACACCAGGCCGCACTCCACCTCGCCGCCGTCCTCATCCGGACCCGCAGGCAACAGGACGTCGACGTGTTCCGGTCTACTGGAGGTCTGTGCTTGGTTGGCGACGCCAGTCCCATCCGGGGTGGCGGTCCATCAGCGTGAGGAACTCGCTCGCCTGCGGGATCTCGTAGTGGTTGGTGTCGACAAGACCGTCGAGCCCAGGGAGGACGTCACGGAGAAATTCCCGGGCCGCGTCCATGGACTGGCACGACACATAGACCGCATACGGTTCGCCGATTCGGTTCGTCACCTGCTCGATCTCGTCCGGCTCATAGTCCGCCAGGATCCCGCCCGAGAGGTCGATGTAGAACGAGTACCCGTGCCAGTGCAGCCCTTCGTCACCCGTCACAGGATCCGGCAAGAGCTCAAAAGCGCGGATTCGCCCCTCAAGCGACGGGCGTCGCTCCGCGGAGACAAGGATGATCACAGATGGCCAGGACACGCGCATACCTCCCCGGCGACCGTAGCCGAGCAGACCCCTCGGATCGCCTGATTTTCCGCTCGGCGGGGCGGCCTCTTCACCAAGGAGACAGGCTCTGAGCGAGATCGGCAGCCACGACCGTTCGTGATCGCGGTGACGCTCCGTGGCTCTGGCACGGAAAGCGATCCAGAACCCGAATTCGGCCGTTGCCGACAGGCGACCGTCACCGGCACCCGCTCGGCCCGTTCGTCGGCGGCCGACAAAGGCAGGCCAACGAGCGTTGACTTCGCGGTCATCGAGTCCGCTGGGGCAGCCATTGAGCGGGCACGGCGTTGTGTTCCGTTGCACCTCAAGGCGCCCCCGCCCCCTGTAGAAGCCGCCGCCATAAGACTCCATCGGACACCGGAGCTCTTGGGGAGATGCGGTCTACGTGAGAAACCACTAGCTGGGTCGAGGACCTCCCGATGCCTCCAACAACTCCTGCGCAGCCACGCATCACCTGCCACTCTGGATACGGCCCCGTCGGCCTCTTCGGCGTTGTACGGCGGGACTCCGCAGGAGCCTGCGCCCGCACCGTCCAGTCGGCCGACGCGGCACGGGCTCAAGGACTGCCGCCCGCTTGGCCGACTCGGCCTCGAAGAGTGGCGGCAAGCCGGAACGCCCATCGCCGCCATCGACGAGCTCGCCGTCCCCGGCCTCCTGGGGTCGAACAGGCCCCGAACGTCCTCCGTTCACAGCCACATCGCCACGCCGTCCGCCGGACGGAACCGCAAAGAGGAGATCACCGTGACCGAGTTCAAACCTGTGCCCGACTTCGCCCTCGGGCCGGACATCCCGGAGTCCACCGGGTATGCCGTCACCGACCTGGGCGGCGACGCCTACCTCGTCACGCAAGGGATGATCAACACGATGTTCCTGGTGACCAAGAACGGCGTCGTGCTCGTGGACGCCTCGCCGTTCCTCGGGGACAAACTGCTGGAGGCCATGGAGTCGGTCACCCCCAAACCCCTCACCCACCTCATCTACAGCCACGCGCACGCCGACCACATCGGGGCCGCTCACCTGCTGAACCGGGACGGTCTGAAGATCATCGCGCACGAGATCACAGGCGACCTCATCAAGGAGGCCAAGGACGACCGGCGCCCGCTGCCCACCGAGACCTTCAGCGGCCGGCACAAGGAGATGGACATCGACGGGGTCCGGTTCGTCCTCGACTACACGAGGGACTGGCACGTGGCCGGCAACCTGTTCATCCACCTCCCGCAGCAGAGGCTCATGGGAGCGATCGACAGCTTCACACCGAAGAGTGCACCGTTCTTCCGGCTGTACTTCTCCGCGCACGTGCCCGCGTACTACGAGGCCATGGACGAGTTGCTCCAGTACGACTTCGACACGATCGTGACCGGCCACATGGCCCTGCCCGGCACCCCGGAGGACGTGGCGACGAACCGCGAGTTCATCCGCGACCTGCGCACCGCCGCCGCCGAGGCGCTGCGGACGGTCGACCTGAAGGAAAGCGCGGCCGCTGCCAGGGTTCCACACAACAACCGACAGGCCGAACTGAAGGTCTGGATGGACGCGGTCGTCACCCGCGCGGGGGAGCTGATGCCTTCCTGGGACGAGCGCCTGGCAGGAACCGACATCTTCCTGCGCGACAACCTCAACGCGGTCGCCTGGAGCGTCTTCATCGACTAGACCGAAGGCCTACGTGACGAAGGGCGAGCCGCGGTATGTCCATCCGTGCGCGAGGCGTGCGCCATGGAAGTCCGGTCCTCACAGGACCACAGGGTTCGCCCCGCCTGCGTCACCGCCCTGCCCCAGCCAGGAACCGGCAGCGGGCCGGCGACGTCGCGGCAGCGCCCGTCGAACGAGCCTTCAGAAGAAGTTGCGGGCTCTGCCGCCCCCGAAGCGACCCGTGGCACGGGGCATCGTCGAACCAGCCGCGCAGGATCGTTCGACCGGATCCGGCCGCGAAAAGGAAAGACGTCACATGATGCCACTGGCCAGACCGGAACAGCTGGTGCAGAGTATCGCTCGGCGAGATCCTCATGGCGGAATTCGCCATCCACGCCTGGGACATGGCAGTAGCCACCGGCCGACAGCTCGACGTACCGGAGTCCTTGGCCAAGACCATGCTCGACACCTATGCGTGTGAGGCGCCCCGCATGCGCAGCCTCGGCCTCCTGGCCGACGAAGTATCCCAAGACGCCCGCGCGCCCCTGTTCGAGCGCACGCTGGCACTCAGCGGCAGAAACCCGGCATGGCGCTCCCTGCGCGCCGGAGGCGGCACGGGGTCGAGCACGCGGAGTTGATGTCCGGTGATCCGGCGGGCCCCGCTCAGCGGCGAGGGCGCGGACGCACCCGCTCGTCCTCTTTCGCGCCCCGGCGTCCTTGGATTGGAGCTGACGTATCGGCTCTCCACGGCGAGGCGGGCGTGACTCGGCGGTGGGCTTCGAGGCGCTGCTGGTCTGAGGCCTCCTGGTCGGTGCCCACGCGCAAGCGACGACCGCGGCAACTTCCTTCTGCAGCTTGCCGGATGCAGTACTACCCTGGCCCCATCCGCACAGCCGATGCCCAGGATTCGGGGTCAAGCCCCCTGTCTGCTGGTCCTCGCACCGTTCTCCGCCTCCGCCCGTGACCGGTCAACCGACTTGGCCGTGCCGCTCAGCGTGGCCCCCAGCCGGATCACTCCATCGGCCCTGACCAGCGATGTGCCGTGGGCGTCCACTTGACGCATCAGTGGTGTCATCAGGGGTAGTCCGGAGGGCGGCTGGTCCGCGCCTACGGCAACGTGCAGCCGGGCCATGAACCGGGCGAGACCGGCAGGGCTGGCCGGGTTGTCCATGTCGCCCGCGTACCGCTCGGCCCTGGCCATCGCGACTTCCGACTCCTGCACGCGTCCGGTGGCGCGCAGCACGAGTGCCAGCAGCACCCCTGACATGTGAAGGCGGCGGTGGCTGTCGGTGGCCTCCGCCCAGCGGAGTGCGGCGCGCAGGTCCGCCTCCGCCGCCGCGTAGTTGCCCACCAGACATGAAAGCCAGGCCCGGGTGTGCAGCGCCCTGGCCCGGTACTCGGGTTGGCCGGCTTCCGCTGCCCTGTGGGCGGCCGATCCGGCGAGCCGGCAAGCCTCGTCGTAGTGGCCACGGCTCGGGAAGAGGCTGCAGACCGCTATCAGCATCAACAGGTCCACGGCCATCCGCAGGGCGTCGGGGACCGACCCGAGCGACTGCTCCACGGCAGCGGTCAGCACGGCGTGCTCCGCGCGGAACCAGGTCCGGGCCTGATCGGTGTCCTCGAAGGCGATGCCCGTATGGTCCGCTGGGTGGAGCCAGGCGGGGGAGGGGGTGTTGTCCGGCAGCGCCGTGCGTGCCACGTGGACCGCGCTGCCGTAGAGGAGGGCCAGGACCCGGCGCAGCGCCTCCGTCCGGTCCTCGGCGCGCTCCGTGGATTCGGCGTGGCCTTGGCCGTAGAGCCGGAGCAGGTCGTGCAGGTGATAGCGGCCCGGGGCGGGGGACTCCAGCATCCCGGCGTCGACCAGGGCCTCGGCGAGGTCCTCGGCCGCGTGCTCCTCCGTGCCGAGCAGAGCGGCGGCGACCGGCAGCGGCAGGTCGGGGGCGTCGAGGAGGGACAGGAAACGAAAGGCCCGGGCCAGGTCGGGGGTCAGGGCGTCGTAGCCGAGCCGGAAGGCGGACTCCACCATGTGGTCGCCGTGGCTCAGTTCGTCCAGTAATACGCGGGTGTCGGTCAGCCGCGTGCCGAAGGCGCGCAGGCCCTGGCAGGGAAGGGCGGCGAGGCGGGCACCGACAATACGCACGGCGAGCGGCAGGCGGCCGCAGGAGTCGACCAGGTCCCGGGCGGCTTCGGGCTCCGCGGCCACTCGTGCGGCGCCCGCGAGCGTGCCGAGCAACGACACCGCCTCGGCCTCGGCGAGGATGTCCACGGCGAAGGAGCGGGCGCCGGGCACGGCGAGATGAGGAGCCCGGGTGGTGACAAGTACCGCGGAACCGGCGGTGCCGGGCAGGAGGGGGCGGACCTGGGCGGCGTCACGGGCGTCGTCCAGGACGAGCAGCACACGACGGTCGGCGAGCAGGGTGCGCAGCAGTGCTGCCCGCTCTTCCCTGTCCAGCGGCAGCCGGTCGGGCGGGGTGCCGAGCGCGGAGAGGAGATCGGCGAGCACACCGGCCGGATCCGCCGGATGGGAGCCTGCGCGCAGGCCGATGTACAGCTGGCCGTCGGGGAAGGCTTCGCGCAGGCCGTGTGCCACATGGACGGCGAGCGCGGTCTTGCCTACGCCGCCGATGCCGGTGACGGTCGCGATGACGACGGCCCGGCTGTGCCCGGGGCGGGTCTGGAGCAGGTGCGCCCTAATCTCCTCGACAAGCCGACCACGCCCGGTGAAGCAGCCGATGTCGGAGGGCAGCGGTGCGGCGGTCAGCACCGCGCCGCCTCGCAGAGTGTCGACGATCGCGGGTGCGCCGGGCCGCCGGTCCGCGCCCATCGACTGCCGCTGGAGCCCGAAGGCGCCTGCCAACTGGTCCGGGCGGAGGAGCTGGGCCGCGGGACGGACGTCGGTGCCCACGGGCCACGCGGGGGAACGCACCGTGTGCCCCGCGCGGAGTCCGCGGTGCAGCTCCGCCAATTCCGCTGACGGCCGCGTCCCCAGTTCCCGCTCCAGCACTTCGCACGCCTCGTCGTACACACGAGCGGCATCTGCCTGGCGTCCGGCCCGCTGCAGCGCCAGCATGAGCAGCCCGTGCGACCGCTCTCTTAAGGGGAACTCATTTACCATCGCTGATAGTTCGGCCACGGCCTCCTCGTGCCGTCCCAGTTCGACGGCTGCGGCGTACAGGTCTTCGCGCGCCGCCACCAGGGACTCGGCCAACAGCTCGCGGTGGTGCTCCGCCCAGGGCCCTGGTACCCCGGCCAGAGCGATGCCCCGCCAACGTCCGACCGCGCGTGACAGCCGCTCGTACACGGCCTCGGCACAATCGCGCCGGTCCGCGGTCTCGCGCGCGAACACCTCGGTGTCCACGTCCACCGCCGACTCCAGGAACCGGTAGCCGCCCTCCGCGGCGACGATCAACCGGCTTCTGGACCGCGCGGGCCGGTCCGGTTCCAGGGCCGCGCGTAACTGGGAGACATAGGTCCGTACGGCCGAGGACGCGCAGCGCGGCGCGGCAGATCCCCACACCCCGCCCACCAACTGCCCGACCGTGACGACGTGCCCACGCCGCAGCACCAGCATCGCGAACACCGCCTGCTGCTGCGGCGGTCCGAGCGCTATCCGCTCACCGCCACGCCTTGCACCGACCGGTCCCAGCAGACGCACCGTCAGATTCCCTGACGGTCCCTGTGCCTGTTCAATCCCCCGCATGACCGCACCCCTTGGCCAGGATGGTAGCCGTGTGCCTTCCCGAGCACGCCCTGGAACACGCCGCCGCCTTCCCGCCACCTTTCTGCCGAGTTCCCGCCGCGACGTTCATCGAACGTTGAGCTCTTCCTGGCAACCCGCGCCGAACCTTGGACAGCCCGCAACGACACACGACGAAACGGAGCGGATCCATGAAGCACACCATCGGCAGATGGAGCAGGTCCGTCCTCGGCCGCTTCCTGCCCGTACTCGCCTTGGCCGGCCTGCTCTCCGCCGTCCTCACCGCGCCCGCGCACGCCGAACTGCCCGGCGGCGGATGGGGCGAGCGACACCTCGACGAGGTCACCCTGCTGGGCAGCCACAACGGCTACGCCAACGGACCCGACGGCATGAGCGCGCCGTTCACCAACCAGACGTACTCGCTGCGCGACCAGTTGTGGAACCAGGGCGTGCGCGCCACCGAACTCGACGTCTATGACTACAGCTACGGCACGGGCGACGACCGCCCGCCCTTCGCGCGCACCGGCCACGGCGAGGTGTTCCGCCAGTGGGGCCGCCCGCTGGCCGACCACCTGAGAACCATCGTCGACTTCCTCAACAGCAACCGACAGGAGGTCTTCGTCCTCACGCTGGAGGACAACGCCTCCAAGGACCTGCTGGCCGAGGCGTTCGACTCCGTCCCCGGCGCCCGCTCGATGATGCTCGACCCGCACGCCTGGGGAGTCGACTCAATCGGCTGGCCCCGCGTCCAGGACATGGTCAATACCAACCAGCGGCTGCTGGTCCTGTCCGGCAAGGCCGACCGGGAGGACATCGGCATCTTCCCCATGAGGGACTGGACGATCCAGAACCATTACGACAACGGCATCCGCCAGTGCACCGACCGCAGCGGAGACGGCATCTCCGACCCGCTGGACGTCGGCGGGAGGTACGGCGCGAGCGGACAGCGGGCATTCCAGAAGCTGTTCTTCAACAACCAGTTCAGCTCCCGTACCTACGACGACTTCTACCAGACGGTCAAGACGGCCTGCGAGTCCGCCACGCTCGGGCGCATGCCCAACATGATCTCCACCGACTGGATCGGCTATGACAACCAGGACGCGTGGCGGTTCGTGAACGACACCGACAAGGGTGTGGGCTGGAACGTGGGCGGCCGCGACCTCTGCCTCGATGTGGAGGGAGGCCGCAGCGACAACGGCACTCCCGTACAGATCCACTCGTGCAACTGGACCAACTCGCAGGCGTGGAGCCGCGTCCCGATCCTCAAGCAGAAAGTGTTCGAGATGCGTGCCTTCGGCAAGTGCCTGGACGTGGCAGGCGGGTCCACGGCCAACGGCACCCGGGTTCAGCTCTACGACTGCAACGGCACCGGTTCGCAGCTCTGGTGGCACGACAACCGCGCTCTGCGCAACCCCATGTCCGGCAAGTGCCTCGACGTGCCGTCCGGTGACTTCAGCCCGGGGCGCGACCTTCAGCTCTACGACTGCAACGGCACGCTGCCCCAGGCCTGGGACTGGCGCATGGTCTGATTTGTTGAGCCCGGCCACCGGTCACGTTCCGTTGGTCGGGCTCAGCCTGCTCGGTCGACGGTCCGCGGCGCCGGCAGAGGGCTGAAGCTCGCCGCCAGAAGAGTCCGGTCGCTGGTGCTGTGACCGGAAAGGTTCACCGGCTCGCGACGCCCGGCACGGCACCTCGCCGCATTGTCGCATCACCCGAGTCCGTCCAAATGAAAGCTTCACGGGCCTACCCCGCACAAGGCACATGGGTGGAGGAGAGCCTCAGCGGGCCTCCGGCAGATCCGCGGAGAGCTGTACGGCCCCGGTGCAGGCCAGTCGGTCCGCCACCTCTACGCATGCCTCGGCCCCCTTCGGGCTGGTCGCGGGCAGCATCGGGCTGCTTTTGCCGTGCGTCACCCTGTCCCGGCGCGAGGCGAGCAGCTCGTCCGCTCCGGATCGGATCGAGACCTCCAGGGCGCCATCGCGCGCGTCCGTCTCCACCTCGGACCAGACGGTGGCGCAGGACGGGCTGAACCGGAGCCGTACGGCGTAGGCATCCTCAGTGACGGTGCTCTCAGTGCGGGCATCCCGGTTGCAGTGGGAGGAGCCCGGATACTGCCCCCGGCAGCTTTCCATGCGGCAGGACGCCGCTTGCCGCTCCGGGCTGCCGCCTGACAGGGCCGGGGCACCCACGGCGCAGGCCACGGCGCCCAGCGTGGCGGAGACAGCCAGCACGACGGCCGTCCGTAGCCGTCGCGCCCGGGCAGCTGCGTCGAGCGGCAGCCGCGGCGCAGGGGGCTGGGGCGCCGCGCTCAGCGGCCTGGTCTCGGCCCGGCAGGCGTTCTCCCAGAGGGCGACCAGCGGCGCCATCTCCGTGTCGCCGAGTCGCCCCAGCGCCTCGACAGCGGTACGCGGCGGGAGCTTGACGCCGTTGAGATAACGGTGCCATGAGGACTTGCTGTGGGCGGTGCGTGTGGCCAGCGCGGCCAGGCTCAGCCCGGTCTGCTGTTTGAGGTCGCGCAGCCGCTCCACCAGCAGCAGCCCGTCGGGGCCGAGCGAGTCGGGCAGTTGCTGCCGGCGAGCCGTCGCTTGCTCCTTCATGCCGTTCCCAATCCTTCTATCAGGCATCCGGTTCATTCCGGATCGCGTGATGTGTGCCCTGGGGGCGGGGCGGCCACACGCACGGCCGGAGTCATCGGGCGATCGGCTTGTAGTACAAAGAGAAGGTGCGGTTTGAGGGCGGGCCCTGGGTGAAGCCAAGGCACAGCCAGGGCCCACCCCGGCGCAGCACAGCCAGACCCTCCGGCTCGCGCGGGTAGAGCCCTCTCGCAGTGTGGTCCAGCACTTGCTGCACCACGCGGCCGGTACGCACGTCGATGCGGAACAGACGGACGTCGCCGGCCGAGCCGGCGGGGTTGTCAGCGCCGTATCCGTGGCCGAGCAGCTGGTAGGCGTACGGGCCGTACAGCGCCATGCCCTGGAAGGGGAGCCCCAGTTCGGCGCCGGGCTGGGCGAAGTCGGCGACCGGCCGGAAGTCCCCGGCCGCGAACTGTTTGAGCCCGTACACCCCGTAGCGCGGTACGGCGCCCACCTTGTACCGCAGCAGCAGCCGGTTGTGCGCCGGGTCGAGGACCACCTGGTTGTTCGTGGAGCCGGGGAGCGGGCGATGCGTGGCAATCCTGCGGCTGGCGCGGGTCAGCACCCGGCCCGCGGTGAAGGTGAAGCGGCAGATACCGCGGCCGTTGCCGGATCCCGGCTGTGCGTCCCACTCCGTCCACAGAGCGCCGGCACGGCGAGCCGTGTCCTCCACGCCGAGGGCGCTGCCGTGGCCGAAGCCCAGCAGGTACATGTCGCCGGTGAGTGCGCCGCCCATGGTGAGCCGGTTCAGGCACATGTCGCCGCGGGCCGCGCGCTCGGCACGGGTGTACGCGCGCGGCTCGCCCGGCAGTCGGTGGCCGCCCTCCATGACCTGGAGCGCGTAGATGTGGCCGTGCCGCTCGTCGAAGGCGAAGGACTGCAGCACCGTGGAGTGGTGCAGCCGTACACCCTGGAGCCACGGCTTGCCCGGCGGCGCCAGGCCGGCCGGCTGATCCCTCGGCTGGGCTTCTGCCCTGCCGGCGGGGAATGTGGCGGCCAGTGCGACCGCAGCTCCGAAGCCGAGGACGGCTCTGCGGCCCGGATCGGACGGAAGGGAAAGGGACATGGGGGTCTCCTCGCTTGCTCGTGAGCTTCGTGGAACGGGCCCGCCCGCCCCGTGAGCGGGACGGGCGGGCACAGCGGCTCAGCACCAGGGGATGGAGCTCACGTTGCGGACGTAGCGGGCGGAGATGTAGCCCTTGTTGTGGGAGAGCTTGTACCAGCGGTGGTTGCCGCGGACGTTGCGCCCGTACTTCTTGCAGGGGATGTGGACCGTGCTGGCGGGACGCAGCGTGCCGATGACCCGGTAGCCCGTGCCCGGGCCGGAGCGGATCCTGAGCGGCATGTGGCGGGTTACCACGCGGCCCTGGGCGTAGCCGGTGCAGGTGACGGGCCGGTTCGTGGAGTGACTCGGCGCCCACAGCTGGGGCGGGGCCGTGCGTCGGTGGGGCATCTGCTGGTGAGGCGCCGTGTGCCGCTGCTGCGCGGCGGCGGTGTCGGCGGAAACGAATGCGGCGGGCAACATCGAGATCGCCGCAATCGCGGCCACGAGGCTGCGCTGGATCGTGCGATTCATGGACTCTCCTATGAGGGTGTCTTCAGGATCGGCTGAGTGAGACCCTGTGTCGCTCAGCGTTTCCTGGCCTTCGGACGAAGATTCCGTCCCACGCGTTTCCGGGAGAAAGCGGGACGTCCCACCCGAAGGGACGGTTGAGTCCCAGCCGCCGTCGCCCGGGAGACCAGCCCCATTTCCCGCCGGGCGGCCGATGAGGGCTCCGTCAGGGCGGGCGGTGGCCAACTGTTCGATCTCGCCTTCCAATGCCTTGAGGAGGGCCTTGCCAGCCACCGGCTGGTCGGCGGGTTCGCGGATGAGTTCGGCGGTGCGCCGCTCGCCGGGAGGCGCGACGCGGGGTGGGCCTGCGCGGAGCTCACGGCGGGCGACCGCGAGGGCCTGCGCCACGGTCCGCCCGCTGACGCCGTGCCTGCCCAGGTGGCCGGCGACGCGGGTGGTTCCGGCGCGCCGGATCCCGCTCGCGATGACGTGGCGGCCCGGCAGGATGAGTCCGGACCTCGTCGTGGGGTCCACGGCGCGTCCCAGGCGGGGTGGATGTCCGTGAGCAGATCCCGCAGACACGAGGTCCGCGCCGTGGCGCCCTGCGGATGCGGTGGACTGTGCCGCTTGGGATTCGTGAGGAGGTAACGGAGCTGCTGCTGCCTGCTGTTCCGTCGCGGGCTGGGCGTTCCGGTCTCCGGTGGCACCCAGAGGCAGCCGGAGTTTCAGAAGAATTCCGACAGTCCGTCTGCGGGCGGACGTGATCCTCGGAGTCGGCCGCCGACCGCATCATCGACCACCTCGGCCCGTCGTTGGTGCCCCGGCCCCGCCGGCGGTTCCGCAAGCCCACCGTGCTGATCGTGGACGGCGCCCTGGTCCCCACGCGTGACCACCAGGTCGCCGAGCAGTCGAAGAATTACCGGTACTCGACCAACCATCAGGTCGTCATCGACGCCGACACCGGGCTCGTCGTCGCGTTCGGCCGGCCGCTGCCCGGCAACCGCAACGACCGCAAGGCATGGGAGCTGTCCGGCGCGAAAGCCGCCGTCGGCCGCACCACGGTGATCGCGGACGGCGGGTACCGGGGCACCGGCCTGGTCATCCCGTACCATCGCGAGAAAGGTCAGACCGAACTCCACCCTCGCCGGGTAACGAAGAAACACGAACGCCCGACGGGCAAGCCTCGTTCATCGAATCCCTTCTGGCCTCCCATGACAAGGGGCTCGCATGGCCCGGCGTCGTGGTCTCCGACGAGACCGTCATCGGGCAAGTCAACAGGCGATCCTTCTCGCGAGACTTGTTGAGTTCGCAGCCAGACGCAGTGCTGTCGCTCGCGGTGAGGATGGGGACAGACAGCATCAACCCGTGTTGTCGCCTATCGGCTTCCGTGCTCCGGCGATGCGGTCCAGGTGCCGGTGGAGGGGCGACGCGGTCACGGCGATGAAGAGCGCGAACAGGGTGAACGGCAGTAGCCGAAAGGCCGGAGCAGGTAGTCCGGGTGTTGTGAGATCTGCGGCCAGTTGACGTAGTAGTTGGCGGACACGTCCACGGTCATGACCGCGCTCGCCAGAGTCACGGCGATTGGTCGGACTTGTACCAGCAGAACGGCCACCAGAGGGTCGAGCATATGTCACCTGTCTCAGCGCCTTTCGGGAAATCCTGGCTGCCCGGCATGTCCACCACGCATCGGATGAGACGGGTCGTTCCGGCTTCGAACGGCGTCTCGAACTGGATCGCTCACCCGGGCATTCGCCGGACGTGCGGGCGCTCCTCGTCTGATCACGTGCTCCGCCCAAGGTGCACGTGACCGAGACGAAGGCCGTGAGAGCGAGTTTGCCGCCTGACGATGTCCGGAGGGAAGCGTTCGCGGAAGCGTCACGCTTCCGGGGCGGGTTCTACGCGTCTCTGACCGTCCGGCGCGATGAACTGTTCATGCTGACGGACGCGGTGTTGTGCGCGGACGACCCGGTGAAATCCCTGGCGGATCTCACGCTGCCGCCCGAACACCGCCGGTGGACACGGAGCTTTGTATGGTGGCTTGAACCCGGCCGACCAGTCCGGCGGAGGTGGCGGTGGCGGTTATGGCGAAGACCAGGGTGAAGGTCCCGATCAGCTGAGCGAGGTAGGCGCCGACCACGCCGTCGTCGTGTGGCGCCCAGGGGCGTGTGGTGGAAAATCGGATACGCTCTTCGACTTGCAGAGGCATGTTTCACTACCTTGGCTGAAACGCACGGCTGGTGCTGAGCCTTGAAGGATGTTCGTCGCACGGCAGAGTGGCGCCCCGGCGGCGTGTCAACCTACCCGTTCTTCAACAGCGGCCTCAGGCTGCGGAAATCGGCGTCGCTCGTCAGAGGTGTCGGTCGACCGCTCGCCGATGTCGCCGCGATGGGGGAGACCCGACGCAGGGCTTCGGCTGTTTGGTCAGCAGGCGCTCCTTTTAGGCGTACGACGTCGTTGTGAGGTGCAGCCATCACTGTTGCAGACCTGGACGTTTGGGAGCGCCGGTCAGCGGAGTTCGCGGTATTCGGTGATGAGGTAGTCGGCCTCGTCATCGATGGCATTCGCCAGCCAATCGATGTGAATCTCAGTGGGGTGTCCATCTGCGGCAAATACCGCCTCCGCGACCTCAGCCTGGCCTGCACGGGCCTTCTGGACGTCAGTGAGGAGACTGCCAAGTGTCGGGACATCCTGCGGATTCTCCTTGACGGTACGCCGGGCCGGCTCGTCGAGGCCGATCGCCTTGATGACCTTCCCGTTCCCCACGGTGATCCGGTACTTTCCAAGGCCGCCCCGCTCTCCGGACTCGGAGAGAAGCCGGAATGAATACCGATCCGGTTCGGACCATCGGACTGCCTCTGCCTTGGCACCGCCTCCGGAGGCGGCCGGTGTGGACCCTGCGTCGCAGCCGACCACGGCGAGGGCAAGCGCAGCGGATGCGGCGAGCAGATACGTGCTGGATTTCGTCACGGCCAGGCCTTTCAGCAGCTCAATTGCTCCTTCGACGGCGTCGCCATTGATTCGGTTCCTGCCCAGGCCTGCGCGTTGTTGCTTTCCTCTTCCACGTCGACGACATGATGGGCATCCCAAGCGGTGAAGTCCCGGCAGCAGCTCATCGTGCCCGTGAGGCCGGTCATGCTCACACGTGACCACGCGTCCCTGCCCCAGTGACTCAAGCGGGGCCCGCCGAATGTGCAGTCCGGCGGCAGCGGTCAGGGTACGGGGCAGCCATGCACGGACCGGGTGCATTGCGTGTTCGGGATCGGTCCGGTTCGCCGGTCTCGCGCATGTGACGTCATGTCCCTGCCCGCACTGCGACGAGATCTGCGGGCTCAAGGTCGCCGCCTGGATCAGAGGCCACTGGGGTATCGAGAACCTCCTGCACCACGTCCGCGACCGCACGTTCCGCGAGGACGGCTCCGAGATCCGCACCGGCCACCTGCCCCGCACCATGGCCAGCCTGCGTAACCTCGCCATCAGCACCTTCCGCCAGGACGGCGAGACCGACGTCGCTGCCTCGGACGGTGGACACACACGCATCCCGGAGTGATTGTGCGCCTCGCTCTGGCCATGTTGATCGGCATCGGCATCGTCGCCAGATGCAGGTGTGGACCAGCCGTCGCCACGCACCAACGGATCAAGGACACGGTCGTCGAGGTGACCGTCGCAGCATGACCGCATCGCAGACGGACCGGTTCCGCTCGGTGCTGCTGGCCGGATCGGTGCTGCTGACCCGCACCTTCCTCGATCCAGGACTGCCCAGAGACCCATGGGTGACCATCGGAGCATCCTGTAGCGACCTGCGCACGTTGCACGTGACCTGTCGCTGGGACACCAGTGCAGCAGCGGGAAGCAGTAGGAGCGCTGCGAGGGTGACGGTGCCGAGGTAGATGCAGGCGCGTATTCGCCTAGATCAAACGCCCTCTGGGAGCCAGCTTCTCCTCGACTTGGAGGGCCGGCCTGAGTCGCCGCTGGGATCGGTAGAGGGAACGGGCCTGTTCCCACGCCTCGCAGGCCTGGGCGTGCTGGCCCAGGGAGTCACGGATATCCCCCAGTTTTGCCAGTGTGTCTGCTTCCTCGAAGGCGTCACCGAGTTCCCGGCGCAGGGTCAAGGCCTGATCGTAGTGCTCGAGTGCAAGGGTGTGTTCGTTGGTGCGGTGGGCGAGGTAGCCGAGACTGTCCAGAGTGAATGCCTCCCCCTCGCGAAAGTGGTGCCGACGGCACAGGACGAGCGCCTCCTCGCAGTAGCTGCGGGACTGCCGGTGATGGCCCAGCCGGGCGTGGTACCAGCCCACCGCGTTGAGCGCTTCGGCTTCCCGGGGAGGACTGTCGAGCGTCCTGCGGATGCGCAGGTTCTGGATGGCGTGCGCCAGCGCCTGTCGGTCGTCGCCGTGCTTCTCCCAGGCCAGGGCGAGGTTGAGATGTGTCTGTGCCTTTCCCGCCGCGTGATCGGCTTCCTCGAACAGCGTGAGAGCTACACGCAGGTGTTCCAGAGCCGCGGCGTGCTGGCCCTGGGAGGCATGGGCGCGCCCGAGAAGCCGGTGAGCCAGTGCACGCTGAGTCTGGTCCCGCATGCTCTCCCGGTTGGCGAGCGTGGCCCGCAGCATCGCAGTGCGGTCGTCCAGGTTCCCCTGCCGCCAGTGAAAGGTATCCAAGGACCAAGCCAACTGCCATGCCTGCCGGTAGTGGCCCTGTGCCATGGCGAAGCGGTGCGCGTCGAGCAAGCAGAGGTGTTCGGCTTCGAACCAGAGCATTGCGGTTTCGATGTCCCGGAGTGGGAGGGCGCCTCGCGTGACGTCTGGTAGGTCCGGTCCGAACGGGGTTCGCAGCGGCGACAACAATCGGTCGCCGTCGTGTGCCGTGTCGGCGTAGAAGTCCACCAACCCGCGCAGCGCGGACTCCAGGACTTCCCTGTGCTGATCCTGTGTCGCGCGCTCTGCCGCGTAGAGCCGTACGAGGTCGTGCATGCGGTAGCGGCCCGGGCGGATCTCCTGGATCAGATGCGCTCCTTCCAGCCCGCGCAGGTGCGACCGCACTTCCGGGACGGGCAGTGCGGTCAGGGCCGACGCCGCGGCCAGGCTGATGTCCGGGCCGAGCGACTGGCCGAGTAGTCCGAACACCCGCGCTGTCGCTGTGTCCAGGGCATCGTAGGAGGAAGACAGCACGGCCCGCAGGTCGGCTGTGGGATCGTCGGTGCCGAAGGCGTCCAGCCGGGCGGATCTGTCATGGAGTTCCTCAGCAAGCGCGGCCAGCGGAAATGTGGGATGAATGCCCGCCCGGGCAGACATTACGCTGATGGCCAGGGGCAGACCCGCGCAGTGATCCAGGAGGGTGGCCACCGCCTCTGGTTCCTCCGCAACCCGTTGGGGACCAAGGCGATCAACCAGCATCTCCCGGGCCTCCGCCTCGGACACCACGTCAAGGGCGAGAGGACGGGCCCCGTGCGCGGTGATCAGTCCGGTGAGTCCACGACGGCTGGTGATCAGCGTCGTGCATGAAGGAGTTCCCGGCAGCAGGGGAAGGACCTGGGCGGTATCGCGGGCGTCGTCCAGCACGATCAGCATCCGCCTGTCCGCGATCAGGCTCCGGTACATCGCCACTCGGCCCGGTAAGTCGACCGGCATCTCTGTGGATGCGAGCCCGAGGGCGTGGAGAAAGTTCTGCACCACTTCTGCCGGAGAGGCGGGGTCTCCCAATGGGGAGAAGCCTCGAAGATCGGCGTGGAGTCGCCCGTCGGGGAACGCCGCGGCGTTGTGATGGGCCCAATGGTCGGCGAGCCAGGTCTTGCCGATCCCACCGATCCCGCCGATCGTCGAGATCACCACGGTGCCACCTGGAGCACCGCCCGCGTTGAGCACCTTGTCGAGTTCCGCGATCTCGCGGGCCCGGCCGATGAAGTGTCCGGGTGGAGGGGGCAATTGGTGCGGCACCATGGCCGTTCCCAATTGCGCGGTTGTGCCAGCGGCAGGGCGGACGGCCAGTGCAGCGTCCGTGGTGAGAATCTGCTGGTGCAGTCGTTGCAGTGCCGGGCCGGGGTCGGTTCCGAGTTCCTCCGATAATCGATGCTGAATGTTCTGGTAGTGGGCCAGGGCATCCGACCGGCGGCCGCTGCGGTACAGGGCCAGCATGAGCTGCCCCGCCAGACGCTCGTCCAGCGGGTGCTGCTCGGCGCGTGCGGGAAGCGCGGCCGACAGCTCGGCGTGCCGACCGAGCCGTAGCCGGAGATCGGTGAGGTCCAGTTCGGCTGCGGTTCTCTCTCGGTGCCACGACTCGCGCAGGACGTTGAACCAAGGAGTGTCCAGATCACCGAAGGCGTCGCCGCGCCACAGTGCGAGCGCTTGTGCGAACAGCACCGCGGCGTGGCCGTCGTCGGCAGTGCGGGCCTGCCCGACCAGGCCGCGAAAGCGGTGCAGGTCCACGGTGGACGGATCGACCGCCAGGACGTAGGAGCCCGATCGCCGTGTGATGTGCACCTTCTCGGTCGCCGTGGCCAAGGCCCGGCGCAGGCGGGACACGTAGCTGTAGAGCGTGGCGTGGGCCCGTTGCGGAGGACAGTCCCCCCACACCCGGTCCACGAGCCTGGCGGTCGGAACCGGAGCATTGGCATCGACCAGCAGCCCCGCCAGTACCGACCGCTGACGGACATGGCCCAAGTCGACCGCAGCACCTCCGACATACGCCTCGATGCCTCCGAGTAGAACGAAGTCCACGAACACCCTTCCCCTGGGCCGAAGCACCGCTGTCGAGACAGTGGGAGCGACCTGTGAATTCAAGTTCCTTCCAAGGTTTGCCCAACATGCGCCGACCAGTATCTCCAACGGCCGAAAGGCCAGGCACTCTCCCCTGACGCTCCGAGAGCGGAGGGCGAGCGGCTGCACCGCGCAGATCCACCTGGAGAACGACCGAGAGAAGGAGTCCGACGTGTTCAAGATGATCGAAGCACTGGGATCCAACGTCGTGGAGCGCTTCGTACCCCGGATCGACGCTTCCGCCGCGGCCCAGGACTGCTGGACCGAGTGGAAGTGCGTCATCGGTACGAGCGGGTGCAACGCCACCGACCACACCTGGTGGCAGACCCGCACCGCCTGTTCCAGCGGGTCCACCACCGCCTGGAAGTTCCACAGCTGCTCCAACTGCCGCTGACCGCAGGGCAGACCATCTCATGCAGCAGTATCTGGAAGTCGCGGTCCGCACACTGATCGGGACGGTGTTCCTCACCTCGTTCCTCAGCAAGGCGAACGGACGGCAGGCGTATGACGCCTTCGCGGCGTCGGTGCGCAGCATGCGGGTACTGCCGCCGGTGCTGGTTCGCCCAGTCGCGGCAGGCGTCGTGGCCGGCGAGCTCCTCGTGAGCTCGCTGGTCGCGGCGCCATCCACTGCGACCGGGGTCTGCGGGCTCCTGGGCGCCGCCGCCCTCGTGGGCGGCTTCGCGCTCGCCATCGCCCTGGCCCGGCATCGCGGAGTAAGCGCCTCCTGCCGCTGCTTCGGGGCTTCGTCCGCTCCGCTCGGTGCCCGGCATGTCGTACGGAACGGCGTGCTGGGGATCCTCGCGATCATCGGCGCGATGAGCGCACCGGTCGGAGGAGAGGTGCGTGTGGAGGCTGCCGTCACGGCGGCTCTGTGCGGCCTGCTGCTGGCTGCGGTGATCATGGCGCTCGACGACATCGTCGAGCTGTTCCGCCCCGCCTGACCCGAGCACATACCAATGAATCCAAGGGAGTCGGCATGTCTTTCCTCGTGGCCGCAGTCGTGCTCGTGGGGCTGCTGTGCACACTGGACCTCGTCCTCACGGTGGGGGTGGTGAAGCGGCTGCGCGAGCACACGGCCCTGCTGGCGAGTGCTCGGCCCGACGCCGGGTACGAGTCAGGACCCGGCCCGGCCCCCGGGGCCATCGCCGTGGGCGAGGAGGTGGGCCCGTTCTCGGCGACCTCTGCGGACGGCGAGCCGGTGAGCCAGGAGACCGTCACCAGCGAGACTCTGGTGGCCTTCTTCTCGCCCGGATGCGCGCCGTGCCAGGACGAGGTGCCCCGGCTCGTCCAGCACATCAGGGCCTCCGCGCTCAGCCGTGACCTGGCCTGGGCCGTCGTCGTCGGCGACGCCGAGGAGTGCACCCCCTTCGTGTCCGAACTCGCACCGGTGGCACGGGTGTTCGTGGAGCAGCCCGGCGGCCCACTCGGCAGGGCGTTCCGGACATCCGCCTTCCCGACGGTGCTCCGGATGGCACCGGCACCCGGCGCCGGCCCCGGCATCGGAGCCGGCACCGGACGGTGCGTCATCACCTCCGACGACGTGCGACTCGACCGGTCAGCCCCCGTCGGCGCATGAGCCACGACATCCGCTACGGCAACGGTGCCGCCTGGCCCGGCACCCGGCTCCGCTCATCGGTCGCGCGGGGGGTGGCCGCCGGAGCACTCGCTGTCAGAGCGGCTCCTACGACCCTGACGCTGCACGTCGTGGTGGCGCTCGTCGGTGGCGCTCAGCCCGTGGTGATCGCCTGGCTCACCAAACTCGTACTCGACGATGTGGCCGCCGGAGCGCGGACAGCCACCCTGCTCCCGCTGGCCGCCAGTCTGGGCGCCGCCGGACTCGTCGCCGCAGTGCTGCCCCAGCTGACGCAGTACCTGCGCGCCGAGTTCAACCGCGCGGTGGGACTCCTCGCCCAGGACCGCCTGTTCGGCGCCGTGGACCGGCTGGTTGGCCTCGCCCAGTTCGAGAACCCACGCTTCCTGGACCGGGTGCGGCTCGCCCGTGACGCGGGAGGGTCGGGACCTGGTCAGGTGGTGGACGGCACCCTCGGTCTCCTCCAAGCGGTGGTCACCATCACCGGGTTCCTCGCCTCCCTGCTGGTGCTCAGCCCGATGATGACCGGCATGGTCCTCCTGGCCGGGGTACCGACGCTGGCAGCAGAACTCGCGCTGTCCCGACGCCGGGCCCGTATGTACTGGGACCTCGGCCCCGTCGAACGGCGCGAGCTTTTCTACAGCCAGCTGCTCACCAGCGTGGAAGCGGCCAAGGAGATACGGCTGTTCGGCATCGGTACGTTCCTTCGCGGTCGTATGCTGGCCGACCGTCGCACCGTCAACGCCTCCCTGCGGACCATGGACCGCAGGGAGGCCATGGTCCAGTCGGGTCTCGGAGGCTTCGCCGCGCTGGTGGCAGCGGGCGGACTGCTGTGGGCGGTGTCCGCCACCCGGTCCGGCGGGCTCTCGGTCGGCGATGTAGCGATCTTCGTGGCGGCTGTGGCCGGCATCCAAGGCGCCGTCGCAGTACTCGCCCTGGAGATCGCCCGTACCCACCAGTCGCTGCTGATGTTCGACCACTATCTGTCCGTCATCCGCTGCCCGCCCGATCTCCCCGTGGCCCCGAACCCTCGCCCCGTGCCACCGCTCCGCGACGCCATCGAATTCCGGGACGTCTGGTTCCGATACTCGCCCGAGCACGCCTGGATCCTCCGGGGTGTCACCCTTCGTGTCCCGTACGGGAAGGCGCTGGCGCTCATCGGACTGAACGGAGCGGGCAAGTCCACTCTGATCAAACTGCTGTGCCGGTACTACGACCCCACGCGCGGAGCGATCTTCTGGGACGGGACGGATCTGCGCGAGATCGATCCGGCCGATCTGCGCCACCGTATCGGTGCCGTCTTCCAGGACTACATGGAGTACGACATGACGGCCGCCGAGAACATCGCCCTGGGGGACCTGTCCTCACTCGACGACCGGGAACGCATCCATACCGCCGCGCGCCGCGCCGACCTGCACGACCGGTTGACTGAGCTGCCGCGCGGATACGACACCCTGCTGTCCCGGATGTTCTTCATGGACATGGACAGGGACACGAGCTTGAGCGTGGACGGTGAGAAGGGCACCCCGCAGACCGGCCTCGAACTCTCGGGTGGTCAGTGGCAACGGCTTGCCCTGGCCAGGGCTTTCTTACGCGATCAGCGCGACCTCATGATCCTCGACGAGCCGTCCGCAGGCCTGGACGCCGAGGCTGAGGCCGAAATCCACTCCTCGCTCACCCAGTACCGCGCCGGGCGGACCAGTCTGCTGATCTCCCATCGGCTCGGTGCGGTGCGCGACGCCGACATGATCGCCGTGCTTGCGGACGGGCGAATCCTGGAGCAGGGCGATCACGCCTCGCTGACGGCGATGGGGGGCGAGTACGCCCGGCTCTTCGCCCTCCAGGCATCCGGCTACCGGGACAACGCAACCTAACCATCACGAGGCAGGAGGCACATGGTGCGCAGAGGTCTGCTGGCGGCCGGGGGCATCGCCGTGGGCGCCTGTCTGGTCGTGCCCGTGGCTCTCCGGCGAGGACTGACCGCAGTCACCGTCCAGGGAAGCAGCATGGAACCGACGTACGAGCACGGCGACCGCGTGCTCGTACGTCGCACCCGCAACGTCTCGGCAGGGCAGATCGTCGTGGTGGAACGCCCTACCCCGCAGGGCGCCTGGCCGGCGCCGCCTCTACCGCGCGGTAGAGGCGGCGCCGGCCAGGCGCAGCGGGAATGGCTCATCAAACGGGCCGTAGCCACATCTGGCGACCCGGTCCCGCACCACCTGCCCGCCATCCTGCGCACAGCCCCCGGGGGCTGTGTGCCACCGGGGGCTGTGGTGCTGCTCGGCGACAACCCGGAGAACGGCTTCGACTCCCGTCTGGTGGGTTACTTTCCGGTGGAACGCGTACTGGGTACGGTGCTGTGCGCCTTCCCCCACCGCGACCCCGGCAGTATCTGAGAACTCACAGCGAGTCAAGGCGTTGTTTCGCGCGATCCGGCTCGTTGGTGCGATATCGGCATCTCCGATGAGGTTCGTGGTCAACTCGCTGTGCAGTTCAGGTTGTTGTTCCCTTACGGTTTCACTTGCTGCGGAAAGGCGTTTTCCGGTGTCGGGATCCTCGGCCCAGACCCTGCCGGCCGCTCCGTGCGGAACCACGGCGTGTACAAGTTGCTGAGCGGCAGCGGTGAAGATCTCGCCGGGACCGGCTTGCCTCGCGGCTTCCGATACCACGGCGGCGTCCTTGCGGCGCTGGTCGATCGTGCGGACGAGGACCGGCAGGCGCTCGCGGGTGCGGGCGTACATCCTCGCCTTGCGCCGTTGCCGCACTTTGTGGTCTCGGTCTCGATACGCTCGTGCTCGTCGTCGCGGCGCTTGCTGGCCTTGGCGACCAGGTTGCGCAGGTCAGGCGGCCACGGCCGGGCGGCGATCCTCGCGTAGGGGCTGGGCTGGCGGACAGCCATGCACGTTCCACTCACTGCTCGCGCGTTGGGCCCGCGAAGTGTCGGGGGTGGAGGATGGCTATTCATGGTGCGCGCCAGAGTTCGACAACGACATCTGGTGTCGGAGCGCGCTGGCGCGCGTCGCGCAGTCAGACACGACCGAGCACGACGGCTGCGGAACGGTGCGACCACTACCCGGCTACTACAGGAACCGCGAGCGCCACTTCCTCCGGGAGGCAGCCGACTGCATCGAGGAGGAAGCGAACGCCCGTGCTGGGCGTGGGCGCAGGCACTTGCCCTGTTCACCCAGCGCGTTGAAAACTGCGCAATGAGCGGCAACACTCCCGGCGGCAACTGGACCAGCCCGCCGACCAGGGGCACACCCATCGGCCAGCGATGGGCCTGACCGCAGCGCTTCTGCGTGGGCCGACGCCCGGATGGTGCCATTCGGGACCGCCGCGTCCAGGCGTGAGCCGGGACCGGCACGGCAGCCCGGCCTCACGTGACCGATCGGTCAGGACGTGCGGTCCAGGACACGGACCGGCTCACCGGCCCTCCGGGACGGGGCAGTAGTCGCGACAACCACCCCGTCGGGACGGTCCGCGGTGGGCTGCGCAGCGTACGAGTCTGCGCCGCGGCCCAGGTCTCCTGCCCCACGATGGCCAAGGCAGCCGACAGACCCAGGTCCACACGTCCGGTCCTTCGCAAAGATGCTCACTGAGCGCCAGGGCCAACGGCTTCCCGAATGGCTCGACGCCGTCCGCAAGGACGATATGCCCAGCCTGCACACCCTCGGCGCGGGCATCGACCGCGACCACGACGCCGTCACCGCCGGCCTTGCCCTGCCCTGGAACTGCGGCGTCGTCGAAGGACACGTCAACCGCATCAAGGTGCTCAAACGCCAGATGTTCGGTCGTGCCGCCTTTCCACGCCTCCGGAAGCGTGTCCTCATGTCCTGATGGTCAGAGCAGGCTCAGGTGAACTCGATGGCGACAGCTCGACGGCCGTGCGAGAGTTCGTTGCCCCCGCTACCGACGAAGAAGTCCAAAATGACCCAGGACGACGCCCTCAACCGACTCAGCCACCTTGCGCACGAGAGGGCTTTCGGGAGACATGTCGGTTCTGACCGACTCATCCAGTCGGGGCTGGACGCACTGATCGTCGGCGTCCACAGTCCCTCGCTCGCTGCGCTCGCCGGTCTCCTGCGCAGTGAGGAGCCCGAAGCGCCTGAACTCTTCGATCAGGTCCTGGACGAACTAGGACTGCTCTTTCACCCGCCGGACGACCCCCGGGCCGCGAAGTGGGCCATGGCCTACTGGATCGCCGAACAGATCGTCGACGGATCCCTCAACCCTGCCACCGGAGCGCATCTCATCTGGGCAGACATCGCCTACGACCTCGACTACCCCGAAGACCTGGAGGCACTGGTCCACTGCGCACACAACCTCGACGGATGGGAGGAGAGCTGGGGCATCTCCGTCGAGGAGCTCAACAGGGAAGCGATCGAGGCCGCGAAACTACTCCTGAGCAAGAGACCGGTGGAAGAGCCCCAGGACTGACCGTCGACATACCGGAACGGGGCGGTTCATCTGCTACCCCTCACCTGATACTGAGAGTGCGTGCATCACTGAAGTTGAGCAGAACCGGCGACCCGGAGACGACGTTCACCGGCCTGATCCGCGACCAGGTCGACTGTGCGCGCCGACACCGGAAGGCGAAGAAGAGTACCTCCGAGTAGCGCTTCTGTGCGGTTACTCGTGGGCCCGGCCCTCTGTTTACGGTGGGGCCATGGCGACATCATCCGACGAAGCGGCCGGGCCGGTGCCGGCGCAGGTCGTGCTGTCTGTCGACCGGGTGTTGGGGCATCCGGAGCAGGAGGTCGTTGCGCGCCGTACAACTGCCGCCCCCCACTCGCCGATCGCCGCGCGCCAACAGGATACCGACATTCGTCCTCGGCGGGACCAGCGACGACGGTATCAATGGGTGTCGGGCCGAGGCGCCGGCCGCCGACCTCCCCCATCCCCGGGTCGTGTTGCGCGACGACCTCGGCCATTTCTGTCACACGCAACAGACCGAGCAGGTGTCCGGCGAGATCACCGCCTTTCTCGCCGGACCTCCGATCGACCCCGCGGCACGGCCCGACCGGGCGAGCGGGGTTTTTACGGCTGGGGGATGCGGAGGCGTCCGCGGGCCCAGCGGGCGGTGAAGCGGCGTGGGGGCACGCCCCCGCACACCGTGCGGGTCACTCGGTCACCATGAAGTAGGCCGCCGGATCAAGGGCGTTGAGCGCAATCCAGCGCTGCGGTGTCGCCGTGGCGGACACCTCGGTGCCGTCCGCCGAAGCGCGGAAGAAGCCCTGCACGTCGAGCGCGATGCGGGGGTCGTCATCGATGCGTCGCGCCATGTCGTAGTAGACGGACAGTTCATGGATGCACCGTGGGGTGTCGGCCGGGCAGGAGCAGTCGACGCGGACGAGGGCCGGCGCGGGCGGGTGGCCCGCGTCGGCGATCGCGTGGTACAGGTCGTCCGTGAGGAGGGGCTGGATGCCGCTCAGGTGACGGGAGATCTCGGCCATCGCCCCCTGGGACATCGGGGCGACATCGATCGTGACCTCCGCGGTGCTGCGGCCGCGGTGTACGACGGCGCGCACGGTCCGGCCGTCTATCGTGATCTGCGCCTTCCCGTCGCGTGCCGCGCGGCGCGCGCTCGGCAGCTGCGGATCGGGGCGGGTCTGGCGCAACGACTCGGCGAACCGGACCCAGTCCTTGCCCCACTTCGTGTAGCCGAAGTCGTGGTCGGCCATGGGTCAGCTGTCTCGCTTCCGGCGCAGGACCTCGATGAGGCGGTCGTCGTCCAGATGGGTCAACTCGGCGACGCTTGATATATCGGCAATGTCCGACAATGCGGATTTGCGGGAATGCATGGCCGCGATGTGCTCCTCGATGGTGGTCCCCGTGGTCAGAGTGGTGACGGTGACGGTGCGGGTCTGGCCGATCCGGTGGACCCGGTCGGACGCCTGTGCTTCCACGGCCGGATTCCACCACCGGTCGAAGTGGATGACGTCGGCCGCGCGGGTGAGAGTGAGCCCGGTACCCCCGGCCTTCAGGCTGAGCACGAGCACGTTCGGGCCGTCGTCGCTCTGGAAACGGCGGACGATGTCGGCCCGTTGCTCCTGGTTCAGGCCGCCGTGGAAGAACGGCGCGCTCAGGCCGAACTGTTCGTCGAAGTGCCGTACCAGCAGCTCACCGGTCTGCCGGTACTGGGTGAAGATGAGGGTCGGAGAGCCGCTTTCCAGGTTGTTGGTCACGATGTCGGTGCAGAGGTCGAGCTTTCCCGACCTTCCCGACAGCTCAGTGAGGTCGTCCGTGATCAGGCCCGGGTGGTTGCAGACCTGCTTGAGCGTGGTCAGGACCGCGAGCACCTTGGTCTGCCGCTGGGCGCCACTGCCGAAGCCGTCGTCGATGACCTGTTCCAGCGACCGGTCGTACAGCTGCTCCTGTTCCTCGGTGAGGTCGCAGATGAGGTCGGCGTGGATCTTCGGCGGGAGTGACCCCGCGACCTGGGACTTCTTCCGCATCAGCACGACCGGCTCGATGGCCCCGCGCAACCGGGCGGCGGCGGTCAGGGAGCCGGTCCCGATCGGCCGGACGAAGCGACGGCGGAACTGCGTCCGGTGCCCGAACAGGTGCGGTGCGACCAGATTGAGCAGGCTCCAGAGTTCGTCGAGGTGATTCTCGACGGGCGTTCCGGTCAAGGCGATCCGCGCGTCGGCCGCAATGGTGCGCGCGGCCTTCGACACATGCGTACGGGGGTTCTTCAGGACCTGTGCCTCGTCGAAGAGCGCGGTGTTCCAGTGGTGCCCCGCCAAGGTCGGGCCGTGCGTGCGCAGCGTAGGGTAGCCGGTGAGCACCACCGTGCCGCTTTCCACCGCTTTCAGCGGCCCGCCGCGCCAGATCGTGGCCCGCAGGTCGGGTGCGAACCGTGCGATCTCGTGTGCCCAGTTACCGACCAACGACGTGGGACAGACCACGAGTTGCGGCCCCTCTGCAGCGCGTCCCGCGACGCAGCCGATGGCCTGCAACGTCTTGCCGAGTCCCATTTCGTCGGCGAGCACCGCGCCGCCGTGTGCGGCGATGGTCTCGCGCAGCCAGCTCACGCCGCGCACCTGGTACGGCCGCAGTTTGGCGGTGAGTGTCGTGCGCAGTTCGGCCCCCATCGCGGTGGTGTGCCGGAAGACGGCGGCGGCGTGCTCCGCCGTCGTCACGGCGATACCCGTGGCATCGGGAACAGCGTGCGCCGCGACCGGCAGGGCCGATTCGCCGCCCGCGATCCACGACCGCCAGGCGTCCACAGACCGGCCGGGCGAGTCGAGGGGCGCATCGACGAGCCGGTCCGGCTCGATCAGTGCGCAGTCGACGTCGGACACCTTGAGCCTGCCGAGGTCCGGCGTCGGGACGGCCAGGGGGATGGTCTCGATGTCACCGAGGGGCGGGGCCGCCCCCACGGTGCCGCCGGACCAGGTCCACAGGGCGAACATGTGACGGTCGGGCAGATACGTGGCCTGGCTGCCCGGCTGCACCTGAGGGAGTTTTTGCCTGGTTCCCATGGCGTCAGTGGCTGCCCACGTCGTCGCCCTCGCGGGCGGGAGGGACTTCGGCCCCGGCCCGGGGAGACGCCTCGTGCGCAGCGGGGCCGGCTTCCTGATCGCGTTCCGGTTCGCGCCCGGCAGCGGTGGGCTTCCGGTCCGAGCGCAGGGCGATCAGCAGCACGGCCGCTCCGAAGAGTGCGATGAACATGATCCAGACCGCGCCGACGTGCATGGCGTGGACGAACGCGCCGTCGGCCGCGTGCGCGAGCGCGGGCCGGTGGGTCGCGGTGGCGACATGCCGGGCCTGTTCGGCGGAGACCCGCGCCTGCTCCCGCACCGGTCCCGGCGTACCGCCCAGCGAGGGCTCGATCGCGCGCCGGTACACGATCGACATGATCGTGCCGCCGACGGCGATCCCGATGACGCTGCCGGTCTGGCGCACGGTGTTGGTGACGGCCGAGCCGGCACCGGCTCGTTCCAACGGCAGCGTGCTGATCAGTGCCGCGGTCACCGGGCCGATCACTATGCCGATGGACAGGCCCTGGAAGAACAGCAGGATCTCGATCCAGACGAGGGGGGTCCGCAGCCCGAAGAGCCCGTACGCACCCATGGTCAGCGCCGCCACGGTGAGGGCCGGCACGCTGACGAGCCGCAGCGACCAGCGGCGCACCAGACGCGCGCCGACGGGCGCGCCTAGGAGCGCGCCGATCGCGGTGGGGAGACTGGCCAGGCCCGCCTCGATTGGCGAGAAGCCGCGTGCGCCCTGGAGGTAGAACGCGTTGTAGAAGGTGACGGCGGCCATGGCGAAGAGGAGCAGTCCGAGCGCCACGTTGCCGCCGCCGAAGGTGCGTTGAGCGAGCAGCCGAGGATCGAAGCTGGGCACCTTGACGCGCAGTTCGACGAGCACGAAGGCGGCCAGCAGGACCAGGCCGACGGCGATCGGCGCCCAGACGCCCGTACGGCCCCAGGCCGCCACCTGACCCGCGCGGATCAGCCCGTAGGCGAGCGCCGCGAGGCCGCTGATCGACAGCAGCATCCCGGCCGGGTCCAGCGGCCGCACCACAGGGCTGCGGAAGTTCGGGACCAGCAGGACGATGCCGATCAGCGCCAGCACCACGACCGGGACATTGACCAGGAAGACCGAGCCCCACCAGAAGTGGTCGAGAAGCACCCCGGCCAGCACCGGACCCACGGCCATGCCGACACCGGCGGAGGTCGAGAAAATGGCGATAGTGGTCGACCGCGCGGGGCCGGTGAAGGTCCACATGAGAATGGCCAGGTTGGCGGGCGTGATCAGCGCGCTGCCGACACCCATCGCGGCCCGGGCGGCGATCAACTGGCCCGCGTCGCCCGCGTACGCCGCCCACACCGAGGATCCGGCGAAGACCAGCAGGCCCGCCGCGAGCACGGCCCGGTGACCGAAGCGATCGCCCAGCGCGCCCGCGGTGAACATCAGGGTGGCGAAGGCCAGCGTGTACGAGCCGGTGGCCCATTGGAGCTCGGCCGGGCTGGCGTTCAGTCCACGGACCGGGTCCGCGAGGGTCTCCAGGGTGGTACTCAGGACGGTGTTGTCCAGCCAGATCAGCAGTGAACACACCATGAGAACGGCGAGAATCAACTGTTGCCTGAACTTCGGCAACGCAGATGTAGTCATGAATACCCTCGGACGCGGTCGAGAAAACCTGACGAGCGGACCGTAGGCAACCATCAGGCAGGTGTCAATTCCTGAGCACTCGTGCGCAGTCGGCGATTTTGGTGCGGTGTCGAGGGCACGCCGCCAAGGTCTCTGTCAATTCTTGGACGCGTATACGGGGCACTGGTTTATCAAAGTTTCGAGGGCATGTTGCCAAGCCCCTTGTCAATTCCTGATCCTGCGGTTGACCTCGTGCGAAATCCGTGCCCCGAACCTGAAACGGAGCAGGGGGTGGGCGCCGGCGGCTGCTCCCGGCGGCCCGGTTGCCCGCCGACGCCTGGGCCGCCGCCTGGGCAGGGGCCGCCGGGAGCGGCGGGGTAACCAGACGGCTACACCGTGCGGGCGGCTCTTTCGACCTGCCGGTTCAGCAGGTCGAACGTTCTTTCCTGTGTGTGTTTCGAATGGGAGGATCGGAATTCACCCGGGACGGCGGACCGAAAGTCGCTGGGGTATGCGCGGAGAGGCAAGGAGATGACCCTGCAGGGCCAATGGTGGAGCGAGAGCGACAGTTATGTCTCGGGTATTCTCTCGGTGTTCTCGTTGGATTCGGATCGTCCGGCTCTTCACTGGCGTGGTCAGCTGCGATCTCGGGTGGCGAACTGAACCGCTCCGTCTTCGAGATATTCCATGCGTTGCGTGACAGTGGTGCATGGAAAGGGGATGCAGTAGCAGGGCGATTGCAAATTCAGGGGGAAGCTTCGCCATCAACCAGCTCCGCACCGCTGGCCACACCAACATCGCCGCCGGACTCCGTAAGATCGCCCGCCGCCCCTACGAACGCCCCCTGGAACTGGTCGGCCTCAGCTGACCTGCACCTCCCCTTGATCAAAAGACTTTGCAATCGCCCTGTCGAGTGCGGTGGGACGGTTTGGGGCAGCGGAGGTTGAGGCTGTACGGACTCCAGTCCTGCCGCGACGTGAGGTCGATGGCGCGCGGTCCTGGCCCGACGGGACGGTCCATGCCCAGGGAGGGAAGTCCATTGGCCTGGGCGTCGAGCAGGGCAAACCAGGCTGTAACGATGGCCGTGCCGCGCTCGGGGGTGCTTCGCGGCCGCGGGCCAGTCACGGGTTCTGGGTGGCGATGCCGGTGGAGCACTTGTCGGTGTGGCACTTCTGCGAACGGATGCAGCCGATCGACAGCATCGCCTCACGGGCCACGTTGATCATGTCGACACCCAGGGCGAAGGCGACGGCGGCGTTCTCGGGCAGGCCGAGCTTGCCGGAGCCGATGAAGGTGAGTTCGTCGGTCAGACCTCGCTCGGTGAACGTGCAGTAGACGCGGGAGCAGCCCATCCGGAACGGCAGCGACTCCGAGTCGGTGAAGATCAGCGGTGCCGCCCTCGCCGCCGCCGTCGATGGTCACGAAGTCGACACCACGGTCACGCACACGACTCCTCGTGCCACGAGAACCCGTCATCCACAACAACTCAGGCTATGGACCCGTCCACCAGCCTCAGCGCCCTCTCGGCGCGGTACCCATCCATAGTGATCACGAACATAACTGACGTCCCTACAGCTCTCGGATGCTGGTCACCAGGCAGCCGGTCAGGGCCGCGGGCTCATGTCCCTGCCGAACCGGAGGAGCTATGGATGTCGAGCGCCGACGTTGGTTCGTCGACCAACGCGGAGTTCCTGGCGGACGGTGGATCTCGGTCGTGAAACCGCCTGTCAGGGGGCTCCGTCGTCCCGTCAGACCGTCCAACTCGTTGAAATACACGCCAGGTTGGAAATGTCCCTGCGTCAGTCGCTGACTCCTTCGACCGAAGTGTCCGGGTCAGGGACGGCATGTGACGCGCAGCCGGGCCGCGGCGTTGTTGGCGTACCCCCTGGGGTTCCAGACGGTTGTCAAGGACTCAGGCTGCACGGCCGCCGTGGAGTCCCAGGCGCGGGCGATGAGCTCGGCCTCGCCCGGGGGCAGGGTAAGCGTGGCGCGCCAGTGCTGCCACGTCCAGGGGTTCTCCGGCGGGTCCAGGTCGGCGTGGGCCCAGGAGACGCCGTGGTCGACGGAGACATCCACACGTTCCACGGTTCTGTCGTCCCCGGCGAAGGCGAAGCCGGTGACCTCGGTCGGCCCGGACGGCAACTGGGCGTTTTTGCCAGGGTGCAGGATGGCGCAGTGGATGGCGATCGGGCCGAGGGTGATGCCGTCTGCCTGCTTGACCTGATGAGGGTCGGCTTCGGCGGGCAGGATGCTGTATTCGATCTGGAAGTAGTTGTCGGACGGTTCGGCCTGAGCGGTGATGCGCTTGAGCCACTTGACACTGCGGGCGCCGATCCAGCCGGGGACGACCACGCGCAGCGGCGCGCCGTGCGCGGTGGGCAGTGCCCGATCATTCATGGCCCAGGCCAGCAACACCTCGCTGGAGGTTGCCTTCGCCACCGGTATCGAGCCTCCGAAGGGCTGCGGTGGCTCGGCCTGCTGCGACACGTCGGCACCGGTGAAGGCGATGTGGGCCGCCTCCGGCTGCACTCCGGCGTCGGCCAGCACATCCGCCAGGCTTGCCCCACGCCAGCACGC
The DNA here is from genome assembly GCF_044740965.1 of Streptomyces sp. NPDC088252. Lineage (NCBI taxonomy): Bacteria > Bacillati > Actinomycetota > Actinomycetes > Kitasatosporales > Streptomycetaceae > Streptomyces > Streptomyces sp. NPDC088252. The sequence goes on along the minus strand of NZ_JBIURS010000024.1, from coordinate 3,233 downwards.
GGTGGAGATGGCTCCAGGGCCCCAGGAGACCTGGCCGGGTATGTCGCGGATCTCGATGAGGTCCGCGCGACGGTTGCCCGCGCACTGCAGTGTTGCCACCACGCTCCGCTCGGGGAAGCGGCGCCGCAGTTCGTCCATCGACAGCTCAAGCGGGCGATCGACCAGACCGTCCACTCGCAGCCGCCAGCCCTCCGGGGCGATGTGGGGAATCGACGAGTGATTGCGACTGTAGAAGCTGTCCAGGGGGGTGATCTGACTTGCGAGGGCGCCGGGAGGCGATTCGGCGTTGTACGGATCGGTCTGGTGCACGAGTACATCGTTCCATTTGCCCGATATATCCATATAGCTACTATTCATCGTGTTCAGTGCTTACGCCAAGTCGCCCACGAGGAGCGCAGGCGTGGTCGGCGTCATCGGCCACCCGGTGCAGCGGGCGCCGGGCACAGGCTGTCTCTCCTTTGCGAGTGGTGCCGAACACCGCGCCGATCAGGGCCCGGGTGCCTGCGACGAGCGTCATCAGCTCCGCCATCGGGTAACCGACGTGGCCCGAGGTTCCGCACCAGGCCAGGTTCGGCGCGGTGTCCGGGACTTTGATCGAGCTGCAGCCGTCGAAGGAGACCGCCCGGAACGCGTCCGCCGCAATCGCGGCCCTCGCCGTTGCCCCGGGACTCCTGCTGCCCGCAGGCGACGGCATGTTCGTGCTGACCGCGCAGGGCCGGGCCGCGGACCATCGGTACGCCCGTGCCTGTCTGCAGCAACTGCTGGCGCCGGTCCTGGACGAGTTGCCCGGCCTGCCCGCCGCACACGGCCAGGTGCCGAGTGCCGTCCTGAGTCCCACTGCTCAGGCCGGCGGGCCGGACGACGCGCAGGTGCAGACCGCCCTGCTGGCGTTGCCGGACCGACTCGTAGCGTCCCGGCCGGTACTGGTGTGCGTGGACGACGCCCACGCCTGCGACCGCGCCTTCCTCGACGCGCTCTGCGCGGTGATCCGGCTCCTGGCCGGCCGCCCGGTCAGGCTGTTGTCCACCGCGCAAGGCGAGGCGCCCTCGCCCAGCCCGCCCCCTCGGTATGGAGACCTTGCGTCCGGGTCCGCTGAGCATCCTCTCGGCTGCGGCGTTGCCCGGCCAGACTGCTCGGCACCACCCGCGCCGGGCTGCTCGCGGCGCTGGCGCCACCGGCTTCCACCGCACAACTCGCGGCAGGCCCCTTTCTCGGTCCCGCCACGGTGTCGTACGACCTGGGCGTGCTGCACCAAGCCGGTCTCGTCGCCCGCGCCCGGTCCGGACGGGCAGTGCTCAATCGCCGCACGCCTGGTTGGACACGATCCGCGTTTCACCGGCCCCGTGCTGCACGGTCCGTGCCTCCGCCATCAGCCGGGTGGACCGGCAAAGGTGGCGGGGCGCCCGTGCCCGGTACAAGCATGGATCATGACCGACGCACCGAGCGGCTCCCCCCGGGGACCGGAATACGACGACCGCCACGCCCATGCCACGGGTGACGTGCACGCGCCGAAACCGCCCCCGGGCTACATGGAGCCACCCTTCGAGGGGTTCCTGCACCGCCTCTCCCGCACCGCCTGGCAGGTCGTTCTGATCACCGGCATCGCCTCCCTGGTCCTTGGGATCGTGATCCTGGCCTGGCCGGGCCCGTCCCTGCTCGTCGCCGGGATCCTCTTCGGCATCTACCTCATTCTCAGCGGCGCGCTCCAACTGGCTGCCGCCTTCGGCACGCACAGGGCGACCTCGCTGCGTGTCCTGGCGTTCATCAGCGGCGCCCTGTCGATCCTTCTGGGCCTGTTCTGCTTCCGGGGCAGGCTGGAGTCGATCCTGCTGCTCGCGTTGTGGATCGGCATCGGCTGGCTGATCCGCGGCATCACCCATACTCTGGCCGCCGTTCACGACCCCACCATGCCCGCGCGCGGCTGGCAGGCCTTCCTCGGCGTCGTCACCTTCATCGCGGGGATCGTGCTGATCACCTCGCCGTTCACCTCAATCGCCGTGCTCACCCTGGTCGCCGGCTGGTGGCTGGTCGCGGTCGGCATCGTCGAGTGCGTAACGGCGTTCAGGCTCCACGGCCGTGCACAGCGGATCCCGCGCACGGCATGAACCCCGTGCAGTTCGTCAACTTCGTGCCGTGCAGGTTGCCCGAGAGAGCGGCTTTCAGGGTCGATGCGCTGAAAGACGCGGGCGTTGCCGACAGACGCCCCTTTGTGAGCCCAACCCCGCGGCACCCACGCACCGCTCGTCAGTATGCCTGGCTGCGGGTGCTTCTGGCGCTCGTCGCGCTGCTGCAAGTGCTCTGACCGGGAAGGTTCGCCGGCCGGTGGTCGCTTCGCCAGTCTTGGAGCCAGCCGGGCATTCTCCTTCTGACAGGCGGTAGCAGTCCCGAAGAAAGAAATGGATTGCCTTGGGGACAGAGCTCACGTTGGCTGGGCAGCATGGCTGAACTGCATACCGATCGCCTCGTACTCCGTCGATGGCAAGACTCCGACCTTGAACCGTGGGCGGCGATGAATGCTGATCCCGAGGTCCGGGAGCACTTGGGCGACCTGCTGACCCGTGAACAGAGCGATGCCTCCGTGGCGCATTTCCAGGCCGAGTTCGACCAGCGAGGCTATGGCTGGTGGGCAGTTCAAGTGCAGGCCACGGGCGAGTTCATCGGCTTCGCGGGCTTGGACCAGGTGGATGATGGCATGCCGTTCACGGGGGTGGAGATCGGTTGGAGGCTCGCTCGCTCGGCCTGGGGCCAGGGTTACGCCACCGAGGCCGCCCTGGCTGGCCTTGCCTTCGGCTTCGAAGCGCTCGAACTCCCCGAGATCCTTGCAGTGACGACTGCTACCAACCTCCGTTCCCAAGCAGTGATGCGCCGGATCGGCATGACCCGAGACCCGGCTGACGATTTCGACGACCCCACCGCGCCCGAAGGGCCACTGCGCCCGAACGTGCTGTACCGAATCGCGCGTGGTGCGAGGGCCTGACGCTCTCGGCCCGGTCGCTTGTCAGGCCACGGCGGGAAGCGGGCGTCCGCCCCAGTGGATGCCCTTCTCGCTGCGGATGCGGGCGCGTTCGCGACGGTGCGCCGCGAGGACGTCCGGGTGGCGGGCGTTGGCGCTACGCCAGCGCAGGTAGGCGTGCAGGGTGGGCTTGATCCGCTTTGACGGACATCGGAGATCAGAGGCTTTGGCCTCGGAAGGATGATGTTCATCATGGAGAGCATGGGGAAGAAGCCGCGTC
>NZ_JBIURS010000023.1:0-139848 GCF_044740965.1 Streptomyces sp. NPDC088252 | reverse complement strand
GTCCTGTTCGCGATGCTCCGAGACGGCACCTTCTACGAGTCCCGAACCCCCACCGTCACCCTCGCCGCATGACCAGGATGAAAACCCTCAAAACCGGCAGCGCGAACTTGACGAAGGACATAGAGGCACCCCCCTACTCCTCCCGTCGCCACCCGGTCCAGGCGGGGTGCAGCGGGTCGTCGGCCCGTACGACCGCGGCCGCGCGGGCGCCGGGCGCCGTCTCGTCCTCGTACCGCGCGAAGGCGGGCAGGGTCCACCGCTCGCTCTCCTCGGTGCGTCGCCGCAGCGCACCCGGCGACAACCGCAGATGGACGCTCAGGTCGAACGGGAACCAGTGCCCCAGCAGCAGCGGGCCGTGCACCACCAGCACACCGCCCTCGGGCAGGACTCGATACGGACTGCGCGTGGCACGGTCCGTCACCGGATCCCAGAGATCGGGCAGCACCCGCCCGCTCCCGCCCGCCTCCAGCGGCCCGAACACCTCACGCCACAGCGCGCCCGTGTCGAACCAGCTGTCGTAGTACGAGTCGGGGTCCTGTTTGCCGTACTCGTACCGTAGGCTCGCGGGCCGCAGGAACCCCTCGGTGGACACCACGAGCACCGCGCGTCCCCGGACCCGCAGCGCCTGCGCGACCTGTCCGGCCAGTTCCCCGGTACGGGCCGCCGGAGCGCCGTCCACGGCGACCTTCAGCCACGGGCTCCCGTCGGCCGGTCCCAGGCCGTCGGCGTGCGCGGCGAACTCTTCGGCCAGCCGCTCCCAGGTGATCGCTTCACATCGCACGCGACCATCATCACCTCTGCCCCGTGCGGCGGCCCCGGCCGTCCCCCCGCCCGCGTTCTTCCTCATCGGCCCCCGCCAAGTGACCCCCGGCGAGGCGCATCACACGATCGGCGAGGGGGCGCATGCCCGGTTCGCGGTCGGCGGCGGCTTCTGCGAGGCGGCCGATGTCGGCGCACCACTGTCCGGTGACGGCGTCCGGCGCGTCGATACGCCGGAAGCCGCGCTCCAACAGGCCCCGGGCGGTCTGCGGCTGCCCGCGCAGTACGGCCTTTGTCGCGGCGACCGCGTTGGCCAGCGCGCTCGCCGGCCGCGACCAGTCGTCATCGTCCGCCGTGAGGCCGGCCCGGTCGTGGCCGGCGGGCCGGGCGACCGATGCCGCCCCGATCTCCAGGTCCACGCGCCAGAAGAGCGGAAGCCCGCAAAAGGCCGCGAAGAGCAGCCGCCGCTCACGGGAGCTTTGCAACTCGGGGTCCGTACGCAGCGAATCGAGAGGCCGGACGGCTTCGAGCACCTCCCCGGCGGCGGCGACACAGGCGTCGAAGCAGTCGTCCGGAACCGTCCAGACGAGGTCGATGTCGCTGTACGCATCGGCCGTTCCACGGGCGAGGGAGCCCTTCAGCTCCGCGCGCGAGCCGGGGCAGGGGGCGGCAAGTGCATGCAGCAGCGCCTGCGCGAACGCGTCGCGTCGCGCCGGATCCAGATCATCCGTGCTCTTCGCGTCGCCCTCCGGGCTCGCCGCGTCCACGGCCGTGTGCTCCCGTCGCGCGCGTCCACGGCCGTGCGCTCCCGTCGCCCCCGTACTCACTGCTTCTTCGCGCCGCAGTCCACGGCGTCGGCGTCGTCGGAGAGCGCGCTGCCCTCGGGCAGCAGATAGGTCACCCAGAGCACGACGGGCTCGGTCCCCCGATTGCGTCCGATGTGGCGGTGACCGGTGCCGGACGGCTCGATGAAGGACGAGCCCGCCGGTGTCACCTCGACCGAGCAGTCGTCCAGAGTGCGCGTCAGCGTCCCGGACTTGACGACGGCGATCAGCTGTCCGCTGTGGGTGTGCCAGCCGGTGGAGCCGCCCGGCTCGACGGTGATGGTCCGAAAGGTCACATCCGTACGGCCGTTCGGGGTCTTCACCTTCAGTTTCCCCGCCGATGTGCCCTGCGCGAGCACGGTGCCGCTCACCCCGCTGCCGGGTGTGGCGACGGCCGCCGACGGCACGAAGCCGAGCGCGGCCACGCAGCCGCCGACGACCAGGGCCTTGGCGAGTCGCCCCTTCCTCATCCGCGGTCCTCGGCTCCCCCGCTGTCCGCCGACCCTCATGTGCGACTCCTCTGCCTCAGCGTCCCCGGAAGCGTCCAGGACATCCCAAACGCCCCGACGCTACCCCTGAGTTGATCCGCGGAACCCTCCCTGATCCGGCGGTCACCCGCCACGCAGTTCGGTGGCGAGCGGTCCGTCGCCCGACACCTCGACACGCCCGTCCTCGACGGCCCCGGCGAGCGTCAGCTCACCCCGCCCGAGCGCCAGGCAGGCCTCCACGTCGAGCGCGATACGGACATCGGCATGGGCGGCCGGACCGTCCCCGTACACGGCGGCACCGGCCTCGGCGCCACCCGCGCGCACATGGAACTCGCCCTCGTCCAGCTGGACTTCGACGACTCCCGGATTGGTCAGCCCGTCCAGCGCGCGCAGCAGCAGAAGCGCGAACCAGTGCGCCCGCACCGCGTCCGTGGGCCGCCGGTCGGTGAGCGCGGGCGCGCCCCACTCGGCGAGTGCGGCGAGCACGGGCAGCAGCCCGTGGCCGCGCTCCGTCAACTCGTACACCGAGGCCGCGGCGGGCGGCGGAAGCCGTCGGCGGGTGGCCAGTCCGCTCTGCTCCATGTCCTTGAGCCGGGAGGCGAGGACGTCCGTACTGACACCCGGCAGGTCGGCGTGGAGGTCGGTGTAGCGGCGGGGGCCCGCCAGCAGTTCACGGACGATCAGCAGGGTCCACCGGTCGCCCACGGAGTCGAGGGAGCGCGCGGTGGCGCAGAACTGGTCGTAACTCCGGCGGCGGGCCGGGCGGGTCGGAGACTGTGGCTGACGTGGCATGCGACGCAGTCTAGACATGTTGTTGGACTTTCCAAGCCCGAGCTTGGTAAAACCAAGTATCGCAATCAGGTCGGGGAGGCCACCGCATGGAATTCCGGCAGTCCAGCAAGCTCGACGAGGTCTGTTACGAGATCCGGGGCCCGGTCATCGAGCACGCCAACGCCCTGGAGGAGGCGGGCCACAGCGTCCTTCGCCTCAACACGGGCAACCCGGCACTCTTCGGCTTCGAGGCGCCGGAGGAGGTCGTCCAGGACATGATCCGGATGCTTCCGCAGGCCCACGGCTACACCGATTCGCGCGGCATCCTGTCCGCCCGCCGGGCAGTGGCGCAGCGCTACCAGGCGATGGGGCTGGCGGACGTCGGCGTCGACGACATCTTCCTCGGCAACGGCGTCTCCGAGCTGATCTCCATGGCCGTCCAGGCGCTGCTGGAGGACGGCGACGAGGTGCTCGTCCCGTCCCCCGACTATCCGTTGTGGACCGCGGTGATCACCCTCGCGGGCGGCAAGGCCGTGCACTACACCTGTGACGAGGCCTCGGACTGGAACCCCGACCTCGCCGACATGGCCTCGAAGATCACCGACCGTACCAAGGCCGTCGTGATCATCAATCCGAACAACCCGACCGGCGCGGTCTATCCGCGCGAGGTCCTCGAAGGAATCCTCGATCTGGCGCGCAGGCACGGCCTGATGGTGTTCGCCGACGAGATCTACGACCAGATCCTCTACGACGACGCCGAGCACCACAGCGTGGCGGCCCTCGCTCCCGACCTGGTCTGCCTCACCTTCAGCGGCCTGTCGAAGACGTACCGCGTGGCGGGCTTCCGCTCCGGCTGGCTGGTGATCTCCGGACCGCAGCAGCATGCCCGCAGCTATCTGGAGGGGCTGACCACACTCGCCTCCATGCGCCTGTGCCCCAACGCGCCCGCGCAGTACGCCATTCAGGCTGCACTCGGCGGCCGGCAGTCGATCGGGGATCTGGTGGCGCCCGGCGGCAGGCTCTACGAGCAGCGCAACCGGGCCTGGGAGAAGCTGAACGAGATCCCCGGCGTGTCGTGCGTGAAGCCGAAGGGCGCGCTGTACGCGTTTCCGCGCATCGACCCGAAGGTGCATCGGATCGTCGACGACGAGAAGTTCGTCCTGGATCTGTTGTTGCGGGAGAAGATCCAGGTCGTGCAGGGCACGGGCTTCAACTGGCCGCGTCCCGACCACTTCCGGATCCTGACGCTCCCGTACGCTGACGATCTCGACGCGGCGATCAGCCGCATCGGCCGCTTCCTGACCGGATACCGCCAGTGATCGGATGCCCCCGGTGACCTGCCCCGCCTGCCGCGTTCCCGTCCAGACCCAGTTCGTCTCGCCCGAACTCGTCGGCCCGATCGTGGAGGGCGGACTCGATCCGGCCACCGACCCTGCCTGGGCGGATTCGGGCGCGGCATCACCGGCCGAGTACGCGCGCTGGTCGGGTCATCTGTGCGGGATGACCTGCCTGCGCATGGCGCTCGGCGCCGGGGCCCCGTCCCTGTTCGCACTGCGCGACGGGGCGCTCAGGTACGGCGCGTACACCGAGGACGCGGAAGGGGTGATCCGGGGCCTGATCTACGCCCCCTTCGCGCAGTACGCACGGGAGGCGCACGGCCTCGACGCCACGGTCCACCGCCATCTCTCGACGCACGAGATCCTCGGTCTGCTGGACGGCGGCCGGACGGTCATGGCCTCGGTGCACTACGGCATCCGGCATCCGCTGCGGCCCGCTCCGGGGCGGGGCGGGCATCTGGTGCTGCTGACGTCCCGTACGGCCGACGGCGCCGGCGTCCATTTCCACAACCCGTCCGGCACGACGGCGGGGACGCGGGCCGCGGAGCTTGCGCTGCCCGACTTCGAGCGTTTCTTCGCGGGGCGCGGGGTGTCGCTGCCCGCGGGGGCGTGAGCGGGGCGCGCCCACGGAAACGGGAGCGGGCCCGGGGGCGTAGCCGGCCCCCGAGCCCTGTAGATGCCACCCGTACGGCACGCCGACACTTTTAAGGACCCGTGTCAGGTTTATGTCGTCGCGTCCTGCCTTTAGACGACCGCAGATCGAAGCTCCGCGGGCCGGAGTCGAACCGGCATCTCGACGTCCATGGGCACGGGCCCGATTGATTCGGCGATCGGTGGCGAATGCTGAGTCTGGAGCAAGAGTCTGAGATTGATCGCGGTCTGCCTCTGCCAGTTGGGCCACCCCGGCCCGTCCGTGTGCGGGGAACGCACCGAATACCGGGGGGAGGACTCGAACCTCCACTGGAACCGCGTCGTCACGACAAGCCTCAGTTTCAGCTTGCGCTCCTCGCGCACCCCGGCCGTGATGAACGGCCGGGGAATCCATGGTCGGTCACCCGAAGAGGTAACCGAATACCGCATCACCCACCCGTTGGTCGCTGACGTCCATGCCGTTGGCCTCCTCGCGGGCGAACTTCACGGCCTGCTGGAGCTTCTCCAGCCGGTCCAGCAGTTCATTGACCCGTCGCGCGGGAAGGGCTCCGGAGAACTTCACCGTCGTCCAGTACCCGATCGGAATGTCCTCGTAGTACACCTCGACCTGCGCCGGATGCTTGTCGGTGGCCTCCGCCTTCACATGGTTGCGGGGCACCTTCTTCGTACGGAGGGTCTTCACCGGCTCGGTCTTCCAGGAGTCCGTCGACGGGTCCTGCGTCCAGGCCTCTGAGGCGTCGAGCACCGGAAGCTTGCGGACAAAGGTGCTGAGGTCCGTCAGCTGCTTCTCCAGGAAGAGCAGGTACGACACCGGCACCTCGCTCACGAGCACCCGTCCCTCGACCTTCACGTCCGCGCGGGCCGAGCAGTTCGCCCAGTCCTTCGTGGCGGTCACATCGAAGAGCCGGGTCAGGGTCGCCGCGGTCTCCCGCAGCACGTCCTCGGCCTTGATCTGCACCAGGGTCGACTCGGGCGGCAGCTGCTCGCCCTCTTCGTCCTTGGGCTGATACGTCCGGGAGATCCCGGCCAGCAGACCGGTCTTCTGAAGGCCGTGATGCGCCGCCGTCAGGTCCTGGTGAGCCTTGGACTTGACGCCCTTCTCCACTGCGATGATCTGATTGAGTTTCGCCACGTCGAGGAACTTATCAACGTCAAGTCCCGTAGAACTAACGGATTCTGCGGAGTCGGTTCTTCGAACGGACCGCCCATGTCATGGAGAAACCCCTCCCGGCCGCGCCCGCGGCGAACAGGGCGGCACGGGTGGACGTTCAGCCGGGCAGCGCCGCGGTGAGGTCGAGCTCGATCAGCTGTCCGGAGAATCCGAGCCGTGTGACGCCGAGCAGCGTGCTCGCGGTGGTGAACGCGGGCCCGATGGCCGAGCCGGTGAGCCCGCGCCAGGCGGCTCCCAGGACCGTGACGTCGTCCCCGACCACGTAGATCACCGATCGGACGACCCGGGACGGCTCGGCTCCCACGGCGGCCGGAGCGGCGAGGGAGTTGGCCACCACCTGGTCGATCTGGGCGTCGAGGTCCCCCGGACCCACCAGTGTGCCGGAGCGGTCGAGCGGGCACTGCCCGGCCGGGTACGCGGTCCGGCCCGCTTCCACCACGGTGATGTGGTGATAGCCGGGCGTGGGGTGCAGCTGGTCAGGGTTGATCCGGGTGATCCGCTCAGTCACGCGGGCGAGTCCGGCAGCCCGCGCCGTGAGCCGCAGCGGGATTTCGGCGAGCCCGTCGACCGGCCCATACGGGTGGTTTCCAGCGGATGCCCATGTCCTGCCGCCGCTCGACGGGGACCGCTTGCCACAGTGGCCCCGCACGTCCAGGCGTCGATGTGTCCACGCCACGGACCGACGCGAACTCCGCGCTCCCGCCCTCCGCCCTCCCGGACTCCGCAGAAAGGCTCCCGCCGTGCCCCGTCTCCCCCGCCTCACCCGCACGAAGGGTCTCATCGGCCCCAAGCGGCCCGGCGCGCTCACCGCCACCGCCGCCCTGGCCGTGCTGGCCGTGGGTACCCCTGTCGCGTACGCCACGCTCGGGGACGAAGCCTCCACCTCCTCGAAGCCGGCGGCGGCCGTCGCCGCGCGGGGGAAGGCCTACGTCGAGACCCGGCTGTTCTTCGGCACCGAGCATCCCGACGGCGGACCGCGCGTGACCGATCGTCAATTCCTGGCCTTCATCGACGAGGAGGTCACACCGCGCTTCCCGAACGGGCTGACCATCCAGGACGGCCGGGGGCAGTGGCGGGATTCCCACGGCGTGATCGAACGGGAGCGCCGTTACGAACTGACCCTGCTCTACCCGGCGTCCGAAGCACGCCTGCGCGACGCCCAGATCGAGCGGATCCGGAACGCCTACGAGAAGGCTTACGCCCAGGCCTCGGTGGCCCGGATCGAGGAACGCGCCACCGCCGACTTCTGACAGCGCCCGCCGCCCCGGCTCCGTCACCCGGCTCCCGGGTCGCACGGCCGTAGGAGCCTCGCGCCCGTGCGGCCGATCGAGCCGGCGCCAGTACATGCACTCCGCAGCGGCCACCGGGAGGATCACCGGCGCCGCTGCCGCCGTGCCGACACCGCCACCCCCGATGTAGGCCGCCCTCAGCCGCCGGACCGCCCGGACCGAGTACGGGACCACGCCCGCGAGGTCGTCGATGCCCTATTCCCCGCCGACGCCGGCCGCCGGAGCAGTCGGACACGGTGCCTCGGCCGAGGACGGGCCAGGGCCGGGGGTCAGCCTCCGCTCAGTTCCATGAGCGCGCCCACCGGATCGGTGTCCGGGGTGGCGCGGGGCCACCAGTCGTCCTCGCCCGGCTCGGATTCGTAGCCGTACCAACGGCCGTCGTGTCCGAAGCGGAGCTGCAGAGTGCCACCGGGGTGGGTGAGGTGGTTGCGCCAGGGGTGGAAGCGGGGGAAGTCGGCGGCTGCGAGTGCGGGCCGGGCCCGGTCGAAGGGGCCGGCCGGAGGATCCCAGGGGGTTTCGAGGACGGCCAGCCCCTCGGCGCCGCCCTGCCGCCAGGCCGCGACGGCTCGGGCCAGGTCGGTGGGTGTGCGGCCGGTGGCGTACGCCAGCTCGCGGTAGAGGGCGCGGGTGGTCGCGGTCAGCCCTGCGGTGGGTCGGGACGCGGCCAGGCGTACCGCGTCCTGCCAGGGACCGAGGCCGGCGAGCGGGTCGAGGCCGCTGACGAGGAGCGTGTGCGCACGGACGGCCGCCTCCGTGGCGAGGTGGTCCAGGGCGAGCGGGTCACGGGCGCCGGGCAGACTCGGGTACGAAGGCGGCTGCCCCGGATGCGGCAGGGGCGGGAGCGGGGCGGGGAGCGGCGGGAGATACCGCTCGGCGAGGGCCTCGCGAGCCGACACGGAGGGGGTGGCGGGGGCCGAGGGACGTTCCCGGGCGGAGTGTGCGGCGTTGCGACGGCCCAGGTCTTCGAGGAGCTCGCGCTCGCCCCGGCCGCGCAGCAGCAGAAGGACGAACGGATCGGTGTCCAGGAGTCTGGCCATCTGGTAGCAGAGGGCCGCCACGTGTTTGCAGGGCCAGCCGTGGTCGGGGCAGGAACATCCGGGGTCGAGGTCGCCCGCGGCGGGCAGCAGTGCGACACCGGCCTCGGCCGCCGTGTCGACGAGCGAGTGCGGCATCTCCTTGCCGAGCAGCGCGGCGAGGTGACCGGGACGGGCGGCGACCGCGTCCAGGAATGTCTCCCAGTCGGCGTCGGCGAGCGGCCGCAGACGCAGTTCGGCGCGGTAGGGGCGGGGGCGGCTGCCGTGGACGTAGGCGACGACCCGTCCGGGGGTGACCGTGATCGCGGCGACCTTGCCGCTGTCGGCGTACGTACGACCGCGGGAGAGCCGTCCCTCGTCCATCGACAGGGACTCCAGGGCGGCCACCCAGGCGCGGCCCCACCAGCTGTCCGCGAAGGGTTCGTCGCCGTCGGAGGTACGGGGCGGCACGGCCTCGAAGGTGCGCCGCAGATCGTCGGGTCCCGGGCGTGGCCGGGCGACCGGCCGGGACTGGGAACGGTCGTGCGCGAGGGACCGGGGGCGGGGGCTCATGACGGCCTCCGGAGCGAGACGAGATCGGCCAGGTCACGGTCGCTGAGCTCGGTCAGCGCGGTCTCCCCGGTGCCGAGGACCGCGTCGGCCAGAACCCGCTTGGAGCGCAACAGCTCGTCGATCCGGTCCTCGACCGTGCCTTCCGCGATCAGCCGGTGCACCTGCACGGGTTGCGTCTGGCCGATGCGGTACGCCCGGTCCGTGGCCTGTTCCTCGACGGCCGGGTTCCACCAGCGGTCGTAGTGGATGACGTGGGCGGCCCTGGTGAGATTCAGTCCGGTGCCCGCCGCTTTGAGGGAGAGCAGGAAGACCGGGACCTCGCCGGACTGGAATCGGTCCACCATCCGTTCACGTTCGGTCACCGGCGTGCCGCCGTGCAGGAGCTGGGAGGGGATGGCGCGCGAGGCGAGGTGGACGGAGAGCAGCCGGGCCATCGTCACGTACTGGGTGAAGATGAGGACCGAGCCGTCCTCGGCGAGGATCGTGTCCAGGAGTTCGTCGAGCAGGGCGAGCTTTCCCGAACGGCCGTCGAGCCGGGTCGGCTCCTCCTTCAGGTACTGCGCGGGGTGGTTGCAGATCTGCTTCAGCGAGGCCAGCAGCTTCATGATCAGACCGCGCCGGGCGATGCCTTCCGAGGCTTCGATGAACGCCATCGTCTCGCGGACCGCCGCCTCGTAGAGCGTGGCCTGCTCGCGCGTCAGGAAGACGGGGTGGTCGGTCTCTGTCTTGGGCGGCAGTTCGGGGGCGATACCCGGGTCGGACTTCTTGCGGCGCAGGAGGAAGGGCCGGACCAGCCGGGAGAGCCGTTCGACCGCTTCGTCGTTGGCGAGGCCGGCAGCCGTCCCGGTGCTCTCGACGATGCGGGCGTGGCGGGCCCGGAACGCCTTGAGAGGGCCCAGCAGTCCGGGGGTGGTCCAGTCGAGCAGGGCCCACAGTTCGGAGAGGTTGTTCTCCACGGGGGTGCCGGTGAGGGCGATTCTGGCCGGGGCCGGGATGGTGCGCAGCGCCTTCGCCGTCGAGGAATGCGGGTTCTTCACGTGCTGGGCCTCGTCGGCGACGATCAGCCCCCAGGTGTGGTCGGCGAGTTGCGCCGCGCTCGAACGCATCGTGCCGTACGTGGTGAGGACGAAGCCGCCGTCGGGTTCGGCGAGGGTGCGGTCGGCACCGTGGAAGCGGCGTACCGGGACACCGGGGGCGAAGCGGTTGATCTCCCGGTGCCAGTTGCCCAGGAGGGAGGCGGGGCAGATCACCAGGGTGGGCGCAGGGCGGGCGCGGTGCAGATGGAGGGCGATGAGGGTGATCGTCTTGCCCAGGCCCATGTCGTCGGCGAGGCAGCCGCCGAGACCGAGTGAGGTCATCCGGTCCAGCCAGGCGAGGCCGCGCAACTGGTAGTCGCGGAGCGTGGCGTCGAGTCCGGGCGGCGGGGCGATGGTGGTGTCGTCGGCGGTGATGCGGGCCCGGAGCGCGGCCAGTGCCCCGACGGGCACCGCGTCGACCTGTTCGCCGTCGACCTCGGCACTGCCGGTCAGCGCGACGGCGAGGGCGTCCACCGGATCGAGCAGGCCCAGCTCCCGTTTGCGCGCCTTGCGTACGAGCGCGGGGTCGACGACGACCCACTGGTCCCGCAGTCGTACCACCGGCCGGTGGGCCTCCGCGAGCACATCCATCTCCGCCTCGGTGAGCCGCTCGTCGCCCAGTGAGAGCTGCCAGTTGAAGGAGAAGAGCTGCTCGGCGTCGAAGAACGAGGTGCCGTCGGTGGCCGAGCCGGGGGCGGACCGCACGACGGCTGCGGCGGTGAGGGAACGGGCCAGTTCCCTGGGCCAGTGGACGTCGACCCCGGCCGCCGCCAGCCGGGCTCCGGCATCGCTCAGCAACTCGTACAGCTCGTCCTCTTCGATTGCGAGTACATCGGGCACCGGCTGGTCGAGCAATCGCTCCAGCGGTGCCCAGACACGGGCGGCGCGGCGCAGCGCGAGCACGGCATCGATCCTGGCGCGCGGGCCGAACGGCTCTCCCGCCCCGCCGTTCCACAGCGCGGCGGCGTCGACGACATGGGTCGGGTCGGCCAGGCTGTGCACCTGGGTGACGGCCGCGGCGGCGTGCCGCGCCGCGCCGCGACGGGCGTCCGCGACCGTTTGGCCTGCGTCGGTTTCGCTGTCGGTGTCGTCGGACTCGTCGGGGCTGTCGTACGTATCGGCCGTGTCGAAGAGTTCGTAGGCCGAGAGGTCGAGGCGCAGCGAGATCCGTACGCCCGCGTCGAGCCCGGCCGCGACCTCGACGGCCCAGTCCCGGGCCTGTGGCAGATGCTGGGCCGCACGGGCCGCGAAGGGCGCCCCCATCGCGTACGCCGCCGCGGGTGTACGGGGCAGGGTGTCGGCGACCGCGTCGAGGAACGCCCCGATCAGCCACTCCGGCTCCGGGACCTGGAGCGGTGTGCGGTCCGGCAGCGGGACCGCGTACCCCTCGGCGGGCAGGGCGGCGGCGATCGCCCGGAGGTGGGCGATGTCCTGGGCGTCGCGCGGTCCGGCCCGCCAGGCGTCGTGGTCCTCGCCCGTCAGGCCGGGGAGCAGCCTGCCGCGCGCCACCAGATTGAGCGCCTGGAGCGCGGCGGCGCCCCAGCAGCGGCTGGCGGGGTGGGCGGACCGCTGATGCCGGGCGCGGACCAGCAGTGGCAGGGCATCGGTCACGGCCATCAGGACGGCGGGCACCGCACACCGACGGATGCCGTTCTCCCGGCCGTGTCCGCGGACGACGGTGATCTCCCGCGCGACAACGGATCCCTCGGGATCCGCGGCGTAACCGGAGAAGTCACCGGGCTCCGGGAGCGGGCCGCCGTCGGGATCCCAGAAGGCGACGCGTCCGTCTCTCGGCAGCGACGCGGGAAGGAAGACGGCCGCGCAGCTCAGGAGGCGGGCGGCCGACGCGTCCGACTGCTGTTGTGCCGTGGTCATCGGTCCCCTCCCCTCCGGCCCTGATCCTCTTGATCGTCTGGATCCTCATGACTCCTGCGAGTCTAGGCGGGGGGTCTGACAACCGGTGGCGCACCTGCGTTCCAGCACGTCAGAGGCGTTATGAGAGAGGCCTGCCGGTCCAAGGAGCGGACCGGCAGGTTCAGGAGGTCGGCTCGGAGAACGGACCTTCCCGACGGGGAACGCCGGCGCCCTTCGAGGGCTAGGTGCGCTTCGGCAGTCAGTGCCTGGCGAGCGGCTTGGAGCGGGAGGACGGCGCGGGCGTGGCGGCCGGGGTCACGCCGGGCATGGACGCCGGCGAAGGCGCCGGCGTCGTCGACGGCGGCGGCGGCTGAGGCCGACGGGGTTGGGGCCGCGGACGCGGCTGCGCCTGGACCGGACGCTGCGGCTGCGCGGGCTGCTGCGACGGCTGCACGGCCTGCTGCGGCTGCGTCGCCAACTGCTGTGCGGGCTGCTGCGCCCTCTCCAGGAAGCGGAGCAACTCCACCGGGAACGGCAGCACCAGCGTGGAGTTCTTCTCAGCGGCGACCGCCACCACCGTCTGCAGCAGGCGCAACTGGAGCGCGGCCGGCTGGGAGGACATCTCCTTCGCCGCCTCGGCGAGTTTCTTCGACGCCTGGAGCTCGGCGTCCGCGTTGATGACACGGGCCCGCCGCTCACGGTCGGCCTCCGCCTGCCGGGCCATGGAGCGCTTCATCGTCTCCGGCAGCGAGACGTCCTTGATCTCCACCCGGTCGATCTGCACGCCCCAGCCGACCGCCGGGCTGTCGATCATCAGTTCAAGGCCCTGGTTCAGCTTCTCGCGGTTGGACAGCAGATCGTCCAGATCGCTCTTGCCGATGATCGACCGCAGTGAGGTCTGCGCCATCTGCGACACCGCGAACCGGTAGTCCTCCACCTGGATCACCGCACTCGCCGCGTCGACCACCTTGAAGTAGATGACCGCGTCCACCCGCACCGTCACGTTGTCCCGCGTGATCCCGTCCTGCGCGGGCACCGGCATCGTCACGATCTGCATATTGACCTTGCGCAGCCGCTCCACACCGGGGAGCACCATGGTGAAGCCGGGCCCTCGCACGCCCTCACGGAGCCGGCCGAGCCTCAGCACGACGCCCCGCTCGTACTGCTTGACGATCTTGGCTGCGGCCATCAGGTACAGCGCACCTGCCGAAGCCCCCGCCACTGCCGCGATTACAAGCTCCTGGACCATGACGGCCCCCTGAACGCCGGGAACACCTGAATACAGGAATCAATCAGTTGCTATTACCACGGTATGCCCACTATCAACCGATATGAACATTGTCCGAGGGTCTCCGGCCCCGGCTGTCGCCCGCCCGGCCGTGCACCGGATGCCGGGGCTCCCGGGAGCAGGCAGGGTGACCAGCGTCAGCACGTTCTTACGTGGCGTACGCGGTGCGTGGTCCGCGGCGGGCTGACGGACGAGCCGGACGAGACAGACGAGGACCTGCCATGCCCGTGATCGACCACCGGCGC
This sequence comes from Streptomyces sp. NPDC088252, assembly GCF_044740965.1. NCBI lineage: Bacteria > Bacillati > Actinomycetota > Actinomycetes > Kitasatosporales > Streptomycetaceae > Streptomyces > Streptomyces sp. NPDC088252. The sequence goes on along the minus strand of NZ_JBIURS010000023.1, from coordinate 126,509 downwards.
CGCCGCCTCGGCATCGCAGCCGGGACCGCGCTCCTGACCCTCACCGTCGCAGGCTGTTCCGGCCTCGGCCGGACCGCGGTCGGGCCGGTCACCTACACCACCGAGCGGGACGCCGTGATCATGGTGAACAGCCCCTCGGTGAAGGGCTGTCACCGGCTCGCTCCCTCGGGCGCCAAGGAAGTGATCAACGGCACCCTGATCGACATCATCCTGTACCGCACGCCCAACTGCACCGGGCCGGGTACGACATACCTCGCGACCACGTTCACCGACGTCAACGGGACCGGCGCCCTCCCATGGCGCAGCTTCAGCACGGTCCACTGACCCACGGCGCACGGAGCCCGGACGCGGACCACGCGCTATGCGTGTCTCCGGATGAGCGCGAACAGATCCGCCGTACGGTCCCGGCGCTCCCTGGCGATCAGCACGAGCAGCACGATGAGCAGGGCCGGCATGATCGCGTTCACCCGGTCGAGCAGTGTCAGCTGGACGATGGAGGCGCCCGCCATCAGCCCGCAGAAGGCCATGGCCGCCACTCCGGCCAGAACCGGGATCAACAGGGCGATGGCTCCCGCCATCTCCAGCAATCCGATGATGTACATCGCCGCCTGGTTCCAGCCCATCCGGTCGAAGGACTCGATCGCCGTCTCATGGGCGATCAGCTTGGCGAACGCGCCGAAGCCGAAGAACAGGGCGAGTACGACGCGTGCGACGGTCAGTGCCACGGCTGCTCGGCCCCGGCCTCCGGCCCGGGTGTCGGCGGGGGCGCCAAGGGTGGCAGCAAGGTTGTTGTGGGCCGCTGTGGACTCGGTCATCCGGGTCTCCTCGGGAAGCAGTGTGTCGCTTACGAAGAGGTAGACCGGTCCGCGGTCCGGAACTCATCGCTTCCCGGCCCTCGGACGTCCCTCGTTCCACGGCCGCTTCGGTACGGTCGCACCCCCGCCCTCGCATCCACGGGACAGCGGTCGACGGCAGCCGCCTCCACCCTCAGGATGCTGACCGAGCGACGAACGGACGGGACGTCGACACGGTTCGCGCCGACGGACCACGCCCGCCCGGCCCGCCCGCTCAGCCCGTCCGCCTCGTCGGCGGACCGTCGGCGCGCGGCGCACGGGTCGCTCGTCAGTACGCCGGATAGCGGCCGGCCGGCCACGCGACCGCGTGCTCGAACTCCAGGCACAGATCGTCGGCCACCTCGGTGATCACCGCTCGTCCTTCGGTCGCCACCAGCCAGGACGGCGGAAGGTGCGCGTCCCCGTGACGGGCTCCGAGCAGATTGCCGCAGATCGCGCCCGTGGAGTCGCTGTCGCCCGAGTGGTTGACCGAGAGCAGCAGCGACTGTGCCACCTGGTCGGCGGTCGGCAGCACCAGGGCGCAGTACACGGCGATCGCCAGCGCCTCCTCCGCGACCCAGCCCGCGCCCAGCGTCTCCACCTTCTCGGCGGTCGGTTCGCCCTCGGCAGCCAGGTCGACGGCCGCGCGCAGAGCCGCCGTCGTCTCCTCGTGTCCCGGATGGCGGCCCAACAGCTCCATGGCCCGCAGGACCGCGCCCGCCGTCGAGTCCCCCTCCAGAAGATGGGTGACGATCGCGGCGAACGCCCCTGCCGCGTACGCACCGGTCGGGTGACCGTGCGTGATCTGCGCGCACCAGTGGGCGAGCCGAAAGCCCCTCCGGGCGTCCTCCCCCACCAGCCCGAAGGGGGCGGACCGCATCACCGTGCCGCAGCCCTTGGACCCGGTGTTCACGGGACCGGGCGTACCGAGCCTCTCCGTGGGTTCGGGCACATGGCCGGCCGCGAGCCCGGTCAGACAGGCATTCCCGGGGGCCCGGCGCGCGTAGAGCCACGCCTCCTGCCTCAGCCAGCCGGTCCGCACCGGGTTGTCGCCGCCGCGGGCCGGCGGAGCCGGATGGTACTGGGTGTCGAGCCAGCGCAGATAGGCGTTCCGCACGGTGTCGATCTCGGCGCCGCCCATCCCCTTCGACATCGCCCGGGAATGGGCCCTGATCAGCCCCTCGGCCGTGAAGAGGGTCATCTGCGTGTCGTCCGTGACACGTCCGACGACCCCCTCGTCGTCCGCGAGAAGCCCCTGTACGCCCTGTTCACCGTGCGCGCGGCGGATACCGGCGAGCGAAAGGAACTCCACCGGGTTTCCCAGGGCGTCCCCGATCGCCCCGCCCAGCAGACAGCCACGGACCCTCGCCCTGCGGCCGTTGCGGTCCCCCCACGATGTGCTGTTCACGCACGATCCCCTCGATCCGAAATCCGACGTCGACATCCCCGAAATGGCCATCGCGGGTCCATTCTGGGTAGGAGAGGCGATCGCCATGCGTACCGGCAATGAACCGATGACTGCCCGCAGTCCTCTGCGGCTGCGGCTCTGCCTGAGTCTATGGGGGCTGGTCTGGGCCGTCTTCGGCCTGGCGGCCTTCACGCTGACCGGCCGGCCGGGCTGGGCCGCCGCCTGCGGGCTGCTGCTCCTGCTCGTCCTGGTGGACATCGCGGTGATCGTCCACCACATCCACCAGGGACCGCACTACCAGCCGGGCCGCAACATCCCGCCGTACGAACCCGATCACGGCGGGCGCGGCCGGTACGGGCACTGAAGGTTGCCGGGCACGGACGCGCACCCGGCGGGCGTCGGCCGGTCCTCGGCGTGGAGGGGTCAGTCCTCCGTACGGAAGCGGGCCGCCTTCAGATACTCGGGGTTCGGATCGAGTGCGGCGGCCAGCCGGAAGTGTCGGGCGGCCCGGTCGTCGGAGCGGCCGGAGCGCTCGAAGGTGCGGGCGAGCGCGAAGTGCGCGAAGGCGTTGTCCGGCTCGCGCTCCAGGACGAGTTCGAATTCGAGTTCGGCAGGGCGCAGTTGGGCGGCGGCGAAGAAGGCTCGGGCCCGCAGCAGACGGGCCGCGGTGTTCTCCGGATGGGCCGCGATCACCGAGTCCAGGAGCTTGACCGCGCCCCGGGGGTCGCGGGCCGCCAGCAGGTGTTCGGCCGCGCGGAAGTCGATGACATCTGTTTCCGGGGTCCTCTCGGGCACGATCGCATCCTTCCCTTCGGTATCGGATCCCCAACGTCCGGCCGGCTTCCACTATTCCGATGGAGAGCGATCCGACACGGACCGGACCGGCACGGGGATCAGCCGGCCGCGGCCTGTGTCAGCTCCGACCAGACCTTGCGGACCTGCGGCTCCAGCGCTTCCAGCGATCCGTCGTTGTCGATGATCAGATCGGCCACGGCTCGCCGCTGCTCCCGGGTGGCCTGTGCCGCCATCCGGGCGCGGGCCTCGGGCTCGGTCATGCCGCGCAGCCGTACGAGCCGGTCGAGCTGGGTCTGCGGCCTGGCGTCCACGACGACGACCAGGTCGTAGAGCGGCGCGAGGCCGTTCTCGGCGAGGAGGGGGACGTCGTGGACGACGACCGAGTCGGGGCCCGCGGCCCGCTCCAGTTCGGCGGAGCGGGCGCCGACCAGCGGGTGGACGATCGCGTTGAGGGTGGCGAGCCGGTCGGCGTCGGAGAAGACGATCGAGCCGAGCTTCGGCCGGTCCAGGGTGCCGTCGGCGGTCAGGATGCCTTCGCCGAACGCGTCGACGACGGCGGCGAGTCCGGGCGTCCCGGGCTCGACGACCTCCCGGGCGATCCGGTCCGCGTCGATCAGCACCGCTCCGTATCCGACGAGCAGCCGCGACACTTCACTCTTGCCGGCGCCGATCCCACCGGTCAGGCCCACTTTCAGCATGCCGGGAAGCCTAGTACGAAGGGCCGTCGGGCGGATCGGGGCGGCCGGTCCGGCGTCCTGCTCACGCTCCGCGAGGAACCGTCGGCCGGTCAGGCGTCTCCCTCACGCTCCGCGAGGAACCGCTCGAATTCTCGGCCGATCTCGTCGGCGGACGGCAGTTCGACGGGCTCGGCGACCAGATTGCCCCGGGTCTCGGAGCCCGCGACCGCGTCGTACTGGTGCTCAAGGCCCTCGACGAGCGAGACGAGCTCCTCGTCACCCTGGTCGATCTGCCGGTCGATCTCGGTCTGGGTCCGGTGGGCCTCCGTGCGCAGCGCGTGGGCGACCGTCGGCAGGACCAGGCCGGTGGCGGCCGTGATCGACTCCAGGGCGGTGAGCGCCGCGTCCGGATAGGCGGAGCGGGCGACGTAGTGCGGCACGTGGGCGGCGACGCCCAGGACGTCGTGCCCGGCCTCCATCAGCCGGTACTCCACCAGGGCCGCGGCCGAGCCGGGCACCTGCGCCTCGTCGAACGGGCTGCGGTGGCCGGGCATGAGGTCCGTGCGGTTGCCGTGCGGGGTCACGCCGACGGGACGGGTGTGCGGGACGCCCATCGGGATGCCGTGGAAATTCACCGCCAGGCGGACGCCGAGGCGCTCGACGATCTGCTCGACGGCAGCGGCGAAGCGCTCCCACTCCACATCGGGCTCGGGCCCGGAAAGCAGCAGGAAGGGCGCGCCGGTGGCGTCCTGGACGACCCGGACGTCGAGCGTCGGGGTCTCGTAGGCCGCCCAGCGGTCGCGCCGGAAGGTCAGCAGAGGGCGCCGCGCGCGGTAGTCGACGAGCCGGTCGTGGTCGAAGCTGGCGACGACCTGGTGCGGCAGCGTTTCGAGCAGTCCGTCGACGATCTGCTCGCCCGTGTCACCCGCGTCGATGTATCCGTCGAAGTGGTAGAGCATGACCAGGCCGGCCGACTCCTGGGCGAGCGCCATGTCGACGACGGCCAGCCCCTTCGGCTCCCATTCGTACAAACTCTGCGGATCAGGCACTGTTACCGCTCCTCCTCGTGTTCCTAGAGCAGAACGTCCGGCAGGGCACGGGCATTCCCGGACCGTGCCCCGTCACCCGGCGGTTCATGCCAGAACCTATGCGAGAACACGGGCGTGGGGCGCCGTCACCGTCTTCCGCGCAGAGGTGTACGTGCTGTGCCGCCAGGCATCCGTGGGGCCGAGGTGGTCACCCGCCAAGTGGACGTGCCCGGCGGTGCGGTGGCGCACCGGAGCCCTCGCCCCTGCCCTGTCGTCGAAGATATGGACGTTGGCATTCACATCGGTGAACACCTCGATGGGAACGTCGAGTTCACGACAGCGGAAGGGCGGGTTCACGGCCGGCCGCCCGAGCGGTGGGGACGAGGCCGAGGTCCCCGTCGTCGCGAACATCGCGCCCGCGGCACCGATGATGCCGATGTCGCGCAGGAGCGCACGACGGCTCGCGGCCGGCACCACGGGCGAGTTGTGCGAAGCATGCGTCATGCCCCCGCTCACCTTCGGATGTTGAGGTTGCCGAGATCCTGACCAGAGCTTGTTGCGATCCGTCAGTCATTTGCGCATTGCGCCGTTTTCCCCTCTTCACCCCGTCCGATCGCCCACGAACAATGGTCCATACCTTGACACGCCCACACCCCATCCCTACCGTCACTGGGCAGCACGTTCAGACACTCGCCCCACATTCACGTACGAGAACGTCTTGAACTCTTCTTCGACGGAAGGCACCCCCATGCGCATCCGTACGCCGCTCCCCGCCCTGCTGGCCGCCGTGCTCGCCACCGGCGGTCTCGCCCTCGCCTCCGCCACCGACGCGGACGCGGCGGCCGTCATCGATGTGAGCACCGCGGCCCAGCTCAAGTCCGCCCTCGCCGCCGCGTCCCCCGGCGACACGATCCGGCTCGCCGATGGCACGTACACCGGCAACTTCAAGGCGACCGTCCCCGGCACCGCCTCCGCCCGGATCACCCTCACCGGTTCCGCCGGAGCCGTCCTCACCGCCGGCGGCGGCTACGGGCTGCACCTCAACGGCGCCTCCTACTGGACCGTCCAGGGCATCACGGTCACCGGCGGCCAGAAGGGCATCATGGCCGACACCGCCACCGGAGTCGTGATCGACTCGGTGACCGTGCACGGCCTGGACATGGAGGGCATCCACTTCCGCAAGTCCAGCAAGAACGGCGTCATCAAGAACTCACGGATCTACGACACCGGGCACGACGGCCGCGGCATGGGCGAGGGCGTCTACGTCGGCACGGCGGGCGACCTCTCCGACAAGAGCGACCAGGTCCAGATTCTGAACAACACGATCGGGCCGGGGGTCGGCGGCGAGAACGTCGACATCAAGGAAGGCACCACGGGAGCGAAGATCATCGGCAACACCTTCGACGGCAGCGGGCTGACCGGCGCCAACTACGACGACTCCTGGGTCGACGTGAAGGGCAACAACGTCCTGGTCGACGGCAACAAGGGGACCCGTACGACCAACAACGGCTACGAGACCCACACCCAGCAGAGCGGCTGGGGCTGCGGCACCGTCTTCCGCAACAACACCTCGGACCTGTCCGGCTCCAAGGGTGACAAGCGGATCGCATTCAACGTCACCAACTACAGCACGAGCTGCCCGACCACCGTCTACAGCAGCAACACGGTGACCGGCGGCAAGGGCTTGACCAACATCACCGTCACGCCGTAACGACTCGCGCGCACGGCCGCGGACACGAGTGAGGCCCGCTCCCCGAGGGGAACGGGCCTCACTTTCAGCTACGGCGATCAATCACCGGTCGGAGGGGCAGAGCGTCAGCTCTGGCCGCCCGCCAGCTTCTCGCGCAGGGCAGCCAGGGCCTCGTCCGACGCCAGGGCGCCGGAGTTGTCCGCGGACTCCGAGGAGTACGAGCCGCCACCGCTGCCGCCGGAGGCAGCCGGGGCGCCACCGGCCGGGGCGGCAGCGCCCTCGGCAGCAGCGGCCTCGTCGGCCTCGCGGGACTTGATGACCTGGGCCTGGTGCTGCTCGAAGCGCTGCTGCGCCTCGGCGTACTGCGTCTCCCACGCCTCGCGCTGGGTCTCGTAGCCCTCGAGCCAGTCGTTGGTCTCGGGGTCGAAGCCCTCGGGGTAGATGTAGTTGCCCTGGTCGTCGTAGGACGCGGCCATGCCGTACAGGGTCGGGTCGAACTCGACCGACGCCGGGTCGGCACCGAAGGACTCGTTGGCCTGCTTCAGCGAGAGGCTGATGCGGCGACGCTCCAGGTCGATGTCGATGACCTTGACGAAGATCTCGTCGTTGACCTGGACGACCTGCTCCGGGATCTCCACGTGGCGCTCGGCCAGCTCGGAGATGTGGACCAGACCCTCGATGCCCTCGTCGACGCGCACGAACGCACCGAACGGAACGAGCTTGGTGACCTTACCGGGAACGACCTGCCCGATCTGGTGCGTACGGGCGAACTGCTGCCACGGGTCTTCCTGCGTCGCCTTGAGCGACAGCGAGACGCGCTCGCGGTCCATGTCGACGTCGAGAACCTCGACGGTGACCTCCTGGCCGACCTCGACAACCTCGGAGGGGTGGTCGATGTGCTTCCAGGACAGCTCGGAGACGTGCACGAGACCGTCGACGCCGCCGAGGTCCACGAACGCACCGAAGTTGACGATCGAGGAAACGACGCCGGAGCGGACCTGGCCCTTCTGCAGGGTCGTGAGGAACGTCTGGCGGACCTCGCTCTGGGTCTGCTCCAGCCAGGCACGGCGGGACAGGACCACGTTGTTGCGGTTCTTGTCCAGCTCGATGATCTTGGCTTCGAGCTCCTTGCCCACGTAGGGCTGGAGGTCGCGGACGCGGCGCATCTCGACGAGGGAGGCCGGCAGGAAGCCACGGAGGCCGATGTCGAGGATGAGACCACCCTTGACGACCTCGATGACGGTACCGGTGACGATGCCGTCCTCTTCCTTGATCTTCTCGATCGTGCCCCAGGCACGCTCGTACTGAGCGCGCTTCTTGGACAGGATGAGGCGGCCTTCCTTGTCCTCCTTCTGGAGAACCAGGGCCTCGATCTCGTCGCCGACCTTGACGACCTCGTTGGGGTCGACGTCGTGCTTGATCGAAAGCTCGCGGGAGGGGATGACGCCTTCGGTCTTGTAACCGATGTCGAGCAGGACCTCGTCCCGGTCGACCTTCACGATGACGCCGTCGACGATGTCGCCGTCGTTGAAGTACTTGATCGTCTCGTCGATCGCGGCGAGGAAGGCTTCCTCGTTACCGATGTCGTTGACCGCTACCTGCGGGGTGGTGGCGGTGGTCTCGGTGCTGCTCGTCATGTGGGAAAGGGCTCCGGTACGGACAGAGAGTCGTAGGTACTGCTACGCCGGGAGCCCGTATCGCCTCCGCTGAAGCCGGACAGCCCGGGAAGTACCGAACCCGCCGAACGGGAGGCACCTCGTGAACCGAGGGGACATGCAACAGACGCGAGCGCGGCCTGCTAGGTCTGAGGCGCGCAGGCTCGCAGCGCAACTTGTAGCATACGGGGGCAGCCGGGCACGGTCAATGCGCGAAGGCGCACACCCGGGGCGCAACAGCCCATATCCGGCACAATTCGTGTTCCCCGAGGCCACATCGACCCCAGGAGATAATCCGTGGGTACGGAGCCGTACGGACAGCTGCCCCTGGGTACATACCGCGTGCGGCGGGGTGAAGGCAAACTACAACGACGGGCACGATGAGCCAAGAGATCTACGCGGCCGAACCCGAAGCGACTCGCCGCGACGCCTCGGAAGCCGAGAGCACCCGGGCCAGTCGCGGCTGGTGGGACCGGAACGCCGACGAGTACCAGAGCGACCACGGCGCCTTCCTCGGCGACGACCGTTTCATCTGGGGGCCGGAGGGGCTCGACGAGGCCGAGGCCGGTCTGCTCGGCCCCGCCGAGTCGCTGAAGGGTCTACGCGTCCTGGAGATCGGCGCGGGCGCGGCGCAGTGCTCGCGCTGGCTCGCCGCCAGGGGAGCCCGTCCGGTGGCCCTCGACCTCTCGCACCGGCAGTTGCAGCACGCGCTGCGGATCGGCGGTGGGGTCCCCCTGGTGGAGGCGGACGCCGGCGTGCTGCCCTTCCGGGACGGCTCCTTCGACCTGGCGTGCTCCGCATACGGCGCGGTGCCGTTCGTCGCCTCCCCGGTGCAGGTGTTCCGCGAGGTGCACCGGGTGCTGCGGCCCGGGGGCCGCTGGGTCTTCTCGGTGACGCATCCGATCCGCTGGGCGTTCCCGGACGAGCCCGGACCCGAGGGGCTCTCGGTCGCGGCCTCGTACTTCGACCGCACCCCCTACGTCGAGCAGGACGAACAGGGCAACGCCGTGTACGTCGAGCACCACCGGACGCTGGGCGACCGGGTGCGGGACGTGGTGGCCGGCGGTTTCCGTCTGGTCGATCTGGTCGAACCGGAATGGCCCGCCTGGAACCACCAGGAGTGGGGCGGCTGGTCCCCGCTGCGCGGGAACCTGATCCCGGGCACGGCGATCTTCGTCTGCGAACGGGACTGATACGGAGGTCCTGGGCTACGGAGGTCCTGGGCCCGGTCCCGGGGTACGGAGCCCCGGTTCCTCGTACGAGACTGGGGGCGTGATCCGTACCGACGCCCTGGACCAGTTGCCCGTACGCACGGCTGTGCCCGCCCTGGAGCGGGCGCTCGACGACCGCGGTGTCGCGGTGCTGTGCGCGCCGCCCGGCACCGGCAAGACGACCCTCGTACCGCTGGTCCTGGCCGGTCTGACCGGTGGCGGGCCGGTGCGCCGGGTGGTGGTCGCCGAGCCGCGGCGGATCGCGGCGCGGGCGGCGGCGCGGCGGATGGCGTGGCTCATCGGGGAGCGGGCCGGCGGGCGGGTGGGGTTCACGGTCCGCGGGGAGCGGGTGGTGGGGCGCGACACCCTGGTGGAGGTGGTGACCACCGGGGTGCTGCTTCAGCGGCTGCAGCGCGACCAGGAGCCGGCCGGGGTCGACGCGGTGATCATCGACGAGTGCCATGAGCGGCACCTGGACGCGGACACGGTCGCCGCTTTCCTCCTCGATGTGCGGGAGGCGATCCGGCCCGACCTGCGGCTGGTGGCCGCGTCGGCGACGACGGACGCCGCGGGCTGGGCGCGGCTGCTGGGTGATGCCCCCGTGGTGGAGGCACGGGGTGTCTCGCATCCGGTGGACGTGGTCTGGGCACCGCCCGCCACCCCGGTGCGGCCGCCGCACGGGATGAGGGTCGATCCGGCGCTGCTGACGCATGTCGCGGCCACGGTGCGCCGGGCACTCGCCGAACGGGACGGCGATGTCCTGTGCTTCCTCCCCGGTGTCGGCGAGATCGGGCGGGTGGCGGGGCAGCTGGCGGGGGTGGGAGCCGAGGTGCTCCAGGTGCACGGGCGGGCTCCGGCCGCGGTGCAGGACGCGGTGCTGGCCGGGTCGTCCGGGAGCCGGCGGGTGGTGCTGGCGACCTCGGTGGCGGAGTCGTCCCTGACGGTGCCCGGGGTGCGGATCGTGGTCGACTCGGGGCTGGCCAGGGAGCCGCGTACCGATCACGCGCGGGGGCTGAGCGCGCTGACGACGGTGCGGGCGTCGCAGGCGGCGGGGAGGCAGCGGGCGGGCCGGGCCGGGCGTGAGGCGCCGGGGGCGGTGTATCGGTGCTGGGAGCAGGCGGAAAACGGGCGGCTCGCGCGGTTCCCGTCCCCGGAGATCGAGGTCGCGGATCTGGCGGCTTTCGCGTTGCAGGCGGCGTGCTGGGGCGATCCGGACGCGTCGGGGCTGGCACTGCTCGATCCGCCGCCCGCCGGCGCGATGGGCGCGGCGCGCGAGGTGCTGAGGGCGGTCGGCGCGGTGGGCGCGGACGGCCGGGTCACCGACCGGGGCGTACGGATGTCCCGGCTGGGCCTGCATCCGCGGCTGGCGCGGGCGCTGCTGGACGGCGCCGTCGAGGTGGGCGGGCGGCGGGCGGCCGAGGTGGTGGCGCTGCTGAGCGAGGAGCCGCCGCGGGAGTACGGGGACGATCTTGCGGCCGCGCTGCGGACCGCCCGGCGTGGCGGGGACGGGTATGCGGCGCGCTGGCGGCAGGAGGTCCGGCGGCTCGCCTCCTCGGTCCAGGACGCGGGCGGGGGTTCGGGCCCGGACGACGGAGCCGTCGGTCTGGTGGCCGCCCTGGCGTTCCCCGAACGGGTGGCGCGGGCCCGGGGCGAGGGGGCGTTCCTGATGGCGTCGGGTACGGGTGCGCAGGTGCGGGACGGCTCGGGGCTGCGCAGCGCGCCGTGGCTGGCGGTCGCGGTCGCCGACCGGCCCGCCCACGCGGCGTCAGCGCCGGTGCGGCTCGCCGCCGTCATCGACGAGGACACGGCGCGGACGGCCGCCGGGCATCTGCGGTGCACGGATGAGGAGGTCCGCTGGGCCGACGGCGATGTGGTCGCCCGCAAGGTGGAGCGGCTGGGTGCCGTCGAGCTGTCGGTGCGCCCGCTGAAGGAGCCGGCGCCCGAACTGATACGCGAGGCGCTGGTCGAGGGTCTGCGGCGCGAAGGACTCGGGCTGCTGCGCCGGACGCGTGAGACCGAGCAGTTGCGGGAGCGGCTCGCCTTTCTGCACCGGACGTTGGGCGCGCCCTGGCCGGACGTGTCGGACGGTGCGCTGCTGGACAGCACCGAGGAGTGGCTGGAGCCCGAGTTGTCTCGGGCGCGGCGGCGCTCCGATCTCGCGCGGATCGACGCGGGGCAGGCCTTGCGGCGGCTGCTGCCGTGGGCCACCGGTGAGGCGGCGCGGCTGGACGAGCTGGCTCCGGAGCGGATCGAGGTGCCGAGCGGCTCCCGTATCAGGGTCGAGTACGGCGGGGCGCAGCCCGTACTCGCGGTGAAGCTCCAGGAGCTGTTCGGCCTGCAGGAGACCCCGAGGGTGGCCGGGGTGCCGGTGCTGGTCCATCTGCTGTCCCCCGCCGGCCGCCCCGCGGCCGTCACCGCGGATCTGGCGTCGTTCTGGCGGGACGGCTACCGGGCCGTGCGGGCGGAGCTGCGCGGCCGCTATCCGAAGCATCCGTGGCCACAGGACCCCACGACGGTGGAGGCGACCCGGTTCACGAAGAGGGCCCGGCGGTAGGCGGCGCGGACGCCTCGCCGCCTACCGCCGGGGCCGCTGGGGCGCGGCTCAGGCGGGAGCAGGTTGCGGGTCCGGGGCGGGCGTCGGTGCCCCGTCGGGCAGTTCGCCGTCCGGGCGCCGGGAGCGGGCCTCCAGCCACAGGGCGAGTGCGAGCAGTCCGGCACCGAGGGCGAGGAAGCCCCAGGGCAGGTACGAGGTGAGCAGCAGGACCAGCACACGCTGGGACTTGACCAGGGCGACGATCGAATCGACGTAGTCCTCGCGCATCTTCACGTGCCCGGCGAACACGGTGACGGTGTCCTGCGGCAGGCCCATCGCCTTGGCGTTGCGCAGCTCCTCCTTGTGGATCTCCTCGCCGTTGACGGGCGCTCCGGTGACCGGGTCCACCCAGAACATGCGCTTGGTCGTGTACCAGCGGGTCATGCCCGTCTTCGCGATCTGTTCCGGGGTGACGCCCTTGATGGGCATCTTCTTCGGCATCGGGACCTTGGTCCACGCAATGGTCTGCTCGAAGTAGTAGACGTCCATGCCGTGGAAGGTGCGGGTGCCCTTGTAATGGATCGGCGAGCTGGTGCGGGCCTGGGCGTCGAAGTACTCGTAGTCGCGTTTCTGGGTGAGGAAGGGCCACTTGAACTCGATGCCCTCGCGCCTGACCGCATCACCGTCGACCGATTCCCCGGTGGCGTGGACGGGGGCCTGGCTGTGCGCGTCGAAGATGTAGCGCTCGGGGATCTCGGAGACCATCTTGCCGTCCGGACCGACCACATAACTGAGGGCGTCCCAGACGACGACGTCGCGTCCGGCGCTGCGTTCGATCTTCTCGGACTCCTCCACATTGCCCTTGAGGGTCTGCACGATGGTGACCTTGGGGACCCGTTTGACCTTCATGTTGTCGTTGTAGTCGAGGAGGGTGGCGGGTTTCGCCTCCAGCACCGTTTCCTGGTACTGACTGGGCGGGATCTTCGCCAGCCTCGGGAAGGCGTACCAGCGCAGCAGGGGCGACATGGCGGCGAAGAAGACGGCGAAGGCCAGGAGTACGAGGCTGGCTCGGCGGCGCATGGTGGTGCCCTCCCTCAGCTTCTGTTGCTTCTTCCGGTGGCTAGTTCTTGGGGCCCGGGACGGTGGTCAGCAGAGGTTTGGGCGAGGTTTCTCCGGGCGGGGCGCCGATCGCGCTGATGGTGAGGACGAGCGCGAGGGCTGCGGCCAGCCCGATGGCGGCGGCGACGAAGGCACGCATGCCGGATCCTCCCGGGGAGCACGGATCTGATGGGTCGTCAGGGTTGAGGCACCGTAGCAATGCGGGCGCGAGATGAGAACACGTAGGACAGCCCCTCTGCCGTGGTGGCGGAGGGGCTGTCGTGGCATGCGGCCGGGCGGGTCAGACGGCGGGGGGCTCCGGGGCCTGAGATGCCGTCGGGGCCTCGATGCCGAGCTCGATGACGATCGTGGCACCGCCCTCGGTGGTGAGGCGCAGCTTGTACGTGCCCTCGGCGTCGTCCGCGTAGATCTTCGGGAGCTTCAGGATGCCGTCGGCGTCGGTCGTGAGGTCCGTGAGGGTACGGACGGTCTTGCCGTCCGCGTCCTTGAAGTACGGGCCCTTGTCGTTCTCGGCCGGCTGCTCGGCGTCGGTGATCATGGTGGCGGTGACGGCGACCCCGGCGGCGATCGCGTCCTTGTAGGTGGCCTTGACCTCGACGGTGTCGGCGAACTCGGTGCCGGGCGCGGCGGTCAGTTCCTTGTCGTCGGTCCTGGCGATCGCGTCGGCCTGTCGGGCGGTGACGGTCGCGGAGTAGGTGACGGCGGGCAGCGAACGGCCGGTGGCGACGGCCCGCACCGTGAACCCACCCGTCGTCTCGCCCGCCTTCAGCACCGGCGCGGTGACCGTGCCGTCGGCTCCGGTGAGAAGGGTGACGGCGGTCTTCCCGCCGGTGAAGGCGGCGTCCGTGTCACCGGCGACGGTGAAGGTCACGGACACCTTGGCGAGCGGGTCGCCGAGGCTGTTCCTGGCCCGCACCTTGATCCGCTCGGCGAACGCGTCGCCCGCGGTGGCGGTCAGCGGGCCGGTGCCGGCGTCCTCCACACCCGCGAGGGTCTGCGACGGCTTGGGAGTGGGCTTCGGGGTCGGGGTGGTCGTGCCGCCGCCCGGCTTCGAGGGGTTCGGGCTCGGCTTCGGCTTCGGCTTGGTCGTTCCGGACGGCGAAGGGGACGGGGTCGGGCTGCCGGGACTCGGGTCCGTACCGCCGCCGAGGCCGGGCGGGACCGCTCCGGTGCCGTCGGGGATCTCGTGGGTGCCGCGCTTGTAGTACTCGAACCAGGAGCGGACCGTACGGAGGTAGGCGTCCGAGTGGTTGTAGCTCAGGACCGCCCGGTCGAGATCCGCGGCGACGGACAGATCACGGGAGCCGGCGCAGAGATAGCGTCCGGCGGCGAGGGCCGCGTCGTAGATGTTGTTGGGGTCCTTGCGGCCGTCGCCGTTGCCGTCCTGGCCCCAGGTCGCCCAGGTGGACGGGATGAACTGCATCGGGCCGACGGCACGGTCGTGGGTCGAGTCCCCGTCGTACGCCCCGTTGTCGGTGTCCTTGATCATGGCGAAGCCCCGGCCGTCGAGGACCGGGCCGAGGATCGGGGAGAACGTGGTGCCGTTCGCGTCGACCCGGCCGCCGCGGGCATGACCGGACTCGACCTTGCCGATCGCGGCGAGCAGTTGCCACGGCAGCCGGCAGGCGGCGTCGCTGTCGGCGATGTTCTGCTCGGCCTTCTTGTACGCAGCCAGGATCGAAGCCGGTATGCCCGATTCCGCTCTGCCGGTGACGGGGAGGTTCGTGCTGGTCCCCGGTTTGTCGGGCGTGTTCAGCGGGGGCAGGTCCGTGTAGTACGGCGAATTGCCGGTCGCCGCGCCGCTGTCGGGCGAAGGCGCTGTTCCGGTGGGCTGCGGGTCGCCGCTGTCGCCGACCAGCGGTGTGCCGGGGGCTCCTGAGGCGGAGAGCGCCGCCACGGCTACGGCGGCCACAGCGGTGGTGGTCGCCCCCTTGCGAAGTCGGCGACCGAATTGCGCTGCCATACCCCTGGTCCCTCCCCGTCGACGGCTGTCCGCGCTCCCCAGCGCCAGGACTCAGGCGACCCTACGGCAACTTGTGCCGCCGGGACACTGCGCCCTGACCGGTTCTTACCTCTTTTTCACGTTCCCCACAGCAAGTTGTACGGCCGTGGCCGGGCGGAGGCCGGAGGCTCGCGCATACTGGCCGCCATGCCGTTCACACTCAGCCATGCCGCCGCAGTGCTGCCGGGGATGCGGCGGAACGGAACGGCGCGGGGCCCGCTGCTCGCCTCCGCCCTCGTCGCCGGTTCGTTCGCCCCCGACATGACGTACTACGCGGACACCGCGATCCCGGGCGCCATGGAGTTCGGCAGGGAAACCCACTCGGCAGGAGGCGTGTGCACGGTCGATGTGCTGATCACGGCGGCGGTGGTGGCGCTGTGGCTGCTGCTGCGAGAACCGCTGGTGGCATTGCTGCCGCAGGCCTGGCAGGGACGGGTGCATGCCTTCGTGCGGGGGCGGCGAAGGACATGGCGCGTCCGGGACGGCGGGCGGTTCGTGCTGTCGGCGGTCGTCGGGGCCGCCACCCATGTCGTCTGGGACGCCTTCACGCATCACGACCGGTGGGGTGTGCGGCTGATCCCGGTGCTCGGCGGGAACCTCGGCGGATTTCCGGTGTTCCAGCTGGTGCAGTACGGCAGTTCGGCGGCGGCACTGGCTGTGCTCGCGTGGTTCACGGCTTCGGGGCTGCGGCGGGCGGGGGCGCGCCCCGTCCCGCCGTCCGTGCCGGCGCTGGGCCGTCGCGAGCGGTGGGCGGTGGGCGTGCTGCTCGGCGTCTGCGTACTGCTCGGCGTCGTGCACCGGTGCGCACGCTGGTATACGCATTTCAAGCACATCGACACCCCGCTGGACATCGTCCCGACCGCCTGCTTCGGCGCGGGGGCGGGATTGGCGGTGGGCCTGGTGCTGTACGGGGTGTGGATGCGGCTGCAGCGTACGCGCGCGTCCGCTCCCCCGGTCGTCGCCGGACGGGCCTGATCCCTCCGGGGACCGGCCCGTCCGGCGAACCGCCGCGTCAGTGCGCGGCGGACTCCCAGTCCGTACCGACGCCGACCGAGACGTCCAGCGGGGCACGCAACTGCACGGCCGTGGACATCTCGTGGCGGAGGATCTCCTCCACCTGCGCCCGCTCGCCCTCGGCGATCTCCAGGACGATTTCGTCATGGACCTGGAGCAGCATGCGGGACTTCAGCTTCCGCTCGGTCAGCGCCCGGTCGACCTGGAGCATGGCGACCTTGACGATGTCCGCCGCCGTGCCCTGGATCGGGGCGTTGAGCGCCATCCGCTCCGCCATCTCGCGGCGCTGGCGGTTGTCGCTGTTGAGGTCGGGGAGGTAGCGGCGGCGGCCGAAGACCGTCTCCGTGTAGCCGGTGGCCCTGGCCTCCTCCACCACGCGGCGCAGGTAGTCACGCACTCCGCCGAACCGCTCGAAGTAGGTGTCCATCAGCCCGCGTGCCTCGCCCGCCTCGATGTTCAGCTGCTGGGACAGGCCGAACGCGGAGAGCCCGTACGCGAGTCCGTAGCTCATGGCCTTGATCTTGCGGCGCATCTCCGGGTCGACGGCGGACTTGTCGACACCGAAGACCTGCGAGGCGACCGTCGTGTGCAGGTCCTCGCCGGAGGTGAACGCCTCGATCAGGCCCTCGTCCTCGGAGAGGTGGGCCATCACCCGCAGCTCGATCTGGCTGTAGTCGGCCGTCATCAGCGTCTCGAAGCCCTCGCCGACCACGAAGCCCCGGCGAATGGCCCGGCCCTCGTCCGTACGGACCGGGATGTTCTGCAGGTTGGGGTCGGTGGAGGAGAGCCGGCCGGTCGCCGCCACCGTCTGGTTGAACGTGGTGTGGATACGGCCGTCGGCCGCGATCGTCTTGATCAGGCCCTCGACGGTGACCCGCAGCTTCGCCTGCTCGCGGTGGCGCAGCATGATGACCGGCAGCTCGTGCTCGGTCTGCGCGGCGAGCCAGGCCAGGGCGTCGGCGTCCGTCGTGTACCCGGTCTTCGTCTTCTTCGTCCGGGGCAGGGCCAGCTCACCGAAGAGCACTTCCTGGAGCTGCTTGGGCGAGCCGAGGTTGAACTCGCGGCCGACCGCGGCGTGCGCCTCCTTCACCGCCTGCTGCACCGCACCGGCGAACTGCTGCTCCATGCCTTCCAGGTGGGCCCGGTCGGCGGCGATGCCGTGCCGTTCCAGACGGGCCAGCAGAGCGGACGTCGGCAGCTCCATGCCGTGCAGCAGGTCCGTCGCGCCGACCTCTGCCAGCCGGGTGGTGAACGCCTCGCCCAGATCCAGGACCGCGCGGGCCTGCGTCATCAGGGCGTCGGCCTCGGCCCGGTCGTCGGCGCCGAAGGCCAGCTGCCCGTCGGCCGCCGCCGCGGGGGCCAGCTCCCGGCCGAGATACTCCACCGCCAACGCGTCCAGCGCGAAGGAGCGACGACCGGGCTTGACCAGATAGGCGGCCAGGGCGGTGTCCATCGTGACGCCGTCGACCTGCCAGCCGTGCTCCGGGAAGACCCGCATGGCGCTCTTCGCGTTGTGCATGACCTTCGGCCGACGCGCGTCGGCGATCCAGGCGGCGAACGCCTGCTCGTCGCCCTCGTCGAGCTCCGCCGGGTCGAACCAGGCCGCCGCGCCGTCGGCCGCGGCGAGCGCGACCTCGGTGACCGTGCCGGCGCCCACCGCCCATGTGTCGACGGTGGCCACGCCGAGCGGCTGCCCGCCGTGCTCGGCGAGCCAGGGCGCCAGCTCGCCCGCGCCCAGCACCGCGCCGTCCAGCTCGATGCCCGCGGCGGGCTGCGGGGCCTCGTCCTCGGCCGCGCCCGGGTCGACGGCCAGCAGCCGCTCGCGCAGGCTCGGGTTACGGATCTCCAGGACGTCCAGCACACCCGTCACCGCGGTGCGGTCGTACGGCGCGCGCTCCAGGTCCTGCGGGGTCTTCTGCAGCTCCACGTCGCGGACCATCTCGGTCAGCCTGCGGTTCATCCGCACCGCGTCCAGGTGGTCCCGGAAATTCTGGCCCGCCTTGCCCTTGACCTCCTCGGCGCGCTCCACCAGTTCGTCGAACGAACCGAACTGGTTGATCCACTTCGCCGCGGTCTTCTCGCCGACGCCGGGGATGCCGGGAAGGTTGTCCGACGGGTCACCGCGCAGCGCCGCGAAGTCCGGGTACTGCTGCGGCGTGAGCCCGTACTTCTCCTCGACCTTCGCCGGGGTGAAGCGCGTCAGCTCCGAGACCCCCTTCGTCGGGTACAGCACCGTCACGTTCTCCGTGATCAGCTGGAACGAATCGCGGTCACCGGTGACGATCAGCACCTCGAAACCGGCCGCCTCGGCCTGGGTCGCCAGCGTCGCGATGACATCGTCCGCCTCGAAACCCTCGACCGCGAAACGGTCGGCGTGCATCGCGTCGAGCAGCTCGCCGATCAGCTCCACCTGCCCCTTGAACTCGTCCGGGGTCTTCGAGCGGTTCGCCTTGTACTCGGGGAACTCCTCGGAGCGCCAGGTCTTGCGGGAGACGTCGAACGCCACCGCGAAATGCGTCGGCGCCTCATCACGCAGCGTGTTCGCCAGCATCGACGCGAAGCCGTACACCGCGTTCGTCGGCTGCCCCGACCCTGTCGTGAAATTCTCCGCAGGCAGCGCAAAGAACGCCCGGTACGCCAGGGAGTGCCCGTCCATCAGGAGCAGGCGCGGTCGGTTGTCTGCCGTCTTCTTCGATGCCGTCTCAGCCACGCCCCCGATCCTGCCACGGACCACTGACAATCCCGACCGGACGTGACACCCCGCCGCCTCTGACGGTGCCGCGTGACAAAATCGCAGGACGAACACATACCGCGTCGATGCGTACGCGCACCGCGCAGGTCCGCAGTCGGCTCGAAGGGGAGCTCACCATGGCCACGAAGCCGCCCGCAGGTGACCCGGTCCAGGACGCGCCGCGGATCGAGCCGGCGCAGCACGCCGCCGCCGGACTGCCGGCCGTGGCCCACAGCCTGCTGATCGCCCAGCAGCAGATGGGCGTGCGGCGCACCGCACAGACCCTCCTCAAGGTCAACCAGAAGAACGGCTTCGACTGCCCCGGCTGCGCCTGGCCCGAGGGCGACGAGCGGCACACCGCGGAATTCTGCGAGAACGGCGCCAAGGCCGTCGCCGAGGAGGCGACGCTGCGCCGGGTCACCCCCGACTTCTTCGCCGCGCACCCCGTCACCGACCTCGCCTCGCGCAGCGGGTACTGGCTGGGTCAGCAGGGCCGGATCACCCAGCCGATGTACCTCCCCGAGGGCGCCGAACGGTACGAGGCGGTGACCTGGGAGCGCGCCTTCGGCATCATCGCCGAGGAGCTGGGCGCGCTCGGCTCCCCCGACGAGGCCCTCTTCTACACCTCGGGGCGCACCAGCAACGAGGCCGCGTTCCTGCTCCAGCTGTTCGCCCGCGAATTCGGCACCAACAACCTCCCCGACTGCTCCAACATGTGCCACGAGTCCTCCGGCTCGGCGCTGACGGAGACCATCGGCATCGGCAAGGGCAGCGTCTCACTGGAGGACCTCCACCAGGCGGACCTGATCATCGTCGCCGGACAGAATCCCGGTACCAACCATCCCCGGATGCTCTCCGCCCTGGAGAAGGCCAAGTCCGCGGGCGCGAAGATCATTTCGGTGAATCCGCTGCCCGAGGCCGGTCTGGAGCGGTTCAAGAACCCGCAGACCCCGCTCGGCATGATCAGGGGCGCCGCACTCAACGACCTCTTCCTGCAGATCCGCATCGGCGGCGACCAGGCCCTCTTCCGGCTCCTCAACAAACTGATCCTTCGGACCGAGGGCGCCGTCGACGAAGCTTTCGTGCGGGAACACACCCACGGCTACGAGGAGTTCGCCGCCGCGGCCCGCGAAGCCGACTGGGAACAGACCCTCGCCGCCACCGGCCTCGACCGCGGCGCCGTCGAGGAGGCGCTCGCCATGATCCTGGCGTCGAAGCGCACCATCGTGTGCTGGGCCATGGGCCTCACCCAGCACAAGCACTCCGTGCCGACCATCCGAGAAGTCGTCAACTTCCTGCTGCTGCGCGGCAACATCGGCCGCCCCGGCGCCGGGGTCTGCCCCGTCCGCGGCCACTCCAACGTCCAGGGCGACCGCACCATGGGCATCTTCGAACGGCCCTCGCCCGAATTCCTCGACGCACTCGACAAGGAATTCTCGATCACCTCACCGCGCCACCACGGCTACGACGTCGTACGCTCCATCCAGGCACTGCGCGACGGCGACGCCAAGGTCTTCTTCGCCATGGGCGGCAACTTCGTCGCAGCCACCCCCGACACGGAGGTCACCGAGGCCGCGATGCGCCGCGCCCGCCTCACCGTCCATGTCTCCACCAAGCTCAACCGCTCGCACGCCGTGACCGGCATCCGCGCGCTGATCCTGCCCACGCTGGGCCGTACCGACAAGGACGTCCAGGCGAGCGGCAAGCAGTTCGTCACGGTCGAGGACTCCATGAGCATGGTCCACGCCTCGCGCGGCAACCTCGCCCCGGCGAGCCCCCACCTGCTCTCCGAGCCCGCCATCGTCGCCCGCCTCGCGCGCGCCGTCCTCGGCCCCGGATCGGCCACCCCCTGGGAGGAGTTCGAGAAGGACTACGCGACGATCCGCGACCGCATCTCCCGCGTCGTCCCCGGCTTCGAGAACTTCAACGCCCGCGTCGCCGCACCCGGCGGCTTCACCCTCCCGCACGCCCCCCGCGACGAGCGCCGCTTCCCCACCGCGACCGGCAGGGCCAACTTCACCGCCGCCCCCGTGGAATACCCCGAACTCCCCGAAGGCAGGCTGCTGTTGCAGACCCTGCGCTCGCACGACCAGTACAACACCACGATCTACGGCCTCGACGACCGCTACCGCGGCATCAAAGGCGGTCGCCGCGTCGTCCTGGTCAACCCCGACGACGCCCGCGCCCTCGGCCTCGCCGACGGCGCGTACACCGACCTCGTCAGCGAATGGAAGGACGGCGTGGAACGCCGCGCCCCCGGCTTCCGCATCGTGCACTACCCGACCGCCCGGGGCTGCGCGGCCGCCTACTACCCGGAGACCAACGTGCTGGTCCCCCTCGGCTCGACGGCCGACACCAGCAACACCCCTGCCAGCAAGTCCGTGGTCGTCCGCTTCGAGAACGTCCAGGGTCGGAACGCCCACGGGGAGAACGTCCAGGAGCAGCACGGCCGACGGTAGAACGGCCGGGGCAGAACGGCCGGGGGAATCCGTACCCAGAACCCACTAAGCGTTCGCTCAGTCGTCTGATAAGAACGATGCACACAGCGATAAAGCTATGAATCGGACGATCGGAGCCGGACCCATGGGCGAGCACACCGCACCCAAGTTCCCCCAGGAGATCATCGACGAGTACGCCGCACTCGGCGTCGATCTGCCCGCCCTCTTCTCCGCCGGCCACCTCGGCGAGCGCATGGGAGTCACGATCGTCGAGGCCTCCGCGGACCGCGTCGTCGGGACGATGCCCGTCGAGGGCAACACCCAGCCGTACGGACTGCTCCACGGCGGCGCCTCCGCCGTCCTCGCCGAGACCCTCGGCTCGATCGGCTCCATGCTCCACGGCGGCGCCACCAAGCTCGCCGTCGGCGTCGACCTGAACTGCACCCATCACCGAGGGGTACGCAGCGGCCTCGTCACGGGCGTCGCCACCCCCGTACACCGCGGCCGCTCCACCGCCACCTACGAGATCGTCATCACCGACGAGCACGACAAGCGGGTCTGCACCGCCCGCCTCACCTGCATGCTCCGCGACGCACCGCGGGCCGAGGCCGTCTGACCCGCCGAAACACGCCGCACCCCGACACCGACACCGCTGCCCGGCCGGAACACAATCCGGCCGGGCAGTGGCATTTGCCACCCCAACCACCGCCACGGGGCGCACAGTTGAGCAACCGAACCATTCAACTTCCTTGACCACGCTGATCGTTGTGTGGCCCACTCGGCACTCCAGCCACGCCTCACCGCATTCCGCACAGACAACACCGCGTCGACCACACCACGCCAGATGTAACACTGCGTAACAAGCGTGCAATGTGCACACGCTTTCACGCAGCACCCCGACCCCGGCCTCCCGCCGCCGGGCGCCTCGCCGCGCCCTCACGGGCCCCCCTCCGGCCCCCATTGCGCGACAGCAGCAAGATCGGCTCAAGCCCCTTAGCAGAGCTGCGCGTTCTCAGAATGCGGTCACTTCGCCGACCGGTAAAAAGCCGTACATGTCCGCACAGCCACCTCAAGCCTTCCTCAAGGGCATAACAAGACAGTCACATCCTGCGGCGGACCCATCCCGGACCACCACACCTGCGCCTAGAGTCACCGCCAGTCACCGCGCCGCCGGGCGCGTCTGCAGCACGGCCCTGTACCAACCAGTACGGCCCGGCGAACGACACGGCACCTCAAGCAGAGGAGGCCGCGCCAGGGAAAGGACCTTTCGTGCGACACCGTTCGTTGCTCATCCTCACCACAGTGCTCACCACCGGAGCACTGACACTCACCGCCTGCGGGTCGCGCGACGACAGCAACAACAGCAGCAGCGGCGACACCCGGACCGTCGTCATCGGCGTCGACGCGCCCATCACCGGCGACCTGTCCGCCCTCGGTCTCGGCATCAAGAACTCCGCGGACCTCGCCGCCAAGACGGCCAACAAGGACAAGACCGTCCCCGGCATCAAGTTCGAGGTCAAGCCGCTCGACGACCAGGCACAGCCCTCCGTCGGCCAGCAGAACGCCCAGAAGTTCATCGACGACGACACCGTCGTCGGCGTCGTCGGCCCGCTGAACTCCGGCGTCTCCCAGTCGATGCAGAAGCCGCTCAACGACGCCGGCCTCACCCAGGTCTCCCCCGCCAACACCGGCACCGAGCTCACCCAGGGCGAGAACTGGAAGACCGGCGACAAGAAGCGCCCCTTCAAGACCTACTTCCGCACCGCCACCACGGACCAGATCCAGGGCGCCTTCGCCGCGAAGTACCTCTTCAACAACGCGAAGATCAAGCAGGTCTACCTCATCGACGACCAGAAGCCCTACGGCGCCGGTCTCGCCGCCTCCTTCAAGAACACCTTCACCACCCTCGGCGGCAAGATCGTCGGCACCGACCACGTCAACCCCGACGACCGCGACTTCAACGCCGTCGTCACCAAGGTCAAGAAGTCCGGCGCCAAGGCCGTCTACTACGGCGGCGAGTACCCCGCCGGCGCACCCCTGAGCCAGCAGCTCAAGGACAGCGTCCAGATCCCCCTCATGGGCGGCGACGGCATGTACAGCGCCGACTTCATCAAGCTCAACAAGAAGGCCCAGGGCGACATCGCCACCTCCGTCGGCAAGCCCGTCGAAGAACTCGACTCCGCCAAGAAGTTCATCGCGGACTACAAGACGGCCGGATACAAGGACGCCTACGAGGCCTACGGCGGCGGCACCTACGACGCCACCTGGTCGATCATCGAGGCCGTCAAGCTCGCCGTCGCCGACAACAACGGCAAGGTCCCCGACGACCTCCGCGCCAAGGTCCTCGACGCCATGAGCAAGGTCAAGTTCGACGGCGTCACCGGCCCCGTCTCCTTCGACGAATTCGGCGACACCACCAACACCATGATGACCGCCTACCAGGTCGACGGCGGCAAGTGGACGTCCAAGCTCAGCGAGGCCTACAAGCCGTGACCAAGCTCCCGGTCACACCTCGCTGACACACCAGACCGCGCGGGAGCGCCACCAGCGCTCCCGCGCGGTGCCATATCCGAACCACTCCACGGAGGCCCTGCGGTGAACGAACTGCCGCAACAGCTGGCCAATGGACTCATCCTCGGCGCGATGTACGGTCTCATCGCGATCGGCTACACGATGGTCTACGGAATCATCCAGCTCATCAACTTCGCCCACGGCGAGATCTTCATGATCGGAGGCTTCGGAGCTCTCACCGTGTACCTCTGGATGCCGGCCGGTGTCTCCCTCCTCGCGATCATCCCACTCATGATCATCGGCGGCGTCATATGCTCCGTCGCCGTCAGCGCCGCCGCCGAACGCTTCGCCTACCGGCCCCTGCGCAACGCACCCAGACTGGCCCCACTGATCACCGCGATCGGACTCTCCCTCGCACTCCAGCAGGCCATCTGGAAGTGGTACCCCGACGCCAAGAAGGACCGCTCCTTCCCCCAGTTCAAGGGCGAAGCGATCGACATCTTCGGCGCCCACATCCAACGCGGTGACCTCTTCGTCCTCATCACCGCACCCATCTGCATGCTCGCCCTCGGCCTCTTCGTCTCCAAGACCCGCTCCGGCCGCGGCATGCAAGCCACCAGCCAGGACCCCGACACCGCCAAGCTCATGGGCATCAACACCGACCGCATCATCGTCATGGCCTTCGCCATCGGTGCCGCGTTCGCCGCCGTCGCCGCCGTCGCCTACGGGCTCAAGAACGGCCAGATCGGCTTCAAAATGGGCTTCATCATGGGCCTCAAAGCCTTCACCGCAGCCGTCCTCGGCGGCATCGGCAACATCTACGGCGCCATGCTCGGCGGAGTCGTACTCGGCGTCGCCGAATCCCTCGCCACCGGCTACATGAGCAACGTCCCCGGCATGGAACTCTTCGGCGGCGGCGCCTGGAAGGACGTATGGGCCTTCGTCCTCCTCATCATCGTCCTGCTGCTCCGCCCCCAGGGCCTGCTCGGCGAACGCGTCGCGGATCGGGCGTGATACGGATGACCACCAACCAGACCACCACGCCCGAACCCGCCCCCCTTCTCCCGGTCCCCGCAGCCGCGGCCCGCATCGGCACCCTCGCAGGCGCCGCTCTCGCGCTCGCCGGCACCTTCCTCGCCTGGACCTGGACCAGCGAATTCCCCGGCGACCTCACCGTCACCGGCTACCCCGGCGGCCTCCAGGTCCTCACCCTCATCAGCGCCGCACTCACCCTGCTCTTCGCGCTCTCCGGATACGGCATCCGAGGCCTCGGCTGGCTCACCCCCGGCGGCACCAACAGCCCCGTCCGCCTCCTCGCACTCGGCACCTTCGGCACCACCGGCTACACCATGGGCGCCATCGCCTACGACCTCGGTGGCATCGTCAACCTGGAACCCGGCGCCTGGGTCAGCGGCATCGGCGCACTCATCGCCGCCGTCGCCGCACTCGGACTCCCCGACGACCAGCCCCACCCCACCACCGCAACGAGTTCCACCGCCTGGCAGCGCTTCCGCAACAGCCTCCGCGCCCCGGCAGCCGGCCGCGCCGAACCGCTCCCCGCCTGGGCCGAGATCCTCATCATCGCCGTCGCCTTCGGCGCGCTGCTCTACGTCTTCAGCTACGGCGTCGACACCAGGTACGCCGAACTCTTCATCGGCTTCCTCATCACCGTCGGCTTCGCGTTCACCGCGCTCCACCGCGCCGGACTCGTCTCCCGCATCACCGCACTGACGACGAAACACCGCAACGTCACCCTCGCCGCCGCCCTCGTCGCAGCCGTCTGCTTCCCGTTCACCCAGCAGAAGGAGGAATACGCGCTGATCGGCGCCAACATCCTCATCTTCGCGACCGTGGCACTCGGCCTCAACGTCGTCGTCGGCCTCGCCGGACTCCTCGACCTCGGATACGTCGCCTTCCTCGGCGTCGGCGCCTACGCCGCCGCCCTGGTCTCCGGCTCCACCATGTCGGCCATCGGCGTCGAATTCCCCTTCTGGGCCGCCGTACTCACCGGCGCCGGAGCCTCGCTCGTCTTCGGCGTCCTCATCGGCGCCCCCACCCTGCGCCTGCGCGGCGACTACCTGGCCATCGTCACCCTCGGCTTCGGTGAAATCTTCCGCCTCACCGTGAACAACCTCAACGGCAACAGCGGACCCGACCTCACCAACGGCTCCCAGGGCATCCCCAGCATCCCCGACCTCAAATTCTTCGGATTCGACTTCGGACTCAAGCACGACATCCTCGGCTTCACCCTCGGCAGGTCCGCCAACTACTACCTGCTGATGCTCGTCTTCACCGCCGTCGTCGTCCTCGTCTTCCGCCGCTCCGGAGAATCCCGCATCGGCCGCGCCTGGGTCGCCATCCGCGAGGACGAGACCGCCGCCACCGCCATGGGCATCAACGCCTTCCGGCTCAAGCTGCTCGCCTTCGCCCTCGGCGCCACCCTCGCCGGACTCGCCGGAACCGTCCAGGCCCACGTCAACTACACGGTGACACCCGAGCAGTACCAGTTCGCCGGCTCCGTACCGCCGAACTCCGCGTTCCTGCTCGCCGCGGTCATCCTCGGCGGCATGGGAACCCTCAGCGGCCCCCTCGTCGGCGCCGCACTCCTCTACCTCATCCCGGCCAAGCTGCAGTTCATGCAGGACTACCAGCTCTTCCTCTTCGGCGTCGCACTCATCCTCCTGATGCGCCTGCGCCCCGAAGGCCTGGTCGCCGACCGCAGGAAGCAACTCGAATTCCACGAGTCCGACCAGCCCGACGTACCGGAACCACGGCAGTCCGAAGAGACCGGCGCCGGCATCGCCAAGGCGGGGGCGTGACCACCATGACCACCACCACGAAAACCGCCACCACCGTCCTCGATGCCGGCGGGGTCACCATGCGCTTCGGCGGTCTCACCGCCGTACGCAACGTCGACCTCACCGTCAACGCGGGCGAGATCGTCGGCCTGATCGGCCCCAACGGCGCCGGCAAGACCACCTTCTTCAACTGCCTCACCGGCCTGTACGTCCCCACCGAGGGCCAGGTCAGCTACAAGGGCACCGTCCTGCCGCCCAAGCCCCACCTCGTCACCCAGGCAGGCATCGCCCGCACCTTCCAGAACATCCGGCTCTTCGCCAACATGACCGTCCTGGAGAACGTCCTCGTCGGACGCCACACCAGGACCAAGGAAGGCCTCTGGTCCGCCCTCCTGCGACTGCCCGGATTCACCAGGGCCGAACAGGCCAGCCGCGAACGCGCCATGGAACTCCTGGAGTTCATCGGCCTTCAGGACAAGGCCGACCACCTCGCGCGCAACCTCCCCTACGGAGACCAGCGCAAGCTGGAAATCGCCCGCGCACTGGCCAGCGACCCCGGACTCCTCCTCCTGGACGAGCCCACCGCCGGCATGAACCCCCAGGAAACCCGCGTCACCGAAGAACTCATCTTCGCCATCCGCGACCAGGGCATCGCCGTCCTCGTCATCGAGCACGACATGCGCTTCATCTTCAACCTCTGCGACCGCGTCGCCGTCCTCGTCCAGGGCGAGAAGCTCGTCGAGGGCACCTCCGACGTCGTCCAGAGCGACGAACGCGTCGTCGCCGCCTACCTCGGCACCCCCTTCGAAGGCGCCCCCGGCGCCGAAGAGGTCGCCGAGGTCGAAGCCGCCGAAGCGGGCGCCACGAAGACGGCCGACAACACCGGCACCACCGGCACCACCGGCACCACCGGCACCACCGGCACCGAGGAGGAGGACGCCCGATGACCGCACTGCTGGAGGTCAAGGATCTCCGCGTCGCCTACGGCAAGATCGAAGCCGTCAAGGGCATCTCCTTCACCGTCGAAGCCGGCCAGGTCGTCACCCTCATCGGCACCAACGGTGCGGGCAAGACCACCACCCTGCGCACCCTCTCCGGGCTCCTCAAGCCCGTCGGCGGCAGCATCGTCTTCGACGGCAGACCCCTCAACAACATCCCCGCCCACAAGATCGTCTCCCTGGGCCTCGCCCACTCCCCCGAGGGACGCCACATCTTCCCCCGGCTGACGATCACCGAGAACCTCCAGCTCGGCGCCTACCTCCGCAACGACAAGGCCGGCATCGAGAAGGACATCCAGCGCGCCTACGACCTCTTCCCCATCCTCGGGGAACGCCGCAAACAGGCCGCCGGAACCCTCTCGGGCGGCGAACAGCAGATGCTCGCCATGGGCAGGGCCCTCATGTGCCGGCCCAAGCTCCTGATGCTCGACGAGCCCTCCATGGGCCTCTCCCCGATCATGATGCAGAAGATCATGGAGACCATCGTCGAACTCAAGGCCCAGGGCACCACCATCCTGCTGGTCGAGCAGAACGCCCAGGCCGCGCTCTCCCTCGCGGACCAGGGCCACGTCATGGAGGTCGGCAAGATCGTCCTCTCCGGCACCGGACCGGACCTCCTCCACGACGAGTCCGTCCGCAAGGCCTACCTCGGCGAGGACTGAACCCGCCCGACCATACGAGTAAGGCCCGCACCCCGATCGATCCGGGGTGCGGGCCTCTCCCATGTGCGCGCCTACTGGTCGCCGTCCTTCGCCGCCCTCTTCTTCTCCTCGGCATCCTCGATCAACGCCTCGGCAAGCTGCTGCATCGACAGCCGACGGTCCATCGACGTCTTCTGGATCCACCGGAACGCGGCAGGCTCCGACAGCCCGTAATCCGTCTGCAGAATGCTCTTCGCCCGATCCACCAGCTTCCGCGTCTCCAGCCGCTGCGCCAGATCGGCGACCTCCGTCTCCAGCGCCTTCAGCTCCGCGAACCGCGACACCGCCATCTCGATGGCCGGCACCACGTCGCTCTTGCTGAACGGCTTCACGAGGTACGCCATCGCCCCGGCGTCCCGCGCCCGCTCGACAAGATCGCGCTGCGAGAACGCGGTGAGCATCAGGACCGGCGCGATGGACTCCTCGGCGATCTTCTCCGCCGCGGAGATCCCGTCCAGGATCGGCATCTTCACGTCGAGGATGACCAGGTCCGGCCGGTGCTCCCGGGCGAGCTCCACGGCCTTCTGCCCGTCGCCCGCCTCGCCGACGACCGCGTAGCCCTCTTCCTCCAGCATCTCTTTGAGATCGAGACGGATCAGCGCCTCGTCCTCGGCGATGACGACGCGGGTCGTCAGCGGCGGAACGTGCGACTTGTCGTCGTCGGCGGCGGGCTGGGGCGACTCGGGGGCGGTCACGGGGACTCCTCGTTCCAAGGG
Organism: Streptomyces sp. NPDC088252; assembly: GCF_044740965.1. Classification (NCBI taxonomy): domain Bacteria; kingdom Bacillati; phylum Actinomycetota; class Actinomycetes; order Kitasatosporales; family Streptomycetaceae; genus Streptomyces; species Streptomyces sp. NPDC088252. The sequence goes on along the minus strand of NZ_JBIURS010000023.1, from coordinate 97,651 downwards.
CAGGTACAGCTCCTACGAGCCTACCTAGCAGCGGACCGGGCGTGTCACCCGGTAGACTTTCCGGCAGCAGCCTCGCCGGGTTGGTGGAATGGCATACACGGATGTCTCAAACACATCTGCCCGAAAGGGCTTGCGGGTTCGAATCCCGCACTCGGCACATGTGAGACAAAGCGGATGTTCACGTTCTCGTGAACATCCGCTTTTTGCTGCACCCAGTAGCGAATGGTCGCTCATGGTGTTCGTATGAACTTCCACGGACCAGAACTACGGCAGAGGGGGCTCGTCCTTCTCCGGGGCGGCGCAAGAAACGCGGACGTGGCGCGGAAGCTGAACGTGCCGGCAGGCACCATCGGCTACTGGAAGCACGTGGACCGCGCCAAACGCGATGAGTGTCCCGGGAGCACATCGTTCCTTCTGCCCGCGATGCGACGGAGAGCTGGATCAGTCGGCGTATACATACCTGCTCGGCCTCTACCTCGGCGACGGACGCATAATCCAGAACCGGGCCATGCGGACGCCCAGCCTGTCCGTCACCTGCGCCGACTCGTGGCCTGGCCTCATGAATCTGTGCGAAGAAGCCATGCGCGCAGTCTTTTTTGAGAACTCCGTATGCGGAGTCCGCCGGAAAGGCTGCCACGAAGTGAAGATGAGCTCGAAACACCTTTGGTGTCTCTTCCCGCAACACGGCCCCGGCAAGAAGCACGAACGCCCCATCGTTCTCGAACCTTGGCAGCAGGAAATCGTCGGCGCACACCCCTGGGACTTCATCCGGGGACTCATCCACTCCGACGACTGCCGGAACGTGAACTGGACGACCCGGACGGTCGGGGGCGAACGGAAGCGCTACGAGTACCCGAGGTACTGGTTCACCAACGTCTCGGACGACATCCGGCAGCTCTACACCGACACTCTCGACAAGCTGGGCGTCGAGTGGAAGCACTGCACGCGCGCGGGCAGAAAATACAACGTCTCCGTCGCCCGACGGGCGTCCGTCGCGCTCATGGACGCCCACGTCGGGCCGAAGTACTGAGCTACTGAGGGCCGACCTGCTTCAGGCTGTCGTCCTCGCCGATGTGGTGCACCCGGACCAGGTTCGTCGAGCCCGGGACACCCGGCGGGGAGCCGGCCGTGATGACCACGGTGTCGCCCTTCTGGCAGCGGCCGATCTTCAGCAGTTCCTCGTCGACCTGGGCCACCATCGCATCCGTCGATTCCACGTGCGGGCCGAGGAAGGTCTCGACGCCCCAGGTGAGGTTCAACTGGGAGCGGGTGGCCGGGGCCGGGGTGAAGGCCAGGAGCGGGATGGGTGAGCGGTAGCGGGAGAGGCGCCTGACCGTGTCGCCGCTCTGAGTGAAGGCGACCAGGAACTTGGCGCCCAGGAAGTCGCCCATCTCGGCCGCCGCGCGGGCCACCGCGCCGCCCTGGGTGCGGGGCTTGTTGCGGTCGTTCAGGGGCGGGAGGCCCTTGGCGAGGATGTCCTCCTCGGCGGCCTCGACGATGCGGGACATCGTGCGGACCGTCTCGACGGGGTACTTGCCCACGCTGGTCTCGCCGGAGAGCATCACCGCGTCCGTGCCGTCGATGACCGCGTTGGCGACGTCGGAGGCCTCGGCGCGGGTGGGACGGGAGTTGTCGATCATCGAGTCGAGCATCTGGGTGGCGACGATGACCGGCTTGGCGTTGCGCTTGGCGAGTTTGATCGCGCGCTTCTGGACGATCGGCACCTGTTCCAGGGGCATTTCGACGCCGAGGTCGCCGCGGGCGACCATGATGCCGTCGAAGGCGGCGACGATGCCGTCGATGTTCTCGACGGCCTGGGGTTTCTCGACCTTGGCGATGACGGGGAGGCGGCGGCCCTCCTCGTCCATGATGCGGTGGACGTCCTCGATGTCGCGGCCGCTGCGCACGAAGGACAGGGCGATGACGTCGGCGCCGGTGCGCAGGGCCCAGCGGAGGTCTTCGACGTCCTTCTCGGAGAGGGCGGGGACGGAGACGGCGACGCCGGGGAGGTTGAGGCCCTTGTGGTCGGAGACCATGCCGCCTTCGATGACGGTGGTGTGGACCCGGGGGCCGTCGACTTCGGTGACTTCGAGGGTGACGCGGCCGTCGTCGACGAGGATGCGTTCGCCGGTGGTGACGTCGGTGGCGAGGCCGTCGTAGGTGGTGCCGCAGGTGTGGCGGTCGCCTTCCATGGGTTCGACGGTGATGGTGAAGGTGTCGCCGCGTTCAAGGAGTACGGGTCCTTCACGGAAGCGTCCGAGGCGGATCTTCGGGCCTTGAAGGTCGGCGAGGATGCCGACGCTGCGTCCGGTTTCGTCGGAGGCCTTGCGCACGTGGCGGTATCGCTCTTCGTGTTCGGCGTAGGTGCCGTGGCTGAGGTTGAGGCGGGCGATGTCCATTCCCGCTTCGACCAGTGCCTTGATCTGCTCGTATGTGTCGGTGGCGGGTCCCAGGGTGCAAACGATTTTTGCTCGGCGCATGGTTCGACCCTAGACTTTACCTACGGGTAGCGATTTGGCCGCGCGTGACTACCCAACGACCTTTGGATGAAGGGTTATTGACAAGTGTTGAATTGTGCGCCGGGGTGCTCGGATGAGCATTCGTCTCATAGTCGTGGAGGTGACATGGTGAAGCGGGCGTTCACCTGGGCGTGGACGGTTTGGCGTTGTGGTTCGAGGTCGAGGTCGAGGGCGGTCGGTTCGGTTGTCGCTCCGCCGTAGGCGGCGCGTCCACGGGTGCCGCCGGGTGCGGCGGGCATGGGGATCGCCGGGGCGGTGTTCTCCGCGCCGAGGTCGGCGAGTTCGACCAGGGCGGTGAGCCGGGCGCCGAGGGCGTCGGCGTATTCGCGGGCGCGTTGGACGGCTTCGTGCACGGCTTGGCGGCGGGCGTTCGCGTGGGCGGGTGAGTCGGGGCGCAGGCCCCACCAGGGGCCGTTGATGCGGGTCATGTCGAGGTCGGCGATGCGGGTGGTGAATTCGCCCAGTGCGGTGAAGTCGTTGAGGACGACGGTGACGTGGACGCGTCCGTGGTGGGCGCGGACTTTTTCGTCGCGGCCGTGTTTGGTGAGTTCGGGGGTGATGGAGAGTGCGCCGGTTTCGAGTTTTTCGACGGCGGGCCCGTAGGACCGGGCGAGTTCGAGGACGTGGGCGTTGCGGCGGGTGAGGTCTTCGAGGGCGGTGCGGCGGTCCTTTCCGCGGGCGGTGACGGTGATGCTGATGTGGGCGGTCTCGGGCTCGACTTCGATTCGGGCCTCCCCGCGGACGGCGACGCGGGGGTGTTGGGGGGTGCCGTAGGGCGGCGGGGTGTCGGTCATGTGTCCACTGTTGCATCCGGGTAGGACAGCGGGTGGTCATCAGATCGAAACCCGCAGGGGGTGTTGCCGAGTGTGGCTCCTGGGTCATTATCTACGCGCGTTGTGTACTGCGAGAACTGAGATGTGGGAGTAGAAATGCCGCTGAACCGTAGGACGTTCCTGGGCACATCGGCGGTCGCCGGTGCCGGTGTTGCGATCGCCGGAGGCTCCGCCGTGCCTGCCGCGGCCCTCGATCGTGATCAGGGTCATGGGCATGGGCGTCCGTCGAAGCGGTACTCGTTCACCGTGATGGGTACGACCGATTTGCACGGGAATGTCTTCAATTGGGACTACTTCACCGACCAGGAGTTCGACGACAAAGCGCACAATGACGTCGGCCTGGCGAAGATCTCCACTCTGGTGGACCAGGTGCGTCGTGAGAAGGGCCGCCACAACACCCTGATGATCGATGCGGGTGACACGATCCAGGGCACCCAGTTGTCGTACTACTACGCCAAGATCGACCCGATCACGGCCAAGCGCGGTCCGGTGCATCCGATGGCGCAGGCGATGAACGCGATCGGATATGACGCCGCGGCGCTCGGCAATCACGAGTTCAACTACGGCATCCCGGTGCTGCGGAAGTTCGAGGAGCAGTGCGACTTCCCGCTGCTGGGTGCGAACGCGCTGGACGCGAAGACGCTGCGGCCGGCGTTCGCCCCTTATGTGATCAAGAAGATGCGTACTCCGCACGGTCCGGATGTGAAGGTCGCGATTCTGGGTCTGACCAACCCGGGTATCGCCATCTGGGACAAGGCGAACGTCAGCGGGAAGATGGTGTTCCCCGGCCTGGAGGAGCAGGCGGCGAAGTTCGTGCCGCGGCTGCGTTCCATGGGTGCGGATGTCGTGATCGTCTCGGCGCACTCGGGCACCAGCGGTACGTCGTCGTACGGTGATCAGGTCCCGTACGTCGAGAACGCGGCCGGTCTGGTGGCGGAGCAGGTGCCGGGTATCGACGCGATTCTGGTCGGGCACGCGCATCTGGAGATCCCCGAGTACTTCGTGGAGAACAAGCAGACCGGTAAGAAGGTGGTGCTCTCCGAGCCGTTGAAGTGGGGGCAGCGGCTGACGCTGTTCGACTTCGATCTGGTGTGGGAGAAGGGTCGTTGGGTGGTGGAGAAGGCGGGTTCGCAGGTGCTGAACTCCAACACCGTGGCGGAGGACCCGAAGATCACGAAGCTGCTCATGGACGAGCACAGGAAGGTCGTGGCGTACGTCAATCAGGTCATCGGCACGTCCACGGCGGCGATGACGACGGCGGAGGCGGCCTGGAAGGACGAGCCGATCATCGATCTGATCAATGTCGTCCAGGCGGAGACGGTGAAGGCGGCGCTGGCCGGCGGTGCGTACGCGGCGCTTCCTGTTCTCTCGCAGGCGTCCTGTTTCTCGCGTACGGCGCAGATCCCGGCCGGGAATGTGACGATCAAGGACGCGGCGGGGCTGTATCCGTTCGAGAACACCCTTGAGGCGCGGCTGCTGACCGGGGCGCAGATCAAGGACTATCTGGAGTTCTCGGCCCGGTACTACGTGCAGACGGCGGCCGGTGCTCCGGTGGACACGGCGAAGCTGACGAACGCGGACAACACTCCGGACTACAACTACGACGCGGTGTCGGGGCTGACGTATGACATCGACATCGCGAAGCCGAACGGTTCTCGGATCGTGAATCTGTCGTTCGAGGGGAAGCCGATCGATCCGGCGGCTCAGTTCGTGCTGGCGGTGAACAACTATCGGGCGAGTGGCGGTGGCAACTTCCCGCATGTGGCGGGTGCCAAGCAGTTGTGGGCGAATTCGGAGGAGATCCGTAACACGATCATCGCCTGGGTGCAGGCGAAGGGTTCGGTGGACGTGGCGCAGTTCGCTTCGGTGGACTGGCGGTTGACGCGGGAGGGTAAGCCGGTGTTCTAGGGCTTTTCGTTCGGATCGCGCCCGGCGTGATCCGAACGAGTGGCCGTGGGCACTCGCTCTGTGGTCGGTGGCCGTCCTCTCCTTCGGGAGGGGGCGGCCGCTTGCTGTCTGCGTGGGTGTGGCCGGTTTCAGTTCCCCTGGGCGAGGGGGATGAGGTCGGGGTTGTGGGGTGTGGGGATGTGTGAGCCCCGGGGTGTGAGACCGAAGGTGGTGAAGGCGGTGCGTTCGGGGAGGGGGTAGGCGTTGGTGCCGGTGAGGTTGTTGAGGATGGTGGCGCTGCGCCAGGCGGCGAGTCCGAGGTCGGGGGCTCCGACGCCGTGGGTGTGGCGTTCGGCGTTCTGTACGTAGACGTTGCCGGTGACGGTGGGGTCGAGGACGAGGCGGAAGCTGTCGTCGATGCGGGGGCGTGCGGAGGCGTCGCGGCGCATGTAGGGGTCGAGGCCGCTGAGGATGCGGTCGAGTGGGCGTTCGCGGTAGCCGGTGGCGAGGACGACGGCGTCGGTGGTGAGGCGGGAGCGGGTGTTCTGCTGGGTGTGTTCGAGGTGGAGTTCGATGCGGGTGTTGGCGACGCGTCCTGCGGTGCGGACGGAGACTCCGGGGGTGAGGGTGGTGTCGGGCCAGCCGCCGTGGAGGGTGCGGCGGTAGAGCTCGTCGTGGATGGCGGCGATGGTGTCGGCGTCGATGCCTTTGTGGAGCTGCCATTGGTGGGGGACGAGTTCGTCGCGTACGGATTCGGGGAGCGCGTGGAAGTAGCGGCTGTAGTCGGGGGTGAAGTGTTCCAGGCCGAGTTTGGAGTACTCCATGGGGGCGAAGGCCTGGGTGCGGGCGAGCCAGTGGAGCTTTTCGTGCCCTGTGGGGCGGGCGCGCAGCAGGTCGAGGAAGATCTCGGCGCCGGACTGTCCTGATCCGATGACGGTGATGTGTTCGGCGTCGAGGAGTCGGTCGCGGTGTCGGAGGTAGTCGGCGGAGTGGATGACGGGGACGGATTCGGCTTCGGTGAGGGGTCTGAGGGGTTCGGGGACGTAGGGCTCGGTGCCGATTCCGAGCGCGATGTGGCGGGTGTGGGCGCGGCCGAGTGCTTCGGCTTCGCCGTCGTGGTCGAGTTGGGTGAAGTCGATTTCGAAGAGGCCGCGTTCGTTGTTCCAGCGGACGGCGTCGACCTGGTGGCTGAAGTGGAGTCCGGGGAGCTGGTCGGTGACCCAGCGGCAGTAGGCGTCGTATTCGGCGCGTTGGATGTGGAAGCGCTCGGCGAAGTAGAAGGGGAAGAGCCGGTCGCGGCTGCGCAGGTAGTTGAGGAAGGTCCAGGGGCTCGCGGGGTCGGCGAGGGTGACGAGGTCGGCGAGGAAGGGGACTTGGAGGCTGGCTCCGTCGATGAGGAGGCCGGGGTGCCAGTGGAAGGCGGGGCGTTGTTCGTAGAAGGCTGTGGTGAGGGGGTGGGGGGTGCCGGGGATGCCGTGGGCGAGGGCGGCGAGGGAGAGGTTGAAGGGGCCGATGCCGATGCCGACGAGGTCGTGGGGGCGGCCGTTCTCGGGGGTGGGCAGGTCGGTCATCGGGGGGTGTTGCCTTCCGCGAGGTCGTGGGTGAGTCGGTCGACGAGGTCGAGGAGTGTGCGGAGGTCGTCGGGGGTGGTGTGCGGGTTGAGGAGGGTGGCTTTGAGCCAGAGGCGGTCGTCGGTGCGGGCGCGGCCGAGGACGGCGTGGCCTCGGGTGAGGAGGGTGCGGCGGATGGTGGCGACGGTGCGGTCGTCGGCGTCGGTGGGGCGGAAGAGGACGGTGCTGATGGTGGGGCGCTCGTAGAGGTCGAGGGTGGGGGTTTCGGCGATGAGGTCGGCGAGGTGGTGGGCGGCGGTGATGGTGCGGTCGATGAGGTCGGCGAGTCCGGTGCGGCCGAGGGCTTGGAGGGTGACGGCGATCTTCAGGGCGTCGGGGCGGCGGGTGGTGCGCAGGGAGCGGCCGAGGAGGTCGGGGAGGCCGGCTTCGGTGTCGTCGTCGGCGTTGAGGTAGGGGGCGTGGTGGTGGAGTGTGTCGAGGTGGGTGCGGTCGGGGACGGCGAGGATGCCTGCGGATGCGGGTTGCCAGCCGAGTTTGTGCAGGTCGAGGGTGACGCTGTGGGCGCGGTCGAGGCCATGGACCTTGCTGCGGTGTGTGGGGCTGAAGAGGAGGGGGCCGCCGTACGCGGCGTCGATGTGGAGTTCGGCGCCGTGGGTGGCGCAGAGGTCGGCGATGTCGGCGAGGGGGTCGATCCGGCCGGTGTCGGTGGTGCCCGCGGTGGCGGTGACGAGCAGGGGGCGTTGGTGTTCGGTGAGGGCTTCGTCGAGTGCGGCGAGGTCCATGACGCCGGCGGGGGCGGGGATGACGACGGGTTCGGGGAGTCCGAGGAGCCAGGCGGCGCGGGTGATGCTGTGGTGGGCGTTGGCGGCGCGGATGGTTTGCACGGGGCCGTTGCGTTCGCGGGCGAGGAGCAGGGCGAGTTGGTTGGCTTCGGTGCCGCCGGTGGTGATGAGTGCGTCGGGTGTGGGGTGGTGGGGGTAGATCTCGGTGGCGAGTGCGGCGGTGATGTCGGCTTCGAGTGCGGAGGCGGCGGGGGCCTGGTCCCAGGAGTCCATGGAGGGGTTGAGGGCGGAGGCTGCGAGGTCCGCGGCGGCGGCGAGGGCGAGCGGCGGGGTGTGGAGGTGGGCTGCGCAGAGGGGGTGTGCGGGGTCTGCGGCGCCTTCGGCGAGGGCGCTGATGAGGGTGCGCAGGGCGTCGTGGGCGCCGGTGCCGTGGTCGGGGATGGCGGGGTGGGTGGCGGTGCGCATCCTGGGGGTGACGGCGTCGGGTCCGCCTGCGGGGAGGGGGCCGTCGCGTCGGTGGGCGCCGTCGTGGAGTGCGGTGAGGACGGTGTCGATGAGGGGGCGCAGGGCGGCGGGGCCGGTGGTGGAGCCGGCGAGGGGTGGGGTGGGCATGGCGGCGGGGCCCTTCGGATGCGCATGGGTGGACGTGTCAGCTTGTCCGGGTTTTCGGGTGCGCGGCCGCGGAGCTCGGTGATCTGAACTCGAAAGGGGGATGTGGAGGGAGCGGGGGGCTGTTGTCGGGGGTTCCGGTGGTATGGGTGTGGCGCCGGGTACGGGTGTGCCCGGCGCCTCCTGTGTGGTGGGTGTGGCGCCGGGCACGGGTGGTGTGCCCTGGGGTCGGTGTGGTGCGGGCCCCGGGGTGGTGCGGGTCTGCGGGAGGGGGTCAGTGGGCGTCGCGTACGGCGAGGGCGCGGCGCAGGTCGTCGATCTGGTCGATGAGCTTGCGGCGCAGTGCCGGGATGGGGGTCTTGTCGTTCAGCGCCTGTTCGCCGAGGTGGAGGCTGTCGGCGTCGACGGCGTACGCGGGGAAGGCGTAGCGGCCCGCGGCGTCGGCGATGGCGGGGCCGCGGCGGGCGGCGAGCCGGGTGGCCTCGGGGTAGTAGCGGGGCACGTAGTCCTGTACGAGGTGGGCCTGTTCGGGCTGCCAGAAGCCCTGGGCGGTGGCGGTGAAGAGGTAGTTGGAGAGGGTGTCGTCGTTGAACAGGGCGTCCCAGGCGGCGGCCTTGGCCTCGGGGGTGGGGAGGGCGGCCCGGCAGCGGGCGGCGCCTTCCTGTCCGGTGGCGCTGGGGTCCTGTTCGAGTTCCGCGGCGATGGCGGTTTCGTCGGTGGCGCCGAGGACGGCGAGGCGGGTGAGGATGCGCCAGCGCAGTTCGGGGTCGAGTTCGGGTCCGCCGGGTACGGTGCCGTTGCCGAGCCAGTCCTGGATGGTGTCGGGCTGGGTGGCGGCGTCGATGAGGTGGCGTACGGCGATGAGGCGCAGGCCGGGGTTGTGGCCGTCCTCGGTGCGGCGGACGAGGTCGCGGCACAGGGCGGTGAGGGTGGCGAGGGCGGCGGGGCGCTTTTCGGGGCTGAGGTAGCGGTCGGCGATGTGGGCGCCGGCGAAGGCGAGTACGCCTTGGGCGAGGGCGAGGTCGGTCTCGTGCGGGAGGTGTGCACGGGCGGCGTCGAGGTAGGCGGTGGGGGCGAGTTCGCCGTCGCGGACCATGTCGCGGGCGGCGTTCCAGACGACGGCGCGGGTCAGCGCGTCGGGGATGCCGGACAGGTCGCGTACGGCGGTGTCCCAGGAAGCGGCGTCGAGGCGGACCTTGGCGTAGCTGAGGTCGCCGTCGTTGAGGACGACGAGGGCGGGGCGGCGGCCGGGCAGATCCTTGGCCGTGCCGTTCTGCGGGACGTCGATCTCGAACCGGTCGCGCAGGACGAGGCGGTCGGGGCCGGAGTGGGCGTCGGGGGCGTGGTCGTACGCGCCGACGGCGATGCGGTGGGGGCGGCTGCCGGCGTGGTCGATGGTGAGGGACCAGGTGCCGGCGGACTCCTCGACCTGGGGGGTGAGGGTGTCGACTCCGGTGGTGCGCAGCCAGGCTTCGGCCCAGGCGTGGACGTCGCGGTCGGTCGCCGATGCGAGGTTGTCGATGAAGTCGGCGAGGGTGGCGTTGGCGAACCTGTGGCGGGCGAAGTGGGTGTTGATGCCGGCCAGGAAGTCCTTCTCCCCGAGCCAGGCCACGAGTTGGCGCAGTGCGGAGGCGCCCTTGGCGTAGGAGATGCCGTCGAAGTTGAGCATCGCGGACGCGGTGTCGGGGACGGCGGCCGGGTCGGGGGCGACGGGGTGGGTGGAGGGACGCTGGTCGGCGTCGTAGCCCCAGCCCTTGCGGGCGACGCCGAAGTCGACCCAGGTGTCGGTGTAGCGGGTGGCTTCGGCGAGGGTCTGGTAGCCCATGTACTCGGCGAAGGACTCGTTGAGCCAGATGTCGTCCCACCAGGCGAGGGTGACGAGGTCGCCGAACCACATGTGGGCCATTTCGTGGGCGATGACCATGCCGCGGGTCTGGCGCTCGGTGTCGGTGACGGCGGAGCGGTAGACGAACTCGTCGCGGAAGGTGACGAGTCCGGGGTTCTCCATGGCGCCCGCGTTGAATTCGGGGACGAAGGCCTGGTCGTAGGAGTCGAAGGGGTAGGGCTCGTCGAATTTCTCGTGGAAGCGGTCGAAGCAGGCGCGGGTGATGTCGAGGATCTCGTCGGCGTCCGCGTCGAGGTACGGGGCCAGTGAGCGGCGGCAGTGGATGCCGAAGGGCAGTCCGGCGTGTTCGGTTGTCACGGAGTGCCAGGGGCCTGCGGCGACGGCGACGAGATAGGTGGAGATCGGCGGGGTGGCGGCCAGGGTCCAGCGGCCGTCGCCCCGGTGCTCGGAGATGCCGTTGCCGAGGACGGTCCAGCTTTCGGGTGCGGTGACGGTGAGTTCGAAGACGGATTTGAGGTCGGGCTGGTCGAACGCGGCGAAGACGCGCTGGACGTCCTCCATGAACAGCTGGGTGTAGACGTACGTTTCGCTGTCGGTCGGGTCGGTGAAGCGGTGCATGCCTTCGCCGGTGCGGGAGTAGCGCATGGCGGCGTCGATGCGCAGCTCGTGCGCACCGGCGGTGAGTGCGGTGAGCGGGAAGCGGTTCTCGACGAGGTCGGCGGGGTCGAGAGGCTGTCCGTCGAGGCTGATCGAGCGCAGGGTGGCCGGCTTGAGTTCTACGAACGTGTCCCCTGCCGCGGTCGCGGTGAACCGGATCACGGTGCGGGAGTCGAAGGTCTCCTCCCCACAGGTCAGATCGAGATCGATCGTGTACCGGTGTACGTCGAGGAACTGGGCTCGGGTCTGCGCTTCGTCGCGCGTCAGTACGGACATGCGTCCATGCTGCCGTACGGGGTGGACCGGGCGCAGGCGGGTTCTCCGAAGTCGGATCGGCGACGGTCGGGGTCCTGCGGGGTCCGCTCGGGGCTCCGGGCGGTATCGCGGCGCCGGTTGACGCGAGCGGCTAATGTCATTAGCTTGAGGGCTACATTAATTAGCCCGGAGGGTGGACATGACCGAGTTCTTGACGATCGACGGCGGACAGCTGGCGTACGACGTGACCGGCGAGGGCCCGCTGATCGTGCTCGCCCACGGCATGGGCGACAACAGAGCGGCCTACCGGGACACGGCCGCCCGGTTCGTGGCGGCCGGCTGGCGGGTCGCCTGCGTGGACCAGCGCGGTCACGGTGAGTCCAGCGCCGGCTGGGCTTCCTACACGCGCACCGACGCGGCGGCCGACCTCCTCGCGGTGATCCGGCACCTGGGCGGCCCCGCCGTGATCGTGGGCCACTCCTTCGCCGGCGGCGCCGCCACCATCGCGGCGGCCCAGGAGCCCGAACTGGTCAGCGCCGTCGTGGAGATCAGCCCGTTCACCCGCGCGCAGAAGATCAGCCCGCGCGCCCTGCTGTCCCACGCCCGCTACCGCAAGGGCATGATCCTGCTGATGGGCGCCGGCCTGCTGCGCAGCGTCGGGCTGTGGAAGCGCTACCTCGAACACGCCTATCCGGGCGTCAAGCCCACCGGCTACGCCGACCATGTCGCCGCTCTGGAGACCGACCTGCGCAGGCCGGGCCGGATGGCCGTCGTCAGCAGGATGGGCATGTCCGCGCCCACGGACGCCGGTGCGTTCCTCGGCGCCGTCCGGTGCCCCGTTCTGGTCATCGAGGGCACGCTCGACCCCGACTGGGCCGACCCCCGGGCCGAGGGCGAGGGCATCGTGGCCGAGATCCCCGCGGGGCTCGGCCGGCTCGTGATGATCGAGGGCGCCGGTCACTACGCGCACGTCCAGTTCCCGGACGAGGTCGTCGCGGCCGTCCTGGCCTTCGTCGAGGTGGGCGCGCGTGGCTAGGGCAGCGCTCACCACGGATGCCGTCGTCGATGTCGCGCTGGTGGCCATCGACGAGAAGGGCTGCGCCGCGCTGACCCTGTCGGCGGTGGCCGACCGGGCGGGCGTCGCCACCCCGTCCCTCTACAAGCACGTGCGCAACCTGGCCGAGCTGCGCGACCTCATGTCGGCGCGCATCATGAACGAGATCGCGGACCAGGTGGGCGAGGCCGTGCTGGGGCGTTCGGCCGACGAGGCGATCCGCGCGCTCATGGTGGCCTGGCGGCACTACGCGCTGCACCACCCGCACCGCTACTCGGCACTCGTCCAGACACCCGAGCCGCACACGGCCGAGGCCGGGGCGCGACTGATCAACATCATGCTCGCCACCTTCCGTGCCTATGGAATGGCCGACTCCGCGGCGATCCACGCGGCCCGCTGCCTGCGAGCGGCCGTCCACGGCTTCGCGGTTCTGGAGACCGAGGACGCCTTCGGACTGCCGGAGAAACTGGACGAGAGCTACGACCTGCTGATCCACATGATGATCACGGGCCTGCGTTCACCTCGCTGATCGGCCGGCGCCGAGGGACCACCGGCCGAAGACCTCGCGGGGCCGCGTCGTCCGCGGCGACCGAGGCCGGCGGAGGATGCTCCGCAGCCGGCCCACGGCGCTCACGACGTCTCCCCGTTCGTCGCCGACTCCTCCGCGATCCGCTCGTGATGGCGGATGACTTCCGCCACGATGAAGTTCAGCAGCTTCTCCGCGAAGGCCGGATCCAGATGCGCGCTCTCCGCCAGCTGCCTCAGCCGGGCGATCTGCCGGCTCTCGCGGGCCGGATCGGCCGGCGGCAGCTGGTGGGCGGCCTTGAGGTGGCCGACCTGCTGGGTGCACTTGAAGCGCTCGGCGAGCATGTGGACAACAGCGGCGTCAATGTTGTCGATGCTCTCGCGCAGCCGGTTCAGTTCCGCGCGCACGGACTCGTCGATGTCCCTCGTGGTCATGGTCAGCGAGCTTACGGCCTGGTGCACGATGGAGGGCGGGCTCCCGGTCCCGCGGGGGGCGCGAGCCCGGCCGGGCTCAGACGGCCGGGCCCCCCGCGGGGGCGATCGTCGGTGGATGCTCCGGGTCCGGGACCTGGTCGCTCCAGCCGCCCGGGACGCTGCGGCCCTGCTGTTCGCGGAAGCGGACCGGGGCGGCGCCGACCCGGCGGGCGAACAGGCGGGAGAAGTACGCCGGATCGTCGTACCCCACACGCCGGGCGACCGCGGCGACCGGCAGGTCAGTGGCGGCGAGGAGTTCCTTGGCTCGGCCGAGCCGGATGCCCAGGAGGTAGTCCTTGGGGCTGCAGCCCGCGCTCCTGCGCACCGCCGTGCGCAGCTCGGCGGGGGTCATGCCGTGCCGGGCCGCGTGCTCGGCGACCGACAGCGGCTGGAACGCGTCGCGGGCGAGGGCCTGCAGGACCGGGTCGCCGTCGTGGCTGACATCGGCGCGGGCCCGGCGCAGGGCGACGAGGAGTTCATGGACGGCGGCGCCGGTCTCGACCTCCAGCAGCGGATTGCCGCGCCGCGCCGCCCGTACCATCCGCCCCACCGCGGCACGCGGGCCCGCCGTGTCGGCGAGCGGGACGAGTGGCCGGTCGGGCTCGATGTAGCCGAGTTCGGTGTACGTGGCGGTGGCGGGGCCGGTGAAGTCCACGAAGCTCTCGTCCCAACCGGTGCCGGGGTCGGCTCCGTAGTGGTGCGGGGTGCCGGGGGTCAGCCAGATCAGGCTGGGCGCGACGACGGGCACCCGGCGGCCGTCGGAGCCGCTGAACCAGCCGCTGCCGGAGTTGATGACGACGGCCACATGGTGGTCCAGGGTGCGCGGGCCGACCGTCGGCAGAGCGCCGTGCTGCAGTCCCACGCCCAGACAGACGAGGCCCAGCCGGTGGTGGAGCGGGCTGGGAGTGAAGAAGCGCATCCAGGTGTGGTACATCGGCCTTCCTTCCTCCCTTTCATCCATTGGTCCGAACAATTGTGTCCAAACAGCAGTGATCTTTGTCCATGGACCGGCCGCACGCCAGGGGGCGAAGCTGGGTTGCAACATTCCTCCCGGGTCCGCCCGCTCCGTGGTGCGCGCCGTCGTGCGGTCCGCCGGGGGCGCGCGGCCCGGCGGACCGCACGCACAGGAGAGTACGAGCACGATGGCTGATTTCACCGTGGGGGACGACCACTTCCGGCTCGACGGGAAGCCCGTACGGCTGCTGTCGGGCGCCCTGCACTATTTCCGGGTCCACGAGGCACAGTGGGACCACCGGCTGTCGATGCTGCGCGCCATGGGACTCAACTGTGTCGAGACGTACGTGCCGTGGAATCTCCATGAGCCGCGGCCCGGCCGGTTCCGGGACGTGGCGGCGCTGGGCCGGTTCCTGGACGCGGCGCAGCGGGCCGGGCTGTGGGCGATCGTGCGCCCGGGACCGTACATCTGTGCCGAGTGGGAGAACGGCGGTCTGCCGGCCTGGGTGACGGGTCGCTTCGGCCGACGGGTGCGGACCCGTGACGAGGCGTATCTGGGTGCCGTGGAGCGGTGGTTCACCGCGCTGCTGCCGCAGGTGGTGCAGCGGCAGATCGGGCGCGGCGGCCCCGTGATCATGGTCCAGGCGGAGAACGAGTACGGGAGTTACGGCACCGACCGGGTCTATCTGCGGCAGGTGGCCGGGATGCTGCGGGAGCGCGGGGTGACCGTGCCGCTGTTCACCTCCGACGGGCCGGAGGACCACATGCTCACGGGCGGCTCCGTGCCGGGTCTGCTCGCCACGGCGAACTTCGGATCGGGCGCGCGGGAGGCGTTCGAGGTGCTGCGCCGCCATCAGCCCAAGGGCCCGTTGATGTGCATGGAGTTCTGGTGCGGGTGGTTCGAGCACTGGGGCGCCGAGCCGGTCGTACGGGATCCGGCACGGGCCGCCGACGCGCTGCGGGAGATCCTGGAGTGCGGGGCCTCGGTGAACATCTACATGGCGCACGGCGGGACGAACTTCGCCGGATGGGCGGGGGCCAATCGGTCCGGTCCGCTGCAGGACCAGGAGTTCCTGCCGACGGTGACGTCGTACGACTACGACGCGCCGATCGACGAGTACGGCCGCCCCACGGAGAAGTTCTGGCTGTTCCGCAAGGTGCTCGCCGAGTACGTGGACGGGCCGCTTCCGGAGCTTCCGCCCGAGCCCGCCCCGCCGGCCGTCCCGGTGCGGGCGCGGCTGACGGACCACGCGACGCTGGCCGCCGTGCTGGAGGCGCTGGGCGACGAGGAGTCGGCGCCGTCCGGTGTTCCGCCGACCTTCGAGGAGTTGGGTGTCGACCGGGGCCTGGTGCGCTACCAGGTCGCGGTGCCCGGTCCGCGCCGTCCGTACACCCTGGGCGTCACGGGGCTCCGGGACCGGGCCGTGGTGTACGTGAACGGTGTCCGGGAGGGGGTGCTGAGCGATGAGGACGGCACCCTGGACGAGCCGGTGGCCGGGCCTGCCGAGGTCGAACTGTGGGTGGAGTCGCTGGGGCGCGTCAACTACGGGCCGCGGCTCGGTGAGCCCAAGGGGATCACGGGCGGGGTGCTGCATGAACGGCAGTTCCTGCACGGTGTACGGGCACGGGCGCTGCGGCTGGAGGCGTTCGAGGAGCCGGACGCGCTGGCCGGACTTGCTTTCGGGAGCGTCGACGACGGCGGGGAAGGCGGGCGTACCGGGCTCTTCCGGGGGACGTTCGAGGTCACGGCGGTGGGCGGCATCGGCCACGCGGGGCTCGAACTGCCGGACTGGACCCGCGGGTTCGTCTGGGTGAACGGCTTCTGCCTGGGGCGCTACTGGTCCGCCGGCCCGCAGCGGACGCTGTACGTCCCGGGTCCGGTGCTGCGGGAGGGCGCCAACGAGGTGTGGGTGCTGGAGCTGGAGGGCGCGGGTGCGCCGTATGCCGAGCTGGGCCCGGGGGTGCCCGTCCGGACGGGCACCCCCGGGGATGTCCGGGTGTGAGTCAGGTACCGGCCTCGGCGGCGGGCGCCCGGCCCGGGACCGGGGTCAGAGCGTGGCCGCCGCGGACGCGATGTCGGCGGCGAACGTCGAGACCTCGCTGTACACGCCGGGGTAGCCGGGCTCCGCGCAGCCCTGGCCCCAGCTGACGATGCCCACCTGGATCCAGGCTCCGGCGTCGTCCTTGCGGAACATGGGGCCGCCGGAGTCGCCCTGGCAGGTGTCCACGCCGCCCGTGTCGATCAGGCCGGCGCAGATCTCCTCGCCGGGGATGAGGTCACTGCCGTACGCGGCCTGGCATTGGGCGTCGGAGACGAACGGCACGGTGGCCTTGAGGAGATAGCGCTGCTGGGCGCCGCCCTCGGAGGCCGCGCCCCAGCCCGCGATGGTGAAGGTGCCGTTGTTGTACGTGGTGTTGGTGGCGATCTTCAGGGTGGGCAGGTCGATGGTCTTGGCGAGCTTGATCAGCGCCCAGTCCTTGCCCGCACCGTTGTAGCCGGGGGCCTGGAGGACCTTGGTGGACTTGACCTTGATGGCGCTGGACGACTGCAGGTCGACGACCCCGGCGGTGGCGGTGATGGACGTGTTGCTGCCCGAGCCGTCCACGCAGTGCGCGGCGGTGAGGACGATGTCCTTGGCGTAGAGAGCGCCGCCACAGCCCATCGAGAGCCGGACCATGAACGGGAACTCACCCTGGGCGGCGCGGGTTCCGCCGACGACCGGGGCGGGGGCCGCGGAGGCTCCGGCGGGCTGGAGACTGACGGCTGCCAGGACCACGGCGGCTATGACGGAGCATCTCTTCACGGCGCGCAGAAGCTGCTTCAACGGACTGCCTTCTTTCGTGGGGGGTTCTTGTGGGGGGTGCATATGTCCTCGCACGGCGCCCGGCCACGGACACAGACATCCGTTGGTCATGCTCCCGACAAAGACATGATTCGGATTATCGGGAAATGATCACGGCTCCCACAAGGTTCCCTTTTCAGCCAAGATCACCTATTCCGATGCGGCTACAGTGGGGACCGGCCGAGCGTCACGGACGGGGGTGGGAGCGTGACGGACAACAGCCGGGACCGCGGCCGGGGCGGCGCGAGTCCGGTGGTCCATGGATTCCCGCATCTCGACACCGTCCGGTCGGCGATCACGGCCCTGTACCGGAGGTTGTCGTACGACGGCGTACGCGGTTACGCCACGAGCCTCGCCCCTGCCGATGTCGCCTTCTGCGACCAGGACGATCTGTACCTCGGCGCCCAGCGGGTGGCGCGGGCCGTGGTCCGGCATCTGCATCTGCCGGACGCCCGGATGATCGTCGGCTTCCGCACGATGGAGCACGCCGCCGGCATCGAACTCGCCGCGGGTCCCGAGTACTTCATCGAGCTCAACGACCGCTTCCGCACCCATCGCAGGGACATCGGCGCCGCGCTCTCGCACGAGGTCACGCACGTGCTGCTGCACCGCCTCGGCCTGGAGTTCCCCGGAACGCCCGCCAACGAGATCCTCACCGACACCGTGACGACCTACCTGGGCGCGGGCTGGCTGCTGCTGGACGCCTTCCGCGAGGACGCGGTCTCCAGCCAGAAGCTCGGCTACCTCACCCCGGAGGAGTTCGGATACGTCCTCGCCAAGCGGGCGTTCGCCTTCGACGAGGACCCCTCTCCGTGGTTCACGAGCCCGCAGGCGTACACGGCCTACACGGAGGGCCGCGCCCAGGCCCTCCGCGACAGCCGGCAGCCGCCCCTCACCGCCGCCGGCTGGGCGGGCCGTCACCGTTACGCCAAGGACCGGCGGTACGCCCGGGACCACCCCGGCGCGGAGGCGGCCCGGGGCTCCGGCACCCCGTACGCCTTCGAGCACGGCCCGCAGGGACTGCGGGTCTCGTTCGGCTGCCCGAGCTGCCACCAGCGCATCCGCGTTCCGGTACGCGGCCGGGTGCGGGCCCGGTGCGGGCTGTGCCGGACGGTCCTGGACTGCGACACCTGAACCACCACCGCGCGGGCGGCAGGGCCGGTGCGGCACGGGGCGGACGCGGTGCTCAGGAAGCGTCCGGAAGAGACCGCGCTCCGTCCCCCGTGAGGGGTGGCGCGGACGGTCCGGCAAGGGGCCCGACCAGTGGGCAGTGGGTGCCGGTGTAGATGGTCGGCATGCACTTGTTGCAGTGGATGCACAGGGACCGTACGTCACGGTCCTCGACCATGCGGTTCACCAGGTCCGGTTCGCGCAGGAGCGCGCGGGCCATGGCCACGTACTCGAAGCCCTCCGCCATGGCCTGTTCGACGGTCGCCCGGCGGGTGATGCCGCCGAGCAGGATCAACGGAAGGCTCAGCGCGGCCCTGAACTGACGGGCCGAAGGCAGCAGGAACGCCTCCTCGTAGGGGTACGCGTGCAGGAATCGGCCGCCGGCGAGGCGTATTCCCAGACGTATCGGCCGGGGGAAGACAGCGGCGAACTCGGAGAGCGGCGCCTCGCCACGGAACAGATACATCGGGTTGAGCAGGGAACTGCCGGCGGTCAGTTCGAGGGCGTCGACCGTTCCTTCCTCCTGGAGCCGGCGGGCGACCCGGAGGCTCTCGTCGAGCCAGAAGCCGCCGGGCACCCCGTCGTCCATGTTGAGTTTGGCGGTGACGGCGATCGTGTCGCCGACCTCGTCGCGAACGGCTCGGGCGATACCGAGGGCGACCCTGGCACGGTTGGCGAGGCTGCCCCCGTAGGCGTCGTCGCGGTGGTTGAGGCGGCGACTGAGGAACGAACTGGCCAGGTAGTTGTGGCCGAAGTGCATCTCGACCGCGTCGAATCCGGACTCGACGGCGATCCGGGCAGCGGTGGCATGGGCACGGGTGACGCGGGCGATGTCCTCGACGGTGGCCGCCCGGGTCATCCGCATGCCGAGCGGGCTCAGGAACCGGCCGGGGGCCAGGGCCGGGAGCCGGTTGGAACGGGCGTCGGCGACCGGGCCCGCGTGACCGATCTGAGCGCTGACGGCGGCTCCCTCACGGTGCACGGCATCGGTCAGCCTGCGCAGTCCCGGCACGGCTTCGGGGCGCATCCAGATCTGGTGGCGCCCGGTGCGCCCCTCGGGCGAGACGGCGCAGTACGCGACGGTGGTCATGCCCACGCCGCCAGCAGCGGGTCGGCGGTGGTAGGCGATCAGCTCGTCGGTGACCAGGCCCTCGGGGGTCACGCCTTCGAAGGTGGCGGACTTGATGACGCGGTTGCGGAGGGTGAGGGGGCCCAGCCGTGCGGGAGCGAAGGGGTCGGGTGGGGTGGGGGCGGAGCCGGGGACGGTCATCACACATCTCCCTGTCGGCGATGCGGGGCAGGCCGCAGCCTCCCACCTAACAAATGTTTGGCGGAAAGGTAGCCGATTCACCCATGAGTGTCTCCCCCTCGCGCACCACCGCCGACCGCACACCCATGGATCGGGCCCGATCCGCGAGGTCATCGCCCCGAACGGCGCCCCCTGCCGCACGGTCGGGCGAGAGGGCGCAGTGGTGACCGAACGGATCCGGTCACCACGTCACCACGCGTCGTCCCTGCTGTCAGGCGGCCCTGCGGCCACGCCCCGCCGCACCACCGCGCCCGGCACCGCTGCCACGGCCGCCACCGGCGGCCGCACCGCGCGCCGAACCACCCGAAGCGCCCGTACCGGCGCCTCGCACGGAACCGCCCCTGCCCGCTCCGGCAGCCGCGCCCCGCGCGGAACCACCCGCCCCGCGGCCCTCGCCACCGCCCTGTCCGGCACCACCGCGGCGACCACGGCCGCGGCTGCCCGAGCGGAGGCCGGGGCCACCCGCCGCGGCCCCGCCCGGCCTCGTGCGCTGCTTCGGCGGGGTCGGCTGCGGGACCTCGATGACGACCGCGACGCCGGAGGGCTCACGGGCCCCGGTGATCCGGGTGAGTTCCTCGTCGCTGGACGTGATCCGGGTGGTCCGCGGGGCGATGCCCGCGTCGGCCATCAGCCGGGTCATCTCCCGCTTCTCCTCGGGCAGCACCAGAGTGACGACGCTGCCGGACTCCCCGGCACGCGCCGTGCGCCCGCCGCGGTGGAGGTAGTCCTTGTGGTCCGTCGGCGGGTCCACGTTCACGACCAGGTCGAGGTCGTCCACATGGATGCCGCGTGCCGCCACGTTCGTCGCGACGAGCGCGGTGACCTGGCCGGTCTTGAACTGGTCCAGCGTCCGGTTGCGCTGCGGCTGCGAGCGCCCGCCGTGCAGGGCGGCGGCCCGTACACCGCTGGCCAGCAGCCGCTTGGCGAAGCGGTCGGCGGCACGCTTGGTGTCCACGAACATGATGACCCGGCCGTCACGGGCCGCGATCCGGGTGGCGACGGCCTTCTTGTCGGTCTCGTCGGCCACATGCAGCACATGGTGCTCCATGGTCGTGACGGCGCCCGCGGACGGGTCGACCGAATGCACGACGGGGTCGGTCAGGAACATCTTGACCAGCCGGTCGATGTTCTTGTCGAGCGTCGCGGAGAACAGCATCCGCTGGCCGTCCGGCTCGACCTGCTTGAGCAGGGCGACGACCTGCGGCATGAAGCCCATGTCCGCCATCTGGTCGGCCTCGTCGAGGACGGTGACGGCGACCTGGTCGAGGCGGCAGTCGCCGCGCTCGATGAGGTCCTTCAGCCGGCCCGGCGTGGCGACGAGCACCTCGGCGCCTCGGCGCAGCGTGCCGGACTGCTTGCTGATCGACATGCCGCCGACGACGGTGGCCAGGCGCAGGTTCACCGCCGTCGCGTACGGCGTCAGCGCGTCGGTGACCTGCTGGGCGAGCTCGCGGGTCGGGACGAGGACCAGCGCGAGCGGGGCGCGCGGCTCGGCGCGCCGTCCGCCGGTTCGGGCCAGCAGCGCGAGGCCGAAGGCGAGGGTCTTGCCGGAGCCGGTACGGCCGCGGCCGAGGATGTCCCGGCCGGCGAGCGAGTTCGGCAGGGTGGCGCCCTGGATCGGGAACGGGTCGGTGACGCCCTGCGCGGCAAGGGTCTTCAGCAGGGCTGCGGGCATGTCCAGCTCGGCGAACGCCTCGACGGCGGGCAGTGCGGGGGTCATGGTTTCCGGCAGGGCGAATTCACCCTGCGGCGGCGTGGCCCTGCGACGGGGCGACGCCTTGCCGGATCCCTTGCCGGAACCCTTGGCGTTTGCCTTTGCCGGGGCCGTGCCGCGCCCCCTCGACGGGCGGTTGCGGGCGGGTCGGTCCTGGCGTTCGGAGCGGGTCATACGGAATTGCCCTCCTGGGGGATTCCTGAGGAGTCCTGGGGATTCCTGGGAACTGCTTGGGACTGCTTGGGACTGCTTGGGAACTGCTTGGGGACCTCTGCGGGACGGCGCTCTTCTGCGCCATGTCCCGGGGACAGCACAAGCCGGGACCCGCACCTTCACGGTGCGGGCCCCGGCTGCGAGGTACGCGTCCTGGCGATTAGGCCGGGACGATGTTCTCCGCCTGCGGGCCCTTCTGGCCCTGCGTGACGTCGAAGGAGACCTTCTGGCCCTCCTGGAGCTCACGGAAGCCCGAGGTGGCGATGTTGGAGTAGTGGGCGAAGACGTCGGCGCCGCCGCCGTCCTGCTCGATGAAGCCGAAGCCCTTTTCCGAGTTGAACCACTTCACGGTTCCAGTAGCCATGTCATTCTCCTAAAAGAGGTGCAGTGCCGGAAATCCGCACTTTACGAATTTCAAGTCGCCGCATTGAGCCCCATCCGGAGAAAGCCGGAAAACAATAATGCGCCTGAGGAAGCATTCCCGTCAGGCGCACATAAAGTTCATGGGTACCAAAACTGCAACACGGCAACCGTAGCACGTCCTGCCGTCCCTCGGTGGGAACACGCCGCGCGCCGGTCGGCGGATTCCCTGCCGGGCCCTTGGGGTGACTGGCCCGGAGCGCACTCAAAACGCCGTCGAAATCGTTCTGCGAGCCGTGTCGTGGCCGCTCGTCGCCGGTACCGGGCCGCGTCGCGGCCGAGGAGGAGTTCAGAGCCGTTCGATGATCGTCACGTTCGCCTGACCGCCGCCCTCGCACATGGTCTGCAGGCCGTAGCGGCCTCCGGTGCGCTCAAGTTCGTGCAGCAATGTCGTCATCAATTTCGTACCGGTTGCACCGAGCGGGTGACCCAGGGCGATGGCGCCGCCGTTGACATTGACCTTGTCCGGGTCGGCTCCGGTTTCTTTCAGCCAGGCCAGGACGACCGGCGCGAATGCCTCGTTGATTTCGACCAGGTCGATGTCTTCGATGGTCATTCCGGCCTTTTTGAGCGCGTACGCGGTGGCCGGGATCGGCGCCGACAGCATGCGGATCGGGTCCTCGGCGCGCACCGAGAGGTGATGGATCCGGGCGCGCGGGGTGAGGCCGTGCTCGGCCACGGCGCGCTCGGAGGCGATGAGCATGGCGGCGGCCCCGTCGGAGACCTGCGAGGAACAGGCGGCGGTGATCGTGCCGCCCTCAAGGACCGGTTTCAGCCCCGCCATCTTCTCCAGGGTGGTGTCGCGGCGCGGCCCCTCGTCGGTGGTGACGTCACCGTAGGCGACGGTCTCGCGCGCGAAGCGGCCCTCGTCGATGGCGCGGATGGCGCGCCGATGGGAGCGCAGGGCGAACTCCTCCATGTCCCGACGGCCGATGCCCCATTTCTCGGCGATCAGCTGGGCACCGTGGAACTGATTGACCGGCGCGTCGCCGTACCGGGCGCGCCAGCCCTCGCTGCCGGCGTACGGGCCGTCCGTCAGACCGAGGGGCTCAGCGGCCTGACGGGAGGCGAAGGCGATCGGGATCTGCGTCATGTTCTGGGTCCCGCCCGCGA
This sequence comes from Streptomyces sp. NPDC088252, assembly GCF_044740965.1. Taxonomy (NCBI): domain Bacteria; kingdom Bacillati; phylum Actinomycetota; class Actinomycetes; order Kitasatosporales; family Streptomycetaceae; genus Streptomyces; species Streptomyces sp. NPDC088252. The sequence goes on along the minus strand of NZ_JBIURS010000023.1, from coordinate 74,903 downwards.
CGACCAGGTCCTGCGTGCCGGAGAGGACGCCCTGGGCGGCGAAGTGCACGGCCTGCTGGGAGGAGCCGCACTGGCGGTCGACGGTGACGCCGGGGACCTCCTCGGGCAGTCCGGCCGCCAGCCAGCAGGTGCGGGCGATGTCACCGGCCTGCGGTCCGACGGTGTCGAGGCAGCCGAAGACCACGTCCTCGACGGCCGCCGGGTCGATCCCCGTCCGCTCGACGAGGGCCTTGATGACGTGGGCGCCGAGGTCGGCGGGGTGGACCGCGCCGAGTCCCCCTTTGCGCCGGCCGACCGGGGTGCGTACCGCTTCGACTATGTATGCCTCGGCCATGACTGCTGCTCCTTGAGTGGGTTCAGGTGTCCAGGGCGATGCCGTCCAGGACCATCGAGAGGTACTGGCGGGCGATCTCCTCGGGGCTGTGCTGTCCGCCGGGCCGGTACCAGGACGCCGCGACCCAGACGGTGTCGCGGACGAAGCGGTAGGTGAGGCGGATGTCGAGGTCGGCGCGGAAGGTCTTGTCGGTGACGCCGCGTTCCAGCGTGCCGAGCCAGGCCTCCTCGAACTTCTGCTGGGAGTCGACGAGGTACTGGAAGCGCGGCTGGGTGGCCAGGTGCTTGGACTCCTTCTGGTAGATGGCGACGGCGGCGCGGTGCCGGTCGATCTCCCGGAAGGACTCGGTGACGAGGGCCTCGATGGTCTCCCGGGGTCCGAGTCCGGCGGCGAGCACCGCGTCGTACCCCTCCCAGAGTTCGGTGAGGAAGGTCGAGAGGATCTCGTCGATCATCGACTCCTTGGAATCGAAGTGGTAGTAGAGACTGCCCGCGAGCATCCCGGCCGCGTCCGCGATCCTGCGGACGGTGGTGGCGTTGTATCCCTGCGCGGCGAACACTTCGGCGGCGGTGTCGAGCAGTTCGCGGCGGCGCTCGGGCGAGGGGGTCACCTGGGGCTTCTTCTTGGTAGGCACCCGACCATTCTCCGCCCGCCGGACGGCCCCGCGGACGCCGCGGGGAGCGCCCGCTCAGGCATGCCGGCTGCTGACGGAGACGACTTCGCCCGTCATGTACGAGGAGTAGCCGCTGGCGAGGAAGACGATGACGTTGGCGATCTCCCACGGCTCGGCGTAGCGGCCGAAGGCTTCCTTCGCGATCAGTTCGTCGAGGAGTTCCGCGGAGGTGACCTTCACCAGGTGCGGGTGCATGGCGAGGCTGGGGGCGACGGCGTTGACGCGCACCCCGTACTCGGCGGCCTCGACGGCGGCGCACCGGGTGAGGGCCATGACACCCGCCTTGGCGGCGGCGTAATGGGCCTGGCCGCTCTGGGCGCGCCAGCCGACGACGGAGGCGTTGTTGACGACGATGCCGCCGCGGCCGGCCGCCTTGAGCGAGCGCAGGGCGGCCCGGGTGCAGCGGAAGGTGCCGTTCAGGGTGACGTCGAGGACCTTGGTCCACTGTTCGTCGGTCATCTCGGTCAGCTCGGCGGTGCCGCCCAGGCCCGCGTTGTTGACGACGATGTCGAGGCCGCCGTGGGTCTCTTCGGCGAGCGCGAAGAGCGCCTGGACCTGGGTCTCGTCGGTGACGTCACAGGGCAGTGCGGCGACGCGGTCGGCGCCGAACTCCTCGGCGAACGCCTGCTCGGTCTCCTTCAGCCGCCGGGCGTGCGCGTCGCCGATGACGACGCGCGCGCCCTCCTCGAGGAACTTGCGGGCGGTGGCGCCGCCGATCCCGGCGCCCGCGGCCGCGGTGACGACGGCGCCGCGGCCGGCCAGCAGCCCGTGTCCGGGTACGTACTGCGGTGCGCTCATGCCTGTGCCTCCTCGATCCCGGCCCACGGATCCTCGACGGTGGTCGTGCCGGTACGTTAACCTACCAAACACTTGTTAGGGAAGGATGGAGCCGATGCCCGCTGCCCACGACACACCCGCCGACCGGTCCCAGGCCGATCCCGTGCTGTACGAGCGCCGGGGTCCGGTCGCGTACATCACGCTGAACCGCCCGCGCTACCGCAACGCGCAGAACTCGGCGATGACCTACGCCCTGGACGCCGCGTTCTACCGGGCCACCGAGGACTCCGAGGTCAAGGTGGTCGTGCTGGCCGGCGCCGGGGAGCACTTCTCGGCGGGCCACGACATCGGCACGCCCGGCCGCGACGCGCATCTGCCCTTCGAGCGCAGGGCCGGTCTGTGGTGGGACCACTCCGACAAGACCGGGGCGGAGAGCCGTTTCGCCCGTGAGTCGGAGGTCTATCTCGGCATGTGCAGGCGCTGGCGCGAGCTGCCGAAGCCGGTCGTCGCCTCGGTGCAGGGGGCGTGTGTGGCCGGCGGGCTGATGCTCGCCTGGATCTGCGACCTGATCGTGGCGAGCGAGGACGCCTTCTTCGCCGATCCGGTGGTCCGGATGGGCATCCCCGGTGTCGAGTACTTCGCACACCCATGGGTGATGCCGCCCCGGATAGCGAAGGAGTTCCTGTACACCGGCGACCGGATGAGCGCCCGCAGGGCGTACGAGGTCGGCATGGTGAACAAGGTGGTGGAGCGCGGCGAACTCGCCGACCGCACCCGTGAACTGGCGCTGCGGATAGCGCAGATGCCACGGCTGGGACTGGCCCTGACCAAGCGCGCGGTCAACCAGGCCGAGGACCTTCAGGGGCTGCACACCGGCCTGGACTCGGTCTTCGGACTGCACCACCTCGCCCACGCGCACAACGCGGAGACGGCGGCGGACCCGCTGGGCGGCATGGACATCGCCTCGATGAAGAAGGCGGACACGTGATGGACCTGTCGTACACGGCCGAGGAGGAGGAGTTCCGGGCCGAGGCGCGTCAGTGGCTGCGGGCCAACGTCCCCGTGGAGCCGCTGCCGTCCCTGGAGACCGCCGAGGGCTTCGCCGCGCACCGGGAGTGGGAGGCACGGCTCCACGCGGACCGCTGGTCGGTCGTCTCCTGGCCGCCCGAGTACGGCGGGCGGGGTGCCGACATCTTCCGGTGGCTGGTCTTCGAGGAGGAGTACTACGCGGCGGGCGGACCCGGCCGGGTCTCGCAGAACGGCATCAACCTCCTCGCTCCGACGCTCTTCGACCACGCCACGGACGAGCAACGGGCCCGGGTCCTGCCGTCGATGGCGAGCGGCGAGGTGATCTGGGCCCAGGCCTGGTCCGAGCCCGAGTCGGGCTCGGACCTGGCGTCGCTGCGCTCACGGGCGGTGCGCACGGAGGGCGGCTGGCTCCTCTCGGGGCAGAAGACCTGGTCCTCGCGGGCCGCGTTCGCGGACCGGGCGTTCGGCATCTTCCGTACGGATCCACAGGCCGCGAAGCCGCATCACGGGCTGACGTATCTGATGTTCGACCTGTCGGCGCCGGGGGTGTCCGTCCGGCCGATCGGGCGGCTCGACGGCAAGCCCGCCTTCGCCGAGCTGTTCCTGGACGAGGTGTTCGTACCGGACGCGGACGTCATCGGGGAACCCGGGCAGGGCTGGCGCATCGCCATGTCGACAACGGGCAACGAGCGCGGGCTGACGCTCCGCTCCCCCGGCCGCTTCCTGGCCTCGGCCGACCGGCTGGCCGCGTTGTGGCGCAGCCACGGCGACCCGTCGGACACGGCGCTGCGGAACCGGGTGGCGGACGCGGTGATCGGGGCACGCGCGTATCAGCTCTTCACCGGCGCGAACGCGTCGCGCTTCGCGGCCGGTGCGACCATCGGCGCGGAGTCCAGCCTGAACAAGGTGTTCTGGTCCGAGTACGACATCGCGCTGCACGAGACCGCGCTCGACCTGCTGGGCACGGACGGCGAACTCGCCGAAGGGGAGTGGGCCGAGGGGTACGTCTTCTCCCTCGCCGGCCCCATCTACGCCGGTACGAACGAGATCCAGCGCGACATCATCGCCGAGCGGCTGCTCGGCCTGCCGAAGGGACGGCGCTGATGCGATTCCTCCTCGACGACGAGCAGCGGGGGTTCGCCCGTTCGCTGGACGCGATGCTGACCGCCTCGGACACCCCCGCGGCGATACGCGCCTGGGCCGCCGGGGAGCACGGGCCGGGCCGGGCCCTGTGGGAGCGACTGGCGCAGGCGGGGGTGTTCGCCCTGGCGATTCCGGAGGCGTACGAGGGGGTCGGGCCGTTGCCGGTCGAACTCGCCGTCGCCTTCACCGAGTTGGGGCGGCATGCGGTACCGGGGCCGGTCGTGGAGACCGTCGCGGCCGGGGTGCTGCTGGAAGGTGTGGGCGGCGCGGTGGCCAAGGAGTGGCTGCCGCGGCTGGCGTCCGGTGCCGCATCGGCGACGCTACGGATGGACGGCCACGGGCCGTACGCGCTGGACGCGGATGCCGTGGACGCCGTGTTCACGGTGACCGACGACGAGCTGCGGCTCGCGCCCGGGTCCGGGGCGCTCGGCGTGTCGTCCGACCCGGCCCGTCGGCTGTGGCGTCCCGAGGCGGGTGGGGAGTTGCTGGCATCCGGCCCCCGGGTGGCGAAGGCGGCGGCGAGGGCCGCCCGATGGGCGGCGTTCGCGACGGCCGCCCAGGCGCTCGGCACCGGCGAGGCGCTGCTGCGGGCCACGGTCGGACACGTGAAGCAGCGCACCCAGTTCGGCACGGCCATCGGGTCCTTCCAGGCGGTCAAGCACCGGCTCGCCGACACACTGATCGGGCTGGAGTTCGCCCGTCCGCTGCTGTACGGGGCGGCGCTCGCGCTCGCCGAGGGGGCGCCGAACGCCGGTGCGGAGGTGGCGGCGGCCAAGGTGACGGCGGGCGAGGCGGGATACGCGGCGGCGCGGACGGCGCTGCAGTTGCACGGTGCGGTGGGGTACACCGAGGAGCTGGATCTGTCGCTGTGGCTGCGCAGGGCACGACCGCTGCGGGACGCGTGGGGGACACCGGGGGCCTGCCGCGCGCGGGTGCTGGCGCGGACAGACCCGTCCGGCGGGTGAGGAGGAGAGGGGTCAGGTCTCGTACGGGGCGCTGTCGTCCGCGGCCCGGCGGATCGTGCGCAACGGCTTGCCGGGCCGCCACACCTGCACCACCAACTCCCCGGAATCCAGGGACGTTCGGACCACCTCCTGGAGTTCCGCACGGAAGAGGTGGAACGGCTCCGGCGGCTTCATCTCCTCGACGAAACGGGCCAGGAACGCGGGGTCGGTCACCTCCACGGCCCGTCCGGAGACCCGGACGTCGCCGTCCGCCATCTCGGCGTCCGGTCCGGGATTGGCCTGCACCGCGAACCGTGGGTCGCGCAGCAGGTCGAGCGCCTTGCGCGAGTTCGGCATCATGCCGAGCCACAGCTCACCGAAACCGAAATCCACCTCCAGGCCGGTCACCCGCGGCGACCCGTCCCTCCGCAGGGTCGCCAGGACGTGGTGCTTGTACTGCCCGAAACGGGCCCGGACGGTGTCGGCGAAGGCCGGTTCCGTCGAGTGGAACGCTTGCCAGGAACTCGATGTCATGCGGCCATGAAAACCTGGAAACCCGACATCTCCTGTCCTGTATTTCCCGGCGCGCACCGGCTCATCCGTGCGACAGGGTCACCAGCAGTGCCCACCCCTGGGTCCGGAGCACCCCCGACGAGTCGCCCTGTACCAACAACGCGTCGTAACGGCCGAGCTCGATGCCCTGGCCGTCGAGCACCGCACCGTCCTCCAGCGCGAGGGCCAGAACCGCCCCGCCCGCCGGCGCCGACAGCCTCAGGGTGCCGCGTACCACCGCGACCTCCGCCGCCGTACGCCCCCGGCGGTACATGACATTGACGTTCACGACCGGGCCGCCGAGCAGCCGGCCGTCCGTCTCGGGATCACCGGGGAAGTCGTGCGGCCAGTACGGCTCGTCGACGATGTGGTGCTCACCGCCCACCACGAGGTCCATCCCGGCGCCCTCGACCACGGTCAGCGTGCGGTCGACGCCGGGGAAGGAGGAGAACGGTCCGTCCCTGGACACATCGGCGAGGCTGACCCGCCAGTCGAAGGCGTCCAGCGGCGCGCCCTCGGGGGACGCCGCGATCTCCCGGGTGACTCCCCCGCCGTTCTTCCAGGGCGTGGCCGTACGGTCGGCCGCCCGCAGTACCCGGGCCGTCATCCGACGATCCCCTGGGCGCGGGCCGCGGCCAGCCACTGCGGGAACTCGGCGACCAGCCGGTCGTACAGCTCGGCGTCCGGGACCCGGCGCGGGTCGGAGCCGGCGTGGAAGAATCCGGCGTTGTCGACGGGGCGCTTGGCGGGCACGGCCAGATCGTCGAGCCTGCGCAGGAAGTCGAACTGCGTACTGCGCTTGTTGCCGAAGCCGATGAACTGCCAGAACAGCGGCAGCTTGGCCGCCTTGCAGAGGTAACGCTCCGCCGCGTGCTTGCTGATCGGGCCGCCGTCGGTCTGGAAGACGACGAGCGCGGGGGCGGTCGAGCCGCTGTCGAGGTAGTGGTCGATGACGGCGTCCATGGCCAGGTGGTAGCTGGTCTTCCCCATGTGTCCGAGGCCCGCCACGATCGCGTCGATCCGGCCGTGGTGGTTGTCCAGGGCCACGTCGGTGACGGCGTCGATGTCCGTGGAGAAGAAGACGACGGGTACGCGGCCGTCGTCGTCCAGATGGGCCGAGAGGCCCAGCACCCGGTCCGCCAGGGCCTGGACGCTGCCGTCCTTGTAGTACTCCCTCATGGAGCCGGAGTGGTCGAGCACCAGGTAGACCGCGGCCCGCTCGCCGCTCATGCCGCTCTTCGTCAGCGACACCGACGCGCTCTTGTAGAGGTCGACCAGCGCGGGAGCGGTCTCCTCGATCTTGCGGAGGCTGATGGCCGGACCTGTTGCGGCGGACGAGCCGACCATGCGGATGCTCCGTTCCTCGACGTCTCGGGACCCCGAGCGTAACGGCCTCGCCCACGATGGGCAGGGGGAGAAGGAGCGGCGTCCGGGGCCTTCGAATCCAAGGCGGAGGCCCCGGACACCGCGACGCCGCTGCCCATCGTGGGCGAGGCCGTAAGGCACCCGGATATGCCGGGGGCCACGGTGTTCGCTATCTTGATCGCCGCCGTCCCCACCGGCCGCTCGTGTCCGCCCACCGTGAAGGAGCCTGCCGTGGAGGCCGCGGTCACCACCTGTTATCGCCATCCGTCGTACGAGACGTATGTGAGCTGCACCCGCTGCGAACGCTTCATCTGTCCCGACTGCATGCGGGAGGCCGCCGTCGGCCACCACTGCGTGGAGTGCGTGAAGGAGGGGCAGCGTTCGGTCCGGCAGGCACGCACGGTGTTCGGCGGCGTGGTGTCCCGGGCCGCGGTGCCGCTCGTCACGTACGTACTGATGGGCCTCAACATCCTGGCGTATCTGGGCGAGCTGGTCCGTCCGGGGATCGTCGACCGGTTCTCGATGCTCGGTGCCGGACTGAACGGCCCGGACGGAGGCCGGTACGTCTACGAGGCCGGGCACTTCCCCGGCTTCGACGTGACCGGTGTGGTGGACGGCGAGTGGTACCGGCTGCTGACCGGGGCCTTCCTGCATCTCCCGCCGGACGGATCGTCCTTCGGCTCGCTGCCGTTCGGGGTGCTGCACATCCTCTTCAACATGTACGCGCTGTGGAATCTGGGCCGGGTCGTCGAGGAGCAGTTGGGCCGGGCCCGCTACCTCACGCTGTATCTGCTGTCCGCGCTGGGCGGTTCGGTCCTGGTGTATCTGATCGCCCCGTTCGATGCCACCGTGGGTGCCTCGGGTGCGGTCTTCGGTCTCGGTGCGGCGTTCTACGTCGTCAACCGGCGCCTGGGCCGCGACATGCAGGCGGTGAACCGGTTCATGGCCGGCTTCCTGATCTGGATGCTGATCTCGGCCGGATTCACGTCGTGGCAGGGCCACTTGGGCGGGCTCCTGACGGGCGGCATCGTCACGCTCGCGTACGCGTACGCCCCGGCGAAGCGGCGGACGACGATCCAGGCGGCCTCGGGGGTGGTGCTCCTCGCCGTGCTGGTGCTGCTGGTGGTCCTGAAGACCTCCGCGCTGACGGGCTGAGAGCCTGTCGCGTGACGTCCGCCCGATCAGAGGTCGCCCGACAGGCTCTGAGCGGTCCGCCCGTCCCGGAACGCGCCACGGCGCCTGCCGAGATCGTCCGGTCGGGGACGGGCAGGCGCCGCGTTCAGTTCCGTACGCCTTTGTACGGGACGTCCTTGTGTGCCGTGATTCAGACCGTCAGGGCACGGTCCGTGGGGCGGATCGGGGCCGGCAGGGCGCTGGCTCCGGTCAGGAAGCGGTCCACGCCGCGCGCCGCGGAGCGGCCCTCGGCGATGGCCCACACGATGAGGGACTGGCCGCGGCCGGCGTCACCGGCGACGAACACGCCGCCGACGTTGGTGGCGTAGTCCTCGTCTCGCGCGACATTGCCGCGCTCGTCGAGCTCCAGGCCGAACTGCTGGACCAGGCCGTTGGACTGGTCGGTGCCGGTGAAGCCCATGGCCAGGGTGACCAGCTGTGCGGGGATCTTCCGCTCGGTGCCGGGCTTCTGTTCCAGCCTGCCGTCCTTGAACTCCACCTCGACCAGGTGCAGGGCCTGGACGTTGCCGTCCTCGTCGCCCTCGAAGTGGGTGGTGGAGACGGAGTACACGCGCTCGCCGCCCTCCTCGTGCGCGGAGGTGACCTTGTAGAGCATCGGGAAGGTCGGCCAGGGCTGGTTGGCGTTACGGTCCTCGCCCGGCCGGGGCATGATCTCCAACTGGGTGACGGAGAGCGCGCCCTGGCGGTGGGCGGTGCCGACGCAGTCGGCACCGGTGTCGCCGCCGCCGATGACGACGACGTGCTTGCCCTCGGCGGTGATCGGGGAGACCGTCAGGTCGCCCTCCCGCACCTTGTTGGCGAGCGGCAGGTACTCCATGGCGAAGTGCACGCCGTTCAGCTCACGGCCCGGGACGGGCAGGTCGCGGGAGACGGTGGCACCGGCGGCGATGACGACCGCGTCGTACCGGCGGCGGAGCTTGGCGGCGTCGATGTCCCTGCCGATCTCCGTCTCCGTGCGGAACTTGGTGCCTTCCGCGCGCATCTGCTCGATGCGGCGGTTGATGTGCGACTTCTCCATCTTGAACTCGGGGATGCCGTAACGGAGAAGGCCGCCGATGCGGTCCGCGCGCTCGTAGACGGCGACCGTGTGGCCGGCCCGGGTCAGCTGCTGGGCGGCGGCGAGGCCCGCCGGGCCCGAGCCGATGACGGCGACGGTCTTGCCGGAGAGCCGCTCGGGCGGCTGCGGGGTGACGTCGCCGCTGTCCCACGCCTTGTCGATGATGGAGACTTCGACGTTCTTGATGGTGACGGCCGGCTGGTTGATGCCGAGCACACACGCCGACTCGCACGGGGCCGGGCAGAGCCGCCCGGTGAACTCCGGGAAGTTGTTCGTGGCGTGCAGGCGCTCGGACGCGGCCGTCCAGTCCTCGCGGTAGGCGTAGTCGTTCCACTCGGGGACGAGGTTTCCGAGCGGACAGCCGTTGTGGCAGAACGGGATGCCGCAGTCCATGCAGCGGCCGGCCTGCTTGCTGATGATCGGGAGCAGCGAGCCCGGAACGTAGACCTCGTTCCAGTCCTTGACACGCTCGCCCACGGGGCGGGTCTCGGCGACCGCGCGCCCGGTGGTCAGGAAGCCCTTGGGGTCAGCCATTGGTCGCCGCCTCCATCATCTTCTCGGTGGTCTCCTGTTCGGAGAGACCGGCGAGCTCAGCGGCGTCCTTGGCGGCGAGCACTGCCTTGTACGTGGACGGGATGATCTTGCTGAAGCGGGAGGCGCCGCCCTCGGCGCCGTCCCACTCGGCGAGCAGCTTCTCGGCGACCGTGGACCCGGTCTCCTCCTGGTGGCGGCGCACCACGTCGTGCAGCCACTGCTCGTCGGTGTCGGAGAGGGCCTCGATCGCGCCGAGGTTGCCGGAGTTGACGTTGTCGCGGTCCAGGTCGATGACGTACGCGATGCCGCCCGACATGCCCGCGGCGAAGTTGCGTCCGGTCTCCCCGAGCACGACGGCGCGGCCGCCGGTCATGTACTCGCAGCCGTGGTCGCCCACGCCTTCCGAGACGACCGTCGCGCCGGAGTTGCGGACGCAGAAGCGCTCACCGGTCCGGCCGCGCAGGAACAGCTCGCCGCCGGTGGCGCCGTAGGCGATCGTGTTGCCCGCGATGGTGGAGTACTCGGCGAGGTGGTCGGCGCCGCGGTCCGGGCGGACGACGACGCGGCCACCGGAGAGGCCCTTGCCGACGTAGTCGTTGGCGTCGCCCTCCAGGCGCAGGGTCACTCCGCTCGGCAGGAAGGCGCCGAAGGACTGGCCGGCGGAGCCGGTGAACGTGATGTCGATGGTGTCCTGCGGCAGGCCGGCACCGCCGAACTTCTTCGTCACCTCGTGGCCGAGCATGGTGCCGACGGTCCGGTTGATGTTCCGGATCGCGATCTGGGCCCGGACCGGCTGGGCGGCCTCGGCGCTCTCCGCGTTCAGGGCGTCGGCGGCGAGCCTGATCAGCTCGTTGTCGAGGGCCTTGGCGAGACCGTGGTCCTGCTCGACCAGCTGGTGCCGGACGGCACCTTCGGGCAGCTCGGGAACGTGGAACAGGGGCTCCAGGTCGAGGCCCTGCGCCTTCCAGTGCGTGATCGCACGGTCGGTGTCGAGCAGCTCGGCGTGGCCGACGGCCTCTTCGATGGCGCGGAAGCCCAGCTCGGCGAGGAGCTCACGGACCTCCTGGGCGATGAACTCGAAGAAGTTGACGACGTGCTCGGCCTTGCCGGAGAACCGGCTCCGCAGGACCGGGTTCTGGGTGGCGATGCCGACCGGGCAGGTGTCCAGGTGACAGACGCGCATCATGACGCAGCCGGAGACGACGAGCGGCGCGGTCGCGAAACCGAACTCCTCGGCGCCCAGCAGCGCGGCGATCACGACGTCGCGGCCGGTCTTGAGCTGGCCGTCGGTCTGCACGACGATGCGGTCGCGCAGGCCGTTGAGCAGCAGGGTCTGCTGGGTCTCGGCGAGGCCCAGCTCCCAGGGACCGCCCGCGTGCTTCAGCGAGGTGAGCGGGGAGGCGCCCGTTCCGCCGTCGTGGCCGGAGATCAGGACGACGTCCGCGTGCGCCTTGGAGACACCCGCGGCGACCGTGCCGACGCCGACCTCGGAGACCAGCTTCACGTGGATGCGGGCCGCCGGGTTGGCGTTCTTGAGGTCGTGGATCAGCTGGGCCAGGTCCTCGATGGAGTAGATGTCGTGGTGCGGCGGCGGGGAGATCAGGCCGACACCCGGGGTGGAGTGCCGGGTCTTCGCGACCCACGGGTAGACCTTGTGGCCGGGCAGCTGGCCGCCCTCGCCGGGCTTGGCACCCTGCGCCATCTTGATCTGGATGTCGTCCGCGTTGACCAGGTACTCGCTGGTCACACCGAAGCGGCCGGAGGCGACCTGCTTGATCGACGAGCGGCGCGCCGGGTCGTGGAGCCGGTCGGCGTCCTCGCCGCCCTCACCGGTGTTGGACTTGCCGCCCAGCTGGTTCATGGCGATGGCGAGGGTCTCGTGCGCCTCGCGGGAGATCGAGCCGTACGACATGGCGCCGGTGGAGAAGCGCTTGACGATGTCGGAGACGGACTCGACCTCGTCGACCGGGATCGCCTCGCGGTCGCTCTTGAAGCGGAACAGACCGCGCAGCGTCATCAGGCGCTCGGACTGCTCGTTCACCCGGTCCGTGTACTTCTTGAAGATGTCGTAACGCTTGGTGCGCGTGGCGTGCTGGAGGCGGAAGACCGTCTCCGGGTCGAACAGGTGCGGCTCGCCCTCGCGGCGCCACTGGTACTCGCCACCGATCTCCAGCGCACGGTGCGAGGCGGAGATGCCGGAGGCCGGGTACGCCTTGGCGTGGCGGGCGGCGACCTCCTTGGCGATGACATCGAGTCCGGCGCCGCCGATCTTGGTTGCGGTGCCGTTGAAGTACTTCGCGACGAAGTCCTCGTTCAGGCCGACGGCCTCGAAGACCTGGGCGCCGCGGTAGGAGGCGACCGTCGAGATGCCCATCTTGGACATGACCTTCAGGACGCCCTTGCCGAGCGCGTGGATCAGGTTCCGGATGGCCTTCTCGGGCTCGATGCCCTCGATGAACGTACCGGCGCGGACCAGGTCCTCGACGGACTCCATCGCCAGGTACGGGTTGACCGCGGCGGCACCGTAACCGATGAGCAGCGCGACGTGGTGGACCTCGCGGACGTCCCCGGCCTCGACCAGCAGACCGACCTGGGTGCGCTGCTTGGTGCGGATGAGGTGGTGGTGGACGGCGGAGGTGAGCAGCAGCGAGGGGATCGGCGCGTGCTCGGCGTCGGAGTGCCGGTCGGACAGGACGATCAGGCGGGCGCCGTCCTCTATGGCGGCGTCGACCTCGGCGCAGATCTGCTCGATCCGCGCGGCGAGGGCCTCGCCGCCGCCGCCGACCCGGTAGAGACCGGAGAGCGTGGCGGCCTTCATCCCCGGCATGTCGCCGTCGGCGTTGATGTGTATCAGCTTGGCCAGCTCGTCGTTGTCGATCACCGGGAACGGCAGCGTGACGCTGCGGCAGGACGCGGCGATCGGCTCCAGCAGGTTGCCCTGCGGGCCGAGCGTGGAGCGCAGGGAGGTGACGAGCTCCTCGCGGATGGCGTCCAGCGGGGGGTTGGTGACCTGCGCGAACAGCTGGGTGAAGTAGTCGAAGAGCAGCCGGGGGCGCTCGGACAGGGCGGCGATCGGCGAGTCCGTACCCATGGAGCCGAGCGGTTCGCCGGCGGTGCGGGCCATCGGCGCGAGGATGACGCGCAGCTCCTCCTCGGTGTAGCCGAAGGTCTGCTGGCGGCGGGTGACGGAGGCGTGCGTGTGCACGATGTGCTCCCGCTCGGGGAGGTCCTCCAGCTCGATCTCGCCGGCCTCCAGCCAGTCCTGGTACGGCTGCTCGGCGGCGAGGGCCGCCTTGATCTCGTCGTCCTCGATGATGCGGCCCTCGGCCGTGTCCACGAGGAACATCCTGCCGGGCTGGAGGCGTCCCTTGCGGACCACCTTCGCGGGGTCGATGTCCAGGACACCGACCTCGGAGGAGAGCACGACGAGGCCGTCGTCGGTGACCCAGTAGCGGCCGGGGCGCAGACCGTTGCGGTCCAGCACCGCACCGACCTGGGTACCGTCCGTGAAGGTGACGCAGGCCGGGCCGTCCCAGGGCTCCATCATCGTGGAGTGGTACTGGTAGAAGGCGCGGCGGGCCGGATCCATGGCCTTCTGGGATTCGGGGCTCTCCCACGCCTCGGGGACCATCATCAGCACCGAGTGCGGCAGCGACCGGCCGCCGAGGTGGAGCAGCTCCAGGACCTCGTCGAAGGAGGCGGAGTCGGAGGCGTCCGGGGTGCAGACCGGAAAGATCCGGTCCAGCTGCGCAGCCCCGAAGAGGCTGGTGGCGAGCTGGGACTCGCGGGCCTTCATCCAGTTGCGGTTGCCCTTGACCGTGTTGATCTCGCCGTTGTGCGCGACGAAGCGGTACGGGTGGGCGAGCGGCCAGCTCGGGAAGGTGTTCGTGGAGAACCGCGAGTGCACCAGCGCCACGGCGGTGGCGAAGCGGCGGTCGGAGAGGTCCGGGAAGAACGGTTCCAGCTGCCCGGTGGTGAGCATGCCCTTGTAGACGATCGTGCGGGCGGAGAGCGAGGGGAAGTACACCCCGGCCTCCCGCTCGGCGCGCTTGCGCAGCACGAAGGCCTTGCGGTCGAGCGCGATGCCGGTGCTCTCGCCGTCCGTGACGAAGAGCTGACGGAATTCCGGCATGGTGGCGCGGGCGCCCTTGCCGAGGATGTCCGGGGTGACCGGGACCTGACGCCAGCCGAGGACCCTGAGGCCCTCCTCGGCGGAGATCTTCTCCAGCTTCCGGACGGCCTCGGTGGAGTCGTCCGCGGGCAGGAAGGCGATTCCGACACCGTAGGCACCGGCCTCGGGGAGGTCGAAGGCGACCTCGTCGCGGAGGAAGGCGTCCGGCACCTGGAGGAGGATTCCGGCTCCGTCGCCGGAGTCGGGCTCGGATCCGGTGGCTCCGCGGTGTTCGAGGTTGCGCAGTACGGTCAGCGCCTGCTCGACCAGCTCATGGCTGGCCACACCGGTCAGGGTGGCCACGAACCCGACACCGCAGGCGTCGTGCTCGTCACGGGGGTCGTACAGCCCCTGCTGGGCGGGGCGACCGTCCATGGGCGACCAGGCGTCGGTACGCATGGGCTCTCCCGTCGTCGTCGTGGCATGTGCAGTGCCGAGGGACGACGTTGGCCCTCTGCGAAATTTCGTGCAGGTTCTACATGATGGGGCGCTTCTCAAGAAGCGGATAGTCCGTTCCAACATCCGGACACCGCCTGAGGCGGTGGGGGTGGGCCGCAGTCGGAGGATCGGCGCCCGGGGGGACCGCAGAGAGCAGGCGTCGTTGCCCGCGGTGTCTACGGCTCATGCCCGGCGGCAGAGGAAATGAAACCGCCGGGTAACGGCTACTTATGTGTAGCGCCGCATAGAGACTCATTTTACGTCGGGCGCAACCGGTCCGCCCAGAGGTGGACCCCAAGACGTACGTCACACCGATGGCGGACACGTCACGGAACGGAGCCCGCCCGGCACGCGAGGACGACGCCTCCGGCCGGACGGGCTCCATGTCATGCCCCACGGTCAGCCTCCGACGGCCACACCGAACAGCGTGCCCAGACCGTAGGTGATCGCCGCGGCGGCCCCGCCGAGCGCCAGCTGCCGCAGCCCGCTGTACAGCCAGCTGCGCGCCGTCACCCTGGCCACCACCGCCCCGCAGGCGAACAGTCCGACCAGGGCCAGCAGCACGGCCGGCCACAACGCGCTCGCGCCGAGCAGATACGGCAGCACGGGCAACAGGGCCCCCAGCGCGAACGCGCCGAACGACGACACCGCGGCGACGAGCGGCGAGGGCAGATCACCCGGATCGATGCCGAGCTCCTCGCGGGCGTGGATCTCCAGGGCCTGCTCCGGATCGCGCGACAGCTGGCGCGCGACCTCGCGGGCGAGACGGGGCTCGACGCCGCGGGACTCGTAGAGCGCGGCGAGCTCCCGCTCCTCGTCCTTGGGATGCTTGCGCAACTCGCGCCGCTCGACGTCGAGTTCGGCCTCGACGAGCTCACGCTGCGAGGCGACGGAGGTGTATTCGCCGGCCGCCATGGAGAAGGCACCGGCGGCCAGGCCCGCCAGACCGGTGATCACGATCGTCTGCTGCGAGACGGCGCCGCCCGCGACGCCGGTCATCAGCGCGAGGTTGGAGACGAGCCCGTCCATGGCACCGAACACCGCCGGGCGCAGCCAGCCGCCGTTCACATCACGGTGGGTGTGGTTGTCCCGGTGCGCCTCGTGCAGTACGGCGTCGGTCTCGATGATGGACACGGCTCTCCCCTTCTCCGGCAGCGGGTTCCACGCGCTCCGCCCCCGCTCAACACCATCGAAAGTACGCACGAAAATGAGCTCCCGCCAGCAAGGCAGGCCGTACTTACCTGCCCTCTGACCAGGTAAGTACGGCCTGCCTTGCCACTTCCGGGCCATCATCCGACTGGCCCTTTTGTTGCGATTTCGGCCTCCGCCGAGGCTCCGCGTGGCACATATCGAGGAGGCACGAGAACGGGCCCGGTGCGAGCGAAGGGTCGACACGATGGAGTCGATTGCAGGAAATCCGGCGGAACCTCGGACGCACGGCGCCCGGGCGGCGGTACGGGGCTGCGCGCCCCGGGAGGACCTGGGCGACCGGGCCCGGGGCGCGCTGCTCGGCCTCGCGGTCGGTGATGCGCTGGGCGCACCGGCGGAGAACCTGCGGCCGTCCGAGATCCGCCGTCGCTGGGGCCGGATCGAGGGCTTCGTGAGCGACGACCCCGCGGGCACGGACGACACGGAGTACGCGATCTTCTCCGGGCTGCTCCTCGCGCGGCACGGTTCGGCGCTGACGGTCACCCATGTGGAGCGGGCGTGGCACCTGTGGATCGCCGACCTGGACGAAGGGCCCTTCCGCGGTGCCGGATTCAGCGAGCGGGGCACGCTGGAGAATCTGCGCCGGGGTCTGGCCGCGCCGATCTCCGCCCAGCACCGGCACGCCTGGAGCGACGGCCTGGCGATGCGGGCGGCGCCGTTCGGTGTCTTCGCGGCGGGCCGGCCGGACGAGGCGGCACGCCTGGTCGCGGTCGACGGGCGGGTCAGTCATGACGGGGAGGGCATCTACGGCGGCCAGGCGGTGGCGGCCGGGGTGGCCGCCGCGATGGCGGGGGCCTCGGTCGCCTCGGTGATCGCCGCCGCGCTGTCCGTCGTCCCCATGGACTCCTGGACGGCGCGTTCGCTGCGGCGCGCCGTGGCCGCCGCGCAGCGCACGTACCCCGACCGGCTCACCGGGGAACGCGCGGTGCGCTCCGCGGTGGTCGTCGGCGGCTATCCGTGGACGGACCTGGCCCCCGAGGCGGTCGGACTGGCCTTCGGAGCGTTCGCGGCGGCGCGCGGCGACTTCCGCACGGCGGTGCTGACCGCGGTCAACATGGGCCGCGACGCGGACACGACGGCCGCGGTGGCGGGGGCCCTGGCCGGCGCCCTGCACGGGGCGTCGGCGATCCCGCGGCACTGGGGGGAGGCGATCGGCCCGGTCCGGGGCAGCTGTCTGCCGTCGATGCGTGGCTATCACGTCCTGGACATCGCGGAGTTGCTCACCCCGGACGACACGGACGAGGCGTACGGGGACGGGCGGGGTGAAGCCCGTACGCCCGAGGGCGGACGGGCGCACGCCGCCGAGCACACCCCGTCCGCCACCAGCCAGGAGGGCCTGGCACGGGACCGCCCGCGTGCGGACGCGGGCGGCACGCCTCGCACGTCCGCGGCCGGACCAGCGCACAACGTCCCCGTCGCACCCGCCACCGCGGACGAAGCGGACCGGGACGCCCCGCACGACATCCACCGCGACACCCCCCGCGCCCCTGCTTCCGCGCCCGCCCGGTTCCGCACCCGCCCCTCCCCCGGTCATCGGGCCCGGATCGAGGGGCTGCTGCTCGGGCTCGCCGCCGGGGACGCCGCCGGGTGGCCCGCCGCGCGGCACCGGGCCGCCCGGATGCCCGAATGGACCCGGCGCCTCACCCGGGAGCTCGACACCTTCGCCGAGCAGAACGCCACGACCACGCTGCCCGTCCCCATCGCCCTCAACCAGCCGCCCGAACCCCTGCGGCTCGGGCCGTCCGACGACGCCGAATGGGCGGCGTTCGCCGCCGGGACCGTGCTCGCCTCGACAGCCGGTCCGCTGCACGGGTTGTCCCCCGAACACCGGATGCGGGCCGCCGTCGACGTCGCCTGGAACGCGCTGGCGGCCGAGGTCGCCGCGGCTGCCGCCCGCGCCCCCGAGGTCGAGTCCGCGG
This sequence comes from Streptomyces sp. NPDC088252, assembly GCF_044740965.1. Lineage (NCBI taxonomy): Bacteria > Bacillati > Actinomycetota > Actinomycetes > Kitasatosporales > Streptomycetaceae > Streptomyces > Streptomyces sp. NPDC088252. The sequence continues at coordinate 57,564 of NZ_JBIURS010000023.1, read as the reverse complement.
TGCTCCCGCTGCGCGCCCGGATCTCGGTACGGGCCGGACTCGGGAATCTCGCCGCCGGGTTGCGCCCGCCCGCCACCGGTCACGACAACCCGCACTACTTCGACGACGCGGCCTGCGTACGGGCCGCCGTGCTCGCCGTCGCCCACCCCGGCGACCCGGCGGCCGCCGCCGACCTCGCCGAGTTCGACGCCCGCTACACCCAGGACGGCGACGGGGTGCACGGCGCCCGCGCGATGGCGGCAGCGATCGCCGAGGCACTGGGCGGCGCGGATGTGGACACGGCGGTGAACGCCGCGCTCGCGCAGCTCCCCGACGGCACGGAGATCGCCCGCAACGCCGCCCATGCCGTCCGGATCGCCCGTGACTTCGTCGGCGAGGCGGCGGGTGCGTTCGCCCTGGTACCGGTGCTGGAGCATCAGATCGTCGACCACGTCTACAGCTACGGGATCGCCGCCGCCGAGACCGTCCCGGTCGCGCTCGCCCTGGCCACCGCGGCCCGCGGCCGGATCGCCCAGGCCGTTCCCGCGGCGGCGTGCCTGTCACGGGTGGCCGACTCCGCGCCCGCACTGGCCGGCGCGCTGACCGGCGCGCTCTGCGGCATCGACGCCGTCCCGGACGGCTGGCGCGACGCCTGCCGCACCTTGGCGGGGTGTGCGCTGCCCCGTCTCGCGGGGACCGATCTGATCGAACTCGCCGGGCTGCTGGCAGCCACGGAACCGAAGCCCACGGGTGGACAATTCGGACATGACATCCATGACGCCCGTGCGGTCCGGGGCGAGAACCACGGTACTCACACTCGATGAGCGGATCACGGGAGCGCTCGTCGGCGCCGCGGTCGGCGACGCGCTCGGCGGTCCCGTCGAGGGCCGGCCCCCCGAGCAGATCGTGGCCCGCCACGGCGGGCGGATCAGCGGCATCGTCGGCCCGTGGGACGGCGACGACTGGCGTACGGCCCGCCCCATCGCCCCGTACCACAAGGGCGACGGACACGTCACCGACGACACCTTGATGACCCATGCGCTGGTACGGGTGTACGACGCCGTGCGCGACCACCTCGACGCGTACGCGGTCGCCGACCACCTCGTACCGGAGCTGATCTCGACCCCCCGCTGGATTCCGGAGCTGGAGGCCGACGCACTGCCGCTCCAGCGGATCTTCCTCGCCGAGAAGTGGATCGTCGCGCGGCTGCACTACGGCCATGTCGATCCGCGCGAGGCGGGTTCCGGAAACATCGTCAACTGCGGTGCGGCGATGTACATGGCACCGGTCGGCCTGGTCAACGCCGCCCACCCGGAGGCCGCGTACGCCGAGGCGCTGGATGTCGCCGGCGCCCATCAGTCCTCCTACGGCAGGGAAGCGGCCGGAGTCTTCGCCGCGGCCGTCGCGGCCGCGTGCGCCCCGGACGCGACGCCCGCCGGCGTCGTCGAGACCTGTCTGTCGCTCGCCAAGGACGGCACCCGGTCCGCCATCGAGGCGGTGTGCGAAGCGGCCGTCCGTCACCGCGACTTCGAGACCGCCCTCGCTCCCCTGCGCGCCGCCGTCGCGCCCTTCGACACCGTGGGCCCCGACTACCGCGCCCCCTCCCTCGGCGCCCGTCGGCCGTCCCGGCTGCACGCCATCGAGGAACTCCCCATCGCGCTCGGCATGCTGCTCGTCGCGGACGGCGACTACCGGCACGCGGTCCTCGGCTCGGTGAACTACGGCCGGGACTGCGACTCGATCGCCACCATGAGCGGTGCCGTCGCGGGCGCGCTCCACGGCGAACCGGCGATCCCCGCCGACTGGGTGAGAACGGTCGCCGAGGCCAGCCGGCTCGATCTGCACGCCCCCGCAGGGGCCCTGGCGGGCGTCGCCCGCGAGGTGTTCGTACGGGACACGGCCCGGCGCCGCGCCCACGAGTCGGCGTTCGCCGCGCTGGCGGGTACGCCATGACCCTCCGGGTGACGTGGGTGCAGCCCGAGGACCTGGTCGGGCACGAGCTGCGCCAGGCCGCCGAGGACGGGCGGGACGCAAGGGCCGTCGCCCGCCGGTGGTACGAGGCGGGCGGCGCCCCCGCGCCGGAACGGGCCGGCGCGTCGACCCCTCCGGCACCGGAGCTGCGCGCGCTCGCCGAGCGGCTGCTCGACGAACTCGCCCTGCTGGAATCGCCGTTGGAGACGGACGAACCGACAGACCTGGCCGCGGTCCGGGCCGCCTGTCCGGACTGGCCGGCCCCCCGCACGGACCCGACACCGGTGAGCCACGAGCGGCTGCACGCCGCCTGGCTGGGCCGGGCCGCCGGCTGTCTGCTCGGCAAACCCGTCGAGAAGCTGCCGCTCGCCGGTATCCGCGCACTGGCCCGCGCCACCGGCAACTGGCCGCTGACCACGTGGTTCACCGCCAAGGGGCTGCCCGCCGAGCTGGCCGCCACCTACCCCTGGAACCGCCGCTCCGCGTCCACCTCCCTGGCCGAGAACATCGACGGCATGCCGGAGGACGACGACCTCGACCACCCCCTGCTCAGCCTGCTGCTGCTCCAGCGGTACGGTCCGTCCTTCACCACCTGTGATCTCGCCCGGCTCTGGCTCGACGAACTCCCGGCCGGCCGCACGTTCACCGCCGAGCGGGTCGCGTACCGCAATCTGCTGGACGGGATCGAGCCCCCGCGCACCGCCCGGTTCCGCAATCCGTTCCGGGAGTGGATCGGTGCGCAGATCCGGGCCGATGTGCACGGCTGGACGCATCCGGGCGACCCGTCGGCCGCGGCGGAGCAGGCCCACCGGGACGCGGTCCTCACCCACACCGCCAACGGGGTGTACGGGGCGATGTTCGCCGCCGCCGCACTCGCCGAAGCGGCCGGCGGCGCGCACGATGTGCACGGCTGTCTGGCCGCCGGGCTACGCGTCGTGCCGCCTCGTTCGCGGTTCGCGCACGCGGTGCGTTTCGGCATCGCGGCGGCCCGCGGCGAAAGCGGCTTCGACGCGGTGGCCGACCGGCTGCACGCCGAGTACGGCGCGTACCACTGGGTCCATGTGCTGCCCAACGCCGCCCTGCTGGCCGCGGCCCTCACCCACGCCGACGGCGACTACTCCGACTCCATCTGCCGTGCGGTGTCGGGCGGCTGGGACACCGACTCCAACGGCGCGACCGCCGGTTCACTGGCCGGACTGCTGGCCGGGAGCCCCGGCGCGCTGCCCGACCGCTGGACCGCCCCGCTGAAGAACCGTCTCGCCACGTCGGTCGCCGGATTCGACTCCATCGGCTTCGACGCCCTCGCCGAACAGACCCACCGGCTCACCCTCAAGGAGGCACTCCGCCCATGACCGGCATCGCGGTGCTCGGCAGCACCAATATGGATCTCGTCGCGTACGTCGCACGGGCTCCGGAGCGAGGAGAGACCGTCACCGGACGGGAGTTCCGTACCGTTCCCGGCGGCAAGGGCGCCAACCAGGCCGTCGCCGCCGCCCGCGCGGGCGGCGACGTGACGATGATCGGCGCGGTCGGCGACGACGAGTACGGCGCCGTGCTGCGCTCCAACCTGGAGCACGCGGGCGTCGGCACCGATCTGCTGCAGACGGCCGAGGGCCCCAGCGGCACCGCGCACATCGTCGTCGACGACCTGGGCTCCAACTCCATCGTGGTGATCCCCGGCGCCAACGGCACCGTCACCGCTCTCGGCCCTGGCGAGATGGCCGCCATCGCCGGGGCCGATCTGCTGCTGCTCCAGCTGGAGCTGCCGCTGTCCGCCGTGCTGGAGGGTGCGCGCGTGGCCCACGCCCAGGGCGTACGGACCATCCTCACCCCCTCCCCCGTACAGTCCCTGCCCGCCGAACTCCTCGACTGTGTCGACCTGCTGATCCCCAACGAGCACGAGGCGGCCGCGCTCACCGGCGCCGCCGACCCCCGTGCGGCGGCACAGCTGCTGCTCGGCCAGGTCCCCGCGGTGGTGGTCACACTCGGCTCGAAGGGCTGCCTGTACGCGGCCCGGGGCGGCGAGCCCGTCCTCTTCCCCGCCCCAGAGGTCACCGCGGTCGACTCCACCGGGGCCGGGGACACCTTCGTCGGGACGCTCGCCGTGGCGCTCGGCGAGCGACGGCCCGTACCCGAGTCGCTGGCCTGGGCGTCGTCCGCCGCCGCGCTGTGCGTACAGCGGCCGGGCGCCTCGACCTCCATGCCGTACCGCAGTGAGATCGACGCCGCATGAACACGACCGCGCAGGCGCCGCTGACCGGGCTGCGGGTCATCGACCTCGCCACGCTCTTCGCGGGCCCTCTCTCCGCCACCATGCTCGGTGACTTCGGTGCCGAGGTGATCAAGGTCGAGCATCCGCGCAAGCCCGATCCGTCGCGTGGGCACGGGCCCGCGAAGGACGGCGTCGGCCTGTGGTGGAAACTCCTCGGCCGCAACAAGCGCAATCTGACCCTCGACCTGTCCAGCCCCGGCGGGCGCGACATCCTGCTCCGGCTGGCCGCCGGAACCGATGTGATCATCGAGAACTTCCGGCCCGGAACCCTGGAGCGCTGGGGCCTCGGCTGGGCGGAGCTGCACGCCGTCAATCCGCGGCTGGTGCTGGCCAGGGTCACCGGCTTCGGTCAGTTCGGTCCGTACGCGCACCGTCCCGGCTTCGGCACCCTGGCCGAGGCGATGAGCGGGTTCGCCGCGATCACCGGGGAACCGGACGGACCGCCCACGCTGCCGCCGTTCGGGCTCGCCGACTCGATCGCGGCGCTGGCCACCGCGTACGCCGTGATGGCCGCGCTCGCCGGACGCGACAGGACCGGGGAGGGACAGGTCGTCGACATGGCGATCATCGAGCCGATCCTGACCGTGCTCGGCCCGCAGCCGGTCTGGTACGACCAGCTCGGATACGTACAGCCGCGCACCGGCAACCGCTCCCGGAACAATGCCCCGCGCAACACCTACCGCACCTCGGACGGGCACTGGGTCGCCGTCTCCACCTCCGCGCAGTCGATCGCCGAACGGGTCATGCGTCTGGTCGGCCGGCCCGAACTGATCGACGAGCCCTGGTTCGGCTCCGGCACCACCCGCGCCGAGCACTCCGACGAACTCGACGAGGCGGTCGGCGACTGGGTCGCCCGGCACACCCGCGAGGAGGCCGTCTGCGCGTTCGAGAAGGCGGAGGCGGCCATCGCACCCGTCCACGGCATCCAGGACGTGATGGAGGACCCGCAGTACCGGGCCCTGGACTCCGTCACCGAGGTGGACGACCCGGAGCTGGGACCGCTGCGGATGCAGAACGTACTGTTCCGCCTCTCGGCGACACCGGGCGCGATCCGCTGGGCGGGCCGGCCTCACGGTGCGGACACCGACGAGATCCTCACCGCCCTGGGTCTGTCGGGCCAGGAGATCGCGGCGCTGCGGGCGGAGCGCGTCCTGTGACGGCGATGGTCCCCCTCACCTTCCTGTACGTGCCCGGGGACCGGCCCGAAGTGGTGCGCAAGGCACGCGACGCGGGCGCGGACGTGGTGATCGTCGATCTGGAGGACGCGGTCGCACCGGACCGCAAGGAGTACGCGCGGTCGGCCACCGCCGAGCTGCTGTCCGAGCCGGTGTCGGACACCGCCGTGCCGATCCATGTCCGGGTCCACACCGAGGCGGATGTCGTCGCCCTGACCGGATTGCCGGGGCTCGCCGAATTCCGGCTGCCGAAGATCACGCACGCGGCCACAGTCCACCACATCGCGGCCGTGGCGCCGGGGGTCGCGCTCTGTCCGCTGCTGGAATCGGCGCTCGGCATCGAGCACGCCTACACGGTCGCCTCCGCCCATCCCCAGGTGCGCTCCATCGCCCTGGGCGAGGCCGACCTCCGGGCCGATCTGGGGGTACGGGACGATGCCGGGCTCGACTGGTCGCGCAGCCGGGTCGTCGTCGCCGCCCGCGCGGCCGGACTCGTGCCACCCGCCCAGTCGGTGTTCACGGACGTGCGGGACCTGGACGGCCTGTGGGCGTCCTGCACGCGCGGCCGGGCGCTGGGCTTCCTGGGCCGGGCGGCGATCCATCCCCGCCAGCTCCCGGTCATCGAGCGCGCGTTCCGCCCGACGGCGCGGGAGGTCGAGGCGGCGGTCGAGATCGTGGAGGCGGCCGTGACGGACGAGGGCGCGCTGGCCCTGCCGGACGGCCGGTTCGTCGACGCGGCGGTGGTGGCCTCGGCCCGCCGCACGCTGGCGCTGGCCGTGCGGCCGGGGTGACGGGCCGGGGGATCCGCTGCGGGCCCGCCCGTCCGGCGGCGAGGACACGTGTGGGGCCCCGAACCAGGCGGTTCGGGGCCCCACACGTGACGAACGTACGGCTCAGCCGTTCTTCGCCGCCTCCGCGGCGCCGTTCTTCTCCGGCGCCTTCGCGGCACTGTCATCGGGATCGTCGGCACGCTCGGCAGTGTTCGTCCCAGGACCCGTGTCCGTGTCGGACGCGACCGCTCCGTCCGCGTGACCCGGGGCGTCGCCGTCCTTCATGGCATCGGCGCCCTCGCCGTCCTTCGTGGCTTCGCCGTCCTCGGCGTCCACCGCGTCCGGCTCCACGACCTCCTCGCGCCCCGGACGCACCTTCGCCGAGATCACCATGTACACGACCGCCAGCAGGAACACGATCCCCGCGGTCCACACATTGAGGCGTACGCCCAGGATGTGGTGGGCCTCGTCGACCCGCATGTACTCGATCCAGCCGCGTCCCGCGCAGTACGCGGCGACGTACAGCGCGAACGCCCGGCCGTGACCGAGCTTGAAGCGGCGGTCCGCCCAGATCACCAGCAGGGCGACGCCGATGCACCACAGCGACTCGTACAGGAACGTCGGGTGGTACGTACCCGCGACCCTGTTGGGGCCCTCGCTGATCTTCAGCGCCCACGGCACATCGGTCGGCTTGCCGTACAGCTCCTGGTTGAACCAGTTGCCCCAGCGGCCGCAGGCCTGGGCCAGCGCGATACCGGGGGCGAGCGCGTCGGCCCAGGCCGGCAGCGGGATCCCGCGGCGGCGGCAGCCGATCCAGGCACCGACGGCGCCGAGCGCGATCGCGCCCCAGATGCCGAGGCCGCCCTGCCAGATCTTGAAGGCGTCGACCCAGTTCTCACCGTCGCTGAAGTACAGCTGGTAGTCGGTGATGACGTGGTAGAGCCGTCCGCCGACGAGGCCGAAGGGCACCGCCCAGACGGCGATGTCGGCGACGGTGCCGGCTCTGCCGCCCCGGGCGATCCAGCGCTTGTTGCCGAACCAGACGGCGACGAAGACGCCGATGATGATGCAGAACGCGTAGCCGCGGAGCGGGATCGGGCCGAGATCGATCACGCCGGTCGACGGACTGGGAATGTAGGCAAGGTCCATGGCAGGGTCGACGCTACCTTGCCGGGTGGGGCCCACGGCAACCCACCCGACAACGTATGGGTAACAGGCCGGTCATGGATTCACCCTGCCGGACCAACGCTCAGGAGTGCGACGGCGCCGGTGTGACCGCGCCCGGCTTCTTGCCCTTGTTGGCCTCGGCGACCCACTTCTTCAGGTTCGCCGCGGTGAGCGGTTCGTTCCCCTTCTTCGGGAAGATCGATTCACCGTTGAGCAGCGCGGCCGGCGTGCCCTGGAATCCGCCGTTCTGGAACGCCGTGTTGGATTTCCGGACCCAGCCGTCGTGCTTGCCGTCGTCCACGCAGCTGCGGAAGGCGGGGGTGTCGAGTCCGGGGACCTTCCCGGAGAGCTCGATCAGCTTGGCGTTGTCGCCGAAGGCGTCGTCGGTCTCCTGCGGCTGGTTGCGGTAGAGGACGTCGTGGTAGGCGGAGAACTTGCCCGCGCCCTGCGCGCAGGCCGCCGCGTTGGCCGCCCGCAGCGAGCCGCTGCCGCCGAGATTGCCGTCGATGAGCGTGGCGAGGTGGTACTCGACCTTGATCTGTCCGGTGCTCTCCAGCTGATGGATGGTGTCCCGGAACACGTTCTCGAACTGGGCGCAGACCGGACAGCGGAAGTCCTCCCAGACGGTGAGCGTGGACGGGGCGTCGTCCGAGCCGACCTGGATGGCCAGGCCGTCCTTGCCGGTCGCACCGGACGGTGCGACGACGGGGCCCGCCGTGCTGCTCTTTTTGCCGCCCGTGTTCGCGGCGATCACGCCGACGACGGCGGCCAGCGCCAGCACACCCACCACGGCGCCGCCGACGATCAGCGCGCGCCTGCGGCGCTCGTGCGCCTTCTCGCGCTCACGCTTCTGGACGAGCCGGTCTCGCGCGGCCCTTTTTCCCTGTTCGTTCTTCTCGCTCACACCCGCAGCAACGAACCGGGGAGGCACGCGCGTGCCTCCCCGGTCCAGGTCCACCCGTTTGGATTACACCCGATTCAGCGCTTTCGAACGCCTTCGGCGAGTTCGCCCGCCAGGGAGCGGACCGCGGCCAGGCCGCTCTCCTCGTCGGGAGCGTCCAGCATGCTCTTGACGAAGGCGGAGCCGACGATCACCCCGTCGGCGAAACCGGCGACCTCGGCGGCCTGCCGGGCATTGGAGACGCCGAGGCCGACGCAGACCGGGAGGGACGTGGTGGCCCGGGTGCGCCCGACCAGCTCCTGGGCCTGCTCGCCGACCGACTCACGGGTGCCGGTGACCCCCATCAGCGAGGCCGCGTAGACGAAGCCGGAGCCGGCCGCGGTGATGGTGGCGAGGCGCTCGTCCCTGCTGCTCGGCGCGACGACGAAGACGGTCGCGAGACCGTGCTTGTCGGCGTGCTCGCGCCACAGCTCGGACTCCTGGACCGGCAGGTCGGGCAGGATGCATCCGGCACCACCCGCCTCGGCGAGTTCGGCGGTGAAGCGCTCGACGCCGTACCGGTCGATCGGGTTCCAGTACGTCATGACGAGGATCGGGACGCCCGTCGCCTCGTACGCCTCGCGGACCGTGCGCATCACGTCGGCGATCTTCACGCCGCCCCGCAGGGCGATGTCGTCGGCGGTCTGGATGACCGGTCCGTCGAGCACCGGGTCGCTGTGCGGCAGCCCCACCTCGACGACGTCCGCGCCGCCCGCCACGACCGCCTTCACGGCGGCGATCGCGCCGTCGACGGTCGGGAAGCCGGCCGGCAGGTACGCGATGAGCGCGGCCCTGTTCTCCGCCTTGGCCCGCGCCAGGGAGGAACTCAGCAGTTCCACATTGCCGCTCACTTGGTGACCTCCTCTTCCCCATCGGCCACATCGGCCTCGACGACCCCGTCGTACAGCCCGAAGTAGCGGGCCGCCGTGTCCATGTCCTTGTCGCCGCGGCCGGACAGATTGACCACGAGCAGTCCGTCCTTGCCGAGCTCCTTCCCGACCTCCAGGGCCCCGGCCAGCGCGTGGGCGCTCTCGATGGCCGGGATGATCCCCTCGGTACGGGAGAGGAGGCGCAGCGACTGCATGGCGGCGTCGTCGGTGACCGCACGGTACTCGCCGCGGCCGATGTCCTTGAGGTACGCGTGCTCCGGGCCGATGCCCGGGTAGTCGAGACCGGCCGAGATGGAGTACGGCTCGGTGATCTGGCCCTCGTCGTCCTGGAGGACGTAGCTGCGCGAGCCGTGCAGGATGCCGGGCTCGCCCGCCGTCAGGGTGGCCGCGTGCTCGCCGGTCTCCACCCCGTGCCCGGCGGGCTCGCAGCCGATCAGCCGGACATGGGCGTCCGGGATGAAGGCGTGGAAGAGTCCGATGGCGTTGGAGCCGCCGCCGACGCAGGCGATGGCGGCGTCCGGCAGCCGACCGGTCCGCTCCAGGATCTGGCGGCGGGCCTCGACTCCGATGACGCGGTGGAAGTCGCGGACCATGGCGGGGAAGGGGTGCGGTCCCGCGACGGTGCCGAAGAGGTAGTGCGTGTGGTCCACATTGGCGACCCAGTCGCGGAACGCCTCGTTGATGGCGTCCTTCAGCGTCCTGGAGCCGGACTTCACGGCGATGACCTCGGCGCCCAGCATCCGCATGCGCGCCACGTTCAGCGCCTGCCGCTCCGTGTCGATCTCACCCATGTAGATGGTGCATTCGAGGCCGAAGAGCGCACAGGCGGTCGCGGTGGCGACACCGTGCTGTCCGGCACCGGTCTCGGCGATGACCCGGGTCTTGCCCATGCGCCTGGTGAGCAGCGCCTGGCCCAGCACGTTGTTGATCTTGTGCGAGCCGGTGTGGTTCAGGTCCTCGCGCTTGAGGAAGATCCGGGCACCGCCCGCGTGCTCGGCGAAGCGCGGGACCTCGGTCAGCGCGCTGGGGCGGCCGGTGTAGTTGATCATGAGCTCGTTGAGCTCGGCGGCGAAGGCCGGGTCGGCCTTCGCCTTGTCGTACTCGACGGCGACCTCGTCCACGGCGGCGACGAGCGCCTCCGGGATGAACTTGCCGCCGAACGCTCCGAAGTAGCCTTCGGCGCTGGGGATCAGACCCTCCGGGTCCGGGATGAAGAAGTCAGATGACATCCGACGTGCTCCTCGACATCGCAATGGGTGGGTTCACCGTATGCGCCGTGAGCGAAGCGCCACCGCGACCGGAAACGGTCGGGCGGTGCGGTCGTACGTACGACAGGAGTGGTGCGGGTACGTCGGCCGGGGCTCGCTACAGCGCGGACCCCGTGCGCCATCGCATGCCGTTGACCTGGCCGGGCTCGTCGCCGATCACGTACCGCACGCGCCGGCCGTGCACCCGGCGCGCGGGGGCGCGGCAGCCGCGGGGGCGGCAGCCGCGCGCCAGCGGCGCGTGCGGGTCCCGGGCAGCCGTCACCACGGCCAGGCGCAGGCGCGGCGGGGTGCGGAGCACGGGACGATCGGCGGACATGGTGCGGGTCAGCCCCGCCCGTGGCGGAGCGCCGGGTGGGCGCCCGCGGCGACCAGGTCGGCGACGGCGGCCCTCGGGTCGCGGCCGGTGACCAGGGACTCGCCCACGAGCACCGCGTCGGCGCCCGCGTTGGCGTACGCGATCAGGTCGTGCGGACCGCGGACGCCGGACTCCGCGACCTTGACGATGTGGTCGGGGATCTCGGGGGCGACGCGCTCGAAGGTGGAGCGGTCGACCTTGAGGTCCTTCAGATTGCGGGCGTTGACACCGATGACCTTCGCCCCGGCGTCCACGGCGCGCTCCGCCTCCTCCTCGTCGTGCACCTCGACCAGCGGCGTCAGACCGATGGACTCGGCGCGCTCGATCAGGGAGACCAGGGCCTCCTGGTCGAGGGCGGCGACGATCAGCAGGGCGAGGTCGGCACCGTGGGCGCGGGCCTCCCAGAGCTGGTAGGAGGTGACGATGAAGTCCTTGCGCAGGACCGGGATGTCGACCTTGGCGCGGACGGCCTCCAGGTCGGCGAGCGAACCGCCGAAGCGGCGCCCCTCCGTGAGCACCGAAATGACGGACGCGCCGCCCGCCTCGTAGTCCGCGGCGAGCGCGGCCGGGTCGGCGATGGCGGCGAGAGCCCCCTTGGAGGGGCTGGAGCGCTTGACCTCGCAGATGACGGTCACGCCCTCGCCACGCAGGGCGGCGGCTCCGTCCTTGGCCGCGGGAGCGCGCGCCGCGCGTTCCTTCAGCTCGTCGAGGCTGACACGCGCCTGCCGCTCTGCGAGGTCGGCGCGTACGCCGTCGATGATCTCGTCGAGCACACTCACGCGAGCGGCCCCCTTCCGGGACGGTGATGAGGGAACAGGATCAGCCATGTCAATGCTATCCGCAGGAGGGCGAAGGGCTCGAATCCAGTCGGCGAATGTCCCACTACCTGGGCATTCAAGGCGCCAGCGCCGATCCGAACGGAAGATTCCGGACGACTGAGAAGATCAGCAGCACGGCCCCGATCCCCCACCAGACGACGGGTTTCGCGGCGATGGTCATGGGCCTTCCCCGGGCGGCGCGGGCCGTCCAGACCGCCCAGAGGACGGCGAAGACCCCGTAGCCGACGACGGCGAGCGCGTTGGAGCCGAGGGCGGCGGCGATGTCGCCGTGAGCGACGGCGTGGGCACTGCGCAGCCCGCCGCACCCCGGGCAGTACAGACCGGTGAACCGCAGCAGCGGGCAGACCGGGTAGTGGCCCGGCTGATTGGGGTCGACGGCGCCGACGTACCCGAAGGCGCCGATGACCGCGGCCATGACCCCCGCCGGGACGGCGAGCCGCCGGATCCGTGAGGCGGGCACCGGGGCCGGAGGGAAGACGGGCGGGGACGGCCGGCCGGACGTCGGCGGCTGTCCGGACATCGGCGGGGGGCCGGAGGCGGGCCGGGGGCCCGGCGCCGACGGCGCTGCGGCTGGGGTAGGCGATGCGTCCACTCGGTGATTGTCCCCGCTGACGCGTAGAGGCGCAGCCCGGTCGGGCTGCGCCTCGCACACGCAGGGGGTGTCGCGTTGCCGCGTGCGTCAGGAGATCTGGGCCTGCGCGGCGCGAGCCCTGGCCCGGGCCATCTCCTCGGACTCCTTCGGCATGCCGAGGCCCGCCGCCTTCATCGCCATGCCGACGATCCCGCCGAGGAAGACGACGGCGATACCGGCCCAGAAGCCGATCGGGTTGGCCGCGACCAGGAAGACGCCCGCGACGCAGAAGCCGATGAAGGAGATGATGACACCGGTCCAGGCGGCCGGGGTGTGTCCGTGGCTGCTGCCCGCCATGAGTTGCTCCTTGTTGGTGATGCACTGTTGGTATCGCTGTACGCAAAGCTGGTGCCGCTGTTGGTGCCGCTGTGCAGAAAGCTCGGCTTCATTGTCCCGTACGCGCGGGTACGGCGTGAGCCGGGGGTCATGCCTCGTGCGTCGGGTCCTCACCGCGGTCCAGGGCCTTCCACAGGTCCTCGGGCCGGTCCGGGTCCGGGGCGGTGCGGGCGGCCTTGCGGGGGCGGGGGGTGCCGTCCCGTTCGTACCGTCCCGACATGGTGGGCCAGAGCTTCCCGTACCGCAGGGCGAGCAGTCCGGCGAGGAGGATCAGCAGGCCGCCGGCCGCGGTGACGTAGGGCCACGCGGTGTAGCTGAGGGCACCGATGGTCGCCGCGGTGTCGCCGGTGGTCTGCGCGGCCTTCTCGTCGAGCGCCGAGCTGTCGGAGGCGCCGAGGCAGGCGCTCAGTCCGGCACCGAGGCCGCTGAGGGCGAGGAGCCCCGCGACGATCAGCCGCCCGCTGTTGCGGACGGCGAAGACGGCGACGAGGGCGGCCAGGCCGACGATGGCCAGGGCCGCCGGAAGACCGGTGACGTCCTGACCGTCGGCGGCCAGCGGCAGGGAGCCGCCGCCGACGGCCGCCCGGCCCTCGGCCCAGGTCTGGCCGGAGGCGAGCAGGACGACGGTGGCACCGGCCGCGCCGAGGAGCAGTCCGGCGGCCAGGCTGCGGCGGCTTCCCGTGGCGTCGGCGGTGGCCGCTCGGGCACGGGGCTGGGGTACGGGAACAGCACTCACATACCCCACTATCCCCTACCGCCTCGTCAGCCGTGGAGCCGGTTGGCCGTATGCACCGCGCGGAGCACCGCGGCGGCCTTGTTGCGGCACTCGGTGTCCTCGGCGACCGGGTCGGAGTCGGCGACGACCCCCGCTCCGGCCTGGACGTACGCCGTGCCGTCGCGGAGCAGGGCGGTCCTGATCGCGATGGCGGTGTCGGAGTCCCCGGCGAAGTCGAGGTAGCCGACGCAGCCTCCGTACAGTCCGCGGCGGGTCGGTTCGAGCTCCTCGATGATCTGCATCGCACGGGGTTTGGGGGCGCCGGAGAGGGTGCCCGCGGGGAAGCAGGCGGTGAGGACGTCGAAGGCGGTGCGGCCCTCGGCGACCCGGCCGGTGACGGTGGAGACGATGTGCATCACGTGCGAGTACCGCTCGATCGACATGAAGTCGACCACCTCGACGCTGCCGGGTTCGCAGACCCGCCCGAGGTCGTTGCGGCCGAGGTCGACGAGCATCAGGTGCTCGGCGCGCTCCTTCGGGTCGGCGAGGAGTTCGTCGGCGAGGGCCTGGTCCTCCTGCGGGGTGGCGCCGCGGTGCCTGGTTCCGGCGATCGGGTGGACCATCGCACGTCCGTCCTCGACCTTGACGAGGGCTTCCGGGCTGGAGCCCGCGACGTCGAAGCCGTCGAAGCGGAAGAGGTACATGTACGGCGACGGGTTGGTGGCGCGCAGCACCCGGTAGACGTCCAACGCGCTTGCCGTGCAGGGGGTTTCGAAGCGCTGGGAGGGAACGACCTGGAAGGCCTCGCCGGCCCTGATGCGCTCCTTCACGTCCTCGACGGCGTCCTGGTACGCCGTGCCGCCCCACAGAGCGGTGTACGGGGGGAGCTCGGACGGCGGCAGGGCGGCGGGGCTGTTCTCGACAGGCCGCGAGAGGTCCCGCTCCATGGCGTCGAGACGGGCGACGGCGTCCGCGTACGCCTCGTCGACGCCGGTCGCGAGGTCGTTGTGGTTGATCGCGTTGGCGATCAGGAGGACGCTGCCGTCCCAGTGGTCGAGCACGGCCAGGTCCGAGGTGAGGAGCATCGTCAGCTCGGGGAGGTGCAGGTCGTCCTCCGCGCTGTCGCCGATCTTCTCCAGGCGGCGCACGATGTCGTAGCCCAGATAGCCGACCATGCCGCCGGTGAACGGGGGCAGCCCGTCGTCGACGACCAGGTCGTGCGGGGTGTGCAGGGTCTCGATGGTGGCGCGCAGGGCCTGCAGCGGGTCACCGTCGACGGGGACCCCGACGGGCGGGGTGCCCAGCCAGTGGGCCTGCCCGTCGCGCGCGGTGAGGGTCGCGGCGCTGCGTACCCCGATGAAGGAGTAGCGCGACCAGCTGCGGCCGTTCTCCGCGGATTCCAGGAGGAAGGTGCCGGTGCGCTCGCCCGCGAGTTTGCGGTAGAGGCCGACGGGGGTGTCGCCGTCCGCGAGGAGCCGGCGGCTGACAGGGATGACGCGCCGTTCGACGGCCAGCTTGCGGAAGGTATCGAGATCCATGGCGGCCGACCCTACTGGGCGAGCGGGAGGACGTCGGCGTCGAAGCAGGTGCGGTCGCCGGTGTGGCAGGCGGCACCCGTCTGGTCGACCCTGACGAGGACGGTGTCGGCGTCGCAGTCGAGGGCGACGGACTTGACCTGCTGGACGTGGCCCGAGGTGTCGCCCTTGACCCAGTACTCCTGACGGCTGCGGGACCAGTAGGTGCAGCGGCCGGTGGTGAGGGTGCGGTGCAGCGCCTCGTCGTCCATCCAGCCGAGCATCAGCACCTCGCCGGTGTCGTACTGCTGGGCGATGGCCGGGACGAGCCCGTCGGCGCCGCGCTTGAGGCGGGCGGCGATGGCCGGGTCGAGGTTGCCGGACGGCGGCGGGGTGCTGGGCGTGGGCGCGCTGGTCATGCGCCCATTGTGCCGTGGTCGCGGGAGCGGTTCCGTGCGGCGTCCACTGGGCGGACCGCGTGCGACGGTCGTACGCTGGCGAGCATGTCGACCCATGCGAAGCGCGAACGACTTCTGCTCGCCGACCTGTTGGAGGCGGCGGGACCGGAGGCCCCGACTCTGTGCCGGGGCTGGACGACCAGGGACCTCGCCGCCCATGTGGTGGTCCGCGAGCGCCGGCCGGACGCGGCGGGAGGCGCGCTGCTGGGCGTGCTGAAGAACCGCCTCGAACGGGTGCAGGCGGAGTACACGGCGAAGCCGTACGAGGAGCTGATCCAGCTGATCCGTACCGGTCCGCCGCGGATGTCCCCGTTCGGTCTGAAGCAGATCGACGAGGCCGCCAACACCGTCGAGTTCTACGTCCACGCGGAAGATGTGCGCCGGGCACAGCCGGACTGGTCGCGGCGGGAGCTGGACCCGGTCTTCGCCGATGTGCTGTGGTCCCGCGCGGAGCGGACGGCCCGGCTGCTGGGCCGCAAGTCCCCGGTGGGGCTGGTGCTGCGCCGCCCGGACGGCCAGACGGCGGTGGCGCACAAGGGCACCCCGGTCGTGACGGTCACCGGCGAGCCGGGCGAGCTGCTGCTCTTCGTGTTCGGCCGGCAGGACGCGGCGACGGTGGGGCTGGAGGGCGACACGGAGGCGGTGGCCCGGCTGCACACGGCCGAACTGGGCATGTAGCGCGTACGGGGACGGGTCGGCCCGGGAGTTCCGCGCGGCGCAACCGGGTGAAGGTCAGAGCGGCCACCGCCCCCGCCGCGCACACCGCGGCGCTGGCGACGAAGACCGGGCCCGTCCCCCAGGCGGCGACAGCGGCTCCCGTGACCGGGTAGCCGAGCGGTGCGATCGCGTGGGTGAAGAGCGTCGACACCGAGGTGACCCGGCCCAGATAGGCGGGTTCGGTGACCGTCTGGATCAGGGCGCCGCACAGGGAGCCCCCGAGGCCGGCGAAGAGCCCGATGCCGACGGCGACGGCGACGGCGGGGCCCAGCGAGGGCGTGTAGGCCAGGGCCGCTATGGCGACCGCGCCGATCAGCACCATCAGGCACATCACGAGCCCGGCCCGCGGGACCCGGCCGCGCACCGCGAGCACCAGGGCCGACGCACCGGCGCCGATCCCGAACGCGGCGACGATCCAGCCCATGCCGGAGGCGCCCCAGCCGCGCTCGCGGGCGAGCAGGATCAGCCCGAGGTTGAGCGGCCCCGCGAAGCCCAGTTCGCTGAGGGCGACGGCGAGCATCAGCGGTCCGAGCACCGGGTGACGGCGGATGTGGCGCAGCCCGTCCACCAGTTCGTGCCAGGCGGTGCCGGACGGTTCGGCGGTCTCCCGGGCGGGCAGTGGGCCGACCCGCAGGGACAGGAGCAGCGGCAGGGACAACGCGAAGAGCATGCCGGCCGCGGCGAACGCGAGGGTCGGGCCGCCGCCGGCCACCGCGACCCCGCCGAGCGGGGCTCCGACGACGTTGGCGGCCCGGGAGGCGAGTCCGCGCAGCCCCTGGACGCGGGCGAGCTGTCCGGCGGCGGTGATCCGGGGTGGCAGGGCGCCGACGGCGGGCAGGAAGAGGGCGTCCACCACACCGAAGACGAGCGCGACGGCGATCAGCATCCACACGGCGGGCGAGGTGAGCAGCAGAGTGCCCGCCAGACCCAGCACGACCAGGCAGCGGGCGGCGTCACTGCCGATGACGACGCGGCGCGGGCCGATCCGGTCGGCGAGCACTCCCCCGCCGAGCATCAGCAGGGCCCTGGGTATGGAGCCGACGGCGAGGACGAGTCCGGCCTGGGTGGCGCTGCCGCTGCGGGCGGCGGCCCAGGCGAGGGCCATGTAGTAGACGCTGTCGCCGATCATCGAGGCGGCGTAGGCGCCGAGCCAGCGCAGGACGTTGCCGTCGCGGTGGGCGGGGCGTTCGGGGGCTTGCGCGGTCGTGCCGGTGACGGTCATGAAGGTCGTCCTCCCGGGACGGCGGGTCAGGTGCGGAACGGGAAGGTGTACAGGTGCACGGCGACGTTCTCGCGGCCTTCCGTGTCTCCGGCCTCGTCGCGGGCACGGCCGAGTTGTTCGTACCGGTCGATCAGTTCGTGCACCTCGCGGCTGAGCGCGGTGAGCTCCTCGGCGGTGAGCCGGGCCAGGTACTCGGAGCCGGAGGCGGCGCCGCGCCACTCCTGCGGCCAGCTCTGGGCCGAGTCGAGGTAGCGGCGGTACAGCTCGCTGCGCTGGTCGAAGGAGAGCCGGCCGACCGCGGCGTGCGTGGCGGCCTTCTCGGGTGCGTCGCTGAAGTCCTCCTCGTGGAAGGACAGTCCCTTGGAAGCGGGCTGCCACCAGCGCTCCCGGCCGTCCCTGCCCTGCTGCTCGGCCTCCTCGATCAGGCCGTGGTCGGCGAGTTTGCGCAGGTGGTAGCTGACCAGCGAGACGGCCTCGTCGACCTGCTCGGCGAGCTGGGAGGCGGTGGCCTTACGGGAGATGTAGAGCGCCCGGTACAGCTTCATCCGCAGGGGGTGCCCGAACGCCTTCAAGGTCTCCAGATCCGAGATCCGGCGCGATTCATTGCTTGCCATGCCGCACACGCTAGATAGAAAAGAAAACTTGCGCAATCTTTATTGCACAATAAATGTTGTGGGATTCCGGGGGTGGCGGTGGTGGTGCCTCGATCGGCGAGCAGACGGTCCCGGAACGACGATCGCCGGACGGAGCCGATTTCTCGGCTCCGTCCGGCGATCGACGGGTGCGGCGGTCAGCGGACCGGGTGTCCGGCCTCCCTGAGCGCGCCCTTGACCTCGGAGATCCGCAGATCGCCGAAGTGGAAGACGGACGCGGCGAGTACCGCGTCGGCCCCCGCCGCGATGGCCGGCGCGAAGTCCGCGAGCCGGCCCGCGCCGCCGGAGGCGATGACGGGGACGGTCACGTGCTCCCGGACCGCCGCGATCATCTCGGTGTCGTAGCCGTCCTTGGTGCCGTCGGCGTCCATCGAGTTGAGCAGGATCTCGCCCGCGCCCAGCTCGGCGGCCCGGTGCGCCCATTCGACGGCGTCGATGCCGGTGCCCCTGCGGCCACCGTGCGTGGTGACCTCGAAGGTGCCCGTCGGCGTGCGCCGGGCGTCCACCGAGAGCACCAGGACCTGGCGGCCGAAGCGCTCGGCGATCTCCCGGATCAGGTCCGGGCGGGCGATGGCCGCGGTGTTGACACCGACCTTGTCCGCACCGGCCCGCAGCAACGTGTCGACGTCGTCGGCGGTCCGGACGCCGCCGCCGACCGTGAGCGGGATGAAGACCTGCTCGGCGGTGCGGCGCACCACGTCGTAGGTGGTCTCCCGGTCACCGCTGGACGCGGTGATGTCGAGGAAGGTCAGCTCGTCGGCGCCCTCGGCGTCGTACAGCTTCGCCATCTCGACGGGATCGCCCGCGTCGCGCAGGTTCTGGAAGTTGACGCCCTTGACGACCCGGCCGTTGTCGACGTCCAGGCACGGGATGACGCGCACCGCGAGGCTCACCGCGCACCTCCCCGGTACGCCTCGACCTCGACCTCGACGACCAGGCTCGGGTCCACCAGACCGGACACGATGATCATCGACGCGGCGGGGCGGACGTCGTCGAAGAGCTCCTTGTGGGCACGGCCGACCTCGTCCACGTCCCGGGCGTGCGTGACGTACATCCGGGTGCGGACGACGTCCTCCCGGCCCAGACCGAGCTGCTTCAGCGCGTCGAAGGCGACCTTGAAGGAGGTGACGGTCTGCTCGTACGGGCCGCCCGCGGAGATCTGCCCGTTCTCCACCGCCGTGCAGCCGGCCACCAGGACGAGGCCGTTCGGCAGCTCGACCGCGCGGGAGTAGCCGAACCTCTCCTCCCAGGGGGCGCCGGAGGAGATGCGGTTGACGGAGTCGCTCATCCGGAGACCACCTGCAGCGCTTCTTCGAGGGTGAACGCCTTGGCGTACAGCGCCTTGCCGACGATCGCGCCCTCGACGCCGTCCGGGACGAGCGAGGAGATGGCCCGCAGGTCGTCCAGCGAGGAGACGCCGCCGGAGGCGACGACGGGCTTGTCGGTGGCGGCGCAGACGTTCTTCAGGAGTTCCAGGTTGGGCCCCTGGAGCGTGCCGTCCTTGGCGATGTCGGTGACGACGTAGCGGGCGCAGCCCTCGGAGTCGAGGCGGGCGAGTGTCTCGTAGAGGTCGCCGCCGTCGCGGGTCCAGCCGCGGCCGCGCAGCGTCGTGCCGCGGACGTCGAGGCCGACGGCGATCTTGTCACCGTGCTCGGCGATGACCTCGGCGACCCACTCCGGGGCCTCCAGGGCGGCGGTGCCGAGATTGACCCGGCGGCAGCCGGTGGCGAGGGCGGCGGCGAGCGAGGCGTCGTCGCGGATGCCGCCGGAGAGCTCGACCTTGATGTCCATGGCGCCGGCCACCTCGGCGATCAGCGCACGGTTGTCCCCGGTGCCGAAGGCGGCGTCCAGGTCGACGAGGTGCAGCCACTCGGCCCCGGCACGCTGCCAGGCGAGGGCGGCCTCCAGCGGGGAACCGTAGGAGGTCTCGGAGCCGGACTCGCCGTGGACGAGGCGGACGGCCTGGCCGTCGCGGACGTCGACGGCGGGGAGCAGTTCAAGCTTCGGCATTACAGCGTCTCGATCCAGTTGGTCAGCAGCTGGGCGCCGGCATCGCCGGACTTCTCGGGGTGGAACTGGGTGGCCCACAGGGCGCCGTTCTCCACGGCGGCGACGAACGGCTCGCCGTGGGTGGCCCAGGTGACCCGGGGCGCACGGATCTTGGCGTTGGTGACCTCCAGGCTCCAGTCGTGCACGGCGTAGGAGTGCACGAAGTAGAACCGGGCCTCGAGGTCGAGACCCGCGAAGAGCTGGGAGTCCTCGGGGGACCGCACGGTGTTCCAGCCCATGTGCGGGACGATCGGGGCCTTCAGCGGGGCGACGGTGCCGGGCCATTCGTCCAGCCCCGCCGTCTCCACGCCGTGCTCGATGCCCCGCTCGAAGAGGATCTGCATACCGACACAGATGCCCATGACGGGGCGACCGCCGGAGAGCCTGCGGCCGATGATCCATTCGCCGCGGGCCTTCTTCAGCCCGCCCATACAGGCGGAGAACGCGCCGACGCCGGGCACCAGCAGCCCGTCGGCGTTCATCGCCTTCTCGTAGTCGCGGGTGATCTCGACGTCCGCGCCGACGTGGGCGAGGGCCCGCTCGGCGGAGCGGACGTTGCCGAAGCCGTAGTCGAAGACGACGACCTTCTTGTTGTCGCTCACAGCTCGTTCCTCAGTCCCAGAGTCCCTGGATCCGCAGAATGCCTGCCACCAGGCACATCACGGAGGCGATGGAGAGCAGGACGACGACGCCCTTGGGCATGCCCTGCTTCGCGAAGGAGTAGACGCCGCCGGCCAGGAAGAGGCCGACGACGATCAGGATGGTGTTGAGGCCGGTCACAGCGCGCCCTTCGTGGAGGGGAGTATCCCGGCGGCGCGCGGATCGTGCTCGCTGGCGTAGCGCAGGGCGCGGGCGAGCGCCTTGAACTGGCACTCCACGATGTGGTGGGCGTTGCGCCCGTACGGCACGTGGACGTGCAGGGCGATCTGGGCCTGGGCGACGAAGGACTCCAGGATGTGCCGGGTCATCGTCGTGTCGTACGCGCCGATCATGGGCGCCATGTTCTCGGGCTCGGTGTGCACCAGGTACGGGCGGCCGGAGAGGTCGACGGTGACCTGGGCGAGCGACTCGTCCAGCGGGACGGTGCAGTTGCCGAAGCGGTAGATGCCGACCTTGTCGCCGAGGGCCTGCTTGAACGCGGCTCCGAGCGCGAGGGCGGTGTCCTCGATGGTGTGGTGCGAGTCGATGTGCAGGTCGCCGTCGGTCTTGACCGTGAGGTCGAAGAGCCCGTGCCGGCCGAGCTGGTCGAGCATGTGGTCGTAGAAACCGACCCCGGTCGACACATCCACCTTGCCGGTGCCGTCGAGGTTCATCTCGACGAGCACCGAGGTTTCCTTGGTGGTGCGTTCGACTCTTCCTACGCGGGCCGCGCGAGTCATGCGTCGTGCTCCTTCTTGGCGATCTCATTTACAAGCGTGCGTGCCGCATCGAGGAACGCGTCGTTCTCTGCCGGGGTGCCCGCGGAGACCCGCAGCCATCCCGGTACGCCGTTGTCCCGGACCAGGACGCCCTGGTCGAGGATCCGCTGCCAGGCGGCGTGGCTGTCGGCGAAGCGGCCGAACTGGACGAAGTTGGCGTCCGAGTCGGTGACGTCGTACCCGAGCGCGCGCAGCTCCGTGACGATCCGGTCGCGCTCGCGCTTCAGCTGGGCGACGTATCCGAGCAGCGTATCGGTGTGCTCCAGGGCGGCGAGCGCGGTGGCCTGGGTGACCGAGGACAGGTGGTACGGCAGCCGCACCAGCTGGACCGCGTCGACGACGGCCGGGTCGGCGGCGAGGTAGCCGAGGCGCAGTCCGGCGGCGCCGAACGCCTTCGACATGGTCCGCGAGAGCACCATGGTCGGCCGGCCCTCGATCAGCGGGAGCAGCGAGGCGTGGTGGCTGAACTCGCCGTACGCCTCGTCGACGACGACCATCGACGGTCCGGCCGCCTGGGCCGCGTCGTACAGCGCGAGAACGGTCTCGGCGTCGACGGCGGTGCCGGTGGGGTTGTTGGGCGAGGTGATGAAGACGACATCGGGCCGGTGCTCGGCGATGACCTTCCGGGCCGCGTCGACGTCGATGGTGAAGTCCTCGTTGCGCGGCCCGGAGATCCAGCCGGTGCCGGTGCCCCGGGCGATGAGGGCGTGCATGGAGTACGAGGGCTCGAAGCCGATCGCGGTGCGGCCGGGGCCGCCGAAGGTCTGCAGCAGCTGCTGGAGCACCTCGTTGGAGCCGTTGGCCGCCCAGACGTTGGCGAGAGCGACCTCGTACCCGGCGGTGCGGCTGAGGTAGCGGGCCAGTTCCGTGCGGAGCTCGACGGCGTCCCGGTCGGGGTAGCGGTTGAGGTCACGGGCGGCCTCGCGGACGCGCTCGGCGATCCGCTCGACGAGCGCCTCGGGCAGCGGGTACGGGTTCTCGTTGGTGTTCAGTCGCACGGGTACGTCGAGCTGCGGCGCCCCGTACGGGGACTTGCCGCGCAGTTCGTCGCGGATCGGGAGATCGTCGATGCGCGTGGTCGTGCGAGGGGTGTTGCTGTGCGTCACTGCTGCGGAACCTCTCCGCCGAACCTGGCCTTGAGCGCGGCGCCGTGGGCGGGGAGGTCCTCCGCCTCGGCGAGGGTCACGACATGGTGGGTGACCTCGGCGAGCGCGTCACGCGTGTAGTCGACGATGTGGATGCCGCGCAGGAAGGACTGCACCGACAGGCCCGAGGAGTGGCAGGCGCAGCCGCCGGTGGGCAGGACGTGGTTGGAGCCGGCGCAGTAGTCGCCGAGCGAGACGGGGGCCCACGGGCCGACGAAGACCGCCCCGGCGTTGCGCACCCGGTCGGCGAGCGCGGCGGCGTCGGCGGTCTGGATCTCCAGGTGCTCGGCGGCGTACGCGTCGACGACCTTGAGGCCGTCCTCCAGGTCGTTGACCAGGACGATCGCGGACTGGCGGCCGGCCAGTGCGGGCTCGATCCGGTCGGTGACGTGCTTGGTCGCGGCGACCTGGGGCTTCAGCTCGGCCTCGGTGGCGGCGGCCAGTTCCTCGGAGTCGGTGACCAGGACGGCGGCGGCCATCGGGTCGTGCTCGGCCTGGCTGATCAGGTCGGCGGCGACGTGCACCGGGTCGGCGGTGGAGTCGGCGAGGATCGCGATCTCGGTGGGGCCCGCCTCGGCGTCGATGCCGATCCGGCCCTTGAGGAGACGCTTGGCGGCGGCGACATAGATGTTGCCGGGGCCGGTGACGAGGTTCACCGGAAGACATTCGGCCGTTCCGTACGCGAACATCGCGACGGCCTGGGCGCCGCCGGCCGCGTACACCTCGTCGACGCCGAGCAGGGCGCAGGCGGCGAGGATGGTGGGGTGCGGCAGACCGCCGAAGTCCTTCTGCGGCGGCGAGGCCACGGCGATGCCCTCGACGCCCGCCTCCTGGGCCGGAACGACGTTCATGACGACGGACGACGGGTAGACGGAGCGCCCGCCCGGCACGTACAGCCCGACGCGCTCGACCGGCACCCACTTCTCGGTGACGGTGCCGCCGGGGACGACCTGGGTGGTGTGCGTGGTGCGGCGCTGCTCGCCGTGGACGAGGCGGGCGCGGCGGATCGACTCCTCCAGCGCGGCCCGCACGGCGGGATCGAGCCGCTCCAGCGCCTCGGTGAGCGCCGCGGCCGGAACACGGACCGATTCGATCCGTACGCCGTCGAGCTTCTCCCCCCACTCGATCACTGCCGCCGAGCCACGATGGCGTACGTCCTCGCAGATGGGCCGCACCGTCTCCAGGGCGGCTTCCACGTCGAACTCGGCACGGGGCAGCAGGTCGCGCAGGGCTCCACCCTCGGGGAGGGCGTTGCCGCGCAGATCGATTCGAGAGATCACACCGCAATTCTCGCAGACCGCCTACGGCGTCCGGTCGCCCGTATCACTGGCTGATACGTGCCCCGGGCGTCACTCCTGACCAATAGCGTTCACTTCGTCACCCAGAGGGAACACCAGAGGGAAGAAAGGCTCCGAGCGGAAGGGGCACCCGTGACCGAACCGTACGACGGCGATTTTCCGGACGGTCTCAGCGCGGCCGAGCTGGGCATGTGGCAGGCCTTCAGGAACGGCAGCACCTACGATCTGCGCGCCCGCGACCCGGCGCAGGACGATCCGTTCGCCCCGCGTGTCTGGGGACCCGAACGCAGTGTGGACGGGCGCGTCGTCGCCCGGCTGCTGCTGTCCGGTCCTCCGCCGCGGCCCGGCCGGGTCGCCGCGCTGAAGCTCCGGGGCGTGCGGATCACGGGAACACTGGATCTGGCGGGCGGGCGCGTCGCGCCGTACGTCGAGCTGACCGGCTGCCGCTTCGAGAGCGAGGTGGTGCTGCCCGAATGCCACTTCACGACGTTGCGGATCGTCGGCTGCGCGATGCCGCGGCTGGAGGCGGCGCGGCTGCGCACCGAGGGAGATCTGCATCTGCCGCGCTGCCGCGTCGCTCACGGCATCCGGCTCACCGACGCCCAGATCGGCACCGATCTGCTGATCAACCAGATCGAGATCGGCCCCGACCGCAACGGGCGCGCCCTGGCCGCCGACGGGCTGGCGGTCGCCCAGGACCTGCAGGCGGAACTGGTCGAGGCGCGCGGCGAGCTGAGTCTGCGCGGGGCGAAGGTCGGCGGTTCGCTGAGTCTGCGCGGCAGCCGGCTGCGCGGCAGGGAGGGGCGGCGCGCGCTGAACGCCCCGCAGCTGACGGTGGAGCGCACGCTGTACATGAGCGAGGCGTGGGTGAGCATCGACACCGGGAACCAGGGCACCACTCCCCCGTACGGGATCGTCATGGCCCCGACCCCGGCGCGCGGTACGCGTTCGCAGTTCTTCGAGTGCCGCGGCGGGGTGCGTCTGGACGACGGCCGGTTCGGCGATGCGGTCGATCTGCACAAGGCACGGTTCGTACTGGCCCGGCACGAGGAGCTGTCGCTGCGCCGGATCGTCACTCCGGAGCTGCGCTTCAACGCGGAGCGGCCGGAGGAGGGCCGGGTCGTCCTGAACGGCGCGAGGGTCGTCACGCTGATCGACGTGTCGACGAGCTGGCCGGGGCCCGGCGGGCTGGCGATGGGCGGTTTCGTGTACGAGAGCCTCGTCCCGTACGGGCACTTCCCGCTCTCCCGGCGCCTGGAGTGGGTGGCGGCGGCGACCCCGGAGTACGTACCCGAGCCGTACGAACGCCTCGCGACGGTGCTGCGCAGCTGTGGTGAGGACGCGGACGCCCGCGAGGTGCTGCTGGCCAAGCAGCGGCGGCGGCGCGAGACGCTGCCGCCCGCCGCGAAGCTCTGGGGCTTCCTGCAGGACTGGACGGTGGCGTACGGCTACCGGCCGGGGCGGGCCGCGGTGTGGATGGCGGTGCTGTGGGCGGCGGGCACGCTGGCCTTCTCCCGGCACGTCCCGGCGGCGATCAAACAGGATGAGCATCCGGAGTGGAACCCGGCGCTGTACGCCCTCGACCTGCTGGTGCCGGTGATCAACCTCGGCCAGGACGGTTACTGGCGGATGGAGGGCGGCTGGCAGTGGGTGGCGGCGGTGCTCGTCGTGCTGGGCTGGATACTGGCCACGACGGTCGCGGCCGGCGCTTCACGGCTGCTGCGCCGCGGCTGAGCGGAATCCGGCCACGAAGGGGCGGACCGACGAGCACAGGGCGACCGTCCGAGCGGACCGTCGCCCTTGCGCGGGCACCGTCACGACGGCCGGGTGCCCAGGGCCTCTCGTTCGGATCAGCCCGGTCCCATGTGCGGGCAGCCCACGCCGGAGCATCAAGAACAAGCCAGATTCCGCACTTTCCTTTACTTTTTATTGACCAGGCCCGGTACAACCCATTCACTCGGCACCAACTCTTCACAGTGCCCCTCTGGCGCCGCCCCGACCAGCGCTTTTCAATGGTCTGCACCATGCCTTTCCTTCGTGTTCTGCTCCGTACCGCGCGCACGATCCGGCGCTCCCCCCAGGGGTTCGCCGGGCTGCCGCCGGACGACGCGGTGCTGCTCGACGCCCCCGACGAGCGACTCTCCCCGGCGCTCGTCGCCGCCGCCCTCGGCGAGTACGAACCGGCCGCGAAACTCCTCGCCACCACCCGGGACGGCGCCGAGTGGGAGAACCGGGACCGCTACCTCAGCCGGCTCGTGACCTTCGCCCGCAACCGCGACGCCTGGCTGACCGACTGGCTCGCCGCCGCGCCGCACGACCCGGACGCGCTGCTCGTCAAGGCCGAACTGGCGGTCCGCCGGGCCTGGGAGTCACCGGTGCGGGCCGAGCAGCTGCGCGAGCTGGGACCGCTGATCACCGCGGCGGCCGACGCCGATCCGCGCGATCCGGTGCCCTGGCGGCTCGCGCTCGACCACGCGCGCGGCACCCACGCCACGCACACCACCTTCGAGGCGCTGTGGGAGCAGGCGATCCAGCGCTCCTCGCACCACTACGGCTGCCATGTCGCGGCCCTGCGGTACCTCTCCGCCGCCTGGTACGGCTCGCACCGCGAGTGCTTCGACTTCGCCGAGCGGGCCGCCGAGGACTCGTTGCCCGGCTCGCTGGTCCAGGCGCTGCCACTGCGGGCCGCATTCGCCGTGCTGGTCGAGGGACCGGCCGTACGGACCAGCTCGGTGCAGGAGGAACGGATCGACGCCGCGGCGGACCTGGCGATCACCCTGTCCGCCTCGTTCGCACCGGGCGATCCCTGGCCGGCCGAGACCCGCAACCTGCTGGCGTTCGTGCTGGTCGCCAGGGGCCGCTGGGACGAGGCGCTGGAACAGTTCCGGCAGATCGGACCGCATGCGGCCTCGTTCCCGTGGTCGTCGGTCTCCGACGACCCGCTCGGCCGGTTCCTCGACACGAGGGACGACGCGCGGCGCCGGGCGGCCTGTGCGACGCCCTCGTCGGGCCGGGCCGACCACAGCGGACCACACGGCCATTACGCTTGACCGTTGTGACCACCGCTCGCCTGCCTCTGTTTCCGCTGAACGCGGTGCTGTTCCCTGGCCTCGTGCTGCCGCTGAACGTCTTCGAGGAGCGTTATCGCGCCATGATGCGCGAGCTGCTGAAGACCGCCGACGACGAGCCCCGCCGCTTCGCCGTGGTCGCGATCCGCGACGGCCGTGAGACCGCCCCGACGGACACCGGGATGCCGGCCGTGACGCACACCCGCGCCGAGCGCGGTCCCGCCGACGGCTTCGGCCCGGATCCGGTCCAGACCTTCCACCGGGTCGGCTGCATCGCCGACGCGGCGAAGATCCGGGAACGGCCGGACGGCAGCTTCGAGGTCCTCGCGACCGGCACCACCCGGGTCAAGCTGCTCTCCGTCGACGCGAGCGGCCCCTATCTGACGGCCGAGCTCGAAGAGCTGGACGAGAAGCCCGGCGAGGAGGCCGGCGCGCTCGCGGAGGGTGTCCTGCGGGCCTTCCGCGCCTACCAGAAGCGGCTGGCCGGGGCGAGCGAACGGTCGCTGACGACGGGAGCGGACCTTCCCGACGACCCGTCCGTCGTCTCCTACCTGGTCGCGGCGGCGGCCGTGCTCGACATTCCGTCGAAGCAGCGGCTGCTCCAGGCACCCGACACCGCGACCCGGCTGCGCGAGGAACTGACGCTGCTGCGCTCCGAGACCGCCGTCATCCGGCATCTGCCGTCCCTGCCGGCGGTGGACCTGACCCGTGCCCCGACCCACCCCAACTGACTGACGACCGACCCGAGGATCCTTCCCCGTGGCGAAGAAGCCGAAGAAGCAGCAACAATCCGGCGGCACCCCGGCGACGGTCGCACTGACCGCGGCCGGCACGGCGTTCACCGTCCACGCCTACGAGCACGACCCGGCCTCGGCCTCCTACGGCGAGGAGGCCGCCGAGGCACTGGGCGTCTCCCCCGACCGGGTCTTCAAGACCCTGGTCGCGGATGTCGACGGCACCCTCACCGTCGCGGTCGTCCCGGTGGCCGGTTCTCTGGATCTCAAGGCACTGGCGTCGGCGGTCGGCGGCAAGCGGGCCACGATGGCCGACCCGGCAGCGGCGGAACGCACCACCGGGTACGTGCGGGGCGGCATCTCCCCCCTGGGTCAGCGCAAGCGGCTGCGTACGGTGCTGGACGCCTCGGCGCGGTCCCATCCGACCATCTGCGTCTCGGCGGGCCGCCGCGGCCTGGAGGTCGAGCTGGCCCCCACGGATCTGGCCGCGCTCACGGGAGCTTTGTTCGCGGAGATCGGCCGGGAGTAGGGGGCGGGTGGGACGGCCTCCGCGGCCGCCCTCCCCGGACCGGCTAGGACCCGTCCGGCGGCACGCCCGCACCCGGAGCGGCGGGGCCCGCAGCGGGCCCCGCGCCCGGCACGGGCCCACCCGCGGACCACCCCGGAAACGCGCCCCACTCCGGTTCCGGATCCCGCGGCCCGAACAGCGCCGTCAACCCGAGATGAACCGCCATCGCCCCCAGCGACCACACGAGCAACGCGGCCCCCTTCGCCCGCAGCCGAAGCGGTGCGTCGAAGACCACGCCCTTGCCGACCGCCCGCGCGTGCGCGACCACGTCCTGGTTCGGCCCGAGCCATACGCCCAGCCGCCAGGCGACCAGCGAACCGAGCAGTCCGCCCAGCGCCAGCCCCACCACCAGGGCGATCCCGCCACGCCGCTGGAACCAGAAGACCAGCGCCGCGGAGACCGCACCGCATGCCAGCGCGAGGAGCACGAACGTGCCGTCGGCACCGATCGCCTCCTCGCCCTCGCTGTCACTCAGGTAGACGGCCGTGCCGTCGGAGATCAGCGGGACCTTCGGAGCCAGCCACGCCCAGAGGAGTCCGAGCACGACACCCGAGACGGTCACGAGCAGGGTGATGGCAGCGGCCCGCCGCAGATCCGACCGGCGGTCGTTCTCCCCCTCGGACTCCGCCAGGACGCCGGGGCCGCCGGGACCACCGGACCCACCCCATTTCGGCGGGGTCTGCCAGGGGTCGTTGGACGAGGGCTGGTGGGGCGGTGTCAGAGGTGCGGTCACCGTGCCATCGTGCCAGGCGTACCTGTGCCGCGCCTCACCGGACCGCTGCCCTGCGGTACGCCCAGGCGGCCGCGGCCAGCGACAGGACACCGACGACGGCGCAGACTGCGAGGTCCAGTGCGACGACCGCCCAGTCCGGGTGGACGTCGAAGGACCGGGAGAGCGCCTCCACACCGTAGGTCGAGGGAAGCAGATCACGGGCCCAGCCGATCGGCGCGGGCAGCCGGTCGGCCGGCAGGACGCCGAGCAGCAGCGCCGCCGACATGCCCAGCTGCCCGAGCAGCGTGGCCAGCTCCTGTCGGGGCGCGAGCAGCCCCAACGCCGCGCCGAGCCCGGAGAGCGCCGCCCCGGAGAGCGGGATGACGGCGACGAGCACCCACAGATGCGTCAGCGGCAGCCCGAACAGCACGCTCCCCGCCACGGCCGTGACGATCGTGCCGGGCACGGTGAAGGAGGCGTACGCCCCGGCCGCACCGAGCACCACCGCGGCGGGCGGCACGGGCAGCGTGGCGTAGTGGTCGAGCCCACCGCCCGCACGGAGCTGCCCGAAGTACTGGGCTAGCAGGTTGAGCGCGACGAAGGCCACCACGAGGACGCTGGATCCCGCGACGACGGCCCGCGCCTCGGAGCCGCCGTCGACGACCCCGCGCATCAGCACCATGATCCCCACGGACTGGAAGGTCGCGACGAAGAGCAGCGGGATACGGGCGACCCTGGCCCTGGACAGCTGGGCACGGTAGACGGCCGCGAGCGACGGGAACAGCCGGGCCCGCGGAGCGAGCGGTGCGGGGGCCGCCCCGTCGTGTCCGGGACCGTCGCCGACGGCACGGCCGTCCTCGGCGGTCCGGACGGGTCCGGTCACCGCCTGCGCGGGAACGATGCTCGTCACCTGGCGCTGCTCCTCTTCGCTCCCTGCCCGGCCACGCACACGCACCCGGCCGCCGCTCCCGTCCCGGCCAGGCACCCGGCCGCCCCGCGCCTCCCAGGCGTCCCGGTCGCCCCGCGCGTCCCGCTCATGACTTCACCAGCCCCATGGTCGCGTCCCCGCCGAGCGCGAGATAGACGTCCTCCAGACTGGGTGTCGCCAGCGTGAAGTCGTCGAGTGCGGCGAAGGCCGCGCCGCCGGTCACCGCGGCGACCGCCGCCCTTGCCTCGTCGGGGCCGAGCCGCAGCACCCAGCGCCGCCCGGACTCCTGGGCCGAGCCACGCAGCGCGGCCACCTCGGGCACCTCCAGGGGCGCGCCTTCGCGCCACACCAGCTCGACCCGGACGTCGCCGGCGACCCGTTCCTTGAGTCCGGTCGGCGTGTCGCAGGCGATGACCCTGCCGCGTTCGATCACGGCGACCCGGTCGAGGACCGTCTCGGCCTCGATGACGTTGTGGGTGACGAGCAGCACCGTGGTGCCGCGCTCGGCCCGGCGGCGGTCCACGGCGGCCCAGACGGCGCGCCGCGCGACGGGGTCCATCCCGGTCGTCGGCTCGTCCAGCACCAGCACCGACCGCTCGCCGACCAGCACGGCGGCGAAGCAGGCCAGCCGCCGCTGCCCGCCGGAAAGCTTCTTCAGGGGGCGCCCCGCGATCTCGGCGAGGCCGAGTTCGTCGAGTACGGCGTCGCGTTCGGCGCGGGCCTCCCGTGCCGCGAGGCCGCGCAGGCGTCCGGTGGTCTCGGCGGCGAGCGACACGGTCAGTTCGTCGAGGGCGGTGGACTCCTGCCCGAGGTACCCGATCAGCCGGGAGGCGCGTTCGGGATGGCGGACGAGATCGTGGCCCAGCACGTCGACGCTGCCGGAGTCGGGCCGCATCAGCCCGGTGAGCTGTCGTACCAGGGTGGACTTCCCCGCGCCGTTGGGTCCGAGGAGCCCGAAGATCTCGCCGCGCCGCACTTCCAGGCTGATCCCGTCGGTGGCGCGCACCTCGGGGGTGGCGGGTGCCCCGCGGCGACTGCGGGCGGCGGGATAGGTCTTGACCAGATCCCGCACCACGCACACGGTCCCCGTCGCCGTCTGCGCCTGTGCTGTGCCCGTACTCACGAGGTACGAGAGTACGGGGTCGGATGCCCCGGATCGCGCTCGGGGCCGTGCCGGTCGGGCATCGACGCCGCATTTCGCCGGACGGGGATGCCCGACCGGCGGGCCGGCCGCCCCGTCAGTCGCCGGACGGACTCGTCCGCTCCGCCGACGGAGCGTGTACCGCCGCGGCCCGTACATCGATCTCCCGCCAGAACCCCGCGCGGATCGCATAGCGGTCGTGCTCGTCGATCTGGTCGTCCTTGTGGGCGAGCAGGCCGAACCGTGCCGCGTACCGCAGCAGTTCGCCGTCGATGCGGTGCGGGATGCGCGGATACATGGTCGACAGCTTCTGCAGATGGGTGTTGTCCGGCAGCCGCTCCATCCAGCGGCGGGCGAAGACCTGACCCACCTCGAAGGGGTCGCCGCCGACGGTGGTGATGTCCTCCTCGCGGTCCGCCCAGCGCTGCTCGGCGCTGGTGACCTGAGCCAGCGTCGGGAGGGACGCGGTCTCGGCGGGTTCGCCCAGCGGTCCGCCGCGCTCCGTCCAGCCCTTGTCGGAGGACCAGCGCAGGGTCGCGTTGGCGGGCGAGGGCTGAGGGGACTGCTGGGCCGGCTGGGTGCCGGGGCCGCGCAGGGTGCCTGCCAGGTCCTTGGGGGTGGGGACAACCCTTCCGCCGGGGCCCGGCCGGTCGGCGGCGGGGCTCTCCTCGGGCGGTGGGGCGGCGCTGTCGGCGGCGTCCGCCGCCCGGGCCTCCGAGGCCCGCTCGGCGGAGGCTGCGAGGGCCGCCTCGGGCAGTGGTGCGGAGAGGATCGCGGCGATCTCCGGGCGGGGCGCGGGCGGCGGGGCGCAGACGCCGCCGATGTCCTTGGCCTGTACGGCCTGGGTGATCCAGGCCCGGTCGAGCACCCTGCGTTCGTCGGCCTCGGCGACCAGGTCCTCGGACTGGTTGTAGTCGCCGTCGGCGGCCTGGACGGCCCACAGATGGACGGCGACGCCGTGTTCCTTGGCGGACATCAGGCCGGGCAGCAGATCACCGTCCCCGGTCACCAGCACCACGTCGGAGCAGGCCCGGTTCCTGGCCAGTTCGGTGAGTTCGGCGTGCATCGCGGCGTCGACGCCCTTCTGCGCCCAGCGCCCGTCGCTACGGGTGAGAGCGCCGAGCCGGACGGTCACCCGGGGCATCACACGCAGCCTGCGATGCTCGGGCTGCGGTACCCGGTCGGGGGCGCCGTCGAACCAGTAGATCCGCAGCAGCGGCTGCTGCGTGTCGGCCTCGGCCAGCTCGCGCAGGCCCCGGATGAGGGCCGCGTGGTCGACGGTGATGCGGGAACGGGCGGGCTCTCCGGCCAGCAGGCTCGCGGCCGCGCCCAGCAAGTAGCCGGCGTCCACCAGGACGACGCAACGGTCCACGCGTTCCACCCTCTTCCAGAAGTTCGGGTGTGGTCTTTGCCAAGGGTTTCCTTCGAGTCTGCCCGACCACGCAGAGGTTGACGGCCGGAACTCGATCATCGGCGTGGCGGATCCGGAAAACGGCGCATGATACCCGATCACTACGCACGGTAATGATCCAACATGCATGCTTTACACCCTTATGTGAATCTGAACGCGGTCCTGGCCCCGAGAGTCCCCACAGGAGGAACACCATGGCCAAGAACAAGAACCGCAAGCAGGGCAGCCGGCAGAACCGTGCGACCAATCCGGAGCACGGTGCGGAAGAGAACAAGTCGACCGCGTACGAGTCGCAGATACAGCCTCAGTCGCAGGCCCAGGGCAGCCCTGCTGATGTTGCCCGTAAGCACCAGCGGCGCTTCGGCCACAACTGACCGGGGGCATCGCCGGCCCCGGCCGGACAGCGGCCGGATGCCCGAGAGGGGCGCTCCCGCTTTCGCGAGGCGCCCCTCTCGTATGTCAGCGGTGAACCGGCTCAGCCGGCCAGGCAGGACGGACCGAGCAGCACCTTCAGGTCGCCGAAGAGCGCCGGATCGGGCTTCACCCGGTGCCGGTCGAGCCGGAGCACCGTGGTCTTGCGGGGGCCCTGGAGCTTGATCCGCACCTCGGTGTCTCCCCGGTGGTTGCTGAGGACCTCGCCGAGGCGGCTGACCATGGGCGGGGTGATCTTGACCGTGGGGATGGTCAGGACCACGGGGGCGTTGGTGCCGGCCGACGAGATGTCGGGGACCTGCATCTCCATGGCGACGAGGCGGGGCACGTCCTCGCGCTTGTCGAGGCGTCCCTTGACGAAGACGACGGTGTCCTCGACGAGCTGGGTGGAGACCAGTTGGTACGTGGCGGGGAAGAACATGCACTCGATGGAACCGGCCAGGTCCTCGACCGTGGCGATGGCCCAGGCATTGCCCTGCTTGGTCATCTTCCGCTGGAGACCCGAGATGATGCCGCCCACGGTGACGATCGCACCGTCGGCGTGCTCCCCGCCGGTCAGCTGGGAGATCGAGGAGTCGGCCTTGTCGGACAGCACGTGCTCCAGGCCGAAGAGCGGATGGTCGGAGACGTACAGGCCGAGCATCTCGCGCTCCTGCGCCAGCAGGTAGGACTTCTCCCACTCGATGTCGGAGAACTCCACGTCGAGCCCGAAGCCCGGCTCGTCGCTCTCCTCCTCGCCCATCCCGCCGAAGAGGTCGAACTGCCCCTCGGCCTCCTTGCGCTTGACCTGCACCACGTTGTCGATCATCGGCTCGTGGTGGGCGACCAGCCCCTTGCGGGTGTGACCCATCTCGTCGAAGGCGCCGGCCTTGATCAGTGATTCGACGGTGCGCTTGTTGCAGACGACCGCCTCGACCTTGTCCAGGAAGTCGGGGAAGCTGCTGTACTTCCCCTTCGCCTTGCGGCACCTGATGATCGAGTCGACGACGTTCTGGCCCACGTTGCGGACGGCCGTGAGGCCGAAGAGGATCACGTCGTCGCCCTGTGCGGCGAAGTTCGACAGGGACTCGTTGACATTGGGCGGCAGCACCTTGATGCCCATGCGACGGCACTCGTTGAGATAGACCGCCGACTTGTCCTTGTCGTCCTTGACCGAGGTCAGCAGAGCCGCCATGTACTCGGCCGGGTAGTTCGCCTTCAGATACGCGGTCCAGTAGGTGACCAGGCCGTACGCGGAGGAGTGGGCCTTGTTGAACGCGTATCCGGCGAACGGCACCAGGACGTCCCAGAGCGCCTGGATCGCCGCGTCCGAGTAGCCGTTCTTCTTGGCGCCCTCCTGGAAGAGGACGAAGTTCTTCGCCAGTTCCTCGGGCTTCTTCTTGCCCATCACGCGGCGCAGGATGTCGGCCTCGCCGAGCGAGTAGCCCGCGATGATCTGGGCGGCCTTCTGCACCTGCTCCTGGTAGACGATCAATCCGTAGGTCAGGCCGAGCGTCTCCTTGAGCGGCTCCTCCAGCTCCGGGTGGATCGGCGTGATCTCCTGCCGGGCGTTCTTGCGCTCGGCGTAGTTCGTGTGCGAGTTCATGCCCATCGGGCCCGGCCGGTACAGGGCCGAGACGGCGGAGATGTCCTCGAAGTTGTCGGGCTGCATCTGGCGCAGCAGCGAACGCATCGGGCCGCCGTCGAACTGGAACACGCCGAGCGTGTCGCCGCGGCAGAGCAGTTCGTACGTCTTCGGGTCGTCCAGCGGGAGGCTGAGCAGGTCCAGCTTGACGCCCTTGTTGGACTCCACCATCTTGACGGCGTCGTCCATGATGGTGAGGTTGCGCAGGCCGAGGAAGTCCATCTTCAGCAGGCCGAGCGACTCGCACTGCGGGTAGTCCCACTGCGTGATGGTGACGCCGTCGGTGTGCCGCACCCAGACCGGGGCATGGTCGACGATCGGCTCGCTGGACATGATCACGCCCGCGGCGTGCACACCCATCTGCCTCACCAGGCCCTCGACACCCTTCGCCGTGTCGATGACCTTCTTCACGTCCGGCTCGTTCTCGTACATCCCCCGGATCTCGCCCGCCTCGCTGTAGCGCGGGTGCTTGGGGTCGGTGATGCCGTTGAGGTCGATGCCCTTGCCGAGGACGTCGGCGGGCATGGCCTTGGTGAGCCGGTCCCCCATCGCGTACGGGTAGCCGAGGACGCGGGCGGAGTCCTTGATGGCGTTCTTGGCCTTGATCTTGCCGTACGTGCCGATCATGGCGACCTTGTCGGCGCCGTACTTCTCCGTCACGTACCTGATCACTTCGACGCGCCGACGCTCGTCGAAGTCGATGTCGACATCGGGCATGGAGACGCGCTCGGGGTTGAGGAACCGCTCGAAGATCAGCCCGTGCTCGATGGGATCGAGGTCGGTGATCCCCATCGCGTACGCGACGATCGAACCGGCCGCCGAGCCGCGGCCGGGGCCGACCGCGATGCCGTTGTTCTTCGCCCACATGATGAAGTCCGCGACCACCAGGAAGTACCCCGGGAACCCCATCTGGATGATGACGTCCATCTCGTACTCGGCCTGCTTCTGCCGGTCCTCGGGGACTCCGCCCGGGAAGCGCCGGTTCATGCCGACCCGGACTTCCTCCTGGAACCAGGTGATCTCCGTGTAGCCGTCCGGGATGTCGAACTTCGGCATCAGGTCGCGCTTCTCGAACATCCCGGCGGTGTCGATCTGCTGCGCGACCAGCAGCGTGTTGGCGCAGCCCTCCTGCCAGGCGTCGGAGGAGTCGACGGCGTACATCTCGTCGGTGGTCTTGAGGTAGTAGCCGGTGCCGTCGAAGCGGAAGCGGTCCGGGTCGGAGAGGTTCTTGCCGGTCTGGATGCAGAGCAGCGCGTCGTGCGCGGCCGCCTCGTGGGCGTAGGTGTAGTGCGAGTCGTTGGTCACCAGCGGCGGGATGTTCAGCTTCTTGCCGATTTCGAGGAGCCCGTCACGGACCCGTCGCTCGATCTCGATGCCGTGGTCCATCAGCTCCAGGAAGTACTTGCCCTCTCCGAAGATGTCCTTGTAGTCCGAGGCCGCCTGGACCGCCTCGTCGAACTGACCGAGCCGCAGCCGTGTCTGCAGCTCGCCCGAGGGACAGCCGGTCGAGGCGATCAGCCCCTCGGACCACTGGGCGATGGTCTCCTTGTCCATACGCGGCCACTTCTGCAGCCAGCCCTCCGCGTACGCGTCCGACGACAGCCGGAAGAGGTTGTGCAGCCCCGTCGAGTTCGCCGCCCAGATCGTCTTGTGGGTGTAACCGCCCGAACCCGAGACGTCGTCGCGCTTCTGGTGCGGCTGCCCCCACTGGATCTTCCTCTTGTGCTTGCGCGACTCCGGCGCGACATACGCCTCGATCCCGATGATCGGCGTCACCCCCGCCTTCTGCGCCGAATGGAAGAAGTCGTACGCACCGTGCAGATTGCCGTGGTCCGTCATCGCGATATGCGACATGCCCATTTCATTGCACGCGTTGAACATGTCCTTGAGCCGCGCGGCACCGTCCAGCAGCGAGTACTGGGTGTGGACGTGAAGGTGCGTGAAGGGCGGCTTGGTCACGGCGTCGGGCCTCCGATGGGCAAGTGCGGCGCGAAGCGCCTCGTCGAGGGGTGGTGGTCGGGCGACGGGTGGGGCGTGGACTGACTGGGGGGACAGCGTGGAAGTCTACGTCTCCGAGCCGGTGATCGACGGGGCACTCCCGGGTGCGGTCGCGCGTTGGAGGGGCTGAGAAGCCCGTCCCCTTTGTTCATGCACGTCAGGCAGCAGGAGGCACCTACAGATGTCGGAAGCGCAGACCGGCGCGGCGCAGCGCGGGGAGCAGATTCTTGAGGTCTTCGACACGGCGTTCGGGGATCTGCTGGCCGCCGATCCGGCTGCCTTCCGGGTCAAGTTCCGCAAGATGGCGGGCTCGGCGTTCGCCTTCTACCGGGGCACGGCGTGCCTGTTCTACGACGACCTGGAGCGGGAGCGGCACGGCGGCCCGTATCTGGACGAGCGGACCGGCCGGGTGTGGATCCACGGCGATCTCCACGCGGAGAACTTCGGCACGTACATGGACGCCAACGGCCGGCTGATCTTCAATGTGAACGACTTCGACGAGGCGTACGTCGGCCCGTTCACCTGGGACCTCAAGCGGTTCGCCGCCTCCGTCGCGCTGATGGGGTACGCGAAGGCGCTGGGCGACGACCAGATCAGCGAGCTGGTCCGGATCTACGCGGCGGCCTACCGCGAGCGGATCCACGCACTGGCGACGGGCGCCAAGAACGACGAGGTACCCCCCTTCACCCTGGACACGGCCGAGGGCCCGCTGCTGGACGCGCTGCGCGACGCCCGGTCGCTGACCCGGTTCTCGCTGCTGGACTCGATGACGGAGATCCGGGACTTCGAGCGCCGGTTCGCGGCCGGCGGCGGCT
This sequence comes from Streptomyces sp. NPDC088252, assembly GCF_044740965.1. Lineage (NCBI taxonomy): Bacteria > Bacillati > Actinomycetota > Actinomycetes > Kitasatosporales > Streptomycetaceae > Streptomyces > Streptomyces sp. NPDC088252. The sequence continues at coordinate 20,351 of NZ_JBIURS010000023.1, read as the reverse complement.
CGATCGATCTGGACGCGGCGGCGCGCTACAAGGTGCTGGCCGCCTTCGACGGCTATCTGGAGACGCTGCCGGAGTCGAGCCTGACCCGCCCCGACTCCTACCGGGTGAAGGATGTCGTCGGCCGTCGCGGCATCGGCATCGGTTCGGCCGGGCTGCCCTCCTACAACATCCTCCTGGAGGGCAACAGCGACGCCCTGGAGAACGATGTGGTGATCTATCTCAAGCAGGCGCAGACCCCGGCCGTCTCCCGGCACATCACCGACGCGGCCGTGCGCGACTACTTCCGGCACGAGGGTCACCGCACGGTCATCTCGCAGCGCGCCCTGCAGGCGCACGCCGACCCGTGGCTGGGCTGGACCGAGCTGGACGGGGCCGGACAGCTGGTCGCCGAGGTGTCCCCGTACGCGGTCGACCTGGACTGGTCCGACATCGACGAGCCGGAGGAGATCGCCGCGGTCGTCGCCGACCTCGGCCGGGCGACGGCGACGATGCACTCCGCGGCGGACGACGAGAGCGGCCACTCGCTGGTGCCGTTCTCCACGGAGCGGGCGATCGACGCGGCGATCGCGGCGGACGAGGAGGGCTTCGCCGACCTGCTGGTGGACTTCGCCCACGGCTACGGCGCCAGGGCCCGCGCCGACCACCAGATCTTCGTCGATCTCTTCCGCAACGGCCGGATTCCGGGGCTGTAGGACCCTCGCGCGCAACCGATCGCGCCCCTTCGGGGAACGCCTACAGGTTCGCATGCGACACTCCTCGACGATGGACATATCCGGGACGCAGCTCAGAGTCGTTCGCGCGGCGCTTTTCACGGCGCTCGTCGTGACGCTCTCCTCCGCGTCCCATGTGCTGCTCTCCCGGGTCGCACTGCCGCTGAACGTCGTCGCGCTGCTGGCCGTTGCGGTCTTCGCCGTGGCGTACGCGCTGGCCGGCCGGGAGCGCGGCTTCGGGTCGATCGCCGGGCTGCTGATCCCGCTGGAGCTGGCCGCCGACACCGTCTTCACCACCGGCCAGCACCTCTGTTACGGCGCGGCGGGCGGCCCGATCGCGGGCCCGCTGCGCTCGGTCGGCGTCGATGTGCTGTGCGGCGGCGGTGCCATCGGCGCCGGTGCGACCCGGGTCGGTGACGTCGGCACCCCGCTCGCCTCGGTGACCGGCGCCGGACACACGACGGCCGCGCTGCTGGCCTCCCCAGGTCCCGCGGTGCCGTGGCTGCTGCTCGCCGCCCATGTGACGGTCGGGCTGCTCGCCGCGGCCTGGCTGCGGCGCGGCGAGTCGGCGCTCGCCGGCCTGCTGCGCGCGGCGGCGGTCCTGGCGTTCCGGCCGCTGCTGATCGCGGTCGCCGTGGTGGGTACGGCCCGCCGCTCCCCGCGACGCGAGGCGCGCCCCGCCGGACGTGGCCCGCACCCGCTCGCACCCGCCCGTCTGCTCGTGCACTCCGTGGGACGGAGGGGACCGCCGCGCTCGGCCTGCGCCATCGCCTGAGCACGCACGTCCCCGACGACGTACCACCCACACCCATGGAGAAACGAACATGAGCAAGCGCAACAGCCAGGCCAACAAGGCGGCGGCCCGCGAGCGTCTGCGCGCCGAGCGCGAGCGCCAGGCCAAGAAGGACAAGGCCCGCAGGCAGATCATCGTCGGCGTCTCGGTCGTCGGTGTGCTGGCGATCGTGGGCGCGGGCACCTGGGGTGTCATGCAGCTGAACAAGCCGTCCCACTGGGAGGCGGCCAAGGACGCGAAGAACGTGACGGCGCCCAAGAACACCTCGGGCGAGAACGGCACGACCGTCGTCATCGGCAAGTCGACCGCCAAGAAGACCCTGGAGCTGTACGAGGACTCGCGCTGCCCGATCTGCGCCACGTTCGAGCAGACCATCGGCGAGACGGTGCACAAGGACGTCGACGCCGGGAAGTACAAGGTCAAGTACATCGGCGCCACGTTCATCGACAACGCCTCCAACGGCGAGGGCTCGAAGAACGCGCTGAGCGCGCTCGGCGCGGCGCTCAACGTCAGCCCGGAGGCCTTCCTCGACTACAAGTACGCGCTCTACTCCGCGAAGTACCACCCGGAGGAGACCGACGACAAGTTCAAGGACGACGCTTATCTGATCAAGATCGCCGACACGGTGGACGCGCTGAAGGGCAACAAGGACTTCCAGAAGGACGTCGAGGACGGAACGTACGACAGCTGGGCGATGAAGATGTCCGCGGCGTTCGACAAGAGCGGTGTGAGGGGCACCCCGACGCTGAAGATGGACGGCAAGACGCTCACCGACGGCAAGAGCGAGAACGCACCGATGACGGTGGCCGACTTCAACACCGCGATCGACAAGGCGCTGAAGGGCTAGGGCCCCCGACGGACAGGGCCGGACGGGCCCCGTCCGAGCGGCGAACCTCCGGCTGCGGCTCTCCGGCGGGCAGGCGAACTTCCTTCGTTCGCCTGCCCGTTCACCATACCGGTCAGTAGGGTTCTGCTGCGTGACCAGTCGACACGATTCTTCGCCGCTCTCCGCCCCCAGCCGCCGCACGGTCGTCAAGGCCGCTGCCGCCGGCGCCGTCATGGCCCCCGTGCTGGGTGCCGCCACCACCGCGCGTGCCGCGGACGGACCCGCCTTCCTGCACGGTGTCGCCTCCGGCGACCCTCTGCCCGACGGCATACTCCTGTGGACCCGGATCACCCCGACCCCCGACCCCCGACGCCGTGCCCGGCTCCGGCCGTGGCGCCGATACGGCGGTGCGCTGGGAGGTCGCCGAGGACAAGGAGTTCGCCCGGGTCGTCGCGCGGGGTTCCACCGTCGCGAGTGCCGCGTCCGACCACACCGTCAAGGCCGATGTACGGGGGCTGGTCCCGGCCACCGCGTACTGGTTCCGCTTCTGGGCGGGCGACGACGGTACGCGGACCTGGTCGCCGACGGGCCGCACCCGCACCGCGCCCGCGGCCGGGGCGGCCACGCCCGGTGTGCGCTTCGGGGTGGTCTCGTGCGCCAACTGGGAGGCCGGGTTCTTCTCCCCGTACCGGCATCTCGCCGCCCGCGCCGACCTCGACGCGGTGCTGCACCTCGGCGACTACATCTACGAGTACGCCTCGGGCAGTTACCCGGCCGCGAAGTACGTCGTACGGCCGCACGAGCCGAGGCACGAGATCCTCACTCTCGCCGACTACCGCACCCGGCACGGCAACTACAAGACGGACACCGACCTCCAGGCGCTGCACGCCGCCCACCCGGTGATCGCGATCTGGGACGACCACGAGTTCGCCAACGACGCCTGGTCGGGCGGGGCCGAGAACCACACGCCGGGCACGGAGGGCGCCTGGGCCGACCGGGTCGCGGGCGCCAAGCAGGCGTACTTCGAGTGGATGCCGGTCCGCGCCTCCACCGAGGGCACCGTCTACCGACGGCTGCGCTTCGGCAACCTGGCCGATCTCCACCTCCTCGACCTGCGCAGCTTCCGCTCCCAGCAGTCGACGATCGGCAACGGCTCGGTCGACGACCCGGATCGCACGATCACCGGCCGGGCCCAGCTGGACTGGCTGAAGTCGGGCCTGGCCGGCTCGGACGCCACCTGGAAGCTGGTCGGCACATCGGTGATGATCTCGCCGGTCGCGTTCGGTTCCGTACCCGCGCATCTGCTGGGGCCACTGGCCGAGTTGCTGGGTCTGCCCGAGGAAGGGCTCGCCGTCAACGTCGACCAGTGGGACGGCTACACGGACGACCGCAAGGAACTGATCACGCACCTGCGGGACCGGTCGATCACCAACACGGTCTTCCTGACCGGCGACATCCACATGGCGTGGGCCAATGACGTACCGGTGAAGGCGGCGACATATCCGCTCTCGGCCTCGGCCGCCACCGAGTTCGTGATGACATCGGTGACCTCGGACAATCTGGACGACATCCTGCATGTCGCACCGGGGACCGTCTCGGTCGTCGCGAGCGCGGCGGTCAAGGCGGCCAACCGCCATGTGAAGTGGGTGGACATGGACTCGCACGGCTACGGCGTCCTCGACGTCACCGCCGAGCGCTCGCAGATGGACTACTACATGGTCTCCGACAGGACGAAGCGGGACGCGACCGCCGCCTGGACACGTTCCTACCGGACGCTCAACGGAACCCAGAAGGTCGAGCGGGTGAACCAGCCGGTGCGCTGAGGGTTCATTTTCGGCCACTCCACGCCATGTTGACGGCGTATTACATCACTACGGCGGGTGGCGTGACTCCCGACCCCAATGGGGACACACCGCCCGCCGAGGTGACGCGGGACGTTACGTCGGCGTCTCAAACTCTGGAACACACAGAATTATTTCTCCCAGTTTTCCCATTTTGCCCCATGATTCATTGGGCTTGATCGATTCTCTTCAAGATCTGACATGCGCACGTAATCTCCCGGCGGCGGGTGAGGAAATCCCTCCCCCACACGTCCACGAGGAGTCCCTGTGCGCACTCTTGCCCGTATATCGCCGCGTATGCGTAACCGTGCGATCGGCACCGCCGTCCTGGCCGGAACCCTGGCCATAGCACCGCTCTCAGCCACCGTCGGCACAGCCGCCGCGAAGACGTCGACCTCCGCGTCCGCCGCGTCCGCAGAGAAGTGCGCGAGCGGCACGAGCGCCGACGCCACCGCACGCGCGGCCCGCCCCTCGGGCACCAAGCACGTCGCGGACCCCAATGAGCTGACCGCGGCCCAGGCCAAGGCCATCGACACGCAGCTGAAGGAGAGACTCGCGGACCGCCGGGTGAGCGGCCCCACGCTCGCCGCCGGAGCGACCATCCCGGTCTACTTCCACGTCATCCACTCCGGCACCACCGGCAAGCTCACCGCGAGCGACATCAGCGGCCAGATGAACGTGCTGAACGCGGCCTACAGCGGCCAGGGCACCGGCAACACCAACTCCGGCTTCCAGTTCTCGCTGGCCGGCACCGACTACACGGACAACGCCTCCTGGTACAACCTCTCCTCGGGCTCCGCCGCGGAGAAGTCGATGAAGTCGACGCTGCGCAAGGGCGGCAAGAACGCACTCAACATCTACACCGCCAACCTCGGCGGCGGCCTGCTGGGCTGGGCCACCTTCCCCAGCTCGTACACGTCCAGCCCGAGCATGGACGGCGTCGTCATCCTGGACGCCTCGCTGCCCGGCGGGTCGGCCACCAACTACAACGAGGGCGACACCGCCACCCACGAGGTCGGCCACTGGATGGGGCTGTACCACACCTTCCAGGGCGGTTGTAACGGCAACGGCGACTACGTCGCCGATACCCCGGCCGAGGCGAGCGCGGCGTACGCCTGCCCGACCGGACGCGACACCTGCACCAGCAAGGCCGGTGTCGACCCGATCCACAACTTCATGGACTACACGTACGACTCGTGCATGTACCAGTTCACACCGGGCCAGGTGCAGCGGATGAGCGACAGCTGGACCGCCTACCGGGGCTGATCCACCGTTCGTACGAAGGGCCCCGCGGCGTGCGGGGCCCTTCGCGCGGTCACAGCGTGGCGAGGAAACCGAGCGAGACCTTCCAGGCCAGCTCGGCCGACGCCCGGTCGAAGTCGGACAGTTCGGGGTCCGTGAAGAGATGCCCCGCCCCCGGGTAGCGGTAGATCTCGACATCGGCACCGGTCCGCTGCATCTGCAGATACCAGGAGTTCAGCCAGTCGTGCGTCTCGAACGGGTCGGGGTCCGCGACGTGCAGCTGTACGGGCAGCTCGTCCACCGAGGCGTTCTCGGCGATGTCCGAGGTGCCGTGGAACAGCAGCAGACCAAGCGCCTTCTCGTCGCCGAGCGCCAGGGTCTGCGCGGTGGACGCGCCGAAGGAGAACCCGGCGTACACCAGGCCCCGGTCGGAGTAGGGCGCGGCGGCCAGCACGGCCCTCCTGAGCAGTTCGTCCTTGCCCACCTCTTCCTTGAAGGCCAGGCCCTCCTCGACGGTTTCGAAGGTGTGCCCCTCGAAGAGATCGGGCACGTGCACTTCGTGCCCGGCGGCGCGCAGCCGGTCGGCGGCAGCGTGCACCGCGGGGCGCAGACCGTACGTCGAGTGGAAAAGCATGATGTTCATGAGGCCCATGGTGCCAGCTACGGTCGAGAGCATGGGGAGCGACGGGATGGAGAGCGTGCTGCGTCCGCTGATCGTGATCGGTGGCGCGGTCGTGATCACGCTGCTGGTCGGCTGGCTGGTCGATCTGCTGCTCAGACGGTCCGACGACCGCCACCGGGAGACACCGCTGTGGGGTCTGCTGCGGCGCTGCCGGATCCCGCTCCAGCTGACCCTGTGCACGGCGCTGCTGAGGGGCACGTACACCCACACCCGGCTCGAACCGGTCGACGACCATCAGGCGGGGACCGGCCAGGTGCTGACGCTGGTGCTGATCGGCGCTTCGGCCTGGCTGGTGGTGCGGATCGCGGTGGCCGTGGTCGATTCCGTCTACGCCCGGTACGCGGCGAGCACCCGCGACCCGGCGCGGGTGCGGCGGGTCCGCACGCAGGTGACGCTGATCCAGCGGGTGGTCACGGCGATCGTGGCGACCGTCGCGGTCGGCGCGATGCTGCTGACGTTCCCGGCGATGCGGACGTTCGGCACCTCGATGCTGGCCTCGGCCGGTGTCCTCGGCATCGTCGCGGGCATCGCGGCCCAGTCGACGCTCGGCAACCTCTTCGCGGGGCTGCAGATCGCCTTCGGCGACATGGTGCGCATCGGTGACACGGTGGTGGTGGACGGCGAGTGGGGCACGATCGAGGAGATCACGCTGACCTTTCTCGCGGTACGGACCTGGGACGAGCGGCGGATCACGATGCCGGTTTCGTACTTCACCAGCAAACCGTTCGAGAACTGGTCGCGCGGCGGTGCCCAGATGACCGGCTCGGTCTTCTTCCACCTCGACCACTCGGCCCCGGTCGCCGCGATGCGCGAGCAACTGCGGGACATCCTGGGCGAGTGCGCCGCCTGGGACGGACGCAACTGGTCCCTGGCTGTCACGGACACCACACCGTCGACGATCCAGGTCCGCGCGGTGGTCACGGCGAAGGACGCGGACGACATCTGGACGGTGCGCTGCGCCGTCCGGGAGCAGCTCATCGGCTGGCTGCGCGACCACCATCCGTACGCGCTGCCACGGATCGCGACGACGCCCGCCACCCTTCCGCCCGAGGACGCGTGGCCGCACCCGTCCCACCCGACGGACGAGAAACCGGCCGACCGCGACAAGTCGCCCCGCACGGGACGCGGCTGATCCGATCCGGGTTCCCGCAGGCGCCGGCGTGCGGGCCGGCCCGCCGCCTCACCGCAGGCTGCGTACGTCCAGCTGTCGCAGCACCCGGTCGACGACCTCCGGATCCGTACCCGCCTCGTTGCGGGCCGACAGCACCGCGTGCCGGGCGGCCGACATCATTTCGCGCTGGATGCGGTTGACCGCCTTGAAGCGCTCGGCACGCTTCGCGTAGGCCTCGCGGCGCTCCTCGTCGACCATGTCGGGACTGATCCGCGCCCCCACGTCGTACGCCAGCCGCTGCAGCCGCTCCGCGACTTCTTCCGGGAAATCCTCGACCTCCTGGATCTCCTTGAGCCGTTGCTTCGCGGCCTTCGCGGCGCGGATCGCGAGGTCCTTCTCCAGCGCCTCCTCGGCGTCCGTGTCCGCCCGGACCCGGAGCTTGCGCACCAGCCACGGCAGGCTGAGTCCCTGGACGACGAGCGTGGCCATGATCACGGCGAAGGCGATGAAGACGATCTCGTCGCGTCCCGGGAACGGCTTCCCGTCGTCCGTCTGCAGCGGGATCGCGAGCGCCAGCGCGACCGAGGCGACGCCGCGCATCCCGGACCACCACATGACGACGGTCTCCCGCCAACTGGTGGGGATCTCCTCGCTGACGTCGCGCCGGGTGTGCAGCCGCTTGGCGAGCCAGGTCGCCGGCAACAGATACAGCAGCCGTACGCCGACGACGACCGCGACGACGGCCAGACCCCAGCCGAGCATCCGGAGCTCGCGGCCGTCGGCCGTCCCGAAGACGTTGTGCAGTTCGAGGCCGATCAGTCCGAAGGCGACTCCGGTGACGAGGGTGTCGACGATCTCCCAGAAGCTGCGGCCGGTGAGCCGCCCGAGGACGTCGTCGGCGTCGGCGGTGTGCTCGGCGAGGAAGAGCGCGGTGGTGAGGACGGCGAGGACACCCGATCCCATCAGCTCCTCCGCGAGCACGTAGCTCACGAACGGCACCAGCAGGGTGAGGCCGACCTGGAGCGTGGCGTCGCCGAGCAGGCCCATGAGCTTGATGGTGATCCAGCCGAGCGCGAGGCCCACGACCACGGCGACGACCGCGGAGAGTATCAGCAGCCCGAAGGCCTCCGGCAGCGAGAACGTGCCGCTCACCGCGGCGGCGATCGCCACGTGGTAGAGCACGATCGCGGTCACGTCGTTGAACAGCCCCTCGCCCTCCAGGATGGAGACGAGCCTGCGCGGCAGCCCGACCGAGCCCGCGACGGCCGTCGCCGCGACGGGGTCGGGCGGGGCGACGAGCGCTCCGAGCGCCACTGCGGCGGCGATGGGCAGCCCCGGGACGATCGCGTTGGCCACCGCGGCGACGGCGGCCGTCGTGATGAAGACCAGCGCCACGGCCAGCAGAAAGATCGGTCGTTTATTGGCGGCGAACTGCCGCCAGGACGTGCGCTGCACGGAGGCGTAGAGCAGCGGCGGCAGCAGCGCGGGAAGAATGATCTCGGGCGGGATGTCCACATTGGGTACGAAGCTGAGGAACGCCATGCCGACTCCGGCGAGCGTCATCAGCACCGGCGCGGGCAGCCCCAGACGCTCCCCCAGTGGCACCGTGACCACAGCTCCGAGCAACAGCATGAGGAGCAGTGCCATTTGGTCCACGGGGTGCCTTCCGGAGCGCGGTGAGCCGGCGACCGTGATCGGCCGACATGGACTTCAAGCCTGCCACGCAAGGCCCGCAATCCGGACAACACCCCTTCACGGCCCCCATCGATCAACCATTCCTCCGATGTTTATACGGTCACCCCTCTTCCGCTCCCCCTTCAGGGCGGGCAGTATGCGGCGTGCGTGATTCAGGGACAAGAACCCTCACCACATACATGACTGGCAGGAGAAACCACGTGACCGCGTTCTCCCGAAGGCATTTCGTCGGCGCCGCCGCTGCCGGAACATCCGCGCTCTGGCTCGCCGGCTCACCTACCGCATGGGCCGCATCCGCTCCCGCCCCGGCGGGCCGCCCGGGGGCGGACGTCCACGAACGGACCGTCCGCGACGCCGCCATGACCTGGCGCACCCTCCCCACCGGCTGGCAGCAGGCCCCGTTCCTCGCCAACGGCTACCTCGGCGCCCAGCTGTACGCGGGAAAGACCGCCGACACGCTGAAGCTGATGCTCGGTCACAGCCAGGTGCAGGACCAGCGCGGCCGGTGGCGCGGCGGCATAGGCTTCTCCCGCCTCCCCATCGGGTACTTCACCCTGACCCTCGCCGGGGAGATCACCGGCGTCGACTGGACCCTGGATCCGTACGACGCCGAGCTGCGCGGCACGGTCACCACCAGCCGCGGCTCGCTGGCCTTCTCCGCCCTCGTCCAGAACGACACCGGCGCCCTGCTGATCTCCACCCGGCCCTCCCCCGGCGAGGAGTCCGCCGCCTGGTCCTTCCAGTGGCTGCAGGCCGCCACCACCCGCAACAGCGGCAAGCCGGAGGACTACACGCCCAACCCGGACCCGCGCGTCGGCGACGGCTTCGTCGAGCAGCCGCTGCTCGCGGGCGGCGGCTGGACCACCGCCTGGCGCGAACGCCGCGAGGGCGCCGGCCGACTGCTCGCCGCACACCTCGTGTACCGCTTTCCCGGCCGGGTGTCGCAGGCGACGACCGCCGCGCTCCGGGCCGTGGACCGCACCCTCGCCACCGACCTCGACCGACTGGTGGAGCGACACCGCGGCTGGTGGCACGCGTACTACCGGCGCAGCTTCCTGTCCGTGCCGGACAAGCGGCTGCAGAGCTTCTACCTCATCCAGCTCTACAAGCTCGCCGCGTCGACCAGGGCCGAGGGCCCGACGATCTCCGAATGGGGCCCGTGGTTCCCCGAGGTCGGCAACAACTGGACCGCGGTCTGGTGGAACCTCAACGTCCAGATCGGCATGGCACCCGTCCACGGCTCCAACCACCCCGAACTCGACTCGGTGACGGGCGCCTTCCGCCGCTTCGAGCACAACCTCCCGGCCTCCGTCCCCGTCGACTACCGCGACGGCGAGAGCTATGCGCTGGGCCATCCCTCCGACTGGCAGCTGCGCGCGGGGGACACGTACGACGTCGGCGCCCCGGGCTCGGACCACGTCTCCGACAACTTCGGCAACCTCACCTGGGCCCTGCACAACGTCTGGCAGTCCTACCGGCACTCGATGGACCTGTCCGTCCTGCGCGACGTGGTGTACCCGATCCTGGCGAAGGCCATCAACTTCTACGCGCACTTCCTGCACGAGGGCCCCGACGGCAGGCTGCATCTGCTGGAGACCCGCTCCCCCGAGTACGCCAACGCCGCGGACTGCACCTACGACCTCTCGCTCGTCCGCTGGGGCGTGCGCACCCTCATCGCCTCCGCGAAGCTGCTGCGCAACGACGACCCCCGGCTGAAGCGCTGGCAGGACATCGACCGCAGGCTCACCCCGTACGCCGAGGACCCGGTGGCCGGCGTCATGATCGGCAAGGACGTCCCGCTCGCCGACTCGCACCGCCACCACTCGCATCTGCTCTGGCTCCACCCGCTGCGCGAGCGGAACTGGGACCGGGCCGGGGACCGCGATGTGATGCGGCGCTCCATGGACCACTGGGTCTCCATGCAGCAACTGTGGCACGGTTACAGCTACGCCACCGCCTCGTCCATGTACTCGGTGATGGACGAGGCGGAGAAGGCTCTCGACTTCCTGACCTTCTTCACCGATCTGAAGGTGGTCGCGGACTGTCAGATGACGGTCAACACCATGTACAGGGAGGGCAAGAACCTCGCCCTGGAGAGTCCGCTGTCCGCAGCCCAGTCGATGCTCGACATGGTGGTGCAGGGCCACGAGGGAGTCGTGAAGGTCTTCCCCTCCGTCTCGGACCGCTGGGCGGACGCGTCGATCGCCTCACTGCGCACCCAGGGCGCGTTCCTCGTGGACGCGGACCGCTCCGGAGGTGCCACGCGCTGGGTACGGGTGCACAGCGAAGCGGCCGCCCCGCTGACCCTGGACCACTCGATCCCGGGCCGGATCGACGTACGCGACGCACACGGGCGACCGCTGCGCTGGCGGGAGACCGGACCGGGACGGATCGCCCTGAGCCTGCCGCGCGGAGGCACGGCGGTGGTGACTCCGCACGGCGCGCGCCCGTCAGGGACGGGACCGCGCGACGTGCCGTCGAACGGGACGTGGACGTGCTGGGGCCTGCCGGAGCGCCCCTGACGCCCGCCGGGGCACCGCCGTGTCGGGGTGCTGGTAAGAACCGTGTCGCCAGCCGCAAACGACGGAACCGGACGGTCGTGGCGGAGGCGACGGCACCTCGCGTCGAGGTTCCGGAGGACCGCCCGTGTAACCGCCATCTTGGTGAGGACGGACGCTCGAATGCTTTACTCTCTTGGATCTCAATCAACAGTCTTAGTCAGGGAGTTGGGGTGTCTTCGGCGTCGCCTTCTCACAACAACAATCCGAGCCCGACGCCCGACCCGGGCTCCGGCCCACAGCCACCACCCCCACCGTCTCGACGGTCAGTCCTGCGCCGCGCCCGGGATTGGTTCGTGGGGCTGAGCGAAGGCGGCAAGGTCGCCCTCGTCGGAGCTGTGATCACGACTCTTGGCGGTGGCATCTTCGGCTTGATCACCGCTGTCGCCCCTGTTGTCCTGACCAGCGCCGACAAGGACGACAAGCCATCGGTGCAGGCCTCCAGGACGCCAGGCAGAACCGTGCCACCAGCGACTGCTACTTCGCCGACCGATCAGCCCACTGAGTCTGGTTCGTCGGACACCCCTTCACCGAGCGTAAGTTCGAGCTCCGACTCGAAAGCGATCCAGTACACAGGGCCTGTGCGTATCGCCAACGCAGGGCCGGATCTCGACGTCGTCCCTCCGAAATTCACCATCGTCGACCCTGACCCGGACGTTGTCATCGCCCCGTTTGACCCGTCACATATAGACGCTTACAGCGTGGTGAACGAGCCCCGATTGGCACTCTGGACAGGCTCGACAATGCCCAACAGGCAGGACTGTTCCGACCTGCTCTCCACCCAGGGGGGGACAAGAGTAGAGGTGAAGAAGGGGACGGTGGTCTGCGTCCGGACTGATGCCGGGCGGATCGCCGTGCTGACGGTCACGTCGACGAGCGATGACTCCGACACCGGTGACACGGCACAGGTGACTGTGTGGTCTGAGGTTTCCGACTAGGTCCTGTTGCGAAAGTGGATCTTGTTCGTTGGTGATCACGTGCCGTGGGACGTGGTGATCTGACGAATGGCCAGTGGGCCCGGCTGGAGCCGCTGCTGCCGAAGGGCACCAAGCCGGGTCGACCGCAGGTGTGGCCCCGGCGGCAGCCGATAGACGGCATACCCCGTACGGGCGCCCCTGACGAGACGTGCCCGAGCGGTATGGGCCATGGGACCGGGTCTACGATCACTCCGGCGCTGGCAGCGGGACGGGACCTGGGCGAGGATTCTCATCCAGCTTCAGACCGAGGCGGACGCGAAAGGGCTGATCACCTGGGACGTGAACGTCGACTCCACCGTCTGCCGGGCTCACCGGCATGCAGCCGGGGCGGCGAAAAGGGGGACCTCCAGAAGGAGCCGCCCGGTGGGATCTTTGCCGAGCCGACCGACCATGGACTCGGACGCTCCCGAGGCGGCCTGGCCGGCAAGATCCACCTTGCGGTCGAGCAGGGCCAGAAGCCCCTGACCGTCGTGATTACGGCAGGGCAGCGAGGTGATTCCCCGCAGTTCGAGCCGGTCTCGGAAGCAACCAGGGTGTCCCGGCCCGGACGTGGACGGCCCCGCAAATGGCCGGACCGGGTGCGGGCCGCGTACGACTCCCGCCGCAACCGGTCCTTCCTGCGTAGACGCGGGATCAAGGCAACCATCCCGGTACCCGCAGACCGCGTCCGCAACCGGCAGAAGCGCGGGTCCCGCGGCGGCCGTCCGCCGAAGTTCGACCACGACGACCACAAGCAGCGGCACGCGGTTGAGTGCGGCATCAATCCTCAAGCGCCACCGGGCCGTGGCCACCAGGTACGGCAAGCTCGCCGTTCGCTACGAAGCGACCGTGCTGATCGCAGCCCTCAATGAGTGGCTGTGACCTGCACTTTCACATGGAAGTCCTAGGGCTAGGTGCCTCTGAAGGTAGAGAGTCGGCGTTTCTCACTGTTGGATATGGGCGTGGCGAAGAGCGACGACTGCACGAGAACCAGTGCTCGACTGACTGTCTGGGGCTGCCTTGCCGGGCTGGCCGTGGCCCTGGCCATTCCGATGCTCATACTGGTGACCGTCCTCCTGTTCGGGATGCCGACCCCCTAGAGCTGTCGGTTGCCCAGCGGCACACCCTCTCGTCGTACAGGTGGCGTACGGAGCGGCCCGTCAACAGCGGTCGCCCGGCGCCGGGGTCTTTCGTTCGGATCGAGCCCGGCGTGATCGGGACGGCCCTCAGTCCTGCAGAGAGCGTCGCATCGCCCGGTGCGGGATCCCCGCGTCCGGGAATTCGGGACCGTACGCCGCGTACCCGAGCCGCTCGTAGAAGCCGAGCGCATGGGTCTGGGCATGCAGGTCGACGGCGGCCAGACCCAGCTCACGGGCCGCGTCCTCGATGGCCCTCACCAGCGCCACGCCGACGCCGAGGCCGCGCGCCCGCTTGATCACCGCCAGCCGGCCGAGCGAGCCGACGGCGAGGTCCGTGCCGGTCCTGGCCACCGCGGCCGGGCCGTGCAGCAGCCGCCCGGTACCGAGCGCCGAACCGTCCGCCGCGACGGCGATCACATGCACCGCGTCCGCGTCGTAGGCGTCGTACTCGATCTCCTCGGGCACGTTCTGCTCGCCGACGAAGACGTCCTTGCGGACCTGGAAACAGGCGGCGCGGTCCCGCTCGTCGATGACCGTACGGGTGATGTACGGGGCAGGCGTGCCGCTCACTCGCTCTCCGCGGTGATCTTGTCCAGGGCATGCTGGAGGTCGTCGGGGTAGTTGCTGGAGAACTCCACCCAGCTGCCGTCCGCGGGGTGCTCGAAGCCCAGCCGGACGGCGTGCAGCCACTGCCTCGTCAGGCCGAGGCGCTTGGCCATCGTCGGGTCGGCGCCGTAGGTCAGGTCGCCGACGCAGGGGTGGCGATGGGCGGACATGTGCACCCGGATCTGATGGGTGCGGCCCGTCTCCAGCTTGATGTCCAGAAGGCTGGCGGCGCGGTAGGCCTCGATGAGGTCGTAGTGCGTCACGGAGGGCTTGCCGTCGGCGGTGACGGCCCACTTGTAGTCGAGGCTGGGGTGGCGCCCGATGGGGGCGTCGATGGTGCCGCTCATCGGGTCCGGGTGACCCTGCACCAGCGCGTGGTACTTCTTCTCGACGACCCGGTCGCGGAACTGCGCCTTCAGCAGGGTGTAGGCGCGCTCGGACTTGGCCACGACCATCAGGCCGGAGGTGCCCACGTCGAGACGGTGGACGATGCCCTGGCGCTCGGCCGCTCCGGACGTGGAGATCCGGTACCCGGCCGCGGCGAGACCACCGATGACGGTCGTACCGGTCCAGCCGGGGCTCGGGTGGGCGGCGACCCCGACCGGCTTCACGATCACGACGATGTCGTCGTCGTCGTGCACGATCTCCATGCCCTCGACGGGCTCGGCGACGATCTGCACCGGAGCGGGTGCCTGCGGCATCTCCACTTCCAGCCAGGCACCGCCCCGCACCCGCTCGGACTTCCCGACCACCGAACCGTCCACCTGCACCTTCCCGGCAGCGGCCAGCTCGGCGGCCTTGGTGCGGGAGAAACCGAACATCCGGGAAATGGCGGCGTCGATGCGCTCGCCCTCCAGACCGTCGGGTACGGGCAGGGTGCGGACCTCGGGATACGTACTCACCTGATCGAGTATGCCTTGCGCCCGCTAGTCCTTGTGCACGGTCCCGTCGGGGTCCAGGCCCCGGAAGGAGAGGAGCACGATCAGGATGCCGCCGCAGA
Source organism: Streptomyces sp. NPDC088252 (assembly GCF_044740965.1). Classification (NCBI taxonomy): domain Bacteria; kingdom Bacillati; phylum Actinomycetota; class Actinomycetes; order Kitasatosporales; family Streptomycetaceae; genus Streptomyces; species Streptomyces sp. NPDC088252. Next base: position 5,192 of record NZ_JBIURS010000023.1, on the reverse strand, counting down.
CGATCGCGGAGTCCGCGAGGTTGAAGACGGCGAAGTGTTCGACGGAGATGAAGTCCACCACCGCGCCCTCGAAGACGCCGGGAGCGCGGAAGAGGCGGTCGGTGAGGTTGCCGAGCGCTCCGCCGAGCAGCAGACCGAGCGCTATGGCCCACGGCAGGCTGTAGAGCTTGCGGGCGATCCGCGCGATCACGACGATCACGGTGGCAGCGATGACGGTGAAGATGACCGTGAACGCCTCGCCGAAACTGAACGCGGCGCCCGAGTTGCGGATCACCTCGAACCTCAGCCAGTTGCCGAGGACCTCGACCGGAGGGTGATGCTCCAGCTTGGCGACCACGACCATCTTGCTGATCAGGTCGAGCAGGAAGGCGAAGGCGGCCATGACGAAGAGCACCGCGATCTTCCGCTTGCCCCTGCTCGGGGCAGCCTCCTCGACCCGGCCCCCGGCCTCATCCCCTTCAGTCCCCTCAGCATCGGGGATGTCCGGCGTACCGATGATGCGCTCCGCCTCTGCCACGTGAGTCCCTCAACCCTAGGTTCCTGACTGAGCACGAGGGTACGACACACCGCCACGGATCAACCGCGTCGCTCCTGTTTCTGTTTGTCCTCGACGCAGAGCGTGGCGCGGGGGAACGCCTGCATCCGTGCCTTGCCGATCGGATTGCCGCAGACCTCGCACAGCCCGTACGTCCCGGCGTCGAGCCGGGCCAGCGCCCGCTCGGTCTGGTCCAGCATCTCCTGGGCGTTGGCGGCGAGCGACATCTCGTGCTCGCGGGTGATGTTCTTGGTGCCGGTGTCCGCCTCGTCGTCACCCGCCCCGTCGCCGGAGTCGCGCATCAGCCCGGCGAGCGCCGCGCTCGCCGCCTCCAGCTCACTGCGCAGGCGATCGATCTCGCTGCTCAGCACGGACCGCGCCGCTTCGACCTCTTCCGGCGTCCAGGGGTCCTCACCCGGCCGGACCGCCAGCTCGCCGGGGTCTGCCGTGGCGATTCCACGGGCCGGGGGCACGGGCGCGGAGCCCTTGCCGGGCGCGCGGGTCCGGGCCGCGCTCTTCTTCGCTACCACCGTGTGGGCTCCCGTCTGCTCGGCGGCCTCGGCCGCCACCGTGGCCGCCGCAGCGGCCTTCTTCGAAGCCTTCTTGGCCCCGCTCTTCTTCGCAGGCGCCTTCTCGGCCGAGGCCGCGTGCTGGGCATCCGCGTGCCGGGCGGGCGCCGTCCTCTTCCGGGCCGCGGTCTTCTTCGCGGCGGTCTTCTTGTCCGCGGCCTTCTTCGTCGCGGTCTTCTCGGCAGCCTCTCCGCTCGTCCTCCCGGCCGTCGCACCCGTGGATCTCGCTGACGCCGGCTTCTTCGCGGCGGTCTTCTTCGCCACCATGGCCGCGGCCCCTTCACATATTGTGATCTTGCACGCGAATCGTGCTGGGACGATAAAACGACCCCAGCCCTGCGGCAACGGGGCACGCCGCCGAATCGCCCCTCCCCGTGTCCGGATACCGACGCGTCTGAATCCGTTGTGCCCAGCTCCCCGCCGGGTAATCCGCCTCCCGGGCCCCCGCCGGGACTCCATGAGCCCGTGTCTGCCCATTCGGGTCACGCCCCGACCCACGGGTTAACCGGTCGGCCGTCGCCCGGACGGGCCCGTACACTGGCCTCAGCGAGAGGCGTGGATGGGACGAGTAGCGTCGTACGCAGCCAGGAGCGACCCGGGGACGGTGGGAGCCCGGGGGCGAGCGCGTCGTGAAGATCACCCGGAGCCGTCGGAAGAACGCCGCGAGGCAAGTAGAACCGGCATCGCGACCCCAATGAGGGGGCCACGGGCACACGCCCGGGGCCAAGGAGGGTGGTACCGCGGGAGCCGATGAGGCCCTCGTCCCTCCGACGGAAGTGGAAAACGTCCGCCGGAGGAAGTCCGCCCATGACATCGCCGCAGTACCACCAGGTGCCCGCCCAGGTCGACCTGCCCGCGCTGGAGCACGCCGTGCTCGATTTCTGGCGCGAGAGCAAGATCTTCGCCAAGAGCCTCGAACAGTCCGAGGGCCGCCCCGAGTGGGTCTTCTACGAGGGCCCGCCGACCGCCAACGGCATGCCCGGCGCCCATCACATCGAGGCCCGCGTCTTCAAGGACGTCTTCCCCCGCTTCCGCACCATGCAGGGCTACCACGTCGGCCGCAAGGCCGGCTGGGACTGCCACGGACTGCCGGTCGAGCTCGCGGTCGAGAAGGAGCTGGGCTTCAACGGCAAGAAGGACATCGAGGCGTACGGCATCGCCGAGTTCAACGCCAGGTGCCGCGAGTCCGTGACCCGCCACACCGACGCGTTCACCGAGCTCACGACCCGGATGGGCTACTGGGTCGACCTCGACGACGCATACCGCACGATGGACCCCGAGTACGTCGAGTCGGTGTGGTGGTCGCTGAAGGAGATCTTCAACAAGGGCCTGCTGGTCCAGGACCACCGCGTCGCCCCCTGGTGCCCCCGCTGCGGCACGGGCCTCTCCGACCACGAGCTGGCCCAGGGGTACGAGACGGTCGTCGACCCTTCGGTCTTCGTACGCTTCCCCCTCACCTCCGGCCCCCTGGCCGGCGACGCCTCCCTCCTCGTCTGGACGACCACTCCCTGGACCCTGGTCTCCAACACCGCCGTCGCCGCGCACCCCGATGTCACCTATGTCGTCGCGACCGACGGCGAGGAGAAGCTCGTCGTCGCGCAGCCGCTCGTCGAGAAGGCGCTGGGCGAGGGCTGGGAGACCACCGGCCAGACCTTCACCGGCCGCGAGATGGAGCGCTGGACGTACGAGCGCCCCTTCACCCTGGTCGACTTCCCCGCCGAGGCCCACTACATCGTCAACGCCGAGTACGTGACGACCGAGGACGGCACGGGTCTGGTCCACCAGTCCCCCGCGTTCGGCGCCGACGACCTCGTCGTCTGCAAGGCGTACGGCCTCCCGGTCGTGAACCCGGTCCGCCCCGACGGCACCTTCGAAGAGGACCTGCCGCTGGTCGGCGGCATCTTCTTCAAGAAGGCCGACGAGGCGCTCACCGAGGACCTGGACGCCCGCGGCAAGCTCTTCCGGCACGTCCCGTACGAGCACAGCTACCCGCACTGCTGGCGCTGCCACACCGCGCTGCTCTACTACGCGCAGCCGTCCTGGTACATCCGTACGACCGCCCTCAAGGACCGGCTGCTCGAAGAGAACGAGAAGACCAACTGGTTCCCGGACTCGGTCAAGCACGGCCGCTTCGGCGACTGGCTGAACAACAACGTCGACTGGGCGCTGTCCCGCAACCGCTACTGGGGCACCCCGCTGCCGATCTGGCGCTGCGAGGACGGTCACCTCACCTGCGTCGGTTCACGCACCGAGCTGAGCGAGCTGGCCGGCACCGACCTCTCCGGCCTCGACCCGCACCGCCCGTTCATCGACGAGATCACGTTCACCTGCTCGCACGAGAACTGCCAGCTGGAGGCGTACCGCGTCCCCGAGGTCATCGACGCCTGGTACGACTCGGGCTCGATGCCCTTCGCGCAGTGGGGCTACCCGTACAAGAACAAGGAGATCTTCGAGAGCCGCTACCCGGCGCAGTTCATCTCGGAGGCCATCGACCAGACCCGCGGCTGGTTCTACACGCTGATGGCGGTCGGCACGCTGGTCTTCGACAAGTCGTCCTACGAGAACGTGGTCTGTCTGGGCCACATCCTCGCCGAGGACGGCCGCAAGATGTCCAAGCACCTCGGGAACATCCTTCAGCCGATCCCCCTCATGGACCAGCACGGCGCGGACGCGGTGCGCTGGTTCATGGCGGCGGGCGGCTCCCCGTGGGCGGCGCGCCGCGTCGGCCACAACACGATCCAGGAAGTCGTCCGCAAGACCCTCCTGACGTACTGGAACACGGTCGCCTTCCAGGCCCTGTACGCCCGTACGTCGGACTGGGCGCCCTCCGCCGCCGACCCGGCCCCGGCGGACCGCACGGTCCTGGACCGCTGGCTGCTGAGCGAGCTGAACGCACTGGTGGACCAGGTCACGCAGGCTCTGGACGGTTACGACACCCAGCGCGCCGGTAAGCTCCTGTCCGCGTTCGTCGACGACCTGTCCAACTGGTACGTACGCCGCTCGCGCCGCCGCTTCTGGCAGGGCGACAAGGCGGCGCTGCGCACGCTGCACGAGGTCGTCGAGACGGTGACCCGGCTGATGGCCCCGCTCACCCCGTTCATCACCGAGCGGGTCTGGCAGGACCTGGTCGTTCCGGTCACCCCGGACGCCCCCGAGTCGGTCCATCTCTCCGCCTGGCCCAAGGCGGACTTCGCGGCCATCGACCCGACCCTCTCCACTCGGATGGCGCTGGTGCGCCGCCTGGTCGAGCTGGGCCGGGCCACCCGTGCCGAGTCGGGCGTCAAGACCCGCCAGCCGCTGTCCCGGGCCCTGGTCGCGGCCTCGGGCTTCGAGTCCCTCTCCCCCGAACTGCACGCGCAGATCACGGAGGAGCTGAACGTCTCCTCGCTGGCCTCGCTCTCCGAAGTCGGAGGCTCGTTGGTCGACACGACCGCGAAGGCCAACTTCCGCGCGCTCGGCAAGCGGTTCGGCAAGGGCGTCCAGGCGGTGGCCAAGGCGGTCGCGAACGCCGACGCGGCGGCCCTGTCGCTGGCCCTGCGCGAGGGCACGGCATCGGTCGAGGTGGACGGCGAGACGGTGAGCCTCGCCCCCGACGAGGTGATCATCACCGAGACCCCGCGCGAGGGCTGGTCGGTGGCGTCCGACTCGGGCGCGACGGTCGCCCTGGACCTGGAGATCACCCCGGAGCTGCGCCGCGCGGGCCTGGCCCGTGACGCGATCCGCCTCATCCAGGAGGCCCGCAAGAACAGCGGTCTGGACGTCGCGGACCGCATCGCCGTCCGCTGGACGTCGGCCTCCCCCGCCACCGTGGAGGCCCTGACCGAGCACGCGGCCCTGATCGCGGACGAGGTCCTGGCCCTGGACTACGCACAGGGCGAGGCGGACCCGGAGTACGGTCGGCCGTTCGAGGACGAGGGCCTGTCCCTGACGTTCCGTCTCCGCAAGACGGAGCAGTAGCCCGGACGCATCGAGGGCCCGCCCGGAACAGGTGTTCCCTTGGGTTCTAACGGTCCTCGCAACACCCGCGATCTGTGGGAGTTGCGAGGACCGTGGGCGTTGAGCGGGTTGATCTTGCGGGGTTGAGGGAG
>NZ_JBIURS010000022.1:0-140068 GCF_044740965.1 Streptomyces sp. NPDC088252 | reverse complement strand
TGCAACGTCGCACCCACGTCCGACGTACGCGTCGTGGTCATCGACTGCACCGACACCGGCGCATCCCCGCCCACCGCCACCGACCCGACCTGGATGCGCCGCGAGTGGCGGCGCTTCGCGATCGGCCGGGCCGGCAGCTCGGGGAGACCCAGAGCGACCGGCTCTCCAGCGGTCACGAGGTCACCGGTTCCCGGAGACGGTCTCGCGCGCGGCGCGCAGGGACTCCTTCAGCGACCCCATGGTGGCGAGGACGGCGGTGGGCTCGTAACCGCAGTGCGCCATGCAGTTGGCACAGCGCGGGTCCTTGCCGCGGCCGTACTTGTCCCAGTCGGTCTCCTCGATGAGTTCGCGGTACGTGGGGACGTACCCGTCGGCCATCAGGTAGCAGGGCCGCTGCCAGCCGAAGAGCGAGTAGTTCGGAATCGCCCACGCGGTGCACGGGAAGTCCGCCTTGCCCTCCAGGAAGTCCAGGAAGAGCGGCGAGTGGTTCAGCCGCCACCGGCCCCGGTTGCCGCCCGCGAACGACTTCTTGAACAGTTCGCGGGTCTGTTCGACGCCGAGGAAGTGCTCCTGGTCGGGTGCCTTCTCGTACGCGTAGGCGGGCGAGATCATCATCTCGTCGACCTTCAGATCGTCATTGAGGTAGTTGAGGACCTCGATGACGGTCTGCGGGGTGTCGGTGTTGAAGAAGGTGGAGTTCGTGGTGACCCGGAAGCCGCGCCGCTTGGCCTCCTTGATCGCCGCGACCGCCTCGTCGAACACGCCCTCCTTCGCGACCGATTCATCGTGCCTCTCCCGCAGCCCGTCGATGTGCACGGCGAACGCGAAGTACGGCGAGGGCGTGAATTTCTCGATCTTCTTCCGCAGCAGCATCGCGTTGGTGCAGAGGAAGACGTACTTCTTCCGCGCGACCAGCTGCCGCACGATTTCATCGATCTGCGGATGCATCAGCGGCTCACCACCCGCGATGGAGACCATCGGAGCACCCGATTCGAGCACGGCGCCCACAGCCTGGGCAACCGGCATGCGCTGCTTGAGCACTCCCGCCGGATGCTGGATCTTTCCACAGCCTTCGCACGCGAGATTGCAGGCGAACAACGGCTCCAGTTCCACGATGAGCGGGAACTTGTCCCTTTTACGGAGCTTCTGTTCGGCGAGATACGTCGCAACCTTGATGGACTGACGCAGCGGCATGGCCATCTGGCTCACCTCCTGGGGAGCAGCAAAGATCGGTGCCATTCATAGAAAGCCGGCAGGACGGCACGGAGAACACGGAAAGCCGATATTCCACCGCGTATCGTCCCGATGCGGACGAGCTCGTACTCCGGAGCGTCCACGACCACCCGTACGGCCGCAACCGGGCGAGGCCCGGACCGCAGGGCTGCGCGCAGGGTGGCGGCGGACTCCATGTCCACCGCGATCGCTCCGGTGGCCCGCAGGTCGGCCCGCTCATGTCCACGTACGACATGGGCGGAACCGGTCAGCGGACCGGTGTGGACGGTGCGGCCGGGCACCGTCCTGGCAAGGGCCTCGGCGAGCAGGCCCGCGCCGGTGCATACCGTCGAGTCCCCGGCTCCCCGGGTCTCATCGGCGACCACCAGGTCCCCGGGGTGCATTCCGGGTGACAGCCCGGCGCAGAACCCGGAGGCGAGGACCGCGGTCCCGGGCGCCCGGTCCGCACCGAGCGCCCGTGACACCGCGGCCTCGGCCGCCCTGGGCCCCATGCCGGTACGGAGCACGGTCACCGGGCCCGGGGCGTCACCGGCCCCGCCCCTGCCGCTGCGCAGCGCGAATTGCTCGATGCCGAGCGCGCAGGCGATCAGCAGCGGCGCTGCGGGGCTGGCCGGCCCCGGAGCATCGCCCATCAGGCCCCCTTGCGGGTGGCCGCGCGGTCGGCGAACGGTTCGCCGTTCACGTACCGCCCCAGTGCGGTGAGCGGGAAGACCTGCCGGTAGAGGTGGTAGTTGATGGAGAAGTCCCACGGGAAGCCGGTGCCGGTGAAGTGCGGCTCGTCCCAGGAACCGTCGGCGTGCTGGGTCTCGGTGAGCCAGGACACCCCCCGCCGCACGGCCGAGCTGTCCCGTCGGCCCGCGGCGAGCAGCGCGAGCAGGGCCCACGCGGTCTGGGAGGCGGTCGAGGCGCCGCGCCCGATCCACTTGTCCTCCTGGTACGAACGCAGGTCCTCGCCCCAGCCGCCGTCGTCGTTCTGCACGGACTCCAGCCAGCCGACCGCCCGGCGGATCGCCGGATGGGTGACGGGCAGTCCGGCGGCCACCAGTGCGGGCACCACCGACCCCGTGCCGTAGACGTAGTTGACGCCCCAGCGGCCGAACCAGCCGCCCTCCACGTCCTGTTCGGCGAGCAGCCACTCGACGCCGCGCCGGGTGGCGGGGTGTCCGGACCGGCCTTCGACGGCGAGCATCTCCACCACGTGCCCGGTGACATCGGCGGACGGCGGATCGATGACCTCACCGAAGTCGCAGAAGGGCAGCCGGTTGGGGAAGGCACTGGTGTTGTCCGCGTCGAACGCGCCCCAGGCGCCGTTGCGGGACTGCATGCCGAGGTTCCAGCGCACCCCGCGCCGGATGGCGGCTTCGACACGTGCCTGGTCGGGGTGGCGGACCCGGCGCAGCGCGAGGACCACCTCCGCGGTGTCGTCGATGTCCGGGTAGTTGTCGTTGTGGAACTCGAACGCCCAGCCGCCGGGGTTGAGCCGGGGGCGGCGCACGGACCAGTCGCCGGGACGGACGACCTCCTCGCCGAGCATCCAGTCCGCGGCCCTGACGAGGGCCGGGTGGTCGGCGCCGACCCCGGCGTCGGCGAGCGCGATGGTCGCGAGGCAGGTGTCCCAGACCGGGGACTGGCAGGCCTCGATCATCCGGGCGCCGTCCTCGCGCCAGACGGCGAACCGGTCGAGCGATTCGAGTCCGGCCCGCATCACCGGGTGGTCCAGGTCGTAGCCGAGCAGATGCAGGGCGATGACGGAGTACACGGCAGGCGGCTGGATGCCGCCCCAGCAGCCGTCGTTCTCCTGGCGCTCGATGATCCAGCGGGCCGCGGCGTTCATGGCGGCCCGGCGCAGCTTGCGCGGTGCGACCTTGTGATAGGCGTGCAGTGCCTTGTCGAGGCGCTGGAACACTCCGTCCCAACTCGCCGCCGGAGCAACACGCCTGGGCGGGTTCGGCAGGCTCGGGTCGGCGTGGAGTTCATCGAGCGCGAAGGGAGCCGGACGGACCGGCCGCTTGGCCGAGACGATGGTGAGCGGCACGATGGTCTGGCGTGCCCAGCAGCCGAAGTCATAGATGTTGAGCGGGGCCCACTTGGGGAAGAACATCAGCTCGGGCGGGAGTTCCGGCAGGTCGTCCCACTTCCACCAGCCGAAGAGGGCGAGCCAGATCCGGGTGAACACGCGGCTCTCCGCGATGCCGCCCTGTTCCCTGATCCATCGGGAGGCGCGGGCCATGTGCGGTTCGTCCGGCCCGTCTCCGGCCAGACGCAGTGCCACATACGCCTCGATGGTGGTGGAGAGCTCGCCGGGGCCGCCGTGGAAGGTGGCCCAGGTGCCGTCACCGAGCTGTTCGCCGCGGATGAAGCGGCCGGCGGCCTGGACGACGGCCTGGTCCTGGATGCCGAGGAATTGACGGAGCAGCAGGTCTTCGGCGTCCATGGTGACGTTGGTGGCGAGGTCGCCCTTCCACCAGCCCTGCTCGTCCTGTCTGCCGAGGAGGTGCTCCACCGAGCGTTCCGCGGCCCGCCGCGCGGCGGCGAGTACGTCGTCCGCGACGATGGTTGTGTCGGTCGGATTGGTGGCCGAGGCTGCGCGGGGGTTCACAGCCCCGTGGCTTCCGTCGGTCGTCGCTGTCATGGCTTCCCCTTCTTGCAGTTTGGTCCTCTGCTGTGCTGGGGTCTCCGTCGGCCGGTGCCCGGGACGGGCACCGGCCGGCGACTGCGAGTCATATGGAGCAGATGGTGATCATCTCTTTCGTACGACGACGAAGTCCGCGAGCGCCGTGAGCTGCGCCCGCACGGTGTGCGGCATGTCGACCCGGTGCAGTGCCTCGATGGCGACCGCATGCTGTCGACGGGCCTCCTGGGCGGTCCATTCGCGGCCGCCCGCCTCCTCGATGAGCGCCGCGCGGGCGGCGAACTCCTCTTCGGAGAAGCTGTCGAAATCGCTGCTCTTCGCGTCGGCGGCGAGCAGTTCACCGAGGCGCTCCGAAGCCGGACCGCCCGCGGCGAGCGCGGCGACGACCGGCAGGGACTTCTTGCGCTGACGCAGATCGCTCCAGGTCTGCTTGCCGGTGGACTCGGGGTCGCCCCAGATGCCGAGCAGATCATCGACGGCCTGGAAGGCGAGGCCGAGGTGGTAGCCGTACGCCTCCAGGGTGTCGGCGGTACGGTCGTCGGCGCCGCCGAGTACCGCACCGATGGAGCAGGCGCAGGCCAGCAGGGCGCCGGTCTTGTTGCCCTCCATCTCCAGGCACTCCTCGACGGTGACCCGCTCCCGGTGCTCGTAGGAGATGTCCTGGGCCTGCCCGTCGATGAGCTTGCGGGTGGCGACGGTCAGCCGACGGGCCGCCCGGCCCGCCTCGACGGTGCCGAGCTCCAGCAGGATCTCGTTGGCGAGCGCGAAGAGCGCGTCGCCGACCAGGATCGCCTGGGCGGGGCCGTGCACCTTCCAGACGGTGTCGCGATGGCGGCGCTGTTCGTCGCCGTCCATCAGGTCGTCGTGCAGCAGCGAGAAGTTGTGCACGAGTTCGACGGCCACGGCGCCGGGGACGCCGGCCTCCGCCGCGGCCCCGGCCGCCTCCGCGGACAGCAGGGCGAGCGCCGGGCGGACGGCCTTGCCGCCGTCGCCGTCGGCGGGCCGTCCCTGGGCGTCGATCCAGCCGAAGTGGTAGGCGGCGACGGTGTCCATGGGCGGTGCGAGCCGGTCGACGGCGGCCCGGAGCACCGGCGCGGAAAGGGCCCGTCCGCGCTCCAGAAGCGCGGTGACGTCCGTGGTGTCGGCCACGGGGTCGTAAGCCGGATTCGCCGGGGTCACTGACTCTCCTCTTGTTCCGGTGGTACTGCTCATGCCGCCTCCTGCAGCGGATGTTCATGGGAGCGGCCGAGTGCCCGGAGCGCGACGTCCGCCGCGCTGAACCCGCTGCGGACGGCGCCCTCCATCGTCGCGGGCCAGCCGGTGGCCGTCCAAGCTCCGGCCAGGCTGAGGCCGGGGACCCGGGTGCGGGCTCCGGGCCGCAGCCGGCCGACGCCGGGGGCGGGGGCGAAGGTCGCCGTGCGCTCCCGGGTGACGAAGAAGTCCCTGATCCCGGCGGTGCGGGCGGCCGGAAGGAGCCGCTCCAGCTCCGGCAGATAACGCTCCCGCAGCTCGGCGACGGGCAGGTCGATCTCCTCGTCGGCGGCGGACTGGGACACCGCGAGGTACTGTCCGGGTCCGGTGAGCCCCGAGGCGTCCGTACGGTCGAAGACCCACTGGACCGGGGAGCCGAGCGCGGCGAAGAACGGGCGACGCAGCACTTTGCGGTCATAGACGACGTGCACGTTGAGGATCGGCGACGTGCCGATGTCGAGCAGCCGATCCGGCTCGTCGAGCGCGCCCTCGGGCAGCAGTTCACGGGTCTCGCGCTGGGGAACGGCGAGGACGACGGTGTCCGCCTCGATCCGTTCGCCGCCGGTGTCGACGATCCAGCAGCCATCCTCCGAACGGGTGAGGGAGGAGGCCTTCGTACGGAGTTCGGTGCGCACTCCGGCGGAATCGAGGGCCTTGCGGGCCAGCGTGTCGTGCACCTCGCCGAGCGGCACGCTCGCCCAGCCGATGTCGGCGGCGCCGGGCTCGGAGAGGAGTCCGGTCTTGAAGACCTTCGCGGCGAGGGCCAGCGAGGAGTTCGGCGCGGTGGCGTTGAGCGTGGCGACGCCGACCAGGTCCCAGAGGGCCTCGATGGTGCGCGGCGACTGGCCGTGCCGGGCGAGCCAGCTGCCGAAGTCGACGGCGTCGAGCGCCGGATCGTCCGGGTCCAGGCGCCCCAGCGCCAATGCGGCGCGTCCGACGCCCGCCCGCTCGGCGAGCGAGAGGTGCGGATAGCCGGCGAGGCCCGCGGCGAGGTGGAACGGCACCGGCAACGCGTTGCGGCGCAGCCGTCCCAGCCGGGGGCCCGAGGGGCGCCCGACATCGAGGACGGGCACGTCCAAACGGTCTTGCAGGGGTGCCAGGCGGGTCCCGTCGACACGGTCGAGGAACCAGCGGTACGCGGTGCAGCAACGCAGGTAGACATGCTGTCCGTTGTCGACCGTCAGTTCGCCGCGCCGGAAGGAGAAGGCGAGTCCGCCGAGCCTGGGCCGCCCTTCGAGCAGGGTCACGTCAAGCCCGGCGTCGGCGAGACGCAGGGCCGCGGTGATGCCGGCGAGCCCGCCGCCGATCACCACCGCGCGGGAGGAACGCGGACCGGCGTCCGTCATGCGTCCTCCTTTCGCCGGGTCACTTCAGTCAGGGACGCGTCAGTACACCAGAGGGTTGACCACTGATCGCAACGTGTTTCCGTGATGCACATGGTGCGCGAGATGTCCGTACGGCGCATCAGACACGCCTCCCGGCCGTCCGGCGGGAGATGTAGCGCGCGTCGAGACCCGAGAGTCCGCGCACCGCGACGTACGCCTTCTCGTGGCCCGGCAGCGAGACCCGGCCGCGCAGCACCGCCTCGGGATCGCGCTCGATCCGGTCGAGCAGCCGCCGGTAGATCCCTGCCATGGCCGCGACACAGGCGCCGCTGCGCCGGTCCAGCATCGGCAGCAGCCGATACCCCTCGGCGAACAGCGCACGGGCACGCCGGACCTCGAAGTGCACCAGGCCCGCGAAGTCGGCGCCGGACGGCGGGGTGGCCCCGTGGAAGCCGCCCGAGCAGCCGAACTTGGCCAGGTCGTCGGCGGGCAGGTAGGTACGTCCGTTGCCCGCGTCCTCGCGCACGTCACGCAGGATGTTGGTCAGCTGGAGCGCGAGGCCCAGCGTGTCGGCGTACTCCGCGGCCCGGTCGACACCCGGAGCGCCTGGTTCCGTGCCGAAGACGCCCAGGCTGAGGCGGCCGATCGCACCCGCGACGCAACGGCAGTAGACCTTGAGGTCGTCCCAGGTCTCGTACGTCGCACCGCGGACATCCATCAGCACGCCGTCGATGAGTTCGTCGAGCCCGCCGAGCGGGATCGGGAATCGGCGCGCGGCATCGGCGAGCGCGACGGCCACCGGATCGGTGTCGTCCTCGTCGATCGCGCCGCCACGGATCCGGTCCAGGACCGCGCGGGTGCTCTCCAGGCGAATCCGCTTGGCCTCCGGCTCCAGTGCGCCGTCACCGATGTCGTCGACACGACGGGAGAAGGCGTACAGCGCCGACATGGCCTGTCGCTTCTCGGCCGGCAACAACCTGATCCCGTACGCGAAGTTACGCGCCTGCTGTCCGGTGACCGCCTCGCAGTACCTGTATGCGGCCTGTACCGGTGCCGACATGTAGGTCGTCTGTCCCTCCACGGTCCGGCTCACCCCTCTCTCCGCGCTCTTCGCAAGACAACTCCCGCCTCGCGCAGCAGGCTGGGCTTGGTGGGCTTGGGCGGTCCGGGCAGTACGTCGAACCCGGCGGCCGCGATCGCGGTGAGGGCGGCACGTCCCCCGCCCACGAATCCGGCGAGAAGCACCTTGAGCCTGCCGTGGACGCTACCCACCAGGGGGGTGCCTTCATTCAGCAGTTCCCGAGCGCGTTCCGCTTCGTACGCAACCAGCGAACGCACCGACGCGCCCCCCGAAGGGGCGGCCAGATCGGTTTCACGGACGTGGAATCGCGCCATGTCGTCCGCGGGAAGATAGATCCGGTCGCGGCCGAGGTCCTCGGCGACGTCCTGGAGGTGCTCGACGATCTGCAGGGCCGTGCAGACGGCATCGGAGCGACGGACACGTTCGGGGCTGGCGGTTCCGGTGATCTGCAGGACCAGCCGGCCCACGGGGTTGGCGGAGAGCTCGCAGTAGGCGACGAGTTCCTCGTAGGTCCCGTAGCGACGGACCTTCTGATCCTGCCGGTTGGCCTCGATGAGGCCCAGGAAGGGCTCGGGGGTGAGCCCGCAGCGCCGCACGGTGGGGCGCAGTGCGCGCAGCAGGGGGTGGTGCGGGCCGCCGCCGGCGGTGTCGAAGACCCGGTGCAGATCGGCCTCGAAGGCGTCGAGCATGGCGAGCCGGTCGTCGGCCTGCGCGGGGTCGAGGCCGAGGTGGCGGGCGTCCGCGCCGCCGGGGGCGAGATCACCGTCGCCGATGTCGTCGACGAGGCGGGCGTAGCCGTAGACGGCCATCAGGTCGTCGCGCCAGGCGCGCGGCAGGAAGAACGGGGCGACGGGGAAATTCTCGTCCGCGGCCTTGTCGAGGGTGGTGGGCACGGCAGCATCGGTGCGTGCCTGCCGGGTACGGGTCACCGCCGACCGCCCGGCGCTGGGACGGCGTGAGCACCTCGGAGCTGGAGATCTTCCGTCATTGCCGTCACATCTCCCGTTCTACACTGCTGACCCAAAACATCCCATTCCGGACACGCCGCCCGCTCTGCCGAGTGCGGAGCACGCCTGCGGGCCGTGTGGCCAGGCGGTATCGCCCCACTTGCAACGAATCAGCACCGGTACAGCTTACGTTGTACAACGCTCATCGATACGTCGGGGTGTTACGCGCAGCGGAACAACGCGCCCTGCCCCGCCAACCTTCCCCGTGCGCAAGGAAATTGACGTCATCCGTCGGGAGGAGATCTTGTCCGGGGCGTACCGCCGGGGGTGGTGGACGCCCCGGGACGTCCACGATCCGGACACCGGCGCGGCCTCCGCCGGGGAGCCCGGCGGAGGCCGCGTCGGTGCCGGGGAACCGGCAGAGCGTCTATTTGCCGGTCTCGCGCTCGTACGCCTTGAGGACCTCGTCGGTCGGACCGTCCATCAGCAGCTCGCCCTTTTCCAGCCACAGCACCCGGTCGCAGGTGTCCCTGATGGACTTGTTGCTGTGGCTGACCAGGAAGACGGTGCCCGCTTCCTTCCGGAGCTCCCTGATGCGCTTCTCGGAGCGGATCTGGAACTTGCGGTCACCGGTCGCCAGCGCCTCGTCGATCATGAGGACGTCGTGGTTCTTCGCGGCGGCGATGGAGAACCGCAGCCGCGCGGCCATGCCGGAGGAGTACGTCCGCATCGGCAGGGTGATGAAGTCGCCCTTCTCGTTGATGCCGGAGAAATCGACGATGCCCTGGTAACGCTCCCGGATCTCCTCGCGCGACATGCCCATCGCGAGGCCGCCGAGCACGACGTTGCGCTCACCGGTCAGATCGCTCATCAGCGCCGCGTTCACCCCGAGCAGCGACGGCTGGCCGTCCGTGTACACCTTGCCGTGCTCGGTCGGAAGCAGACCGGCGATGGCCCGCAGCAGGGTCGACTTGCCGGAGCCGTTGGTCCCGATGAGACCGATGGCCTCGCCGCGGTAGGCAGTGAAGGAGACACCGCGGACGGCGTGCACCTTCCGCACTCCGCGCGACTCGCCCTTGCCGCGGCGCAGTATCCGGCTCAGCGCCGCGGTGGCGCTGCCCTTGCCTCCGCCACCGCCGTTGACCCGGTACACGATGTGCACATCGTCGGCGATGACGGTGGGGACGCGCCCCGAAGTGTTGTCGTCAGCCACGGCCGTACCGTTCCTCTGCCTTCCAGAAGTACACGAAGCCCACGACCCCGACGAGGACCGCCCAGGCGAGCGCCACGATCCAGACGTGCGCCGGCAGGTTGCCCGCGCCGTAGCCGTCGATCAGCGCGAAACGGATCAGGTCCATGTAGATGGCCGCCGGGTTGTACTGCAGCACATCGGCGATCCAGTCCGGCTTGTCCTTGAGCATCACCGGGATGGAGAACATGACGCCCGACGCATACATCCAGGTCCGCATCACGAACGGCATCAGCTGGGCGAGGTCGGGGGTCTTGCTGCCGAGCCTGGCCATGATCAGCGCCAGTCCGGTGTTGAAGAGGAACTGCATGGCCAGCGCCGGGACGATCAGCAGCCACGAGAGACCGGGGTAGCTGCCGAAGGCGACGGCCACGACCGCGAGCACGATCATCGAGAACAGCAGTTGCTGCAGCTGCTGCAGCGAGAACGAGACGGGCAGCGAGGCCCGCGGGAAGTGCAGGGCCCGGACCAGTCCCAGGTTGCCGGAGATGGCCCGCACCCCCGCCATCACCGAGCTCTGGGTGAAGGTGAAGACGAAGACACCGGTCACCAGGAACGGAATGAAGACGTCCTGGGTCATTCCCTTCCTGGTGCCGAGGATCAGCCCGAAGATCAGGTAGTAGACCAGGGCGTTGAGCAGGGGCGTGGCCACCTGCCACAGCTGGCCCAGCTTGGCCTGGCTGTACTGGGCGGTCAGCTTCGCCCTGGAGAACGCCATGATGAAGTGGCGGCGGCCCCAGAGCTGCCGGATGTACTCGAAGAGCCCGGGCCGGGCGCCGCTCACCGTCAGGCCGTACTTGGCGGCCATCTCGGCCGAGCTCAGGCCGTCGTCGGCGGATGGTGGGGTGCTCAGGGCGACCGCACCATCATGGGTTGTGTCACTCACCAGATGAAACTCTCGTATTCAAGATGCGCGGCCAGTCGCGGGCGCGGCTCGGAGCGGACAGGTCCCGTGGAGAAGAAGTACGTCTCATGCTCTCAGAGGAGAGCCTCTCAGATCACGGGAGGTCGGCCGAGTCTGGTCAGCCGCCACACCGTGCGCCACCTCATCGGACGGCGGGTTCCGCACGGCGTGGACCAGCCTTCGCGGAAGCCGCCGAACCAGGCCTTCAGGGCCGGACCGGAAGGCTTGCGCAGGAGCGTCAGCAGCAGCCACACGCCGAGGTACACGGGGACCAGCGGCGCGGGCAGATTGCGCCGTGCCAGCCAGACCCGGTTGCGGGCCACCATGCGGTGGTACACCGCGTGCCGGGACGGGGCGGTCGTCGGGTGGTTGAGGACCATGTCCGCGCGGTAGTCGATCATCCAGCCGGCGTCCAGCGCCCGCCAGGCCAGATCGGTCTCCTCGTGCGCGTAGAAGAACTGGCCGGGCAGCGGACCGACCTCGGCGATGACCTTGGTGCGCACGGCGTTGGCGCCGCCGAGGAAGGTCGTCACCCGCGAGGAACGCATCGGGTCGGCGGCGCGCAGCCGCGGCACGTGTCGGCGCTGGGTGACACCGGTGTCGGGATCGGCGATCCGGAAGCTGATGATGCCCAGCTCGGGGTCGGCGTCGAACGCCCGTCGGCACAGCTCGGCGGTGTCGGTGAGCGGGAGCAGCCCGTCGTCGTCGAGGAAGAGCAGGGCGTCCACGTCGGCACCCGACGGGCCGAAGGCCTCGATCCCGACGTTGCGGCCGCCGGGGATGCCCAGGTTCTCGGGCAGCTCGACGGTGCGCACCCCCGCCGGGACGTCCGGCACGGGGGCGCCGTTTCCGACGACGACCACCTCGATCCGGTCGCCTTCCTGCCCGGCGACCGAATCGAGGAGGGCGCGCAGCTCCGCGGGGCGGTTGCCCATCGTGATGATGACCGCGCCGAGCTTCATGGGTGTGCTCATTTCAGCCTGCTCGACGCCAGGATCGACACCAGGTGCAGGAGGGTCTGCAGCAACGCGATGCCGGCCAGGACCGCGACCATGAGACGGCTGAAGAACAGATCGTCCCTCACCGCGTCGAGAACGGCCGCCACCAGGATCACCAACGACGCCTCGACGCCGAGGATCAGCCGGTGGAACTTGAGTGCGCCGGCGGCCCGGCGGGCGAGTGCCATGCCGGACGAGCGCGGCTCGGAGGCGGCCTCCTTGACCGGCGGCAGCCCGCCCTGGTGGCGGGCCACCCCGACCAGGTCGGTCTCGGCCTTGATCAGGATGGCACCGAGGGCCGCGAGAGTGCCGAGGAACGCCCAGAGCCAGTCGATCCGTCCGGAGCCCCACAGATCGGCGGCGCGCAGACCGAAGCCGACCAGTACGGCCGCGTCGCACAGATACGCGCCGACGCGGTCCAGATAGACCCCGCCCAGCGAGAACTGCTTCTTCCAGCGGGCCACCTCGCCGTCGACACAGTCGAGCAGGAGATAGAGCTGGACCATGAGAACCCCGAGCAGCGCACCGGGGATGCCCGGAACGAGCAGGGCCGGCGCGGACAGCACACCCGCGACGGTCATCACATAGGTCAGCTGGTTCGGCGTGACCCCGGTGTTCACCAGGTGACGGTCCACGCGCAGTGAGATCTCGCGCATGTAGAGCCGACCCGCCCAGTGCTCACCGCTGCGCCGGTCCTTGACACCCGGAGGGTGCACGACCGGACGGAGTTCAGCTATCGATGGCTTTTGCATAGTCGGCGTACGCGTCCCTGATCTGGTCGGTGGACAGGTTGAGGTGTTCCAGGATCGTGAAGCGTCCCGGGCGGGTCTGCGGGGCGTAGTCGACGGCCCTGACGAACTCGTCGGCGGTGAAACCGATCTCTTCGGGCCGGACGGGCAGGCCGTGGCGCCGCAGGGCGACCGCCATGAGCAGTGCGTCCTCGCGCGCACCACGCAGGTGCATGGCGAAGCAGGCGCCGAGACCGACCTGTTCGCCGTGGCTCGCCGCACGCCTCGGGTACAGCAGGTCGAAGGCGTGGTTGATCTCGTGGCAGGCGCCCGAGGCCGGCCGGGAGTCACCGGCGACCGACATGGAGATGCCGGTCAGTACCAGGCCCTCGGCCAGCACCTTGAGGAAGGCGTCGTCGCCGATCCCGCCGGGGTGGCGGAGCACGGCCTCGCCGGCCTGCCTGGCCATGGCCGCGGCCAGTCCGTCGATCTCCTCCCCCCTGACCTCGTGGGCGAGTTCCCAGTCGGCCACGCAGGAGATGTTGGAGACCGCGTCACCGATGCCGGACCGCACGAAGCGGGCCGGTGCCTCGCGGACGATGTCGAGGTCGATGACGACGGCGATGGGGGTGGGTACCCCGTAGGAGCCCCGGCCGTTGTCGTTGTCCAAAGTGGCGACCGGCGAGCAGAGACCGTCGTGGGCGAGGTTCGTCGCCACCGCGACCATGGGCAGGCCGACACGCGCGGCTGCGTACTTCGCCACGTCGACGATCTTGCCGCCGCCGAGGCCGACCACGGCGTCGTAGCGGTTGCCCTTGATGTCGTCGGCGAGCTTGACGGCCGAGTCGAGGGTGCCGTCGGTGACCGGGTACCAGTGGGCGCCGGGCAGCGCGGGGGCCAGTCGCTCGCGCAGGGCACGTCCCGAACCGTCGCTGATCGCGACCGCCAGTTTGCCGGAGGAGGAGATCCGCTGGTCGGCGAGGAGACCGGCCAGATCGTCCAGGGCGCCACGACGGATGTCGACGACGACCGGGGACGGAATGAGCCGGGTCAGTACTGGCACGCGATCTCACGGCCCTTCGCGAGGTCGTCGTGGTTGTCGATCTCGACCCACGTCACGTCGCCGATGGGGGCCACGTCGACCGTGAAGCCTCGGTTCACCAGTTCCTGGTAGCCGTCCTCGTAGTAGAGGTCGGGGTCGCGCTCGAACGTGGCCTTGAGGGCGTCGGCGAGCTCCGCGGCGGCCTCCGGCTCGATGAGGGTGACGCCGATGTACTCACCGGTCGCGGTGGCCGGGTCCATCAGCTTGGTGATGCGTCGTACACCCTTGTCACCCTCGGTGACGACCTTCATCTCTTCGTCGGCGAGGTGCTTCACCGTGTCGAGGGCGAGGATGATCCGCCGGCCGTCGCCGCGGGCGGCGAGCAGGGTCTTCTCGACGGAGACCGGGTGCACGGTGTCGCCGTTGGCCAGGATGACGCCACGCGTCAGGACGTCACGGGCGCACCACAGGGAGTAGGCGTTGTTCCACTCCTCGGCCTTGTCGTTGTCGATCAGGGTGAGGGTGACGCCGTACTTGGCCTCCAGTTCGGCCTTGCGGTCGTACACGGCTTCCTTGCGGTAGCCGACGACGACGGCGACCTCGGTGAGGCCGATCTCCGCGAAGTTGGCCAGCGTCAGGTCCAGGACCGTCTTAGCAGCGCCGTCCTGTTCAGGACCCACGGGCACGAGCGCCTTCGGGAGCGTGTCGGTGTAGGGGCGCAGACGCCGTCCTGCACCGGCTGCCAGTACGAGGCCGATCATGCGGGTTCTCCTTCGTCGTGAACGGCGGGTGCTCCGGACGACACCCAGAAGCGGATGGACTCCACGAGCACCACCAGTGCCACAGCCACTGCGAGAGCGTTGAGTGCCACGGTGAAAGCTGAATGCCGGGTGAGTACGGCGGCGAGTACGGCCACCATCAGGGTGCGGCCCTCGTGCCCACCGATCGTGCGGACCAGCCACTGGGGCGGCGCGCCGGTACCGCCACGAATGCGGTACACGGTGTCGTAGTGATGGTAGGCGACGGCCGATACCAGCCCGAATGCCGCGGGAAGGGCTCCCGCGACATCGCTGCGGGCGGCGAGAACGAGGACGGTGCAGTACTCCGCCGCCCTGAATATGGGCGGTACGAGCCAGTCGAGGGCGCCCTTGAGGGGGCGGGAGACGGCCAGCCCGGAGAAGATCGCGTAGACGACCGCCGCGAGGATGGTGTGCCAGCTGCCGAAGGGCTGCGAGAGGGCCGACGCGACCATGAGCAGTCCGCCGAGCAGGGCCATGACGGGAGCGGTCCAGGGCCCCTTCGTCCGGGACCCGATCGCAGCGACGAGCTGTGCGAGCGGTCCGGAGTCGGCGAGGTCCGCCAGTGCGCGGGCGGCGCGGTCGGTGCGCCGGGCCTTGCGGGTCAGCGAGCGCAGCAGGCGGCCGGCCGTGGTGTAGCAGGCTGCGAAGGCGCAGCCGATGAGCAGGGCGTAGAAGACGATCCGGGGGGTGGTCACCGCGGTGAGCACCGCGATCATCGCCCAGCGCTCGCCGATCGGCAGGACTATCATCCGGCGCGCCCAGACCGTCCAGCCGACGCTGTCGAGCCGGTCGGAGAGGGCCGCCGTGGGGCTCGAATTGGCCACCGCGTCGTGGTTGGCCTCGTTGAACGAGAAGTCGATGACATGGCGGCAGGCCTGGAGCACCATCGCGCCGAGGGCCAGCGCCCATACGTCGTCCCCGCCACGGGCGGCGCCGAGTGCGAGGCCGGCGTAGTACGCGTACTCCTTGGCCCGGTCGAAGGTGGCGTCCAGCCAGGCGCCCATCGTCGAGTACTGCAGCGAGTAGCGGGCGAGCTGCCCGTCGGTGCAGTCCAGGACGAAGGAGAGGAGCAGCAGCACTCCGGCGGCGATGTAGCCGCCGCGTGTACCGGTCGCCGCGCTGCCCGCCGCGATCAGCGCGGTGAGCAGGGACGCGGTGGTGACCTGGTTCGGCGTCAGGCCGCGGCGGGCGCACCAGCGGGCGATGTAACGGGAGTACGGGCTGATGAAGAACGTGGTGAAGAAGCCGTCGTGGGCCTTCACGGCGCTGCGCAGCCGTACCGCCTCGTCGTCGACCGCGGCGACGGCGTTCCGCGCGGTCGTGCGCGCGGACTCGTCGGCCGGCACGGTGGCGACCAGTGAGCCGAGCTCGGGACGCTGCACGGCGGTGCCCTCGGCGTCCATGGTGACGGCGAGGCGGCCCGGCACGGTGCGGTCGGTGACCGTCACGGCGGTCGTGCCCGAGCTCGTGGGGACGCCGGCGCCGACGGCCGCGGCGGTGGTGCTCAGGGCCCGCACGAGCGCGGGGCGCGCCTCGGGCTGCGCGGTGAGCGCACCGGGCACGGTGGCGGCGGGGAAGCGTGGGTCGGTGAGTCCGAGCCGGAGAGCATGGACATGGCCGACGAAGCGGGGGTCGACCAGTGCGACGCGGCGGTCGGCGGGGACGGCCGAGAGCAGCCGTGCGGCCTCGGACGCATCGGCGGCGGTCTGTACGTCGAAGCCCAGTGACCGCAGATCGTCCGCGAGCGACGACCCGGGTACCGGTGCACCGGTGAGGATGGCGGTCGACAGACGAACTCACTCCTTGGTGCTGACGGGGTCGGCGCGCGACAGTGCGGCCCACAAGCGGGCCGGCGGCACGTCGGCAGAGGCTATCGGATGAACGGAAGCGGGAGTTCACTGCCCGTTTATGCTCCGTTCGGGGTGGACCGGCATCATGCGGCGCCGCCCGCGATCATCATCGTCGATCCCCGCCTCGCCTGACAAAACGCGGTGCCACGGAGCGCGGTCCCCGTCCCGGATCGGGCCGGACCCGCTCCGGGAGCGAGGCTCTAGGCTGACCCGCATGACATGGCTGATCACAGGCGGAGCTGGGTACATCGGCGCACACGTGGTGCGGTCCATGACGGGCTCAGGAGAGCGGGTGGTCGTCCTCGACGACCTTTCGACCGGTATCGCCGAGCGGCTCCCGGCCGATGTGCCGCTGGTCCGGGGATCGGTCTCCGACCGTGCGCTGCTCGACCGTGTGCTGGCGCGGCACGACATAACGGGTGTGGTGCATCTCGCAGCGAAGAAGCAGGTCGGCGAGTCCGTCGAGAAGCCGCTGCTCTACTACCGGGAGAACGTGGCGGGGCTGACCGTCCTCCTGGAGGCCGTCGTCGCCGCCGGCGTGCGGCGCCTCCTGTTCTCGTCCTCGGCCGCGGTGTACGGGGTGCCGGATGTGGAACTCGTCACCGAGGACACCCCGTGCGTTCCGATCAATCCGTACGGTGAGACCAAGCTCGCCGGGGAGTGGCTGGTCCGGGCGACCGGAAGGGCACACGCGCTGTCCACCGGCTGCCTGCGCTACTTCAACGTGGCCGGAGCGGCGACGCCGGAACTGTCGGACACGGGTGTCTTCAACGTGATTCCGATGTTCTTCGACCGGCTGACCCGGGGCGAGGCCCCCCGGATCTTCGGCGACGACTACCTGACCCCCGACGGCACCTGCGTCCGCGACTACATCCACGTCGCGGATCTCGCCGACGCGCATCTCGCCCTCGCCCGGAGGCTGGCCGGACCGGGCACCGGCGACCTGACCGTGAACATCGGCCGCGGCGAGGGCGTCTCGGTGCGCGAGCTGGCCGACGTGGTGGGCGAGGTCAGTGGCCTGGACCGGAAGCCGGAGGTCCACCCACGCCGTCCCGGTGACGCGGCGAAGGCCGTCGCGTCCGCGGTCCGGGCGTCCGAGGAGTTGGGCTGGACACCCCGGCAGGGGGTACGCGAGATGGTCGAATCCGCCTGGGAGGGCTGGTGCCTGCGCCACCCCGAGGCCCGCGGAGTCTGAGCCGTCAAAGATCGCCCCACAGCCCTGACCTGCAGCCATTTCCGCAGGTCAGGGCATATGACAACGGTGTTCAGTACCGTGTTGCCCGATACCCCCCACCCGTAGTTCACTGGCAGTGCTCGGGCCGATCGCGTCCGAGTCCGCGAGACGACCGGGAGGCGTCCCCATGGGGGCAGGGCACGACCACGGCCACACACACGGCGGGCCACCGCCCACCGGCACAGCGGCCGCCGCGTACAAGGGCCGGCTGCGGATCGCGCTGACCATCACGCTCACCGTGATGGTCATGGAGATCGTCGGCGGACTGCTCTCCGGCTCCCTCGCGCTGATCGCCGACGCGGCCCACATGGCGACCGACGCCCTGGGCCTGGGCATGGCGCTGCTGGCGATCCACTTCGCCAACCGGCCGGCCGGGCTCAACCGCACCTTCGGTTTCGCCCGCGCCGAGATCCTCGCCGCCCTGGCGAACTGTCTGCTGCTGCTCGGCGTGGGCGGCTTTCTGCTCTTCGAGGCGATCCAGCGCTTCATCACCCCGGCCGAGACCAGGGGCGGGCTGACGATCGTCTTCGCCCTGGTCGGCCTGGTCGCCAACATGGTCTCGCTGTCGCTGCTGATCCGCGGGCAGAAGGACAGTCTCAATGTGCGCGGCGCCTATCTGGAGGTGCTCGCGGACACGCTCGGCTCGTTCGCCGTGCTGATCTCGGCAGGAGTCATCCTGGCCACCGGATGGCAGGCCGCCGACCCGATCGCCTCGCTCGTGATCGGCCTGATGATCGTCCCCCGTACGGTGAAGCTGCTCAGGGAGACGCTCAACGTGCTGCTGGAGGCGGCGCCCAAGGGCGTCGACATGGCGGAGGTACGGGCCCACATCACCGCCCTGCCCGGAGTGCTGGACGTCCACGACCTGCACGCCTGGACGATCACCTCGGGAATGCCGGTCCTCTCCGCCCACGTGGTGGTGCGCCAGGACATGCTCGACTCGATCGGCCACGAGAAGCTCCTCCACGAACTGCAGGGCTGCCTCGGCGTCCACTTCGATGTGGAGCACTGCACATTCCAGCTGGAGCCGAGCGGCCATGCCGAGCACGAGGCCAAGCTCTGCCACTGAACCGCCGTTCAGGGGGCGGTGTATGGTGTCCGGCGAGGCATATCGGCCTCCCCGTGCACAAGAGGAGCTGAGGTTGATGACCGTCGCGACGGCGCCCGCCCGGCGCAGCATCCGGTCCTTCCTCAACTTCCGGGCCCTCGGCTAGCACCCCGACTCGCACCGGGTCGACACGTTGGCCGGAGCCCTCGCACACAAGGGTTTCCCACGTTGACCGACAACGATCACGCCGTCCGTTCCGAGGCGTTCTTCTCCCTGCATCACCGCCTGCCCCGGCAGAGCCCCGGCTCCGACGCCACCACCCGGCGGCTGTTGGAGCTCGTCGGCCCGTTGCCGCACCGTCCGCGCGTCCTGGACCTGGGCTGCGGCCCCGGGCGTGCCGCACTGCTGCTCGCCGCCGAGGCGGGTGCCGAGGTGACCGCCGTCGATCTCCACGAACCGTTCCTCGACGAACTGCGCGAGGCGGCCGGGGCCCGCGGGCTCGGCGACCGCATCCGTCCGGTCCGGGCCGACATGGCCGATCTCTCCGGGCCCGACTTCCCGGACGGGTCGTTCGACCTCGTCTGGGCCGAGGGGTCCGCGTACCTCATCGGTTTCGACACCGCGCTGCGTGACTGGAAGCGGCTGCTCGCCCCCGGCGGCTCCCTCGTCGTCTCCGGGTGCGTCTGGACGACGGACACGCCGTCGGCCGTGGCCCGCGCCTTCTGGGATCGGGAGGCCTCGCTGCGCCCCGTGGCGGCCGACACCGCGGCGGCTGTCACGGCGGGCTATCACGTCCTCGGGGTCCGGGTGCAGCCCGACAGCGACTGGGACGAGTACTACATCCCGCTCGCCGAGCACGTCGAGGCCGCGGACGCGTCGGCTCCCGGCATGGAGTGGGCGCTCGCGGCGACCCGCGAGGAGCTGGCCATGCGGCGCGAGCACGGTACGGAGTACGGCTACGCCTGCTACGCGCTGCGCCCCGCCGACCCGCGCTGGACGACCCGGCCGGAGACGGCGGCGGACGGGGCCGCGGTGCACGCCGTCAACGCCGCCGCGTTCCCGACGCCGGACGAGGCCCGTCTCGTCGACGAACTGCGCGCCGATCCGGCGGCCTGGCTGCCCGGCCTCGGTCACGTTGCGCTGGACGGTCCGGACGGCGACATCGCCGCGTACGCGCTGCTGACCCGGTGCCGGGTCGGGGACGCGCCCGCTCTGGCGCTGGCCCCGGTGGCGACGGCCCCGGACCGTCAGCGGCAGGGTGCCGGCCGGGCCGCGGTGCGGGCGGCGCTCGACGCGGCCCGGCTGCGGGGCGAGTCCCTCGTCCTGGTGCTCGGTCATCCCGAGTATTACCCGAGGTTCGGCTTCGTACCGGCGTCCCGGTACGGAATCCGGCCGGGCTTCGACGTCCCGGACGAGGCGATGATGGCCCTGGTGCTCGACGACTCCGTGCCGGTGCCGCAGGGCACGATCCGCTACCCGGCGGCTTTCGGCGTCTGACGTGCCGTCCGGTCCCGTCGCGCCCCGTGGCGGGGCGGGGCCGGACATGCCAGCACCCGAAGTACGGACAAGCGGCTTTTGTACGGCAGACTTGAGCGGACTCGACGGGACCGGCGCACGGGGCCGGGACCATAGCGAAGGATGGGTATGCCGACCACACCAGCCACCGCGGCGAACAGCTCGTCGAACGGCACAGCAGAAGCGATCATGCTCGAACTGGTCGACGAAAACGGCACCACCATCGGTACCGCGGAGAAGCTCGCCGCCCATCAGCCGCCCGGTCAACTGCACCGGGCCTTCTCGGTGTTCCTCTTCGACGAGCAGGGCAGGCTGCTGCTGCAGCGTCGGGCGCTCGGCAAGTACCACTCCCCCGGCGTCTGGTCGAACACCTGCTGCGGCCACCCCTACCCGGGTGAGGCGCCCTTCGCCGCCGCCGCCCGGCGCACGTACGAGGAGCTGGGGATCTCGCCCTCCCTGCTGGCCGAGGCGGGCACGGTGCGCTACAACCACCCCGATCCGGCCTCCGGCCTGGTGGAGCAGGAGTTCAATCACCTCTTCGTGGGAATGGCGCAGGACCGGCTCCGCCCGGACCCGGAGGAGATCGGCGAGACCGCGTTCGTCACGGCCGACGAACTGGCCCGACGACATGCGCAGGCACCGTTCTCCGCCTGGTTCATGACGGTGCTGGATGCCGCCCGGCCCGCGATCAGGGAACTGACCGGACCGTCCGCCGGCTGGTGACGGGCCGACTGCCGCGGCACACGGGCCCGGTCAGGCCAGAGGCTTCAGTGGCAACGCCGCCCAGATGATCTTGCCGCCGCCTGCGGTGTGTTCCGCATCGCAGGCGCCGCCGGCCTCCCGGGTGATCTCCCGGACCAGTAGCAGTCCGCGTCCGCCGGTCTGTGCGTGGTCCGTCTCCAGGGCCGTAGGACGGTAGGGGTGGTTGTCCTCGACGGACACCCTGATCCACTCCGCGCCCACGGCCACCTCGACGGCCAGCTCCGGCGAGAGCAGCGCCGCGTGCTTCACCGCATTGGTGACCAGCTCGGAGACGATGAGCAGCAGCCCTTCGGCGATGTCGTCGTCCATCGGCACGCCCTGGCGGTTCAGCAGATCGCGCACCGCCCGCCTGGCCTGCGGTACGGAGACGTCCACGGCCGGGGCGGTGAACCGCCAGACACCCTCGTACGACACGGGCCGGGCGGGGACACTCCCGCGGCTCTCCATAGTGCGGTACCCGCTCTCGACTCGGTGGTGACTGCACGTCGAGTACAGAGTGCGGGGCGTAGTCGGCCAGGACCGTGCTACTGAACAGAAGTCGACTTCTATCGACAGTTTCTGGCCGAACCTGCGCGAAGGCATCAGCCCTTGGACCGATTCTGGTCCTCTCCTGTGGGCGCGCCCGGTAGTTCTCCGGTCGTCCGTCGATCCTCGACCATCGAGACGATACGGCGGCCGCCGACCCCGATCACGATCAGGCCGAGCCCGCCGAGCAGCGCCAGTCGGCCGAAACTCCGGCTCAGCTTCCTGCCGTCGACTGCGGGATCGGCCACGGGAAGCTCCTCACGGTGCGTGCCTGTTCCGCGCCCCCTTCTTGATCACAGGTTCGAACCGTCCGGATAGCATCCGGCGCATGGACCGTACGGAATCCCGACTGGAGCACGCCGTCGCGGACGGTGTCGCCACTGTCGTCATCAGCAACCCCGCCAAGCGCAATGCGATGACGGCGGCGATGTGGGGCGCGCTGCCCGGACTGCTGGAGCGGCTGGCCGCCGACGCCGCGGTCCGGGTGCTGGTGCTGACGGGCGCCGGGGACACCTTCTGCGCCGGTGCGGACATCTCCTCGCTCCGGGATCCGGCGGTCGATCCACAGGCCCTCGCCGTGTTCCCCCGGCCGACGCTCGCGGCGATCCGCGGCTACTGCGTCGGCGGCGGCAGCCAGCTCGCCGCCGCCTGCGATCTGCGGTTCGCCGAAGAAGGTGCCTCGTTCGGGGTCACCCCGGCCAGGCTCGGGATCGTGTACGCCGCGTCGTCGACCCGGCGGCTGGTGGCGCTGACCGGCCCGGCAACGGCGAAACACCTGCTGTTCTCCGGCGAGCTGATCGACACCGCACGGGCGCTGCGGACCGGTCTGGTGGACGAGGTGCTGCCGCCCGGTGAGCTGGGCAAGCGGGTCGACGCATACGCACGGACCCTGGCTGCGCGCTCGCGGCTGACACAGGCGGCGGCCAAGGAGTTCGCCACGGGCCGCGAGGACCGGGACGCGTACTGGGCGGAGCAGGAGCGGCGCAGCGGCGACACCGCGGAGGGTGTCGCCGCCTTCCTGGAACGGCGCGCGCCGCGCTTCACCTGGCCGAAAGGGCTGTGACGCTGCTGCGGCTACTGGAGGATGAAGCGACTGTCGGCGCGGAACTTCTCGACCAGTGCCGCCGGCGCCTTCGCGGGTGAGCCCGCGTCGTACGGCGGCTGCGGGTCGTACTCGCTCAGCAGCTGTACGGACATGGCGTGCTCGTCGCCGGCGATCCTGCCGAGCAGGGTGAGTCCCATGTCGATGCCGGAGGAGACACCGGCCGCCGTGACGTACTTGCCGTCCACGACGACGCGTTCACCGGTCGGCTCGGCGCCGAAGTCCTTGAGGGAGTCCAGCGCGAGCCAGTGCGAGGTGGCGCGTCGGCCCGTCAGCAGTCCTGCGGCGGCGAGCAGCAGGGAACCGGTGCAGACGGAGGTGGTCCAGGTGCTGGTGGCATCGGCGGTGCGCAGCCAGTCGAGCAGGGTCTCGTTCTCCATCTGGTCGCTCTGGCCGGGGCCGCCGGGGACGACCACCACGTCCGGCGCCGGCACGTCGGCGATGGTCTTCTCGGCGACGAGCGCGAGGCTGCCGTTGTCGTTGTGCACGGGGCCGCTCCGTTCGGCGACGAACACGGTCTGCGCGCCGGGGACGCGGGCGAGCATTTCGTAGGGGCCCACGGCATCGAGCGAGGTGAAACGGTCGAAGAGGACGATGGCGATCTGCATGGCGTTGCCTTTCGGTCGGTCGTCGTGGCGGGTGGCGGGTCGTGCGGTCAGCGGGTGACGGGCTGGGCGCGGAACCGACGGCGGTATTCGGCGGGTGCCGTGCCGAGGGTCTTGATGAAGGCGCGCCGCATGGCCTCCGGGGTGCCGTAGCCGCAGGCGCGGTACCGACCAGTCGGTAACGTACGCGCATGACCACTCTCCCGGCGCGCGCCGGACGCCGCTGTCACAACGCACTCAACCCACTGCACTCGACGGTCTACTTCTCCCCCGACCTCGGCAAGGAGTTCGCGGAGCTCGGCATCGACGACCCGAACGCCGCCTACTTCGCCGCGCGCGGCGCGGCGCTGGGCGCGGTCGGCCCCGGCACGGTCACCGCGGCCTTCTACAACTTCAACCACGACCTCGTCGCCCGACACCTCCCCGCCGTGTGGTCCGTCGCCTCGCCGCAGGCGGCCCTGGACGCCCGGCTGCGTGCCGCCGACACGACGCTGCGCCGGCTGCTCGGCGAGGAGATCATCGCCTCCCCCGAACTGGCCGAGGCCGCCGGGCTGGCGCTGCGCGCCGCCGAGGCGTGCACCCGACACGCCCGGCCGCTCTACGCCGCCCACGCCGATCTTCCGGTGCCCGAGCAGCCGCACCTGGCCTACTGGCACGCGGGCACGCTGTTGCGCGAACACCGCGGTGACGGTCATGTCGCGGCTCTCCTCGCCGCCGGTCTCGATCCGGTGGAGGCCCTGGTCAGCCACACCGCGACCGGCAAGGGCATGAACCCGCGCTGGATCCTCACCACCCGCGGCTGGCGCCGCAGCGACTGGGAGGAGGCGACCGAGCGGCTGTGTGGGCGCGGAATCCTCGACGCTGAGGGCGAGTTGACGGACGCGGGCGTCGCCCTGCGGGCGGAGCTGGAGGACGTCACGGACCGGATGGATCTGGCCCCGTACGAGCATCTGGGTGAACAGGGCGTGGCGCGGCTGACCGAGCTGGGGCGCGGATTCCTGTTCACGGCGGCGTCGGCCGGCGCGTTCCCCGCCGATCTGATGGGCAAGGGCTGAGCACTCCGAACCGCGGCGACTGGGGTGGTCGGGCGACACGGCGCCCGGCCACCCGGCACAATGCAGGCCAAGGGGTCCGCCCCGGTAAGCACAGCCCGTACGAGAAGGCGAGTCGGTAGAACCGTGACGACGTCCATCGAAGGCAGGATCGCCGAGGAGCTCGGCGTACGCGAGCGGCAGGTGAAGGCGGCCGTCGAGCTGCTCGACGGCGGGTCGACCGTGCCGTTCATCGCCCGCTACCGCAAGGAAGCGACCGAGATGCTCGACGATGCGCAGCTGCGCACACTTGAGGAGCGGCTGCGCTACCTGCGGGAGCTGGAGGACCGTCGTACGGCGATCCTCGACTCCGTGCGCGAGCAGGGCAAGCTGGACGAGGCGCTGGAGGCGCAGATCCGGGCCGCCGAGACCAAGGCGCGCCTTGAGGACATCTATCTGCCGTTCAAGCCCAAGCGCCGCACGAAGGCACAGATCGCCCGGGAGGCCGGGCTCGAACCGCTCGCCGACGGCCTGCTCGGCGACCCCTCGGTGGAGCCGCTCGCCGCCGCTGCCGCCTTCGTCGACGCGGACAAGGGCGTCGCGGACGGTGCCGCCGCACTGGAGGGGGCCCGTGCCATCCTCGCGGAGCGTTTCTCGGAGGACGCCGATCTGATCGGCGAGCTGCGTGAGCGCATGTGGTCGCGCGGGCGGCTGGCCGCCAAGGTGCGCGACGGCAAGGAGGAGGCGGGGGCGAAGTTCGCCGACTACTTCGATTTCGCGGAACCGTTCACCGCGCTCCCCTCGCACCGGGTGCTCGCCATGTTGCGCGGCGAGAAGGAGGAGGTGCTCGACCTGGTCCTGGAGCCGGAGGAGCCTTCCGAGACGCCCGGCCCCTCGACGTACGAGAACATGGTCGCCCGGCGCTTCGGGGTCGGCGACCGCGGCCGTCCCGGCGACAAGTGGCTCGGCGACACCGTGCGCTGGGCCTGGCGGACCCGGATCCTGGTGCACCTCGGCATCGATCTGCGGCTGCGGCTGCGTACGGCGGCGGAGGACGAGGCGGTACGGGTCTTCGCGTCGAACCTGCGCGATCTGCTGCTCGCCGCGCCGGCCGGGACGCGGGCCACGCTGGGGCTCGACCCGGGCTTCCGCACGGGTGTGAAGGTCGCCGTGGTCGACGCGACCGGCAAGGTCGTCGCGACGGACGTCATCCACCCGCACGTCCCGGCGAACAAGTGGGACCAGTCGCTGGCCACGTTGGAGCGGTTGGCGAAGGCGCACGACGTCGACCTGATCGCGATCGGCAACGGCACGGCGTCCCGCGAGACCGACAAGCTCGCCGGTGAACTCATCGACAAGTACCCCGAGTTGAAGCTCACCAAGGTGATGGTTTCGGAGGCCGGCGCTTCGGTGTACTCGGCTTCGGCCTTCGCCTCCCAGGAACTCCCCGACATGGACGTGTCGTTGCGAGGCGCCGTGTCGATCGCACGCCGCCTCCAGGACCCCCTCGCGGAACTGGTGAAGATCGACCCGAAGTCGATCGGCGTCGGCCAGTACCAGCACGACCTGTCCGAGGTGAAGCTGTCGCGCTCACTGGACGCGGTCGTCGAGGACTGTGTGAACGGTGTCGGCGTCGACGTCAACACCGCGTCGGCGCCGCTGCTTTCACGGGTCTCCGGGATCGGCTCGGGACTCGCGGAGAACATCGTCGCGCACCGTGACGCGAACGGACCGTTCCGTACGCGCAGGGCGCTCAAGGACGTGGCGCGGCTGGGCCCGAAGGCGTACGAGCAGTGTGCGGGCTTCCTGCGCATCCGGGGCGACGACCCGCTGGACGCGTCGAGTGTGCACCCCGAGGCGTACCCGGTGGTGCGGGCGATGGTGAAGCGGACGGGCGGTGACGTCGCCTCGCTGATCGGCAACACGGGTGTGCTGCGCTCGCTGCGGGCCGACGACTTCGTGGACGAGAAGTTCGGCCTGCCGACGGTCACCGACATCCTGAAGGAGCTGGAGAAGCCCGGGCGCGACCCGCGACCCGCGTTCAAGACGGCCACCTTCAAGGAGGGCGTCGAGAAGATCGGCGACCTGGCCTCCGGGATGGTGCTGGAGGGCGTCGTCACCAATGTCGCGGCCTTCGGCGCGTTCGTGGACATCGGTGTGCACCAGGACGGCCTGGTGCATGTGTCGGCGATGTCCCGCACCTTCGTGAAGGACCCGAGGGATGTCGTGAAGCCGGGCGACATCGTGAAGGTCAAGGTCATGGACGTCGACATCCCGCGAAAGCGGATCTCGTTGACGCTGCGGCTGGACGACGAGGCGTCGGCGGGGAGCCAGGGCGGCGGGCCGAGGCGGGAGCGGAGCGAGCGCGGTGGCCAGGGTGGCCGACCGCCGCGGCAGCGCCAGGGTCAGGGCGGTCAGGGCGGTCAGGGCGGTCAGGGCGGTCAGGGCGGTCAGGGCGGTCAGGGCCGAGACCGGCGCGGTGGTGCCGGCGGTTCCGCTCGTCCGGCGCCGGCTCCGGTGAACAGTGCGATGGCGGACGCGTTGCGGCGGGCCGGGCTCGCGGATCCGAAGCAGAACGGCAACTAGGGGCTTTCGTTCGGACCGGCCCCCGCGAGCCCGGCGTGATCCGAACGAGAGGCCCTGGGGCCGACGTCGCAAGCGGGCGGGGGTGCGGTCCGCTGCGCTGCGCGGAGCCGCCCCTCCTCTCCGGTCGCTTCCCGGGGCCGAGGTCCGGGTCCGAGGCCGGCCCCGGACCCTGTCCTCGGACGATGGTCGCCGGGCCTGCCCTGCGGAGTCCTCAGAGCTCCTTCACCCTGCCGTCCACCACCTCGACGCGCCTCGTCGTCCTCACCGCCTCCAGCATGCGCCGGTCGTGGGTGACCAGCAGCAACGTCCCCGAGTACGACTCCAGCGCCGATTCCAGCTGCTCGATCGCGGGCAGATCGAGGTGGTTCGTCGGTTCGTCGAGGACGAGGAGGTTGACGCCCCTGCCCTGGAGCAGGGCGAGTGCCGCCCGGGTGCGTTCGCCCGGGGAGAGCGTGGTCGCGACACGCATCACATGGTCCGCGCGCAGACCGAACTTGGCGAGCAGCGTGCGGACTTCGGCCGGTTCGGTGTCGGGGACGGCGGCACAGAAGGCCTCCAGGAGCGACTCCGAGCCGTGGAACAGCTTGCGCGCCTGGTCGACCTCTCCGACCACCACGCCCGAGCCGAGCGTCGCGTGTCCGGCATCCAGCGGGAGGCGGCCCAGGAGCGCGGCGAGGAGAGTGGACTTGCCCGCTCCGTTGGCGCCGGTGATGGCGACCCGGTCCGCCCAGTCGATCTGCAGGGACGCCGGACCGAAGCTGAAGTCGCCCCGCACCACCCGCGCTTCGCGCAACGTCGCGACGACCGAACCCGAACGGGGTGCGGCGGCGATCTCCATCCGCAGTTCCCATTCCTTGCGCGGCTCGTCGACGACATCGAGGCGTTCGATCATGCGCTGGGTCTGCCGGGCCTTCGCGGCCTGCTTCTCGCTGGCCTCGCTGCGGAGCTTGCGGCCGATCTTGTCGTTGTCGGTCGCCTTGCGGCGGGCGTTCTTGACGCCCTTGTCCATCCAGGAGCGCTGCATGTGTGCGCGCCCTTCGAGGGAGGCGCGCTTGTCGGCGTACTCCTCGTACTCCTCGCGGGCATGCCTGCGAGCCCGCTCGCGCTCCTCCAGGTAGGCCTCGTACCCGCCGCCGTAGAGGTTGATCTGCTGCTGGGCCAGGTCCAGTTCCAGGACCTTGGTCACGGTCCGCATCAGGAATTCCCGGTCGTGGCTGATGACGACCGTGCCGGCGCGCAGCCCGGAGACGTAGCGCTCCAGGCGCTCCAGACCGTCCAGGTCGAGGTCGTTGGTGGGCTCGTCGAGCAGGAAGACGTCGTAGCGGGAGAGCAGGAGGGAGGCCAGGCCGGCGCGGGCCGCCTGGCCGCCGGAGAGCGCGGCCATCGGCAGGTCGAGGCCGACGGTCAGGCCGAGGTCGGCGGCGACCTCCTCGGCACGCTCCTCCAGGTCGGCGCCGCCGAGCGCCAGCCAGCGTTCGAGCGTCTCGGAGTACGCGTCGTCCGCGCCGGGCGCCCCGTCGACGAGGGCCTGCGTCGCGGCGTCCATCGCGGTCTGGGCTTCGGCGACTCCGGTACGGCGGGCCAGGAACTCCCGTACGGTCTCCCCCGGCCGCCGCTCCGGTTCCTGCGGGAGGTGGCCGACGGTGGCGGTGGGCGGGGAGAGCCGGAGCTCGCCCTCCTCCGGCCGGTCGATTCCGGCGAGCAGCCGGAGCAGAGACGATTTACCGGCCCCGTTGACTCCGACGAGACCGATCACATCACCGGGTGCGACGACGAGGTCGAGCCCGGTGAAGAGTGTGCGGTCGCCGTGTCCGGCGGCGAGGTCCTTGGCGACGAGAGTGGCAGTCATCAGGGTGCCGATCCTAATCGGCGGACGGACCGCTCCCGGCCCGACCGGCCCGGCCCACCGGGGACGTGGGCGCAGACCGGGAGGTCCGCCGTCACCGGCGGATCCCCCGGCCATCCGTGCGCCGTCCGTCCCGCGTCGCTCATGACGCCTTTCACGGATGCCGTGATTTCGCTCTCCGTGGTCGGCACCGCACGCCGCGCTCATCCCATGGGATCAACAGGCCGTATCGGCCTGCCCCTCTGTGAGGTGATATGTCGCCCTCTCGTCCAGGAGCAGCGGGATCAGTTTCCGGGCGGACTGCCGCAGCGGTACGTACGCTCCGTCGCCGTCACGCCGGGAGGTGACGCCGTGCAGGGCGAGTTCGTCCTTGACGTCGTCGAACTGGGCCTTCGTGAGCCGGTATCCGCACGGCGGGTTCTGGAGGACCTGTCCGGGCTCGGGTGCCTGGTTGTCGGCGCCGCCGAGATGGATCGGACCGCGGTCCTTGAATCCGGCGGCGCGCGACGCGGACGTGGCGGCCTCGATCCGGCCTCGCCGTGCGTCGGTGAAGGCGAACAGGCCGTCGAGCGCGGTGAGCTGGGAGTCGACACGGCGTCGGCCGTTGAGCGCCGGATCGGCCTGCTCGGCGTCGGAGAGCGCGTCGACCCGGGATTCGATGAGCAGGCCGACGGCGTGCTTGATGCCGGAGGCGTTGCGCAGGATGCGTTCCTGTCCGTCGCCCGCGGTCTGCTTGATCGGATCACCGGTGACCGGGTCGGTCCAGATGCCGTAGAGGCCGCTGCTGTAACCGGCCTCCTCGGCGGTGGGCCGCACATAGCGTTCGGCCAGGGTCTGCGATTCGTCGTGCACCCGGTCGGACGCGTTGAGGTTGCGCGGCCACAGGACGAAGAGGTCCTTGTCGTAGTACGGCGGGGTGGCCCCGTACTCGTGCAGGTCGTAGATCACATCGGGTTCACGGTCGCGGATGACCGCCGCCATGGCACGGGCCTCGGCGGTCCGCAGCGCGATGTGGTCACGGTTGATGTCCACGCCGTCGGAGTTGCCTCGGGTGTCGGCGGCACGCCCGTCGGGGTTGGCGGTGGGCACGACGAGGACGGTGGTACGGGAGAGAAAGGCGCGGGTCGACCGGTCCTGCGCGTAGGCCAGATCGCGGATGGTCGTCAGACATGCCTCGCGGCCGGCCGGCTCGTCGCCGTGCTGACTGCAGATCAGCAGCATCGTGTTCGCGGTGGGACGGTGGTCGCCGATCCGGACGAGCTGGAGCGGGCGGCCCTGTTTCGTCGTGCCGATCCGGTCGACGGAGACCCGGTCGCTGCCCCGGTCGACGGCGGCCAGGAAGGACTGTTCCTCCGGCTGGCCGGTCCATCGGGCCCCGTGGCTGCTCTCGAAGCCGGTACGGGGCGGGGTGTGCGCGGCCTCGGCGGGCACGCTGATCAGGGGCACGGCCAGGACGGCGGCGGCCGCCGTCAGGACCAGGTTGCGGCGGACGGGCCGGCGTGCGGCCGGTGTGCGGGCTGTCATGAGTGGCTGCCTCCCGGGATGCGGCGGGCGGGACGCGGCGACGTCACGCCCTCGGAGTGGACTGCGCGGGGGGTGGCTGTCGCGGTTGCGGAACCCGCGGTGGCGCGTACGAAGGCTCCGGCGCCACCGGTGAGCGGCAGCTTCGCGGACGTACGGGCCAGGTCGAGGGTGAGCGTGGGCGTGGAGTCCGGTGGGTCGATGAGGTCCCGGTCGGTGCCGGCGACGATCAGGGCGAGCCGGTGGCCGGCCGGAACGACGTGGTCGGTGGCCGCCAGGTCGATGGTGATCGTGTAGGCCCTGCCCGGAGTGAGGGGGCGGCCGTGTCCGGCTGAGGCGTAGGTGCCGAGGTCCGCCCAGCCGCGGCTGAGGACGGTCCGGTCGACCGCGGCCGTTCGGGCCCGGGTCTCCTTGAAGCAGGAGCTGTCGCCGGTCGTGGTCGCGCCCCAGCAGGTGCGGTCGGTGAGAGTGGTGATGCCTTCGCCGGACGAGCCGTAGTCGCGGATGGTGTCGGGGCCGATGTCCACGAGGACCGCGGAGAGATGGGCGGTCGATGTGGTCGGGGTGGCGGTGACGGTCACTGTGGACGATCCGGCCAGGCGCAGGTCCCGGGTGAGCGGCGAGGTGCGGAATCCGGCCTTGGCGCCCGTGGTCCGGTCCAGGTCGGCGGCCCACTCCGTCTCGCTCTGTGCCGGATCGTCGGTGAACGTCTCGGTGGTGCCGGGGCGGGCGGGCTTCAGAGCGAGGGTGCCGACGCCGGGTTCCTGGCCGGGGCCGGGGCGCACGGTGGTGCGGTGCGTGGTGCGGGGTGGCCAGACCCTGTCGGTGGACCACTGGTCGGGGTGGCGTTCGATGTCGGCCATCGGCTCACGGTCGATGCCGTTGTCGTAACCGAGGAGGTAGTGGTCGAACCAGCGGTGCAGCGTGTCCACCCACGTGGCGCGCCGGTAGTCGAACGGGTCGACGTGCCCGGTCTGCGAGAGCCAGATCTTGCGCTCCACACCTCGGTCCGCGAGTGCGTCCCACCACTGGCCGAGGTGCTTGGTGCGGACGTTGAGGTCCTGCATGCCGTGTACGGCGAAGACGCTGGCCTTCACCTTGTCGGCGTTCTTCACGTAGTCGCGCTCGCTCCACAGCTTCGTCCAGTCACCGGTGCGCGGCGCCTGGTCGACGAGCCGGCGCTGGACCGTGGCACAGCGCCCGCGCGCCTCGGGACTCTCCACGTAGCCGGAGAGCCAGTCGGGGCCGCTGTCGTAGAGCGGCGCGCCCTGGGCGAAGTAGTAGTCGTACCAGGAGGAGATGGCGCCGATCGGCACTATGGTCCGCAGTCCGTCCACTCCGGTGGCCGCGACACCGTTGGCGACGGTGCCGTCGTAGCTCTTGCCGATCATTCCCGTGCGGCCGTCGGACCAGCCGGCTGTGGCGCGTTCGCCGCCGGTTCGGGTGGTGTAGCCGCGGGCGCGGCCGTTCAGCCAGTCGACGACCGCCTTGGCGGACTGCACGTCGGAGCGCCCTCCGACGTCGACACAGCCGTCAGAGCGATTGGTTCCGGCCAGATCGACGGCGACGAAGGCGTAGCCGCGCGGCACGAAGTAGTTGTCGTAGTAGAGGGGGAACTGGACGGGTCGGCCATGGGTGTCGTACGTCTTCAGCTGGCTTTCGTTGCCCCGGCCGCAGCAGGAGTAGTAGGGGCTGGCGTCCATGATCACAGGGATCTTGCGGCCCTGTCGGGCGGGTTCGCCCGGCCGGACGATGTCGACCGCGACCCGGTCGCTCTTCCCATCGCCGTCGCCGTCCAGTCCGGTGTCCACCCAGACGGATTCGCGGACGGCGTTCTCGTACGAGTAGACGGGCCTGCTCTCCGGGGGGCCGCTCTCGCGAGGACCGGCACCCTGCGCGCCCGCCGGCGAGAGCAGGACGGCCATCAGGGCGGCCACGGCAGCCACCACCAGCGATCTGTACGTCAAGCGGGTGTCCCGCGCGCGTGTCGGCATGGGCGGAAGGTACCCCGGTCAACTCCCGTGCAACAGAGGGCGATCACCGAGCAATATGGCGTAGCCATGCCATATTCATGGCCGGCGCTGCATGTCGGCCGAATGGCGATCATGTGACAGCTCTGGCCATGGACACGACTGTCGCGGCAGTCGCTGAATAGTGTCGACGTGACGGTTCGAAAGATCATTCGTCCTACGACTTGGAGCACTCGTGCACCGCAGATTCATCGTCCCGAGCGCACTGGCGGCCTCCCTGCTGCTGGCGATCCCGGCCTCGGCCGCCGAAGGCACCGTGGGCGCCCCGGGCATCGGCGACCCCTACTACCCGGCCAGTGGCAACGGCGGCTACGACGTGTCCCACTACGACCTGCGGCTGACGTATCAGCCCGCGACCGACCTGCTGGAGGGCACGGCGACGATCCTCGCCACGACCACCCAGCAACTCTCCCGCTTCAACCTCGACTTCGGGCTGGACGTCTCCGAGGTGCGGGTGAACGGCAAGAAGGCCGGCCATGTCAGGACCGGCGACCAGGAACTGGAGATCACCCCGGCGGCGGCGCTACCGAAGGGCAAGGCCGTCTCCGTGGTCGTGCGGTACGCCGGAAAGCCGTCCGAGGTCGAGATCAACGGCTGGACCTCCTGGGTCCGCACCCCGGACGGCGCGGTGGCCGCGCAGGAGCCGGAGTCGGCCGCCTGGTGGTTCCCCAGCAATGACCACCCGCTGGACAAGGCCACCTACGACATCTCCGTATCGGTACCGGACGGCACCCAGGCGATCAGCAACGGCGTTCTCCAGTCGCAGAGTTCGAAGCTCGGCTGGACCCGCTTCAACTGGCGTTCGAGCAAGCCCCAGGCCACGTATCTGACGACGCTGGCGATCGGGAAGTTCGACATCACGACGGACACCACGTCGGACGGGCTGCCGGTCGTCAACGCCTACAGCAAGGACCTCGGCGCCAACGGCGGCGCGGCACGCGCCAGCATCGAGCGGAGCACCGAGGTCGCCGAGTGGCTGACGGAGGTCTTCGGGCCGTATCCCTTCGACGCGCTCGGCGGATACTCCCCCAATGTGAAGAGCGGGTTCGCGCTGGAGACGCAGACCAGGCCGTTCTACAGCCCGAAGCAGTTCGCGAACGGCGCGAACGTCTCGGTCGTCGTCCATGAGCTGGCGCACCAGTGGTACGGCGACAGCGTGTCCCTCAAGGGGTGGAAGGACATCTGGATCAACGAGGGTTTCGCGCGCTACAGCCAGTGGCTGTGGTCGGAGAAGGAGGGCGAGGGAACCGCGCAGGAACTGGCGGACTACACCTACGCCCAGCATCCGGCCGACGACGCCTTCTGGACGGTGAAGCCCGGCGACCCCGGACCCGACAACCAGTTCGACGCGGCCGTCTACGACCGGGGCGCGCTGGCGATCCAGGCGCTGCGCGAGAAGCTGGGCGACGAGACGTTCTTCGAGTTGCTGAAGGGCTGGCCGACCGAGCACGCGTACGGCAACGCGAGCGTGGCGGACTTCGTGACGTACGCGGAGCGGGTCTCGGGCAAGCCGCTCGCCGGCTTCTTCGACACCTGGCTGTACCGGCCGACGCGGCCCGAGGCCCCCGCGGCGGCCGGGGCACGCGCGCTGCGCGCACCCGCCGAGCCCGCGTCGTGGAAGCAGATCGCGGCGACGAACACGATTCACGACCACCACTGACGCGTCCGCGGACCCGTTCGTGGCCCCGTCGCCCCCACTCCTCGGTGGGGCGACGGGGCCCGGCGGACGGCCGGTGGCGCCGGATAGGCTGAGGGCGTCGGTGCTGTCCGACCGGCCCGCCGATTCCGGCCGATCCCGCGCGTACGAGGAGCGTCCCTTGTCCGGTCCGACCCCCGACTCCCCACGCGATGCCCGGCCCACGCTGGAAGCGGTGGCGGCTCTCGCCGGGGTCTCACGGGCGACGGCCTCCCGGGTGGTGAACGGCGGGGCGGGTGTGCGGCAGCCGCTCGTGGAGCAGGTACGCAGAGCGATCGAGGAACTCGGCTACGTTCCGAACCACGCCGCGCGGACCCTGGTCACCCGGCGCAACGGTGCGGTCGCCGTGATCATCGACGAGCCGGAGTTCCGGATCTTCTCCGACCCGTTCTTCTCCCAGCAGATCCGCGGCATCAGCCGCGAACTGAACGCGTACGACTCCCAGTTGGTACTCCTTCTGGTGGAGGGCAGCGGAGATTTCGACCGCGTCGCCCGCTATCTCGCCGGTGGCCATGTGGACGGCGCGCTGGCGTTCTCGCTGCACACGGACGACGAACTTCCCGCGATCATCCGCCGGTTCCAGGTGCCCACGGTCTACGGCGGACGCCCCGGTCGGCCGGGCGCGGCGTCCGAACTGGCCGTCCCGTACGTCGACTGCGACAACCGGGGTGGCGCGGCCGAGGCCGTACGCCATCTCGTCTCCCTCGGCCGGCGGCGGATCGCGCACATCGCCGGACCGCGCGACCAGACCTCGGCACTCGACCGGGTCGACGGCTACCGCGATGTGCTGCCCGGCTCGGATCCGGCACTGCTCGTGGAGGGCGACTTCACGGTCGAAGGCGGCGCACGGGCGATGGCACGGCTCCTTGAACGCCGCCCCGACCTGGATGCGGTATTCGCCGCCAACGACCTGATGGCCTCGGGCGCCCTGCGGGTGCTGCACGAGCACGGCCGCAGGGTGCCTCAGGAGGTGGCGCTGGTCGGCTTCGACGACATGGTGTCGATCGCCGAGTCCACCGAACCCCCGTTGACGACGATCCGTCAGGATGTCGAGGGAATGGGCCGGTTGATGGTACGGATGCTGATGCGGCAGCTGAACGGCGAGGGCAGGGACGACGAGCCCGAGTCGCTGATCACGCCGACCGAATTGGTACGCCGGAACTCCGCCTGAGCCTCCCCCTGCCCCGGACCGCCTTGCGATGCGCGGCACGGGCCCTGCGCGCGTACGGCAGATAGCGCAGCCGCTCCGGGAGCACGGGCACGACACGCCGCACCACCCCGCAGAACCTCCGCAGCCTCCGTTCCTGTGCGTCCGTCCACTCCAGCCCGATCGCCGCCCGTGCCTCCGGCGGCATCAGCCCGATGGTGATGAACCGGCGGAACCTGGCCAGCGGTGGGAACAGCACCGGCCACAACGCCTTCAGCAGCAGCCGCAGCGGCAGCGGTCCCCGGTCCGGCGGCGGCACGGGGCGGTCCACGGCTGTCAGATCCTCGACGACGACGTTCAACCCGACCTTCTCGGCGAGCACCTTTCGGAAGTACGGCCAGAACTCCTCGATCGTCTGCGGCATGTCCCGGTCGTGGATGCCGAGCACTCTGCCGACCTGCAGCCACTCCCGGTACAGCGCCCGCTCCTGCGCCCCGGTGAGCGGCCGGACGAGATAGCGCGTGGCGTGCTGGTAGACGGGAAAGCCCGTTGCATGCACCCACGCGTAGTTCGCGGGCGACAGCGCATGGTAGCGATGCCCGCGGACATCGGTGCCCTGGATGGTGCGGTGCAGTCGGCGGAGCCGGCGCCCCTCCTCGGCGGCCCCCTCGCCCCCGTACACCCAGAGCTGGAGCGAGCGCAGGGACCTCTCGCCGCGCCCCCACGGATCCGTCCGGAAGACGGAGTGCTCGTCCACGCCCGCGCCGACGGCGGGGTGGGCGACCTGGAGAGTGAGGGCGGCGGGCAGCATCAGCAGGGCACGGATGTCGCCGGAGATGCTCCAGAGCACACCGCCGGGCGGCGGCGGGACGGGGGTGTCGCCTCTGTCTGTTTCGGTGCTCATGACGCTCCCGACGGTCGGCGGGACGTGCGGCCAGGGTCTTTCGTTCGGATCGGGCCGGATCCGAACGCCGGGGCACGCGAACCCGGCCCGATCCGAACGAGAGGCCCCAGGTGCCCGTCCCTTGTGTGATCCAGTATGCGATCGCTGCCGGGCCGGTGCGCAGGGGCTCCCGGGAAGCCCGGGAGA
Source organism: Streptomyces sp. NPDC088252 (assembly GCF_044740965.1). Lineage (NCBI taxonomy): Bacteria > Bacillati > Actinomycetota > Actinomycetes > Kitasatosporales > Streptomycetaceae > Streptomyces > Streptomyces sp. NPDC088252. Next base: position 104,290 of record NZ_JBIURS010000022.1, on the reverse strand, counting down.
GCCCCTGCTGTGGATCACGCCGGGTTCGCGTGCCCGGCACGCGCCGGGCGGGCTGGCCCGGGACTACTCGCAGGTCCCGGCGAACGTCTTGCGGGTCACCACATCGGTGGCCGCGGCGCTCGTGTCGAGCCACGCGACGCGCTGGCCGTCACCGAGGGACGGGGCCAGCTGGGCTCCGGAGGAGCAGGACACCCGGCTGTAGTTGTTGAGACCGGCGAGCACGTCGGCGGTCTTGGAGACCATCGCCTTCATCGGGCCGTTCCAGGTGCCGAGCCCGCCCCAGATGTCGTACGTGGAGTAGGCGAAGTAGTCGTCGTTCACCGAGAACTGGGCGACGTAGGTGCTCGACGGGTAGCGCAGCTTCGCGGCCTTGGACAGGTCGCCGAGCGGCGCCGACATGAACGTCGTGCTCGGGATCAGGAAGCCGCCCGTCTCACGCCAGAAGACGTGGTCCGAGGTGATCTGGATGTCGGAGACCCAGTTGAAGAGGAAGCCGGTGATCCGCTTGGTCTGCGTGGTGCCCTTCGCGATGTCATAGACGTAGACGTACGTGCCGTCGCCGCCGACCCAGGCGATCGTGCCGTTCTTCATCGCGAGATGGGCGGCCTTGGTGCCTGCCTCCGGGGTCACGTTGACCGTCGTACCGTCGGCCTTGCGGAGGAGGACGTCCTGCTCGCCGTCGGCGGTGGTGCTGATGTAGGCGAGGGCGCCGTGGTCGGTGACCGGCTCGGTCTCGTCCACGCCCGGCTCGTCGACCAGCTTCTTGATCCCGCCCTGGCCCTTGTTGCCGGACTGGTAGATGCCGATGCCGTCGGCGGCGATCCGAGTGAAGACGATCCGGTCGTCGTCCAGGGACGGGTCGAGCAGGTAGGCGTCCTTCTGGGCCAGTTCGTGCGTCGGCTTCTTGTCGAAGCGGCCGACGGTGATTCCGAAGGCGGCGCCGCCCTGGTCCCAGGCGATGGCGTCGCCGTGGCTGATCGCGTAGACGTCGCCGTTGATCTGGGCGGCCTGCTCGTCGACCCCGCCGTAGACCTCGTACGCGGGCAGGATGTCGGCGCCGATGGTGGTGCCGTCGTGCGTGCCGCCCTTCTGCTCCCAGCCGGTCTCGATGCCGTGGTCGTCGAAGGCCTTGGCGATGACGGCGAGATCCGCCTTCGAGACGTTCAGGGACTTGGCCGCGAGGGTGACCGCGTCACGCATGCCGGTGAAGCCGGACAGCGGTGTGAGGTAGTTCTGCGCGGACCGGTAGATGATCCGGTCGGCGAGCTTGCTGTCGAGGTTCTTGCGCATGTCCCACAGTGCGCCGCCGACAATGGTGGAGTTGTAGTGCACCCCGCCGTTGTCGATGTCGAGCGTGATGGGCTCGTAGTCCTTCTGCGCGTTGCGTCCGTCGTTCAGGTCGCGCAGGGCGCACTCCTCCAGCGGCTTCGTGCCGTTGCAGAGGTACTCCCCGATGAGGCCGGACGTGGGGTCGCTCATCGCGATGCCCTTGTCGGCGGTCTCCATGGCGTTGCCGAAGTAATCGGATATCGCCTCGTTGAGCGCACCCGACTGATTGAGGTAGACGAGCCCGGCGGAGTGCTCGGTGACACCGTGCGTCATCTCGTGGCCGACGACGTCCAGGCCCACGGACAGCGGCACGCCGTCCATGTGGCCGTAGACCATCTTGGAACCGTCCCAGAAGGCGTTGGCGTAGTCCTTGCCGTTCGCGGAGACGTTGACGACGGAGTGGATCGTGCCGCCCTTGCCGTCGACACCGTCGCGGCCGATCTGGTTCTTGTAGTACTCGTAGACCTTCGCCGCGTTCAGGTGCGCGTCGACGGCGCCCGACGAGGTGTTCGCGCCGTCGAAGCGGTCGCTCGCCGATGTGCCCAGCGGGATGTCGTCGGTGACCGGGCCGCCCGCGACGAGCTTGTAGTCCTTGCGCTGGGCGTCGTACGTGCGGATCTGTCCGCCGGTCTGCGCGTACATGGAGCGGGTGGAGTCGACGAGCGTGTACGAGCCGTCCGCCTCCTTGTTGACGTCCAGCTTCGCCTCGCCGCCGTCGACGCGTACGCCCGTCCCCTGCGCGGGCGACGCGTCGGCCGCGTCGATGTTGTTGTACGAGAGCGCGATGCCGCCCACGCGCGCGTCGACGTACACCTCCTGGCGCACCGGGCCGCCGTCCGCCTTGCCGCCGGTGACGGTGAAGTGCCAGGCCAGCCTGCCGCCGTGGGCGTCGGGCAGCACGGACAGGCCGTGCGCCTCGGTCTTCGCGCCCTGCACGCCGCGCAGGCCGCGGTCGAGCGTGAACATCCGCTGCTTCGCGGTGGCTTCTGCGACCTTCGGTGTGGTGGAGACCGTGAGGTCCGTGTAGAGCGTGCCGGTCGCGGAGGTGACCTGCTGGCCGCCGTCGGCCGCCTCCGTCTGCACCGCGTACTCGGCGCCGAAGACCGGGACGCCGTCGTGCTTCTGCTGGAAGCGGACCGAGGACTGCTTGCCGTCCTTGGTCGTCCGCACCGTCTTCAGGTCGGAGACGGGCACCTTGTACGTGTCCTTGTGGGCCTTCAGATGGGCCCGGGCGGCCTCGGCGGGCGTGCCCGCGCGGGCGGACTTGTCCAGCCCCTGGGTCATCGCGGGAGCGACCGGCACCGGGCTCGTCGCCGTGGTGGCCGCGGCGGTGGTGTCGTCCGCCCAGGCCGGCGCGGTCAGCAGTGCCGATCCGGTGGCGGCGACGACCACACCGGTCGCCAGCATCCGCCGCATCCTCGTTCTCTTCACAGAACCCTCCCCATCGCACACCTCTCCGGAGGGACGCGCACGCCCTGTCCGGTTGACGGGGTCGATGTTTCGGTACGTGCGGTTCCGCTAACAAGAGGTGAGCATGGCGCGAACATGCCGTGGCGTAAATACGCCTCAAGGAACCTGCGAGGGAACCGAGTTGCCGGTTTCGTCGTCCAGCCAGCCCGCGCGGGCCGCGTACCAGCCGAGTTGGAAGCGGGTCGCGGCGCCGACCTCGTCCATCAGGGCGTGCAGGCGTCGCTGAACGGTGCGATGGCCCATGCCCGGTTGACTAGCGATTGCGGCATCGGTCAGCCCGACGTGGAGGAGAGCGACGATCTCCCGGTCGACCGCCGCGACCGGGGACTCGTCCTTGTCCGCGACGCCGGAAACGCTCAGCCGCCATCCCTTCTCGAAGTGCTCGTCGAAGAGCGAACCGAGAGCGGTGAGCAGGCCGGTTCGGTGCACCACGACTACCACAGGCTCGCTCTCGCGCTCCGGGTCCAGGGGCAGCAGTGCGATACGGCGGTCCACGATGACGAGCTTGATCGGCAGCCAGTCCGTGACGGAGATGTGCTGGCCCTGGGCGACACAGGAGGCCAGCAGGGTCGCGGTCTCCGGTTGTTCCAGCCATGTGCGTTCGACGACACTGCGCACGGTCACACCGCGGCGCATCAGTCGGAGTCCGCCTCCTCGTGGTTGTCCGCGAAGGTGAGCACCGCGGGCGCGTGCCTGGCCGGCACCAGGGTGCACACCTCGCTCCTGGCCTGACGCTGCATGGTCAGCAGGCGTCGCCGGATCGCCGCCGGACCGGACAGCACCTCCACGGGTGCTCCCGACGCGTGCGCCTGCGCGGAGCGGTGCCGCTCGGTGAGGTCCCCCACGAGCGACTCGACCCGGTGCAGCGCGGACCGGCGGGCTTCGAGGAGCGGCCCGAGTGCGAGGACGGGCGAGGCGGCACGGTACCGGAAGGGGCCGTCGACGTCCGGCCGGTCGGCGCTGGCGAGCCCGCGTTCGACGAGCGCATCGAGGGCGCTCGCCACCGCGTGGTCGCTCAATGGGCCCGCGAACGCGGCCGGTTCGCTGTCGGGACGGTCCACGAGCAGCCGGTAGACCGCGTCCTCGTCCGGTCCGAGACCGAGCAGGGTGAGCAGGGACGCGTCCATCGGGTCGTGCGGCCGGTCGTCGGGGCGCAGGGTTCAGGCCCTGTTCGGGCGGGGTGCGAACGCGTCGGACGACGCGGGCCGGTCGTCGCCGGAGTCCCGGGCACCGTTGACCGCCGCGGTCACCGCCGTGCAGCCGTCACCGTCCGCGCCGTAACGTTCGCACACCTCGCGCGCTGCCTGGACACCCGCCACCGGGCCCACCCCTTCCTGGTGCATCGTTGGCGGGAGTCAGATTATCCGGCCAATTCCGTCCGGAGGCGCGGCAACCGCGTTCCGGGGCGCCCTGACGGTGGCGCAGACGAGGCCGCCCGCCCGGCAGCTCCCGCGGCCGGCGGCCGATCTCACGGAGCAGTCCCATGAACGCACGCTCCGTCGGGAACAGCACGCGGTCGCGCCGCCGCACCAGGCTGATGGGGCGCGCCCCGGGCCTCGGCGTTGCGTCACCGGAAGCACGGCGAGCGATCCGGCACGCACATCGTCCACCACGGCGTGAGAGCAGACCCCATCGGCTCCGCCACGACTCCTTCCTCCGCCTCGCGATGCACGGCACCGGGCCCCGCTCCCTGATCGGGCCTGATCGCGTTCTTCCAGGCCGAGCCGGAAGGCGGCGGTGTCACCATAGCCGCCGTCGGCGATGACCTGGGGCACCTCGATGCCCCAGGACCGCGTCTCGTCGATCATGTCGAGGGCCGGCTGCCACTTCTCGACATGGCCCACCTGGGCGGGGATGGCGCACTTGCCACGGCGAGCCGCTTTGACCGGATCGGCCTTCGGCGAGGCGGGATCCCAGCTCCCGGGCAGGAACAGACGCCGGTTCACCGCCGCGGAGGCGCCGTTGGACGCCAGGTGCAGCGAGACCCCGGCCTGGCAGTTGGTGACCTTGCCCGCGGTGCCGGTGTACTGCCGGGTCACACACGCCGACGCATCCCCGTCCTTGAGGAACCCGGTGTCATCGATGACCAGCGCGGTGGGCTTGATGACCGGCTGCATGCGCCAGGCCAGACGCAAGAAGACACGCCATCGCAGACCGCACATGACCAAGCACTACTAGTCGTAGTCGTACACCGTCACCGCTATACCCCGGCTCAGCAGCCGCTTCTCTATCAGCGGCTCGATCCGCGACCATGTGCCGCCCGCCAGCCCGCAGCCGATCCGGGGCATGTGGACCGAGGCCCCCAGCTCGACGGCCCGGTCGGCCACGGCTCCCAGAGCCGTGTCGATCGCCTCGTAGCGCACGGGTACACCCTTGCTGCCCGTGCGTATCCCCCGCTGGCCCACCATGTTCGCCACCCAGAGGTACGGACCCACCTGGACGAACTGAGCCGCGCCGAGGCCGAAGTCGTTGCTCGCGCGCTCCCGGTGCCAGTGACGGTAGGCCTTCTCCGGTTCGGGCCAGCGACGCGAGACGGCCAGGACGAAGCCCTTGCCCCAGCCGCCCAGATCGTTGCAGACATGGGCGATCAGCTTGACACCCTTGCCCTGTGGGGTGGTCGCGTCGCCCCGTACGTACGTGATCTCCGACATGACACCAGCGTAGGAGCCACCACTGACAGCGGGACCGGGCCGGGTGCCATCGGGCGCTTTCACAACAACGGTGAGACAGCAATACTGTTGAACCTGGTTGATGCAGACGCAGCAGTTCACCGCTGGGTCGGAACGCGAGGAGCAGACATGGCGACCGGGACCGAGGACCCGACGCTCACCGTCGACGAGCTGGCGGCACGCGCCGGTGTCACCGTACGCACCGTGCGTTTCTACAGCACCAGGGGTCTGCTGCCGCCGCCCGTGATCGGGCCGCGACGCGTCGGGCGCTACGGCCATGAACACCTGTCCCGGCTCGCGCTCATCGAGGAGCTCCAGCACCAAGGCATGACGCTCGCCGCGATCGAACGCTATCTGGAGCAGTTGCCGCCGGACCTGAGCGCGCACGATCTGGCGATCCACCGGGCTCTGGTGGCCGCCTGGGCACCCGACTCGCCGGAGGACGCGACGCGGGCGGAGCTGGAGCGCCGCGCCGGCCGGGCGTTGACCGGACAGGACATGGCGCGGCTGGCCGCGATGGGCGTGCTGGAACACGCCGAGCCGACCGACGGCAGCTATCGGGTGGACCCGGGACTGCTCCGGCTCGGCGTCGAACTGCTCGACGTACCGATCGCGCACGAGACGATTCTGGCCGCCCGCACGGTTCTGCTGGAGCACTCCCGGTCCGCCGCGCAGGAGCTGACCCGGCTGTTCCGGGACGAGGTCTGGGGTCCCTACCGGGAGCGGGAGTCGGACCCGGAGCACCTGGCGGCGATGAAGTCGCTGTCGGCCCACATGCAGCCGATGGTGCTCCAGGCGCTGGTGACCGCGTTCCAGCGGTCGTTGAAGGAAGAACTGCGGGCCGCGTTCACAGCGGAGTGAACGCGGCCCGGGGAGTCACGGTCAGTCGTGGAAGGTCTCGCCCTTCTCGGCCTTCTCCACCAGCAGCGCGGGCGGCAGGAAGCGATCGCCGTACTTCTCGGCGAGTTCCCGGGCACGGGCCACGAAGCCGGGCAGGCCGCCCTCGTACCCGTTGATGTACTGGAGGACGCCGCCGGTCCACGGCGGGAAGCCGATGCCCATGATGGAGCCGATGTTGGCGTCGGCGACGGAGACGAGAACGTTCTCCTCCAGGCAGCGGACGCTGTCCAGCGCCTCGGAGAACAGCATCCGCTCCTTCATGTCGACGAAGGGGATGTCGGTGCCCGGCTTCGTGCCGTGCCCGCCCGGGGGACGGCCCCCGGAACCCCCGAAATGCTCGCGCAGGCCGGGCCAGAGACGGGTGCGCTTGCCGGTCTCGTCGTAGTCGTAGAAGCCGGCGCCGCCGCTGCGTCCCGGGCGGCCGAACTCGTCGACCATCCGGTCGATGACCGCGTCCGCCGGGTGTCCGGCCCAGCTGCCGCCGGCCTCCTCGACGGCCCGCCTGGTCTCGTTGCGGATCTTGCGGGGGAGGGTGAGGGTGAGCTCGTCCATCAGGGAGAGCACCTTGGCCGGGTAGCCGGACTGCGCCGCGGCCTGCTCGACCGACGCGGGCTCGACGCCCTCGCCGACCATGGCGACGCCCTCGTTGATGAACTGGCCGATGACGCGCGAGGTGAAGAAGCCGCGGGAGTCGTTGACGACGATCGGCGTCTTCTTGATCCGGCGGACCAGGTCGAAGGCGCGGGCCAGTGCCTCGTCGCCGGTCTTCTCGCCCTTGATGATCTCGACCAACGGCATCTTGTCCACGGGCGAGAAGAAGTGCAGCCCGACGAAGTCGGCGGGGCGCGGGACGCCCTCGGCGAGGACGGTGATGGGCAGGGTCGAGGTGTTGGAGCAGAGCAGGGCGTCCGGCTCGATGATGTCCTGGATCTCCTGGAACACCTTGTGCTTGAGCGCGGTGTCCTCGAAGACGGCCTCGATGACGGCGTCGCAGCCCGCCAGGTCGGCCGGGTCACCGGTCGGGGTGATGCGGGCCAGCAGCGCGTCGCGCTCGGCCTCGGTGGTACGGCCCCGGGAGAGAGCCTTGTCCAGGAGCTTCTCGCTGTACGCCTTGCCCTTGGCGGCTGCCTCCGTGGAGATGTCCTTCAGGACGACGTCGATGCCCGCACGGGCGCAGGAGTAGGCGATGCCCGCGCCCATCATCCCGGCGCCGAGGACGGCGACCTTGCCGACCTGGCGCTCCTCGATGCCCTTGGGGCGGCCGGCGCCGGAGTTGACGGCCTGGAGGTCGAAGAAGAACGCCTGGATCATGTTCTTCGCGACCTGGCCGGTGACCAGTTCGGTGAAGTAGCGGGCCTCGATGGTCAGCGCGGTCTCGAAGTCGACCTGCGAGCCCTCGACGGCGGCGGCCAGGATGTTGCGCGGCGCGGGCATCGGGGCGCCCGCGATCTGCTTCTTCAGATTGGCCGGGAAGGCGGGCAGATTGGCGGCGAACTTCGGGTGGGAGGGGGTGCCGCCGGGGATCTTGTATCCCTTGACGTCCCAGGGCTGTTGGGACTCGGGGTGCGCGTCGATGAAGGCGTGGGCTTTTTCGAGCATCTCCTCCCGGGTGGCGGCGACCTCGTGCACGAGGCCGTTCTCCTGGGCGCGCCGCGGGGTGTACTGGGTGCCCTGGAGGAGGACCTTCAGCAGGGCGTCGGCGATGCCCATGAGGCGTACCGTGCGGGTGACGCCGCCGCCCGCGGGCAGCAGGCCGAGGGTGACCTCGGGCAGACCGATCCGGGAGCCGGGGGCGTCGAGGGCGATGCGGTGGTGGGAGGCGAGCGCGATCTCGTAGCCGCCGCCGAGCGCGGCGCCGTTGATGGCGGCGACGACGGGCTTGCCGAGGGTTTCGATGCGGCGCAGCGAGTTCTTGATTGCGGTACCGGTGTCGAAGGCCTGCTGGGCGTTCTCGGGACCGACCTTGATCATGTCCTTGAGGTCGCCGCCCGCGAAGAAGGTCTTCTTGGCGGAGGTGTAGATGATGCCGCGGATGGAGTCCTTCTCGGCCTCGGCGCGGTCGGCGATGGCCGCGATGGAGTCCTTGAAGGCCTGGTTCATCGTGTTGGCGGACTGGTCGGGGTCGTCGAGTACGAGGGTGACGACGCCGGTCTCGTCCTGTTCCCAGCGGATGGTCGTGCTCTCGGTCATTGCTGTTCTTCTCCGTAAGTGAGGGGCCGGCCCCTCCCGGGTGGCCGGGGGACGGTCAGAGACGCTCGACGACGGTGGCGACGCCCATGCCGCCGCCGACGCAGAGGGTGACGAGGCCGTAGCGCCGGTCGCGCCGTTCCAGTTCGTCGATGAGGGTGCCGAGGATCATCGCGCCGGTGGCGCCGAGCGGGTGGCCGAGCGCGATGGCGCCGCCATTGACGTTGATCTTGTCGAGGGGGAGTCCCATGTCCCTGGCGAAGCGGAGCACGACTCCGGCGAACGCCTCGTTGATCTCGACGAGATCGATGTCGTCGATGGTGAGTCCGGCCTTGGCGAGGGCCTTGCGGGTGGCGGGCGCGGGGCCGGTGAGCATGATGGTGGGCTCGGAGCCGGAGACGGCGGCGGAGACGATCCGGGCGCGCGGCGTGAGTCCGTACCGCTCGCCGATCTCCTGGTTGCCGATCGCGACGAGCGCGGCGCCGTCGACGATGCCGGAGGAGTTGCCCGCGTGGTGGACGTGGTCGATCTCCTCGACCCAGTGGTACTTCTGCAGGGCCACCGCGTCGAAGCCGCCCATCTCACCGATCGCCGCGAAGGAGGGCTTGAGCGCGGCGAGCGAGTCGGCGGTCGTGCCGGGCCGCATGTGCTCGTCGTGGTCGAGGACGACGAGGCCGTTGCGGTCCTTGACGGGGACGACGGAGCGCGCGAATCGGCCGTCCTTCCATGCCTCGGCGGCGCGTTCCTGGGAGAGCGCGGCGAACTCGTCCACGTCGCGGCGGGTGAAGCCCTCGATGGTGGCGATGAGGTCGGCGCCGACACCCTGCGGCGCGAAGCCGGTGTCGAAGTTGGTCATCGGGTCCATCGCCCAGGCGCCGCCGTCGGATCCCATCGGGACACGGGACATCGACTCGACACCTCCCGCGAGGACGAGGTCCTCCCAGCCCGAACGGACCTTGGCCGCCGCCAGGTTGACGGCCTCCAGGCCCGAGGCACAGAAGCGGTTCTCCTGGACGCCCGCGACGGTGTCCGGGAGGCCCGCCGCGATGGCGGCGATCCGGGCGATGTCGGAGCCCTGGTCACCGAGCGGACTGACCACGCCGAGCACGATGTCGTCGATGGCCGCCGGGTCCAGGCCGGGGAAGCGGTCGCGGATCTCGTGGATGAGGCCGACGACGAGGTCGATCGGCTTGGTGCCGTGCAGGGCGCCATTGGCCTTGCCACGGCCGCGCGGGGTGCGGATCGCGTCGTAGACAAACGCTTCGGTACTCAAGTCAGCAGCCTTTCGAGGGTGGTTGTGCGAAAGAGGTCAGGCGAGCAGCGAGCGTCCGATGATCTCCTTCATGATCTCGGTCGTGCCGCCGTAGATGGTCTGGATACGGCCGTCGGTGAATGCCTTCGCGACCGGATACTCCGTCATGTATCCGTACCCTCCGTGGAGTTGGAGACAGCGGTCGGCGACGCGCTTTTGCAGTTCGGTGGCCCACCACTTGGCCATCGAGGCATGGACGGCGTCGAGCCCGCCGTCGGAGTGCTCGACGATGCAGCGGTCGATGAAGGTGCGGGTGACCGTGCACTCGGTGGCCATCTCGGCGATCTCGAACCGGATGTGCTGAAGCCTGGACAGCGGCCGTCCGAAGGCCTCGCGCTCCTTCACGTACCGCGTGGTGATCTCCAGCAGGTGTTCGGCGGCGGCGATGCCGGCGACGGCTATGCCCATCCGTTCCTGCGCCAGATTGGTCATCAGATGGATGAAGGCACCGTCCCGCTCTCCGAGCAGATTCTCCTTGGGGACGCGGACGTCATGGAAGAACAGTTCGGCGGTGTCCTGGGACTTCTGGCCGATCTTGTCGAGGTTGCGGCCCCGCTCGAAACCCTCCGCGCCGCGTTCGACGACGATCAGCGACAGGCCCTTCGCGCCGCCCTCGGGGGTGGTCCTGGCGACCACGACCACCAGGTCGGCGAGGATGCCGTTGGAGATGAACGTCTTGGAGCCGTTGAGCAGCCAGTGATCGCCCTTGTCCTCGGCGGTGGTGCGGATGGCCTGGAGGTCGGAGCCCGCGCCGGGCTCGGTCATGGCGACGGCGGTGATGGTCTCGCCGCTGCAGAAGCCGGGCAGCCAGCGCCGCTTCTGCTCTTCGGTGCCGAGGCCGGTGAGGTAGGGGCCGATGATGTCGTTGTGCAGCCCGAGTGCGAGTCCGGGGGCACCGGCCCGGGTGAACTCCTCCGCGAGGACGGCGCTGTAGCGGTAGTCGGGGTTGCCGCCGCCCCCGTGCTCCTCGGGGACGGCGAGGCCGAGCAGTCCCTGCCGGCCGGCCGCGAGCCACGCCTCGCGCGAGACGATGCCGTCCTTCTCCCACTGCTCGTAGTGCGGGAGGACCTCCTTGGTGAGGAAGGCGCGGACGGCCCCGCGGAACGCTTCGTGCTCTTCGGTGAAGATCTGCCGCTGCACTGCGGGCCTCCTGGAGTCAGTTCCTGACGTCGGGTCCCGCGCCGGTCCGGGCGACGAGGGCGGGGGTGCGGGAGCATGGGGCGCGGACGGCCGCACCGGTCGCGCCCCGGTCACAGGCTTCGCGCGGGCCGCCCGTGGGGTTCGGCGGCGAGGTGGTCGCCATCAGCCGGTGGTGTCCTTCCGGGGCTCGGCGAGGCCGGGTACGTCCCAGTCGGCGGCGACGGTCCCGGTGTCCGCGCCGGGCCGCGCGGGCCCGCTGCGTACGGAGACGGGGGTGGCGGAGAAACGGGGCGCGGGGGCGGGCTGGGTGAGCCCGTCGTGCTCGACGAAGGTGGCACGGGCCGCGACATGCGGATGACCGGGCGCTTCACGGAGCGAGAGGACGGGGGCGACGCAGGCATCCGTGCCCTCGAACACCTCGGTCCACTCGGCGCGCGTACGGGTCCTGAAGCGGTCGGCGACGAGCGTGCGCAGTTCGTCCCAGCGGGCGACGTCCCCCCGGTCCGGGGCCTCGCCCTCGATCCCGAGGAGCCTGCTGAACTCCTCGTAGAACCGCTGCTCCAGCGGGCCGACCGCCATGTACTGCCCGTCGGCGGTCTCGTACGTGCCGTAGAACGGGCAACCGCCGTCCAGGAGATTGGAGCCGCGCCGGTCCTGCCAGCCCCCGGCCGCCAGCATCCCGTGGATCATCGTGGCGAGATGGGCGGCGCCGTCGACGATCGCCGCGTCCACGACCTGACCCCGGCCGCCCGGCGTGCGGGCGTGCTGGAGGGCGGCCAGGACACCGACGACGAGATAGAGCGAACCGCCGGCGTAGTCGCCGACCAGATTGGCCGGGACCGTGGGCGGCTCCCCGGGCCTGCCGATCATGGAGAGGGTGCCGGTGAGGGCGATGTAGGCGATGTCGTGCCCGGCCCGTTCGGCGAGCGGTCCGTCCTGGCCCCAGCCGGTCATCCGTCCGTAGACGAGCTGTGGATTGCGGGCCAGTGCGGCGTCCGGCCCGACACCGAGGCGCTCGGCGACGCCCGGCCGGTAACCCTCGATCAGGATGTCGGCGCGCTCGACCAGATCGAGCACTTTGGCCGGGCCGTCCCCGGCCTTGAGGTCGACGAGCACGGAGCGTTTGTTGCGGTTGGTGAGGTCGTACGCGGGGTCGATGCCGAGCCCTGGGCCGCCGGGTCGGTCGACCCTGACGACATCGGCGCCGAGGTCGGCCAGGAGCATCGCGGCGAACGGGCCGGGCCCGATGCCTGCCAGCTCGACCACGCGCACGCCTGCCAGCGGGCCGTGCTCCGTCGTTGCCATCTAGCCCCCAGCGGTATGACACAACCGATGTAACAGCGATGATGCTAAGAACGCGTCACGCTCCGCACAACCCCTTTGGCCGAGCAAGCGCTTAGACCGACCGGCGGACGGGGTGGGAGAGGGAGCGGGACCGGCACTCGTGGTTGCAGGGCACAGCGGGAAGGCACCGCGGAGCCCCGCCGGCCGACGACAGGGCCCGAAGGGCCGGCGGCCCCTGGCCCTTCAGGCCTGGGGGAGAGTGTGTGATCGGCTCCACGACACCGCCTCCCTGTGCCGGTCGGTCCTGGTTCCTTCTCCGGGATCCTCCCCCACGATCGCCGCCCGGCGGCACACCGCCACGAACGCCTCCGCCAGCCTCTGCCTGCCACACCGGCGCCGAGCCCTGCGGAGGCCCTCATGAACAGGCAGAACGGGGCACGACGCCCCTATGACGTTGTCCTCTTCGGTGCCACCGGCTTCGTGGGTGCCCTCACCGCCGGATGTCTCGCCGCCCACGCGCCCGCCGGCTGCCGGCTGCCGCTGGGCCGTGGCCGGTCGCGACCGGGCCAAGCTGGAACGGCAGCGCGAACGCCTCACCGCCGTCGACCCGCGTTGCGCGGACCTCCCGCTGCTGCATGCCGACGCGGACGACGCGCGCTCACTGCGCGAACCGGCCGAATCCACGCATGTGGTGGCCACGACCGTGGGCCCCTACGTCTGGTACGGCGAGCAGCTGGTCGCGGCCCGCGCCGAGGCCGGGACGGACTACGCGGACCTCACCGGCGAGGCGGAGTTCGTGGACCGGATGTATCGGCGGCACGACGCGCGGGCCCGCGAGACCGGGGCCCGGATCGTGCACGCCTGCGGATTCGACTCGGTACCGCACGACCTCGGGATGTACTTCACCGTCCGGCAACTGCCGCGGGACGTTCCGCTGACGATCGACGGATTCGTCCGCAGCAACGCCGTCTTCTCCGGCGGCACGTTCGCCTCCGCGCTCACGGCGATGGGCCGCGGCCCCCGGATGCTGCGCGCCGCGCGGGAGCGCGGATTGCACGAACCCCGCCTGGTGGCCCGCCGCGCCCGCGCCCCGCTCGGCACCCCGCACTTCAGTCCGGAGACGGGCACATGGGCGCTGCCGCTGCCGACACTGGACCCACAGGTCGTCAGGCGTTCGGCGCGGCTGCTCGCCCATTACGGCCCCGATTTCCGCTGCCGCCACTTCGCCTCCGTGAAGCATCTGCCGGTGGCGCCGGGCGGTACGGCCGCGCTCGCCGCTCTCCTGGGGGCGGCGCAGATTCCGGCGGCACGGTCCTGGCTGATGGACCGCTATGCGCCGGGGCGGGGGCCGGACGCGGAGCGCAGGCGGCGCAGTTGGTTCACCGTGCGCTTCGTCGGCGAAGGCGGCGGGCACCGGGTGTTCACCGAGGTGTCGGGCGGCGACCCCGGTTACGACGAGACGGCGAAGATGCTTGCACAGTCCGCGCTCTGCCTCGCCCTGGACGAGCTCCCGTCGACATCTGGGCAGGTCACGACAGCCGTCGCGAGGGGTGACGCGCTGCTGGGACGGCTGCGCGCGGCCGGACTGCGTTTCCGGGTCGCGGCGGCCCGCTGAGCGGGACGGGGTGGTCCGGGCGGCCGGAGGGCGCCGGCGCCCAGGGACGGGTCAGAGCGCCCAGGCCACCAGCGTGCAGATCATCGACACGGCCCAGACCGCTCCCGCGAGCATGCCGAGAGTCATCCCGACCGCCACCCGGCGCTGGGCGAGGTAGACGGTGCCTGGTCGTGTGGATGTTCGATGTTCGGTCATGTGTACCAGTCTGCCCGTCATGATCGACGGGTGTTATCCGTACACATACTCAGATACTCAGGCGGTCGCTTCCTCAAGGGCCCGGCGGCAGAGCGCGTCGGCCCTCCGGGTGGTCTCCGGCTGGCGGAAGTCGCGGGCCAGGCGCAGGGTGTGGGCGCAGGCGTTGTCGAGGCCGGTCCGGTGTCCGACGGACACGAAGACCGGCTTGACGCCGTCCTGGGTGCGCAGGGCCCGGCCCACCACCTCCTCGCCGTCGAGCAGCGGCGACCAGTCGCCCCGGCGGCTGCCCGGCTGCTCGTAGGAGAAGGTGAACGGGTTCTTGGCGACGCCGATCACCGGGAGTCCGGTGAGCACCCCGAGATGGCTGGCGAGTCCGAGACGGCGCGGGTGCGCCTGCCCGTAGCCGTCGCAGACCACGAGTCCGGGGTCGGCGGGAAGCGATTCCAACGCGTCCAGCACGGTAGGGATCTCGCGGAAGGCGAGGAGCCCGGGGACGTACGGGAAGGTGACCCGGCCGACCACGGTGGCCTCGGCCACCACGTCGAGCGTCGCCGCGTCGAGCACGACCGCTGCCGCAACGACGACATCGCGCTCGTCGTCATAGGCGACATCGACCCCGGTGACCCTGCCGGTACCGGGCGGCGGGCCCGTCTCGTCGAGCACCACCCGCGGGCGCAGGGAGTCCTGGATCGCGCGGGCTTCGACCTCGTCGGCGGGCGTCTGGAGGGTTGCCATAGTGCTGTCGAGTCTAAGGGCTGCCCCGTAGCCCCTGACGGGCGCGGTTCCGGATGTACGCGGACGTCCCTCCGCCTCGCGATGCACCGCATCCGACGCCGCGCGCCGATCCACCAGGGACTGCGGGACAGTCCTTGGGCGGCCGACACGGTGGTCCGGCCTCGTTCCGAGCGTCGGGCGGATCACGGCCGGACCGGCGGTTCGGTGACGGGCCCGTCGGGAGCACGGCCGGGCCGGCCTCGCGCTCGTGCCGTAGCCTGACGATCATGTTCGTACTGGAGCTGACCTACACCGCACCCGTCGAGCGCGTCGACGCGCTGCTGCCGGACCATGTCGCCTGGCTGGACGCACAGTACGCGGAGGGGGTGTTCATCGCGTCGGGCCGAAAGAACCCGCGCGACGGCGGGGTGATCCTGGCGGTCGGGGGTGATCGCGCGCGGATCGAGCGGATCGTGGCGGAGGACCCGTTCACCGCGCAGGGCGTGTGCGCCTACCGGATCACGGAGTTCATCGCGACGAAGACCTCGGACGAACTCGCCCCGTACCGCGAGCAGTTGCCCGGGTAACGGATACCCGGGCCCCGCCCTCCCCGATCAACGAACAGGTCGCTGCCGAGACCCGACCGGCCCTTTCAGCCGTCGGCGCCCCGGATCCCCCCGAGCGCCACTCGTCCCTTCTCGCCTGCGGCCCAGCAGGCGCCGTCCGGTGTGCAGTCGACCGTGTCGTACGACCCCGTGTCGACCGTGCGCCAGGTGCGGCCACCGTCCGCGGTGAGGTCCGTGCCGGTCGGACCGACCGCCAGCGCACCCGACCTGCTGTGCGGCAGCCAGGCGACGCCCGAGCGATAGGCGGCCGGCGGGTCGGCGGACGGCTGCCAGCTGCGACCGCCGTCGACCGTCACCGCCGAGGCGTGCGGAGACGGCAGGTCGGCCCCGTAGTCGCCACCGACCGCGATGCCGTGGCGGCGGTCGCGGAAGGCCAGTCCGAAGACACCGCGTGCCGGGTCGGCGGCGGGGATCGTCGATTCGGTCGCGGTCCAGGTCAACCCGCGGTCGGCGGAGTGCAGCACCCGGGCGGTGGCGGCGCCCCCGGTCGCCAGCCAGACGTCCTTGGGCCCCGATGCGACCAGGCACTGACCACTGGCGGCGAACGACGCCTCACCGGCCTGGGCGTCCGGCATGCCCGCGCTGGGCAGCACCCGCCAGCTCCGGCCGCCGTCCTCGGTCGACAGGATGCGGTACTTGCCGTCCACGGGATCGCTCATCGCGAGTCCGTGCCTGCTGTCGAAGAAGGTGAGGCAGTCGTAGAAGGCGCGTGCGTCGGTGTTACGGAACGACTCCGTCCAGGTCGCTCCCCCGTCGTCCGTGCGGAACAGCCTGGAGGCCTCGCCCTCCCCGATGGCCAGCGCCACCGCGCGACGGGCGTCGAACGCCTCGATGTCGCGGAACTCCAGCGCCTCCCGGGACGCGCCGGGCGGTGACACATCGCGCCAGTGGTGGCCGCCGTCGGTGGTGCGCAGCACCGTCCCCTTCGAGCCGGCGACCCAGGCGGTACGACGGCTGACAGCGGCGAGTCCGCGGAAGCGGGCGTCGGTCCCGGTCACGGTGAGTTTCCAGGCCGTCGGCCCGCCCGGCCGGTGCCACTCCCCCGGTGTCGCCGCGGCTGCCGGCGTGGCCAGCGCGGTGGCCAGCGCCACCGCACTGAGCCCCCATGACATCAGTCGTCTCGTCTTTCCCTTGGCCCTCATGGCGCTGGAAGCTAGCCCACGAGCCGCACGCCGTCCAGCGTGCGTCGGCCGGATTCGGGCATGCGACCGGTGCGACGGCATGCGGTGATGCAACTCACGCCGCCCTCCGGTGCACGGATGAGGCGATTGCGTCGTCTTCATCAGTGCCGTGAGCCGTTCGTCCGGCCGAGAAAGGGAGCAGGTCTTGTCCACCGTCATCGAGCAGTCCGTGCAGGCCCGCATGGTCGCATCCGCACCGCGGATGGAGACCCTTCCCGCCACTCTGCAGTACGACCGGAGGGATCCGTTCGCCGTGCGCATGGCGTTCCCCGCGACGGCGACCCTGGAAGGCACCGAGGTGTCGTGGGAGTTCTCCCGCGAACTGCTCGCGGCCGGAATGGACGCGGCCGCCGGTGTCGGGGACGTGCGCATCAGGCCGTTCGGATACGACCGCACCGTCCTGGAGTTCCATGCCGACGAGGGAATCGCGATGGTCCACGTCCGCACCGCGGAGCTGCGTCGTTTCCTTGAGCGGGCGCAGGAACTGGTGCCGGCCGGCGACGAGCACCGGTTCCTGGACCTCGACCGGAGTCTGACCCATCTGCTCGGCGGGGCCTGCTGACCGGACGTCGGGCGGGGAGGCGTTGTCACGCGGCGCCGGTGACGTTCTCGCCCGGCGGGAGTTGTGGTGACACCGCGGCCGAAGGGCGGCGGGCGCGCACGGTGGAGAACGGTCGGCGACGGGGTCAGTGGTGGAGTAAGGCCCAGGTCTTGCAGCCCCCGGACGGGGTCAGCGCCGGGGCCAGTCCCCAGTCCCCGCCGTGCGCATCGACCGCGGCCGCCAGCAGCCACATGCTTTCGCTCCGGCGTTCCCGGCAGGTCTCGGACTTCTCGGTCGAGCCGTGGGACGGATGCTGGTCGTAGAGGGTGACGCGCAGCGCGTCGAACTGCCAGTGCACCCGTAGCAGCATCTCCCGGTCGGGGGTGAACCGATAGGCGGCCGCGACCAGTTCGGAAGCGGCGAGGACGGCCGTTTCGCGGAACTCCGCGAGCCCGTGCCGGGTGAGGAGCTCACCCACGGCACTTCGTGCGAGACCGGCGCAGAAGGCGCCGCCCGGCAGTGCGAACGAATAGCTGAGGTTGTCCGCCACCGGAGGATGGGGCCCGGCCGGCGTGAGGGCCGGAAGACAACGCAGTGCGCCCTTCATCAAGATGCTCACATTTCCGGTAATTGTATTAACGATCACACATAGGCATGGTCGCCCCGTGTGAGACTTGCACTACCGACCGTAGCGCACACCGGAGCACAGTGCTACTACTTGTGTCGTTCCGGTCGTTTCGCTCAACCCGCCCCCTCGGAAGGACATTTGCCGTGCCGCCCAGAAGCACCCCGACCGCCCGGCAGCAGCGCCTCGGGCACGAACTGCGCAAGCTGCGCGAGCAGTCGGGAATGTCGGTGCAGCAGGCCGCCGCCCTGCTGGGCGTCGACCGCACCCGCATCCCGAACATCGAATCCGGCCGCTTCGGCATCAGCGCCGAGCGGGTCCGCACCCTCGCCTTCAACTACGGCTGCCCGGACACCGGCCTGGTCGACCTGCTCGCCGAGATCGCCCAGGAGCGGGCCCGGGGATGGTGGGAGGAGCATCGTGGACTGCTGCTGCCCGGACTGCTCGACATCGCCGAACTCGAATATCACGCGGTGGAGTTGACGACATCGACCACCACGCACATCCCCGGCCTGCTGCAGACCGAGGAACACGCCCGAGCGGTGTTCGACACGGCCGATCCACAACTGCCCGGCCCCGACCTGATGGCCCGGCTCTCCCTGCGGCTGCGCCGCAAGGAGGTGCTGAGGCGGGACCGGCCACCGCTGTACGAGTCGATCGTCCACGAGGCGGCGCTGCGCATGCAGTTCGGCGGGCCCAAGGTGGCCAAAGCGCAGCTGGACCACATCGTCGACCAGTCCGAGCGGGACCGGATCACGGTCCGGGTGATCCCGTTCACCGCGGGCGGCTTCCCGGGCGCCGGCCAGTCGTTCACCTATGTGGGCGCGGCGATACCCCAGCTCGACACCGTACAGCTCGACTCCTCGCACGGTTCGATGTTGCTGGACTCGGACATGCAACTGCGGCGGTACCGGGGGCTGTTGGAGCGTCTGCGTACGCTGGCGCTGCCGGTCGAGGAATCGCGCGACTTCATCCGATCCATAGCCCAGGACCTCTGAGGAGAGAGAACATGACCGACATCTGCTGGGACGAGGCCTTCTGCAGCGAAGGCGCCAATTGCTTCCGCTTCGGGCTCGACGAGCAGGGCAGGGCGTACATCGGCAGCACCACGGACGCCGGAGCCTATGTCAGCGACTCCATGGAGGCGCTGCGGGCGCTGATCTCCGCGGTGAAGTCCGGCGCGGCGGACCATCTGCTCTGACCGTCACGCCCCACCGTGCCCCGTCCCCGCGCGTTCGCTCCGAGTACGCCGACAACTCTGAGCGCTCCGCCGGCGGGGCCGGTGCGTCCGGTCCTGGAGAAGATTCCACCTGCCCGGCAAATCCGGACAGAAGCTGTCGGGTATCGCCGTTAGCTTCGGGCGCATGGATCGGAAACAGGACCGGAGCATCGTCATCACCGGAGCACGCGCGAACAATCTGCGCAATGTCTCCCTCACCGTCCCCAAGGAGCGGATCACCGTCTTCACCGGAGTCTCCGGGTCGGGCAAGTCGTCGATCGTCTTCGACACGATCGCCGTGGAGTCGCAGCGCCAACTGAACGAAACCTTCACCTGGTTCATCCGCAACAGGCTGCCGAAGTACGAGCGGCCCCATGCCGATTCCATCGACGGCCTCTCCGTGGCGGTGGTCGTCGACCAGAAGCCGATCGGCGGCAACGCCCGCTCCACCGTCGGCACGACGACCGACATCTGGTCGGTCATCCGGGTGCTGTTCTCGCGGTACGGGACACCGAGTGCGGGCCCTGCGACCGCGTACTCCTTCAACGATCCCGCGGGAATGTGCCCTGAGTGCGACGGCCTGGGGCGCACGGTCCGTCTCGACATCGACCGGGCGATCGACCTCACGAAGTCGCTCAACGGGGGCGCCCTGCTGCTGCCGGGGCTCTCGGTGGGCAGCTGGGAATGGCAGTTGTACGCGGGCTCGGGGCGCTTCGACAACGACAAGCCGCTCGCCGAGTTCACCGAGGAGGAACTCCGGCTCCTGCTCCACGGAGGAGGATTCACCGTACAGCTGCAGCTGAAGTCGAAATCCGCCGACATGCGGTTCGAGGGGATCGCCGAGCGGTTCACCCGGCTCCATCTGAAACGGGACACCGAGGCGCTCTCCGAGCGGCGGCGCGAGGCCGCCCTCCGATTCACCACGGAGTCGGTGTGCGCGTCCTGCGGTGGCGCGCGGTTGAGCGCGGCGGCACTCGCCACCCGTGTCGACGGGCTCACCGTGGCCGACTACGGACGCATGGAGGTGGCCGATCTGGTGGGAGTCCTGGCCCGGATCGACGATCCGGTGGCCGGTCCGATCGCCTCGGCCGCACGCGAACGGCTGGAGCGTCTGGTGGGCATCGGCCTCGGCTATCTCAGCCTGGACCGGGAGACCACCACCCTGTCGGGCGGGGAGGGACAGCGGCTCAAGATGGTCAGGCACCTGGGCAGTTCGCTGACCGGGCTGACGTTCGTCCTCGACGAGCCGAGCGTGGGCCTGCATCCGCGCGACGTCGGCAGGCTGAACGATCTCCTGGTACGGCTGCGCGACCGGGGCAACACGGTCGTCGTCGTCGAGCACGACCCGGACGTGATGGCCGTCGCGGACCACATCGTCGACATGGGGCCGGGAGCGGGCAGCGACGGCGGACACGTCGTGTTCGAAGGCCCGGTGGACCGGTTGCGCGAGGCGGACACCCTCACCGGCCGGTGCCTGCGCCGCCGGATGCCGCTGAAGGAGACCGTCCGCTCCCCCACCGGGTGGCTGCCGGTGACGGGCGCCGCGCTGCACAACCTCAAAGGGGTGGATGTGGCGTTCCCCGAGGGTGTGCTGACAGTCGTGACGGGGGTCGCCGGATCCGGGAAGTCGACGCTGGTCTCCCGGGTGTTCACGGCGGCGTACCCGGACGCGGTGGTGATCGACCAGGGCGCGATCACCGCGTCGTCCCGCTCCACCCCGGCCTCGTACGTCGGCGCGCTGGACTCCATCCGCAAGATCTTCGCCAGGGAGAACGGCGTCGACCCGGGTCTGTTCAGCTTCAACTCCTCCGGGGCGTGCGGGCATTGCGCGGGCCGCGGCATCATCTGCACCGATCTCGCCTTCATGGACCCGGTGACCACCACCTGCCAGGTGTGCGAGGGGCGGCGCTTCCACGACGACGTGCTGAAGCACCGGGTCGGCGGCGCGTCCATCGTCGATGTACTGGAGATGACGGCCGCGCGGGCGGCCGAGCTCTTCGAAGACCCGGCGCTGCTGCGGAAGCTGCGCACGCTCGACGACGTCGGCCTGACCTATCTGACGCTGGGGCAACCGCTCAGCACGCTCTCCGGCGGTGAGCGCCAGCGGATCAAGCTCGCCACCCGGCTCCACCGCACGGGCAGTGTCTACGTCCTGGACGAGCCGACGACCGGACTGCACATGGCGGACACCGGCACGCTCGTCGAACTGCTGGACCGGCTGGTCGACAGCGGCAACAGCGTGATCTGCGTGGAGCACAACCTCGATGTGCTCAAACGCGCGGACTGGGTGATCGACCTCGGCCCGGAGGGCGGCAGGAACGGCGGCGAGCTGGTCTTCGAGGGGACCCCGACGGCGCTGCTCGCCCATCGCACCTCGTTCACGGCCGAACACCTGCGCCGGGACCTGAGGTCGGCCCACCCGGGCGACGGCGGGTGAGAGCGCCTTCGCGGGTCCACCCGCCCCGGCGCGCCCCCTCCATCCGTGCATCCGAGGGAGATCCGGCACGCCCCACAGTCGGGCGGAGTGACAGCCTCCGCCGCTCACGACCTGCGTACATAACGATACGTAATCGGGCATCGCGGGGGCCGGCTTGGCGGTGGCCTTACTGCCGCTTTAACCTACGGTCTCGTAACCTACGTTCCCGTAGGTACTTCTCCCGTCCCCAGGAGTCCCCGTGACGATCACCGCTCCCCACCTCGGCAGTCCCCGGGCGTGGACCGACGCCCAGCTGCTCCACGCCCTGGAAGAGGTGGTGGAGAAGGAGCTCAACCGCCATCTCAAGGTCGCCAAGGACTGGATGCCCCACGAGTACGTGCCGTTCTCCGACGGGCGGAACTTCCCGGGCGTCTTCGAGGACGGTGAGGCCTGGCGGGCCGACCAGTCCAAGGTCACCGACATCGGCAAGGTCGCACTGGTCGTGAATCTGCTGACCGAGGACAACCTCCCCAGTTACCACCACGAGATCGCCTCCCTCTTCGGCCGTGACGGCGCCTGGGGCACCTGGGTGCACCGCTGGACCGCGGAAGAGGGCCGGCACGGCATCGTGATGCGCGACTATCTGCTCACCTCGCGCGCCGTCGACCCGGACAAGCTGGAGCAGTTCCGCATGGCGCACATGGCGGACGGCTTCGAGTCCGACAACCGTCACTCGATGCTGCACTCCGTGGCGTACGTCGCCTTCCAGGAGCTGGCCACCCGCGTCTCGCACCGCAACACCGGCCATCAGTCGGGCGACCCGGTGTGTGACCGCATGCTGGCGCGGATCGCGACCGATGAGAACCTGCACATGGTCTTCTACCGCAACCTCCTCGGCGCGGCCTTCGAACTCGCCCCGGATCTGACCATGCAGGCGGTGCGTGACGTCGTCGTCAACTTCCGGATGCCCGGTCACGGCATGCCGGGCTTCGAGCGGGCCGCGGCACAGATGGCGATCGGCGAGATCTACAACATGCGCATCCATCACGACGACGTGATCCAGCCGGTGCTTCGCTACCTGAAGGTCCTCAGCATCGACGGTCTGGGCCCCGAGGGGCTGCGGGCGCAGGAAGAGCTGGGCCTGTACCTGGGCGGTCTGGACAGCGAGGCGGCGAAGTTCGACGAGAGGCTCGCTGCCCGCAAGGCACGGATGGCCGCGCGCGCCGGGGCCTGACGCCCCGTCCGTCGCTCCCGGGCCGTTGGACGGGCCACAAGGCCATCCAGTCCGACGGCCGGGGCCGGGCGCCCGGCTCACATCGTCGCGTGCAGATCCTGCGCGTAGTGCTCGATGGCGCGTCGGTACTGGCGCACGTGCGGGTCCTCGCTGGTGGCGGCGAGCAGTTCCAGCAGCAGCCGGCTGGATTCGTGATGCTCGCCGGTGTTGAAGAGGGCCATGGCGAGGAAGGTCCGCAACGCCCCGTCGTCGGGGAATTCCTCGACACCGCCGCGCAGCACCTCGACGGCTCTGTGATGGTGGCCGAGCACCCGATGCGTACTCCCGAGGCCGAGCAGCGCGCCCCTGCGGTCCTCCTCCGACAGCCCGGTCCCGTCCAGACAGCGCTCGTAGAACGGCACGGCCTCCGCTTCCAGACCGAGCACATCGTGGGCCCAGGCGGTCTGGTAGGCCACTTCGGCATCCGTGGGGAAGGCGGCGCAGAGGGCGAGCAGTCGCTGTCGGGCTTCTTCGGCACGCCCTTCGGTGCGCAGGCGTACGGCCGTCGCGAGCAGGGCGTTCCTGTCGTGATCGTTCATGCGGACATCCTCCCAGGCCGTCGCCGCCTGTCCGGCTGCGGGGACCGGTGGCCCGCACCCGTGGGTGCGGCCGGTGCCCCGGTCGCGGCGGCCCGTTGCGCGGTCGGGGCGGGTTCAGGCCCGGTCGCGACCCGTTCTGCGCAGCCGCTCCCGCTCCTTCTCGGAGAGGCCGCCCCATACGCCGAAGCGCTCGTCGTTGGCGAGGGCGTACTCCAGGCACGCCTCGCGCCCCTCGCAGGCGTTGCAGAGCTGCTTGGCCTCACGAGTGGAGCTGCCGGGAGCAGGAAAGAAGAACTCGGGCCCCGCCTGCGCGCACAGCGCCGTCTCCTGCCAGGCGAGCGCGGGGTCGGCCGCGGTGTTGATCAGCATGGGACCCACCGTGCCCGGTCGCGATAAACGACTGATCAACGCTGCATCAATGCGGCGCGCCGGTGGCTTCCGGTCAGTCTCCCGGCGTGGGCGCACTCTTGATCAGGGCGAATTCCGCACCGTCCGGATCGGCGACATCGGCGAAAGTGCCCACGCCTTCCATCTCCAGCGGCTCCAGTGTCGGTTTGCCGCCCAGCCGCTCCACGTCCGCGACGGCGGCGTCGCAGTCGTCGACCTCGAAGTACGGCAGCCAGTGCGGTCCGGCGACCGCGCGTGTCGCAACGGCGTCGAGCGGTACCAGGCCGCCGAAACCGGCCGCCTGCCCGCCGGCCCTGGTCCGGATCACCGTATAGGACCCGCCGCCTCCCGGGAACGGTGTCAGTCCGGTCTCCCATCCGAACACGGCGCCGTAGAACGCGGCGGCGGCCGGGACGTCCGGGGTGTACAGCTCGACCCAGCACAAGGAGCCCGCGACCCCCACGGCGCCGAGGCCGGGATTCTCCTTCGGCTGCCAGACACCGAAGAACGCCCCCGTCCGGTCCTTGAAACCGGCCGTCCTGCCGAAGTCCAGAACATCTCTCGGAGCGAACGGAACGCTGCCGCCGGCCCGCTCGACCGCCTGCGCCGTGGCATCGGCGTCCGGTGACCGGAAATACACCGACCAGGACGGCTTCGCCTGCTCCTCGGTGACCTCCCTCGCGCCGCCGACCGTCCTCCCGTCCAGGGTGAACATGCCGTAACCGCCGGTCTCCGGCCCCCCGGCCAGGAACTCCCAGCCGAACAGACCGGTGTAGAACGCGATGGCCCCGGCGAGGTCGGGCGTGCCCAGATCGATCCAGTTGGGCGCTCCGGTGACAAAACGGGTGGTGAGCATGGCGAACTCCTTCGGTGCGGCCCGTTCGCGCGGTGCAGGCGCGTCGCTCCCGATGTCCCGAGTCTCGCACCGGGCACCGACGACCGCAGCCCGCGCCCGGCGGACCTGCCGCGGCGCCTTACGCCGTACGGTGGCCCGCCGGCCACCGTACGGAGCGTCGGCCGCCGTGTCTCAGCTCTTCACCCCCAGTGCCGGAAGCACGGTCTCCGCCACCCGGTGGGCCTCCTCCAGCAGCGGGTTGCCGGAGAGGATGAAGGTGTCGACGCCCAGGTCCTCGAACTCCTTGAGGCGCTCGACCACCTGGGCAGTCGAGCCGACGACCGCGGTGCCGGGGCCGGGACGGAAGAGGCCCATGCCCGGCCACATGTTGGGGTGCGCCTCCAGTTCCCGGGCGCGGGCGGGGACCCTGCCGCCGTGCTGGCGGAACTGGCGCTGCCAGCCCACGCCGTCCTCGCCCACGCGGTCGCCGAGCATGCGCGCGTACGTCGCGTCGCTCGTGACGTCGAGGAGGCGGTCGGCCGCCGCCCAGGCCTCGTCCTCCGTGTCGCGGACGATCAGGTGCAGGCGCAGGCCGATCCTGAGCGTGCGGCCGTACGCGGCGGCGCGCGCCCTGACCTTCTCCAGTTTCTCCTTGAGCAGGTGCGGCGGTTCGCCCCAGGTCAGGAAGACGTCGACATGCTGGGCCGCCATCTCGATACCGGGGTCGGAGGAACCGCCGAACCAGAGCGGGATGTGCGATTCCTGGACCGGCTTCAGCTCTCTGAAGGACGCGCCCGCGTTCTTCAGATCGTAGAAGCGGCCCTTGTGGTCGAAGACCTCGCCGGCGGTCAGCCGCTTCACGATCGACCAGTACTCGGCGCTCAGCTCGTACCGCTCGTCGTGCTCCACGTGGAGGCCGTACTCCTGGAGCGATTTGGTCGAGCCGTTGACGACGTTGAAGCGGAGCCGGCCGCCGAAGAGGGTGTCGAAGCTGAGAGCCATCTTGGCGAGCAGGGTGGGCGAGATCAGGCCGGGGTGGACGGCCAGCAGGGGCTTGAACCTGGTGCTGGTGGAGGCGGCGAGCGCGCTGCCGAGCGGCCAGACGTCGTACAGGTCGGTGGCGAGCAGCGCCCCGCTGTAGCCGAGGCGTTCGGCCGTGCCGGCGAGCTGGGCGAGGTAGCCGAGATCCACCGGCCGCCGCCCTTCGGGCTCCCAGGGGTAGGCGCCTTCGCGCGGGATGATGTACCAGAGGACTTCGGTCGCCATGCCGTCACGCCGCCTTGTCGGCGAGGGCACCGGCGCGGGCGTGGGCGACGGTGACCGGCCGGTCGATGAAGCCGGTGCGGTGGAAGATGTCCGCCGCCTCCTGCTGCTCGGCGATGAAGGCGTCGGTGACGGGCTCGATCCTCCAGGGCAGGGTGCGCAGCGCGGTCTCCCAGTCGTCGGCGGATCCGCCGAGGTCGGCGGCGGCGATCTCGGCGGCCTGTCGGGGATGGGCCGCCGCCCATTCGTCGGCGCGCCGCAGGGCGCGGGTGAGCGCCTCGATGATCTCGGGCCGGCTTTCGGCCAGGTCCCGGCGGGCGAAGAAGACGGAACGGTCGGTGATGACGTCGCCGGTACGGATCAGGGTGCGCAGCCCTCCGGTGCGGCGGGCCGCGGCGAGCTGGGCGCCCTGCGCGACCCAGGCGGCGATGGCACCGGTGCGCAGCAGCTCCTCGCTGTCGTCGCCGCCGCGGACGGCGGTGATGTCGTCGGCGTACGACAGCCCGGCGTCGTCGAGCGCCTTGGCGATCAGATGGGTCTGCCAGGAGCCGATCGCGAGGTGGACGGTGGTGCCCTCGAGGTCGGCGACGGTCCGTACGGGGCTGTCCTCGGGGACGAGGAGCGCGCCGTGTTCGGGGCGCGGGGCGGAGACGGCGGCGTACACGATGTCGTGGCCCGCCGCCTGGGCGGTGACCGGCGGGGTGGAGCCGGTGCCGCCGAAGTCGATGACGCCCTGACTGAGGAGTTCGCCGGTGCGGACGCCGTCGGTGTACGGGTGGAAGACGACGCTCTCGCCGAGCGGGGCCAGTTCCTCCTGGGCCAGGCCCAGCCGGGAGAGGTGGTACAGGTGGTAGAGGGACGGATTGCTGCTGTGCACTCCGATGGTGATGGTCATTCAGATCACTCCGGCTTCGGTGCGTTCGGGGGTGGTCGAGGGATGTGAGGGGCGCGGGGGCGTCTCGACCCCGAGATCGTCGAGGAGTCGTCGGCGCAGGGCCGAGAACGCGGGGTCGCCGGGGTCGCGCGGCCGGTCGACGGTGACGGGCTCGTCGGTGACGAGCCGGCCGTCGCGCAGGACGGCGACCCGGTCGGCGAGCCGTACCGCTTCGTCGACGTCGTGGGTGACGAGGAGGACGGCGGGCCGGTGTCTGCGGCACAGCTCCCCCACCAGGTCCTGCATCCGCAACCGGGTCAGGGCGTCGAGTGCCGCGAACGGCTCGTCCAGCAGGAGCAGTTCGGGTTCACGGACCAGGGCGCGGGCGAGTGCGACCCGCTGGGCCTCGCCGCCGGAGAGGGTGGCGGGCCAGGCGTCGGCGTGCCGTTCCAGACCGACTTCGGCCAGGGCCCGCAGCCCGTGCCCGGAACGGCCGCGCGGCAGCGCCACCGTCACATTGGCGAGGACCTTCTTCGACGGCACGAGCCGGGGCTCCTGGAAGACGACGGTGCGTGCCCGGGGGACGAGGACCTCTCCCTCGTCGGCGCCGTCGAGTGCGCCCAGAATGCGCAGCAGCGTCGTCTTGCCGCTTCCGCTGGCGCCGAGCAGGGCGACGAACTCGCCCCGTGCGATGTCCAGTCCGAGGCCGTCGAGCACGGCACGGTCGCCGAACACGCGGCGCAGTCCGCGTACCCGTACCGCCGGTACAGGGGTCGGGTCGGTCATCGGCGGGCTCCTTGCGGGGTGCGCCAGGGCATCAGCCCACGCTCCAGCAGCCGCACGACGATGTCGGCGGTGAGGCCGAGCAGCCCGTAGACGAGGATGCAGACGGCGAGGATGTCGGTGCGGGCGTAACTCTGTGCCTGGGACATCAGGTAGCCGATGCCGGCCGTCGCGTTGATCTCCTCGGCGGCGATCAACGCGATGACACTGAGCGTCATGGAGAGCCGCAGTCCGGCGAGCAGGGAGGGCAGGGCTCCGGGAAGGACGACTTCGCGCACGAGGGCGAGCCGGCCCATGCCGAAGCTGCGCATGGCTTCGACGAGCTTGGGGTCGGTGTTGCGCACTCCGCTCGATGTCGACACGTACATCGGGAAGGTGGTGGCGACGGCGATGAGCAGGATCTTCGCCGTCTCGTTGATCCCGAACCAGACCATGAACAGGGGAACCAGGGAGAGGAAGGGAATGGTGCGCAGGGTCTGCAGGGAGGAGTCGAGGAGTTCGTCGCCGAGGCGGGTGAATCCGGTGGTGATCCCGAGGGTCAGCCCGGCGGCGAGCCCGATGAGGAGGCCGAGTCCGGAGCGGGTGAGGGAGGTGGTGAGCGCGTCGGGCAGCTGTCCGTTGCCCCACAACTCGCCCACGGCGTGCAGCACTTCGACGGGGGATGCCAGGACGTCGGGGGTGAGGAGCCCGTTGGCTGATGCCGCCCACCAGAGCGCGAGGAGGGCGACCGGACCGAGTGCCCGGACGGTCAGGGAGTAGGTCCGGCTGCGTGCCCGGCGCCGCTGGGGGCGCGGTCGGACGAGGCCCGGATGCAGGGCGGCGTCGCTCATTTCAGCTTCTCGATGTCGAGGAGGTGGGCGGCGATGTCGACCTTGGTCGTGGTGACCTTCTGTTCGGCGTAGAAAGCGGCGACGGCCTCGAAGCGCTTGATGTCCTCGGGGCCGATGGGCCCGACCGTGCCGCTCTTGCGGGTGAAGTCGGTCTGGACCTGCTTCGCCCTGCCGGTGACGGCGGTCGGTCCCACGTCGGTGAAGACATTGAGGTACGCGGCGGGGTCCTGCTTCTCCTTGGCACTGGCGTCGTGGAGGTACTGGTAGAGCGCCTTCACGACCTTCGGGTGCTGCTCCGCGAAGCCCGTGCGTACGGCGTTGAGGCTGTAGTTGTCGGAGCCGATCGCGGCGCCGTCGGCGACGAAGTGCGCCTTGCCGGTGCCGATTTCGGCGACGGCGTAGGTCGCCCAGACGGCCCAGGCGTCGACCTTGCCCGCGTTGAAGACGGCGGCGGTCTGGTCGGGGCGCAGATAGACCCGCTTGACCTTGTCGGCGGGGACACCGGCCTCGGCGAGCGCCTTCAGCAGCAGGTATTCGCCGGTTCCCCCCTGGTTGACGGCGACCTTCCTGCCGACCAGGTCGGCGACCGATTCGATGCCGGAGCCGTTCTTGACGAGGATGCCCTCGCCCGCCGCGTCCGGGTCGACGGCGGTGAAGAACTTGAATCCGGGGCGCTGGGCGAGCGAGGTGATGCCCGAGGTGATGGAGCCGGTGGCGATGTCGAGCTGGTCGGCGTTCATCGCCTGGGCGGCCGGGGCGAAGGGCCCGGCGCTGCCGGTCCACCGCACCTTGGCACCGACCTCGGCGAGCGCCTTGTCGAGGCTGCCGTCCTTCTTGCCGAGGGCGAGCACGCCGGAGTTGCCGGGGTCGGGGATGCGGATGTCCACCGTGCCCCCGGCACCGGATCCTCCGCTGCCGCTGTCGGCACCGGAGGTTCCGCACGCGGTCAGGGCGAGGAGTGCGGTGGTGGCGAGGAGCGCGCGGGCGACGGCCGTACGCAGTGGTCGGGGAAGCTTCATGGCGTTGGGGGTCCTCGTGGCTCAGGGGGCGGGACGTGCGGAGGCGGCGGGGTGACTGCGGGCGAGTGCGGTGGCGCGGCGCAGCGGTTCGGGGTCGGCCCAGTCCGTGACGTCGACGGGTTCGGGCAGGAAGCCGTGGGCGCGCAGCCCGGCCTCCTGTCCGGCGAGCAGGGCGAGGCGTTCCGGGGAGAGATCGGGGTGGAGGGTCAGGTGGGTGCCCGGCCGGTAGGCCCCGGCGACGCCCTCGGCGCCCGCCCCGGTCTCGGCGCCGAGGATCCGGGCGACCTCGCGGGGCTGTCCGGCGGCCCAGTCGGCGGCCCGGAGCAGGACGGCGAGGAAGCGGTCGACGAGATCGGGGTGGTCGTCGAGGAGCTGCTGATGGACGGTGATGGGGCGCGGGGTGCCGTTGTTGATCCGGAACCGGCGGTCGGGCAGTTCGTCGAGCTCGACGGCGATCTCGGCGCCCGCCCGCCGTGCGGCCTCGACGGCCAGTGCACCCTTCACGTACACGGCGTCGACGTCACCGCGTCGCAGCGCCGCCAGCTCGGCCGCCCACTGGCCCTGGTGTTCCGCCGCGGGTACGTCGACGAGCGTGGCGTCGTCCAGCGCGAGTCCGGCGCCGGCGAGCGCGCCCTCGAATCCGCGCAGGGCCATGGCCCGCCAGAAGTCGATGGCGATGTCGTGCGTGGGAACGGCGAGCCGTAGCCCGCGCAGGGCCTCGACGCCCCTGATGCCGGAGCCGGGCCCGACCAGTACGGTCTGCCGTTCCTCGATCCAGGTGAGACCGATCAGCCGTGTCCGCTCGCCACGCGAACGGGCCCACAGGGCGGGAACGTTGCCGCCCTCGCGGAAGAGACCCGGCAGGGCATGGGTGAAGTGGGCGGCCCGGTCGGCGTCGGGTGCGGCGTCCTGGAGGGAGCGCACCGTGATGCCGTCGGGGGCGAACTCCTCGGTGAGCCACTGCCGGTCGGCGGCGATGCCGGTCGCGGTGGGGACGGGACAGCGGGTGAACCAGAGCGTCCTGGGCAGGACGGCATGCGTCATGGAGTCTTCCCGAGAGGTCGGTGAAGGGGATGGAGTCAGAGCGTGCGGCAGGTACGTCGGGGATGTGGGCACCGCGTACGGCGACAGGACCCGGGCCGTGCCGGGGACGCGGCGGGCCGTGGGAGAAGAAGCGCGGGTAAGGGAGGAGGGTCAGCGACAGACGGCGCTGGAGACCCGCGCCAGGTCGATGTGACGGCGCAGTGTGAGGGCGAGCAGGACCGGAGCGGCGGGTGCGGAGGTCGCGGTTCGGCGGCCGGTCATGGCACTGCTCCCTTCTGCTCGTCGGTGGTGACGGGCAGCAGCCTGCCACGGACGCGCGTCGACCCACAACTCGCTTCCCATGATGTGGGATTGGGTATGAACGGAGTGTTTCCTGGCAGCGTTGTCCTGGCTCTCAACTCCCGTAATGTGGCAACTACATGCCCCATCATCCCCCTCACGAGCGGAGAGTGACCCGATATGACCGAGGCCGCGACGGCGCGTGCTCCCGGCGGAGCGCAGGCGGTTCGGCGTGCTCTGGACGTGCTGCACTGCTTCCACGACAACGGCCCCGACCTCAGCGCGTCCGACCTCGCCCGCCGCCTCGAACTCTCGGTCTCCACGGCGCACCGGCTGGCCCGGACACTGGTCGGCGCCGGCTTCCTGGAGCAGGACGCCCGCACGTCCCGCTACCGGCTCGGCCCCGCCGTGACCGAGCTGGGCCGGCTCTCGTACCACCAGCGCGGTCTGCATCTGGCCGCCCCGGAGCTGGCGGATCTCGCCGAACGCACGGGGGCCACCGCGGACCTGGCGCTGCGCAGCGGGCCCCATGCGGTGATCGTCGCGGGTGGTTCGGTCACCCCGAGGACGGGGCTGCGCAGGCCGCTGCACTCCACGGCTCTCGGCAAGGTACTGCTGGCCTGGGCCCGGCCGGGCGAGGGCGGGCCCTCCTCCCTTCCCCCGCTCCCCGCGTTCACCGACCGCACGATCGTCGAACCTGCCGCGCTGGAGGTCGAATTGGCGAAGGTCAGGTCCGACTGCTACGCACTCAACGACGGCGAGTCGGCGTACGGGGTGCGGACCCTGGCGGTCCCGGTGCTGGACGGGTCCGGGTACGCGCGCTTCGCCCTCGCGGTCCGGGCCACGCCGTCCGTGATCACGGACGCGCGCACCGAGTGGTTCCTGTCGCAGGCCCGCTCCTGTGCGCGAGCCCTGGAGATCCTGCTGCTGTCCCCGGCGGAACGCCGTCCTCCGGCGCCCTGACCCGAAGGCGCTGTCGGCACCGCGTGGCACGATATGAATCGCCCGGGGCAGGTGCCGGGCGGGGCGGCAGCCGGGCTGCGCGGACAGAGGAACGTACATGACAGAGGCCGGACCGACGGAGGCCGGGGCACCCACGGGAAGGGCGGCCCGGGAGCTGCTGGCGCAGGCCGAGCGTCTGCTGGACACGGCGCGCGCGGTGCGGGCCGATCACGCCCGCGCCGTCGAAGCGGTGCACACGGCGCTGGCTCCGCTGCTCGACTCCCTCATCCGTCGCGAACTGTCGGCGATCCCCGTCTCCCGGCTCAAGGACGTCACCGAGGGCAGGCTGCGCCTCGGCGCGGTCGAACAGGCCGGCTTCACGAACGTCGGCCAGGTCCACGAGGCCAATCGCTACGAACTACGCCAGATCCCGGGAGTCGGCGCGCAGACCGCCGACCAGGCACTGGCAGCGGCCGGGCAGATCGCCCACGCGGTACGGGACACGGTCGCGGTCCGGATAGACGTGGACACTCCGGACGACTCCACGACCGCACTGGTCACCGCGTTGCACCGGCTGGTCGAGGCCGGCCCCGACGTCCGCCGGGCGGTGGACGCGGCGGTCCGGCTCATCGGGACCCTTGAGCCGCTGCTGACCGCTGCGGGACCGGCTCGGGGACGGCTGCGCATGCTGTTCGCCCGGCGTCCGGCCCGCGCCGAGGCACTGGCGGCCGTCGCCTCGGTACGGACCGTCGTCGCCGAAGCCGTCGCGCGCGAGCTTCTCCTGCTGTTCGGGCAGGTGTCCGTCGATCTGCTGCGGGAGCCGGAGTCGGACGTCGCGGCATGGGTCGACTTCGAACTGCGCTCCGCCGAGTACTACAGCCTGCTCGCCGAGCTGTCGGGCACCGGCCCCGACCGGGCCGCGGCCGAGGGGTTCCTCCCGACCGGGATCGCGGACCGGGTGCGCGGCCTGCGGCTCGACGACGCCCATCTGCGTGTCTCCCTGCGCGGCTACCAGTCGTTCGGCGCACGGTTCGCGCTCGCGCAGAAGCGGGTGATCCTCGGTGACGAGATGGGGCTCGGCAAGACCGTCCAGGCCATTGCCGCGCTCGCGCATCTCTCCGCACGGGGCGAGACCCACTTCCTGGTGGTCTGCCCGGCGAGCGTACTGATCAACTGGGCGCGCGAGGTCCGCGCCCGGTCCACCCTGCGCGCGCTGCCGGTGCACGGCCCCGAGCGGCAGGGCGCGTTCACCGAGTGGCGGGAGTCCGGCGGGGTCGCCCTCACCACGTTCGACGCGCTGCACACCCTGCCGGCCGCCCGGGACTGCGGAATAGCACCCGGCATGCTCGTGGTCGACGAGGCCCACTATGTGAAGAACCCCGCCACCCGCCGGTCCCGGGCGGTGTCCGGCTGGACGCAACGCACCGAACGCGTGCTGTTCCTGACGGGTACGCCGATGGAGAACCGTGTCGAGGAGTTCCGCAGCCTCGTCCGCCACCTCCAGCCCGAATTGGCTCCCTCGATCCACACCACCCATGGAGCCGCGGGTTCGCACGCCTTCCGCAAGGCCGTCGCCCCGGCCTATCTGCGGCGCAACCAGCAGGATGTCCTGACGGAACTCCCGGCGCTGGTGCAGGTGGACGAGTCGGTGGAGTTCAGCGAGGGCGATCTCGACGCCTACCGCGAGGCAGTGGGCGCCGGGCACTTCATGCGGATGCGCCGGGCCGCGTACGCCCGGCCCGCCACGTCCGCCAAGCTGCACCGGCTGCGCGAACTCGTCGCGGAGGCCGCGGACAACGGCCTCAAGGTCGTCGTGTTCTCGTACTTCCGCGAGGTGCTCCTCGCCGTCGAACAGGCCCTGGGAGAGAGCGCGTTCGGGCCTCTCGCGGGGAGTCTCCCGGCCGCGCGGCGCCAGGAGATCATCGACGACTTCGCCGCCGTGGAGGGCCATGCCGTCCTGCTGAGTCAGATCCAGGCCGGCGGTGTCGGGCTGAACATGCAGGCCGCCTCGGTCGTCATCATCTGCGAACCGCAGATCAAGCCGACGATGGAGCACCAGGCGGTGGCCCGCGCCCATCGGATGGGACAGATACGGACCGTGCGGGTGCACCGGCTCCTCGCCGCCGACAGCGTCGACGAACGGATGCTCAACATCCTGGCCCGCAAGGAGCGGCTGTTCGACCTGTACGCACGGCGCAGCGCCGTCGCCGAGACGACGCCGGACGCCGTGGACGTGTCGGACGGGGCTCTCGCCCGACGCATCGTCGAGGAGGAACAGCTGCGCCTGGCCACCCGAGCGGACGGAACGGTCGCGGCGGCACCGGAGAACTGACCGGTCAGAAGCCGATGCCACCGGGTCATGGGCGGCCTCACCCGACGGCGTGGGGTTCGGCTCCTCCGGGGAGGGGCCGAACCGGGCGTTCACCGATCCGGGCGCGCGGGGCCCGCCCGGCTGCCGGGCAGGTGCCGACCCGGCCTGCACGCAGGAGTCATTCTCGGCGCGACGGACGCGGGACGCGCACTGTACGAGGCGCTGGGCTGGAAGAAGCACTCGACGCCGACGGAGTGCGTCTACCGGCCCTGACGCAGGCAATGCGGGCCGCACGAGAGGGCTCGCGGACCGTCGCCCACCTCCCGCGCTCCCCCGGCGGGCGTCCGGAACCGCCTCCCGTGACGCCGGCCGCGGGCGGCAGGAAACGTGGTGGAGCCGAGACGATCACGCTGGTTAGGCTCGTGGGATGAGTATTCACACCTTCCGTATCACCGTCCGCGGTGTCTTCGACGGACTCGGCGCCGATCAGCGCGCAGAACTCCTGGCCCGCGCCGCGGAGCACGACATCCTGCGCGCGGCGTTCACCCCCGAGGGGCACCTCAGCTACGACCTGGCCGCGCGCCCCGCCTTCACCTTCCGCTTCCTGGACTCGGGGGAAGAGGAAGAGGACATCCTGGAAGCGACCGAACGCGCCGAAGACGCGGCGAAGACATGGCTGGCCGAACGCGGCTACGGCTACAAGAACCTCAGGAGCAACGCCGAGGACCTCTCCCAGGCACCACTGGGCAAACGACAGCGCCGCACCGCAGCCCAGCAGAACGGCTGATCCCGTAGCGACACCCCATCCTCCCGTCCGCCTCCCGTCCGCCAGGGATGCCTCTCCGCGCGATCCGTCCCGGACAGGCGCTCGCCTCGCCGGGCATCAGCAGGCCCGACGGCCCGCTGTCACTCCGATCCGCACCTCGGCCGCGAGATCTGAATCGCGGCATCCGGCGCGGAAGTTCTTCGCACTCCCGGAACGAACAAATCCTTGACTGCTCAAGCATAGCGATATGCTTGAGCAGTCAAGGAGGAAGCAATGAGTGATGCGCTGGATGTGTCGCTGCGTCTCGTCCGGGCCCAGACGGCCCTGGTGAAGCGGTTCGACGCGACCCTGTCGGGGCTGCACGGCGTGAGCCTGGCCGACTTCACGATGTTGCTGCGTCTGCAGCAGGCGCCCGGAGACCGGATGCGCCGGGTGGACCTGGCCGAGACCTTGGGGCTGACCGCCTCCGGGGTGACCCGGGGACTGGCCCCGCTGGAGCGGATCGGGCTGGTCACACGGGAGACGGACGCCCGTGACGGGCGGGTGGCCCATGCGGCACTGACCGACACCGGCCGTGAACGCCTGCAGGACATGCTCGCCTCGGCCGAGCAGATCGCCGCCGAGATCTTCGCCGCCCCCTTGTGGAACGAGGAGGACGTCCGCCACCTCTCCACCCTGCTGACCCGCCTCGGCGGCGCCGGGCTTCCGGCCCACGGAACCTCGCCCCCGTAACCCCGTAGGAGTCCCTCATGGAGACCGCCCCCGCCCCGCACCGACCACCCGTCAACCCGTCCGGCACCGCGACAGCCATCCGCGCGGCGGGCCTGCGCAAGGTCTACCAGCGAGGGCAGGACGACCTCGTCGCCCTCGAAGGCCTGGACCTCACCATCAACCAGGGCGAGTTCTTCGGCCTGCTCGGCACCAACGGTGCCGGCAAGTCCACCACGATCGGCATGCTCACCACGCTGGTCGCGCCCACCGCCGGCAGGGCGTGGGTCGCGGGCCACGAGGTCGGCTCCGACCCGGTCGGCGTGAAGTCCCGTATCGGCGTGGTGCCCCAGGCCAACACCTTGGACCGCGCGCTCACCGTGCTGGACAACCTCGCCTTCCGGGGACGCTACTTCGGCATGTCCGCGTCGGCCGCCCGTCGCCGGGCGCTGGAGTTGCTGGAGCAGTTCGCGCTCGCCGACAAGGCCGGCGCCGAGGTCCATCAGCTCTCCGGCGGCCAGGCCCGCCGGGTCATGATCGGCCGGACCCTGATGCAT
The DNA here is from genome assembly GCF_044740965.1 of Streptomyces sp. NPDC088252. Lineage (NCBI taxonomy): Bacteria > Bacillati > Actinomycetota > Actinomycetes > Kitasatosporales > Streptomycetaceae > Streptomyces > Streptomyces sp. NPDC088252. The sequence goes on along the minus strand of NZ_JBIURS010000022.1, from coordinate 68,457 downwards.
CTGCCGGAGGTGCGACGAGTGCCGCCACCACGCCCCCAGCCTCCAGGCCGCCTTCCTCACCCTGACCGGACGCGACTACCGGCCATGACCGCCTCGCCCCTCACCTCCACCGTCCCCCGCGAGCAGTCGTCCCGCCGGGCGGCCTGGCGCGCCTACCGGGCACTGACCGCCCGCGACCTGCACGTCCTCGGCCACAACCTTCCGGTCCTGCTCCTGCAGGTGGGTCTTCAGCCGCTGCTCTTCACCTTCGCCTTCGCGTACGTGATGCCCAGCATCGGCAGCGGCCCCGGCGGAGCCACCTCGTTCTCGACGATCCTGCTCCCCGGCCTGATGGCCGGCACTCTGACGCTGCAGAGCATCATGTCCGTCACCGGGCCGCTGGCCGCCGAACTCGGTCCCGGCCGCGAGATCACCGACCGTGCCCTGGCCCCGCTGCCCGTCTGGGCTCTGGGCCTCCAGAAGATCACCTCATCGGCGATCTTCGGCCTGGTCTCATCCCTCCTGGTCGTCCCGATCGTGTGGCTCGTGCACGCGCCGGGCGCCGCGCCGCGGGCCCAGGTCGGCAACTGGCCCCTGCTCGTGGCCACCCTGGTCCTCAGCGCGCTGCTCGCGTCCACGCTCGGGCTGCTCCTCGGCACGGCGATCGACGCCTCCGCCTTCGGGGCGCTGCTGGGCCTGCTCCTGGCCGCCGGCACGATGCTGGGCTGCGTCTACTACCCATGGACCGGGCTGGACTCGATCGGCTGGGTCCAGGTCCTCACGCTCGTCAACCCACTCGTCTACATGAGCGAGGGCCTGCGTGCGAACCTGACGCCCGCCACCGGCCACCTGCCGACCTGGGCCTACCTCACGGCCCTCACCTTCGGCACGGCCGCCTTCGGCCACCTCGCCCTGCGCCGCTTCACCCGGCGGGTCCGGACCTGAAGGCAACCTGCCGCAATGGATGCCGGATTCACTGCGCCGGAGCACGTCGAGGACCCGTATCCGGCGACCGGGCACAGCAGGATCACCGCCAGAGCGGGCGCCCGAGCGGTTTCACGGGCAGTCCGGCACCGCCCGGCCGCAGCCCACCGGCCGCCCCGCTCGCCTCGCCCGAGGACATCGAGCCCCTGGCGGGCCGGGGGCTCGATGTCCTGATCAGGCGCCCCCAGCAGCGCTCTTCCCGGAGCCCGTTCCGTCCGAAACGGTCCTGTCCCTGCCGGCCTTGTCCGTATCGGTCATGTCCATGCTCATACCGGCCTTGTCCTTACCGGTCTTGTCCTTACCGGCCTTGTCCTTACCGGTCTTGTCCGGAGCGGTCTTGTCCGGAGCGGTCTTGTCCGGAGCGGTCTTGTCCGGAGCGGTCGTGTGGGTCGTCATGTCGTGCGGGTCGTACCCCGGCACGGTGCCGTCCGGCTTGGCGACCAGCAGCAGTCCGGCCATGCCCATGTCGGAGTGGCTCTGCACATGGCAGTGATACATCCAGGCACCGGCGCCCACGTGTTCGCCCGCGATGACCTGGAAACCGAAGGAGTCCGCCGGGCCCACGATCTTCGTGTCGATGACCCGGCTCGGATCGTCGGGGCCGGTGAGCAGTCCGGTCCGGTTGTCCGCCCAGCGATGGCCGTGGATGTGGAACGTGTGGTAGTACTCGCCGTGGGTGATCATGACCACTTCGAGCCGGTCCCCCACCGTGGCCTCGAAGTTGGGGCTCTCATGGGCCGCCTTGTTGTTGATCGTCATGTCGTTGAAGACGATCGTGATCGTCTTGTCCGGCAGGATGTCTCCCTTGCGCCGGACGATCACCGGACCGTACAGGCCCTTCCGGATGCCGCCGGTGCCGTGGTCCGTGCCGACGACATGGTCGTGGTAGTGCCAGTAGCCCGCGCTGCCCGGCTGCCAGGTGCCGTCCTTGCGCCGGCCCGGCACATGGGTGCGCCAGGTGTAGGTGCGGGTGTCGCCCGGCTCGACGATGCTCTTGTTCATCCGGGTGCCGTCGCTCGCGATGTCGTAGTCGACGCCGTGCGCGTGAAGACTGGCCGGCACGTCCATCGCGTTCTCGAACTCGATGTGCAGGGTGTCGCCCTCGTTGATCTCGATGAGGGGTCCGGGCACCGACGCCTTGCCCTTCTCCAGGCCGTACCCCATCCGGCCGTCCGTCAGCTTCTCCGCGTACAGCTTGAGATGGCGGACGACGCCGCCCGCCGGGGCGGTCTTCGGTGGAGGCTCTGCCGAACTGGCCTCGATCGCACCGAGCGACAACGATGTCACGCCGGTCGCGGCCGCCACTCCACCGCCCACCAGCAATCGCCGATTGAAGCTCCTTCTGTCCATGTCGAACTCCCCACTGCACTAAGGAATTTACGGGGTCTTTACGAACGCGCCCGGCTCTCGGGGACTGCGGAGATACGGAGGTTACGGGGATCGCGGCGGCTTCAGCGGGCACCGGGATGGGCGGGGCGCGGGCGCCCCCCGGACGGCCCACACCGTAGCCGGGGGATCTTCGTTTATCCACACCCAGGACAAAGTTCGTGCCATTACTGCCATAGCTATTGGCGAGTCACGAAAAGAGGTCTAGCTTCATCCGCTGTTGCAGTGACCAAAGAGGGGTGGGTGACCACATGCAGCGCACACCACATCACAGGTCCAGATCGCGACGCGGACTTGCGGCGGCCCTGGCGGCCGGCGCATTGACCGCCTCCTTGCTCGGCGCCAACACCGCCACGGCCAGGCCCTATCCGGAGCCGCCGCAGAACATGGCGACAACGTTGTCCCTCCCGTCGCCGCCGGGCGGCGCCAATGTCAAGGTGCTGGTGTTCCACGCCTCCGCCACCGAGGAGTCCCCGACCGTCGACGCCGGAATCGCGGCGATCGAGAAGATCGGGCTCACCGGGCCCGAGGCTGGCCGGTTCCGCACCGTCGCCACCGACGACCCGGCCGTCTTCACCAACGGCAAGCAGCTCGGCAAGTACAACGCCGTGGTCTTCCTCACGGGTGGCGGCGATGTGCTCGACCCGGAGCAGGAGGCCGGTCTGGAGGCGTACATGGAGGCCGGCGGCGGCTTCCTCGGCATCCATGACGCGGCACGCACCGAGCCGTACTCGGACTGGTTCACCGGTCTGATCGGAGCCCGTCCGGCAGCAGGCAGCCCAACCGGCGTACAGCGTGCGACGGTTGAGATCGGAGACCGGCAGCATCCGGCGACCAAGAACCTGCCGCTGGAGTGGAAGCGCCCGGACAAGTGGCTGAACTGGACGAAGAACCCGTCCGGCGACGTGCACACCGTGGCCCGCGTCCGGGAGATCACGTACAAGCCCGGCGCGAGCGCCAACGGCTGGGACCACCCGGTCTCCTGGTGCCGGGACTACGACGGCGGCAGGTCCTTCTACACGGCGATGGGCGGTACGGTCGACAGCTTCGCGGAGACCGACTTCCGCGACCATCTGCGCGGCGCGCTGAACTGGACGACGCGGATCTCGCAGGCCGACTGCAGGGCGACGATCACCTCCAACTACAAAGCGGAGCGCGTCACCCAGCCCAATCAGCCGGGCCAGAACGACCAGATCGGCGAACCGCACGGCCTGGTCGTCGCCCCCGACGGGCGGGTGCTGTACATCGGTCGCGGCGGCGCCGACAGCAGCAAGCCCGTCGTCACCGACTGGAACAACCCCGACATCGGCAAGGGTCTCGGACAGATTCATGTCTACGACCCGAAGACCAAGAAGGTCACCCTCGCCGGCGCGCTGACGATCTTCGGCAACAAGGGCGGCGGCGACGAGCTGATCAAGGTCGAGGAGGGCTTGCTCGGGATCGAGCTGGACCCGGACTTCGAGAAGAACGGCTGGGTGTATCTGCACTACACACCCCATTCGGAGATCGACCGCGACAAGCAGATGGCGGTGCGTCAGGTCTCCCGCTTCACCCTGGACCTGACCACCAACAAGCTCGATCTGTCCTCCGAGAAGGTGCTGTTGCACTGGCCGGTCCAGATCCACAGCTGCTGCCACGCCGGCGGCGGGATGGCCTGGGACTCCAAGGGCAACCTGTACATCGCCACCGGTGACAACAACTCCTCGGGCTTCAGCGACGGTTACTCCGGCAACAACCCGGCACCCAACTACAAGGGCGTCTCGTTCGCCGATGCCCGACGCACCGCGGGCAACACCAACAACCTCAACGGCAAGATCCTGCGGATCCACCCCGAGGACGACGGTACGTACACGCTCCCCGAGGGCAATCTGTTCACCGGCAAGGAGCCGGACGAGGGCGGCGGCAGGACCCGCGGCGAGATCTATGTGATGGGGGTCCGCAACCCGGCCCGCATCTCCGTCGACAAGGCGACCGACACGCTGTACGCGGGCTGGGTCGGCCCCGACGCGGGCTCGCCGTCCACCACCTGGGGTCCGGCCAAGTACGACACGTTCGCCGCGATCACCAAAGCGGGGAATCACGGCTGGCCGTACTGCATGGGCAACAAGCAGCCCTACCGGGACCGCAATCTGCCCGACCCGAGCAAGCCGCTCGGCTGGTACGACTGCGACCACCCCAAGAACGAGTCCCCGAACAACGACGGCCTGGTGAATCTGCCGCCGATCACCTCCAACACCATCTGGTACTCGCCTCAGGGCGGTGGCGTGGACTACCCGCGCGACGCGAACGGCGTCCCGAGCTACAAGGCGGAGGAGCAGAAGCTGCTGCTGCCGTGGCTCAAGGGCGGCGGTCAGGCCACGATGAACGGTCCGGTCTACCGGTACGACGCGGCGAGCACCAGCGCCGACAAGTGGCCCTCCTACTGGGACGGCAAGTGGTTCGTCGGTGACTTCTACGACGACACCCAGCCGCGGCACGCCGTGCTCACCGACCCGAAGACGGCCGGCAAGGGCGGTCTTCCCACGCACGCAGAATCCCTGAAGAAGATCATCCCGGTCGGGGCCGACGGCATCCGCAATCTGATGGACTGGAAGTTCGCCCCGGACGGTTCCCTGTACGTCCTGGACTACGGGCGAGGCTTCTTCACCTCCGACTCCAAGTCCGCGCTGTGGCGTGTGACGTACAAGGGCGGCGGTCCGACCCCGGCCGCCGCGGACCTGGCCAGGAAGGCGGCAGTGGGATGAGACACCGTTCGGTCTTCTCGCGACGGCGCCACGGGCCCGTCCGGTTGTGGCTCGCTCTGCTCGGTTCGCTCCTGATGGTCCTGGGGCTGACCTCGACGGCGGCGTACGGCCGCACCGCGGCTCCCGACACCGCCGCAGCCGACCAGGTCCTCACCTGGACGGCGGGCGACCCCATCGACCACTATCTGTCCGCTCCGAGGACCGCGGTGGCCGGCAAGGCGACCATCGTCTTCGAGAACAGCGCGGCGACCGGGAACACCACGGGGATGCCGCACACCCTCACCTTCAGCGTCTCGGACCCCGAGTTCAACAACGACGTCCCGCTGAACATCCTCGCCAACCCCGCCGACGACCAGGGCGGCAAGCACACCGCCGAGGTCACGCTCTCCCCCGGCCGGTACTTCTACCACTGCACCATGCCGGGGCACGAGGCGATGCAGGGCATCCTCATCGTGACGGACGGCGGCGGTGCGGACACCACCGCGCCCGAGACCTCGGCGAAGGTCGACGGCGACAAGAACGCCGACGGCGCCTACGTCGGTCAGGCGACGGTCACCGTCTCGGCGACCGACGACAGCTCGGGTGTGGACACCGTCGAGTACGCGGTCGGGGAGGACGGCGCCTGGCAGCCGTACACCACACCGATCGTGGTGAGCGAGGTCGGAACGCACACCGTCCGGTACCGCGCCACCGACAAGGCGGGCAACACGGCCGCCGAGAAGTCCGTCGACTTCGCGGTCGCCGCACCGCCGACGGACGACAGGACGCCGCCGGAGACCTCGGCGACCGTCTCCGGGGAGCAGGACGACCAGGGGCGGTACCTCGGGATGGCGACGGTCACCGTGACCGCCTCCGACACCGGGTCCGGTGTCAACACCATCGAGTACGCGATCGGGGCGGACGGTGCCTGGAAGCCGTACACCGCGCCGGTGATGGTGCACGAGACCGGCACGCACCAGGTCCGCTACCGGGCCACCGACAGGGCCGGCAACACCGCCGCCGAGAAGTCCGTCGACTTCACCGTCGTCGCGCCGCCGACGCAGGACAAGACGCCGCCGGAGACCTCGGCCGCGGTCGCGGGCGACAAGAACTCCGACAACGCCTACATCACCAGCGCCAAGGTGACCATCACCGCGACCGACACCGAATCGGGCGTCGACAGGATCGAGTACTCGCTCGACGGCGGTCCGTACCTCGCGTACACGGGCACCGTCATCGTCGACCGCGTCGGTTACCACACGGTCGCCCACCGGGCGACGGACAAGGCCGGCAACACCTCCGTCGCGAAGCAGGTGTCGTTCACCGTCGCGCAGAGCGGGGGCGTACCGGCGCCGAACTGCCCGGAGTTCGACGAGCGCCTCACCGTCATCGTCGGCACGGTGGACACCGGGGTTCCCAACCGGATCACCGGCAATCGCTGCACGATCAACGAACTGATCGAGGACGAGAAGGACTGGTCGTCGCACGCACTGTTCCTCAAGCACGTCGACACCGTCCTGGACAAGCTGCTCACGGCCGGTGTGATCGACGCCCGCGAGCACAAGAAGATCTACCGGGCGGCCAAGCAGTCCGGGATCGGCAGGCCGGGCCAGGACGAGGGCTACAAGAAGCTCTTCGACGGCACGGCGGCGTCCTTCGCCAAGTGGCAGCAGGTCGGTGGCGGCAGGTTCGGGCTCAACGCCGACGGCACGATCACCAGCTCCACCACGGTGGACGGCATGGGCATGCTCTGGTTCCCGGGCCGGCAGTACGGCGACTTCTCGCTCAAGCTCCAGTGGCGGGACGACGCCCCCGGCACCGGCAACGCCAACAGCGGTGTGTTCGTCCGCTTCCCGAACGTCCATGACAACCCGGAGGAGTCACGCCCGGAGTGGGTCGCCATCAAGTACGGCCACGAGGTGCAGATCCTCGACCGTCCGGACGGCGACATGTACAAGACCGGCTCGATCTACGGCTTCGACCGGATCGGTCTGGCCGGCGCCGGGGTCACCCCCAAGGGCACCTGGAACGATTACGAGATCCGGGTGGTCGACCAGCACTACTCGGTCTATCGCAACGGTGTCCTGCTGAACGAGTTCGACAACAACGGCGGTCAGGTCTTCGAGCCGCCGCGGGGTGACGACCCGGGAACCGACGGCCGGCGGTACGCCTCCGGTTACATCGGACTCCAGGTCCACAGCGCCACGGACGTGGTCTCGTACCGCGACATCCGGATCAAGGAGCTGTAGCCCGAACGGGTCTCAAGTGGCCGTGACCGCGTGCCGGGGCATGTGGTCACGGCCTCCCGGGTGCCGGTGCCGCCACACCCAGAACACCGTGCAGGAGACCAGCAGCCATCCGGCGAGCACCAGGTACGGGAAGGCCCGCTGATGGCCCTGGTAGTAGACGGCGGCGTGCTGGGCGTTGACCGAGGCACCCGGAGGGAGCCAGCGGCCGATGAAGCCGAGCACCGACGGCAGCAGCGGCCAGGACACCGCGCCGCCGGACGACGGGTTGCCGAGCATCACCATGAGTCCCCAGGTGGGGAGCATCGCCCAGCGCCCGATCAGGGTGTTGAACATGGTGAAGACCATGCCCGTGGTGAGCATGGTGAAGGCGAGGATCAACCACGACTGGACGAACGGCAGATCGACGGAGCCGAGCAGCCAGTCCACCACGGCGGCGATGGCGAACCCGCCGAGCAGAGCGTAGGCGATGGTGAACCCGATCCGCTCCAGGGGCCGCAGCGCCTTGGCGTGCACGCTCAGCTGGATCGCGCCGACGAACCCGACGATCACCGCGGCGAGCGAGATGTAGAAGAGAGCGAGGCCGCGCGGGTCGCCCCGCTGCAGGGGCTTGACGTCCGTGACCTTCACCGGCACATGGACCGCTTGCCCCACCTTCAGCGCGGACTCGGTGAGCAACTGGGCGACCGAGGCCCCGGATGCGCTCGCCACGTCCAGGCCGACCCCGCCGTTCGCGGACCGCAGGACGGCGAAGACCTTCTGCTCCTCCAGCGCGGTGCGGGCCTCGCCACCGTTCGCGTACTCGTGCAGCACCAGCGAGGTGTTCAGCGCGCCCTCCAGCCGGTCGAGGAAGACCTTGTCGCGCGCGGTGTCGAGCCGGCCGACCGCGGCGACCGGGATGTTGCGCGGGGTCGGGTTGGCCATCGCGTACGTGTAGGAGCCCGCGAAGAGGCCGGCCGCGGCCGCGATGATGAACAGGAGCACGACGGCGGGCAGATACGGGGACGTCTTGAACGCCGCCCACCGGTCACCCCGGGCCAGGGGCCGGCCATGTGCTCCGTGCGGGGCGGAGGGCTCCAGGTCGGGTGCGCTCATGCATCGCCGTCCTCGTCGCGCCGGGCCCGGCTCGGCTGAACCCGCTTCGGTTCGCCCGGCATCTTCGGGTACTCCGGCGGGTAGGGCAGGTCACCGAGCCCGCGCTCCCGTTCGTCCCGGTCGGCCAGCTCCAGCAGCCCGTCGAGCCGGAAGGCGTGCTCGTCCATGTCCGCGTGGACGTCGCCCGAGTCCGCGTACCGCTTCGGCAGGGTCCGGATGTCGAAGTCGCGCGGTTCGGCGTCGTCGATCTCCGACCAGCGCAGCGGGGCGGAGACCGGGGCGTGCGGAAAGGGGCGTACGGAGTAGGCGGAGGCGATCGTGCGGTCCCGGGCGGTCTGGTTGAAGTCGACGAAGATCCGCTCGCCGCGCTCCTCCTTCCACCACGCGGTGGTGACCCGGTCCGGCATCCGGCGCTCCAGTTCGCGCCCGGCAGCGATGGCGGCGCGCCGGACCTCGGTGAAGGTCCACCGCGGCTCGATGGGGACGAAGACGTGGATGCCCCGGCCGCCGGAGGTCTTGGGCCAGCCGCGCAGCCCGTGGTCGTCGAGGACGGACCGCAGCTCATGGGCGGCCCGCACCGCGTCCGCGTACTCCGTTCCGGGCTGCGGGTCGAGGTCGATGCGCAGCTCGTCCGGATGGTCGGTGTCGGCGCTCCGGACCGGCCAGGGGTGGAAGGTGAGCGTGCCGAGATTGGCGGCCCAGATGACGGCGGCGAGTTCGGTGGGGCAGATCTCGTCGGCGGGACGGCCGCTGGGGAACGCGATCCGGGCGGTCGGGATCCAGTCCGGAAGGTTCTTCGGGGCCCGCTTCTGGTAGAAGAACTCGCCGTCGACGCCGTCCACGAAGCGCTGGAGGGTGGTCGGCCGGTCGTGCAGGGCACGGGTGATGCCGGGGCCCACGGCCAGGAAGTACTCGGCCACGTCCCTCTTGGTGTAGCCCTTTTCGGGGAAATAGACCTTGTCCGGACTGGACAGACGTACGATCCGCCCGTCGGCTTCCAGCTCCACCGCTTTTCCCGCTGCACCCATGACGGTCACGGTAGGCCGGGCTCACATATGCCGCATATCGGGAGACGTAAGGGCACCCATGGACAAGAATCGAAGCCATGGATCTGCCGGTGATGCCGCCTGTGAAGCCGATGCTCGCCAAGTCCGTCTCGAAGATCCCGCCCGGTATGCAGTACGAGGCCAAGTGGGACGGCTTCCGTGCGATCGTGCACCGGGACGGCGAGGAGGTGATGATCGGCAGTCGCACCGGGAGGCCGCTCACCCGCTACTTCCCCGAGCTGGTCACCGCTGTCCGGGAGAATCTGCCGCCGCGCTGTGTGATCGACGGCGAGATCGTGATCGTGTACGACGGACGGCTGGACTTCGACCGGCTCAGCGAGCGCATCCACCCGGCCGATTCCCGGGTCCGGCTGCTCGCCGAGCAGACCCCGGCCAGTCTGGTCGCCTTCGACATCCTGGCGATGGGCGACGATTCACTGCTCTCCACCCGGCAGTCCGACCGCCGTGCCGTGTTGGAGGAGGCCCTGTCCGGTGCGTCGGCCCCGGTGCATCTCGCACCTGCGACCACGGACCCGGCGGTCGCCCGGGAATGGTTCGAACGGTACGAGGGCGCGGGGCTGGACGGTGTGGTCGCCAAACCACTCGATCTGCCGTACCGCCCCGACACCCGGGTGATGTACAAGATCAAGCACGAGCGGACCGCGGACTGCGTGGTGGCGGGCTACCGCTTCCACAAGAGCGGTCCGGTCGTGGGCTCGCTGCTGCTCGGCCTGTTCGACTCCGAGGGCGTCCTGCAGCATGTCGGGGTCTGTGCGGCCTTTCCGATGAAGCGCCGCGCGGAACTGGCCGCCGAGCTGGAACCGCTGCGCGTCGACTTCGCCGGCCATCCGTGGGCGGCCTGGGCGGATGCCGAGGCGCACGAGCGCGCCCGGCTGCCCGGCGCGCCGAGCCGCTGGTCCGGGAAGAAGGACCAGTCGTGGGTGGCACTGCGCCCGGAGCGGGTCTGCGAGGTGGCGTACGACCACATGGAGGGCGACCGTTTCCGGCACACCGCCCGGTTCCGCCGGTGGCGGCCGGACCGCACCCCTGCCGGCTGCACCTACGCGCAGCTGGAGGAGGTGGTGCGGTACGACCTGGCCGCGGTGCTGTCAGCCGGCGGAGGCTGAACCCGACGGCGTGGCACACGGGTCCTCGCTCGTACTCGGGTCGGGCGACGGGGACTCGGTGGCTCCGGTCGAGTCGCTCGGGTCGGGTGACGCGGAGTCCGTCGGGCAACCGGGGCTCGTGCCGGGTTCGGGGGCCGAGGTGCTGGGGTCGGGACTCGTCCCGGGGTCCGGGGTGGCCGACCCGCTGTCGGTCGGATCCGGGGAACCGCTGCCCGGATCGGTGGGGTGCGGGGAGCCGCTCGGGGGCGGCGAACCGGTGGGTGAGCCGGAGGGCTTCGGCGACGTCGACGGCGAGGGGCCGGGCGTACCGCCGGGCTGCGGGCCGATGACGATGCCGCCGCCCGGGGCGCCGGGACCGCCCACCGGACGCGTCGGCCTGTTCGGTCCGCCCGCGCCGGGGCTCTTCGGCACGGTGCCCTTGCCGTCGGCCACCGGGTGGATGCCCTTGCGGTAGAACTCCAGCCAGGACAGCACGGTGCGCAGATAGGTGTCGGAGTGGTTGTAGCTGAGAATCGCCCGGTCCAGATCGCCCTTCACGGCCAGATCGCGCGCGCCGGCACAGAGGTAGTACCCGGCGGCCAGGGCCGCGTCGTAGACGTTGTTCGGATCGCGGCGGCCGTCGCCGTTCCCGTCCCTGCCCCAATGCGCCCAGGTGGACGGGATGAACTGCATCGGGCCGACCGCCCGGTCGTAGGTGGTGTCGCCGTCGTACACGCCGTTGTCGGTGTCCGGGATGTCGGCGAAGCCCGCGCCGTCGAGCACCGGCCCGAGGATCGGGCTGAGCGCCGTGCCGTGGGCGTCGACCCGTCCCCCGCCGGCCTGGCCGGACTCGACCTTGCCGATCGCCGCGAGCAACTGCCACGGCAGGTGGCATCCGGGGTCGGTGCGCCCCAGCACGCCCTCCGCCTTGCGGTAGGCGGCGAGCACCGTGGCGGGGATTCCCGCCTCGGCCCACGAGCGGGCGGCGGCCGGACTCTGTTCCACACCGCGCTCCGGCGGTTCGGGCGAGACCAGCGGTGGCAGTTCGGTGTGGTACGAGTCGTCGTTGGGCACGTGTGTCCAGATGACCTCGTCGGCCTCCTGGCGTTCCTTCGCGGTCTGTTCGTGGCGGACGTGTCCGGGCGCCTGGGACGCGGTGAGCGCGGCCATCGCGGCGACGGCGGCCGCGGTGCCGCCGAGTCCGCGGCGCATGGTGCCGATGAACCTCATGCGTGCTCCCCTCTCCCCCGGGTCACTGGGTGAACGTGTCGATGGCGGAGATCCGCCAGGTGTCACCGCGGCGAACGGCGTCCACGGCGAACATGGCGGCCGCGTAGGTCGTCTCGTCCGACTTGCCGGTACGGGTGTTGCTCTGGTCGGCGAAGATCAGCAGCCGGGCCCGGTCGCCGTCGAGGAGTTCCACACCGCTGTCCGTGACGGTCGTGGTCAGCACGAGCTTCTGCTTCTGCCCCTCGGCCCGTACCTGGGCGAGCATCTCCGCGTGCTGCCGGACCGCCTTGCCGACGAGATGACTCCGCACCGCGCGCTCGGACTTGCCGGGTGCGGCGTAGTTGTACGAGAACACCGCGCCGACGGCCTCGGAGATCTGCCCCTTCACCTCACTGGTGCGGCCGATGTCGGTGAGGGCCGTGTTCCGGCGGGCCGGGTCGTCGCGCAGGTCGGCGGCCGAGCCGAACGCCCAGGCCGCGAAGGCGCCGAGCAGCACGGTGAGTACGCAGAGGACGGCGGGCAGCCGGACACGCAGGCGGGATGTCCGCGCGCCTCGCGGTTCCAGCTCCTTCTCCTTCTCCTTCTCCTTCTCCTTCTCCGGTGCACCGGTGTCGTCCGTGGCCGCGCCGTCGGTGGGCGTCCGCTCCGCGGCCGGGGTCTTCCCGGGCGCCTCGGACGAGGGGTCCGGTGCCGTGGGCTCGCGCGGTGGGGCGGTGGCGCCGGCGCGTTCCGCGGCGACGGTGGCCAGTCGGCGCTGACGGTTGACGAGGTGACGGGTCGTCGACATGTCCGGGGTCCTCTCGGTGGCGGGGTGGGGTCGGTGGCTCAGCCGGCCGTGTTGCCGACGGGCGCCTGGCCGAGGGCGCTGAGCTTCCACCCCTCGGAGGTACGGGTGAGCTGCCCCAGCATCCGGCTCTCCTTCACCGCGGGCTTGCCCTTCGGCGCGGTCACGGTGACCCGGAGCGCCACCATGACCCCGGCCTTGCCGGCCCGGTCGTCGAGTTCCGTCACCGCCCCGGACAGGACCTGGGCCGTGCTGACGGTCTTCGCCTGCTCGATCTGCTTCACGAACGCGTCCCGCCCGTCGACGAGTTGCTTGTGCAGATCACCGGTGGTGGAGTCCTCCCAGCTGTCGAGGCCCTTCGCCAACTTCCGGTGGTCGAGCGTGTTCATGTTCTGCACGGCCTGCTCGCCCGCGGCCAGTGCGTCGTCGCGGGCCTGCGCGTACGCCGCCGATTCGTCGTGCGCGGCCTCGTACCGGGCCACGGCGCCCCAGCCGGCCGCGCCGGCCGCCGCGACGGTCAGCACGATCGCCACCGCCACCAGCGGGTTGCTCGTCATCCGTACCCGTGCCATTGCTGTCTCTCCCCTGCCGGCCGATCCGTACCGATTCGCGCGTGTGGGCTCTGCTATCTGGAGGTGATCTCGACGACGGTCCAGTGGCCGTCCCTCAACCGGGCCGTGACGGAGAGCTGTGCCGCCGCCGTGGTGGCCGGCTTGCCCTCGCGTTCGTAGACCTGGTCGAGGAAGACGAGCAGATGGGCGCTGTCGCCCGTCAGCCGGGTCACTCCGGCGCGTACGACATGGGTGGTGAGCGTCAGCTTCTGGTCGGCGGCCTGCTTCTCGACCTGGCCGAACAGGGCCGCGTACTGCTGGAGCGCCTTGCCCGCCAGAAGTTGCTTCGCCGACTCCTTGGTGACGGCGGTGGCCTGCGGGCTGTAGGAGAAGACCTTGCCGAGCGCGTTGCTGACGTCGCCGGCGACCCGGGTGGTCGCCCCGCTGTCGGTCAGCGCGCGGTTCGAGGTGGCCGGAGTGTCCCTCCACTGCCTGCCCTTGGCGAAGAGTGTGCCTCCGGCCGCGAGGAGCACGACGATCAGTGCCGCGGCCACGACGCGCGGCCAACGGCCGCCCGTCCCGGGCGTGTCCGTGCCGTCCTGGTCCGAGGCACCTTCGAGTCCGTCGGATCCGTCGGATCCGTCGACGGACTCGGCCTCATCGACCTCGTCGACGTCCTCGGAGTTCCGCGCCTCCATGTCCGTGCTCACGACCGCCGTCCCTCCGCGCCGTTTCATGCGCCGCCCCCGACCGGTATGGCGGTGAGCGCCTTGACCTTCCAGCCGCCCGGGGTCCGTTCGAGCGTGGCCCCGAAGCGTTTGCGCTCGGTGCCGCCCCTGCCGGTCCGCGGGGTGACCTCGACGTCGACGGTGGCGATCAGCTCCGCCGTGCCGGTCCGCTCGTCGAGCGCGGTGAGCGCCGCGTCGGTGACCTTGCCGCGTGCGGTGGCACCGGACTTCGTCAGTTCGCCCGCGTCCTTCGCGCGGGTGCGCCTCAACCGGTCGTGCAGCGGCCCGGTCGAGGAGTCCAGCCAGGTGCCGAGGCCCGCCTCGACGCTCTTGGCACTCCTGCCGTCCAGGCTGTTCAGCCGGGCGAGGTGGTGCTTTCCGTCGGTCAGCGCGGCATCGCGCGCCTTCGCGTACGCCAGGTCATCGTCACCGCGCGCGTCGGCGTAGGACCAGCCGCCGAGTGCGCAGATCAGCGCGGCGGCGACCAGTGCCGCCCAGACGCTCAGGCTCTTCGTACGGGACGTCATGCGCCGCCTCCCGCTCCGAGTCCGAGCAGACCGGCCATGCCGTCGTCGGTCGTCGAGGTGTTCCCGGCGACGCCGAGCGCTCCGGGCAGCCGGTCCGCCGAGCCGTGCCCGAGGAGCATCGAGCCGGGCTCGGCGGGCGCGGGCACGGCGCCGCCCTTCGGCGCATTGGCGCTGCCTCGGACGTTGATCCCGGTACCGGGCGACGAGGTGCAGCGGGCCTTGCTGTTGAACGGTGGGCCGGCCGAGGTGTCGAGGCCGCTCCGGTAGAGCGTGGAGCCGTATCCGGCGGTGCAGGGCAGCGGTTCGAAGAAGGTGACCGACATGCCGAACCGGGCGCCGTTCCCGTCCACCGCGCTCGATCCCGCCGCTGCCACCGCGGGCAGTTTCACCAGGAGTTCCTCCAGTCCGCGCTGCCGGGTGACGGCGACCTCGGAGGTGGTGAGGAGATTGGCGACGACGACGCCGAAGCTCGGGTCCAGGTCCCGCAGCAGTCCACTGATCTGCCCGGTGGCGTCGGGGGCGACCGCGATCAGCCTGCGCAGGTCGTTGTCCGATCCCTTGAGTTCGGCGGCCAGTTGCTCGGCGCCCGACGCGAAGCCCTTGAGTGCCTCGCCCTGTTCGGCCTGGGTGCGCAGCACGGTCTCGCCGTCGGCCATCAGCCGGGTGTTGACGGGCAGCGCGTCGTCGGCCGCCTGCACGAAGTCGCTCCCGGTGTCCAGCAGCACCTGGAGGTCGTCGCCGCGCCCCTCGAACGCGGTGCCGAACTCGTCGACGACGGTGCGCAGGGATTTCAGATCGACGGAGCCCGCCAGGTCGTTGACGCTGGTGAGGACGTTGGTGACGGGGGCCGGGACGGTGGTGTCGGCCTGGTCGATCACCGAGCCGTTCGCGAGGTACGGGCCCCCGGTGCGGGTGGGCCGCAGATCCACGTACTGCTCGCCGACCGCGGAGAGGTTGGCGACGACGGCCTTGAGGCTGTCCGGGATGGGCGGAGCGTCGTTCTCGATGCGCAGTTCGGCCTCGACCCCGTCGTCGGTGAGCTCGATCGGCCCGACCCGGCCCACCGACACGCCTCGGTAGGTGACGTTGGAGTGGGTGTACAGCCCACCGGTCCGCGGGAGTTGCACCGTGACGGTGTAGTAGCCGCGCATGCCGATGTAGCGGCCGAGGTCGGCGTAGCGCACCCCGAGATAGCCGAGGACGAGCACCGCGATGATCAGGAAGGCGATGTTCTTCGACCGGATGGCGAGGGTGATCATCAGCTGGTCCCCTTCGTGCCCGACGGGGCGACCGAGGGCAGCGGCAGCGGCAGCGCCGAGCCTGATTTCGCGTTCGTGGGTGCCGGGGCGGCGTCCGGGTCCAGTGCGGGGATGACCTGGGTGCCGGGCATGGCCGTCACATCCAGGTAGACATTGAGGTAGTCGCCCTTCACGCCGCGCAGCACCTCGTCCGTGAACGGGTAGGTGAGCAGCACCTGGAGGGAGTCCGGCAGGTCCCTGCCGGAGTCGGCGAGCGCCTTGAGACTGGGGGCGATGGCCTTGAGGTCGGCGATCATGTCGGCCTTGCTCTTGTTGATCGTGTCGACGGCGACGGTCGAGAGGGTGTCGAGCGAGCGCAGCATGGTGAGGAGCGAACCGCGCTGCTTCTCCAGGACCTTCAGGCCGGGGCTGAGCCCGGTGAGGACCGTGCCGACGTCCTGTTTGCGGGTGGCGAGGGTGGCGGCCAGCCGGTTGACGCCGTCGAGTGCGTCGGTGATGTCCTGCTTGTGACCGTCCAGGTTCGTGACGAGTGTGTCGACCCGGTTCAGCATGGAGCGGACCTGGGGTTCCTGTCCGGCGAGTGCCTTGTTGAGTTCGGTGGTGATGGTCTTGAGCTGGTTGATGCCACCGCCGTTGAGGAGCATCGAAAGGGCGCCGAAGACCTCTTCGACCTCGGGGTTGCGGTTGGTCCGGGTCAGCGGGATCCGGTCTCCGTCGGCGAGCCGGCCGCGGGCGGTGCCGGTCGCTGGCGGCAAGAGCTGGATGTACTTCTCGCCGAGGAGGCTGGACTGTTCGAGGTGGGCGTAGGCGTTCCCGGGCAGTTCGACCTTGCCGTTGACCCGCATGGTGACCTTGGCGTTCCAGCTGTCCGAGCCCAGCGAGATCTTGGTGACGCGGCCGACGGCGACGTCATTGACCTTGACCGAGGACTGCGGGGAGAGGCTGAGCACATCAGCGAATTCCGCGGTGATCTCGTAGGGATGGTCACCGAGGTCGGCGCCACCGGGCAGCGGCAGCTGGTCGATGCCGGTGAACGCCGGCAGGCCGGCGCCGGTGACGACCAGGGCGACGAGGCCGACCCCCACGGCCAGCACCGCGACGACGCCGGTCGTGCGGGGTCCGGGTCTGCGCAGGGCCGGGCTCATCGGTTCTCCCCCTTCTTGTCCGTGGTGGTCTTGGCCGGGGTTCCGTAGACGGTGCCGACGGTCGGAAGCGGCAGGGCGGGCAGCGCCTTCTGCCGTGTGGCGTCCACCGGTGCGAGGCCCGCGAGTCCGGTGGCCGGGCCCTCGGTGAGCGGTCCGCCCATGGAGAGCTCATTGAGGTTCGTGCGGCCGTTGAGGGTGCGGTTCACCGGGTCGTAGGCGTCGACGACGTTGGCCGCGGCGAGAGGCAGCGTGTCCATCGACTCGGCGAGTGAGGCGCGCTGGTCCACCAGGGTCTGGGTGAGCGGCACCAGGGCGTCCACGTTCGCCTTCAGGGCGCCGCGGTTCTTCTGGATGAAGGTCTTGACCTGGCCCAGGGCGGTGCCCAGCTCCTTCAGGGCGGCGCCGAGGTTCTCCTTGTCGTCGGCGAGGAATCCGGTGACCGAGTTGAGCTGCTGTTCGGCGGCGCGCACATTGCCGTCGTTTTCCTTCAGCATGGTGGTGAAGGTCTGCAGGTAGGACAGCGTGTCGAAGAGGTTTCCGCTACTCCGGTCGAGGGTCTTGGTCGCCTTGCCGAACTGCTCGATGGAGTTCCCGATGGCCTTTCCGTTGCCGTCGAGGTTCTTGGCACCGGTGTCCAGGAGTCCGGAGAGCGCTCCGTCGGCGTTGGCTCCCTCGGGGCCGAGGGCCTTGGACAGCTTCGTGATGGAGTCGTACAGCTGGTCGACCTCCACCGGCGTGGCGTTGTTCGCGGCGGGGAGCACGGCGTGGTCCGCGATCAGCGGTCCCCCGTCGTACGCGGGAGCGAGCTGGACGTAGCGGTCGGCGACGAGGCTGGGGGCGACGACCACGGCGTGAGCGCCCTTGGGGACCTTGACGCCCTTGTCGACCCGCAGGGTGACCCTGACCTCTTCGCCGCGCGGCGTGACCGACTCGACCCTGCCGACCTTGACGCCGAGGATCCGCAGGTCCGATCCGGCGTACACACCGGTGGCCTGGTCGAAGTAGGCGGTGATGGTCGTCGTTCCTTCGTCGTCCATGGCCCTCACCCCGGTGGTGGCCGCGACGGCCACCACGACGAGTCCGGCGCCGATGCCGACGATGCGCGTCATTCTCATCTCATCGGCCGCCTTGCTGCTTGGGTGGCTTGCATTCGGGTCCTGCGGGTGTGCCGGCGGGCAGGTAGTTCTTCGGGACGACCCCGCAGACGTAGTTGTCGAACCACCGTCCGCTGCCGAGGGTGTTGCCGACGAGGCGGTTGTACGAACCGGCGAGCGACAGCACCTTGTCGAGACTCTTGCGGTTCTTCACCAGCACCGCCGTGACCCGGCCGAGCGAGGCCAGGGTGGGACCCAACTGCTTGTTGTTGTCCTCGACGAGGCCGGTGAGCTGGGTTCCCAGCTTCCGGGTGCCGGTGAGCAGCAGATGGATGGAGTCGCGGCGCGCCTGGATCTCGCCGAGCAGCAGATTGCCGTCCTCCAGCAGGGTTTCGAAGCTGCTCTTCTTGTCGGCGAGCGTCTTGGTGAGCTGCTTGCTGCCCTTGAGGAGAGTGGCGAGCTGGGCGTCCCGTTCGGAGACCGTCTTCGACAGGGCGGACAGCCCGTCGGCGGCGCTCTTCACGTCCGGCGGAGAGTCCTTGAAGGTGGCGGAGATCGTCTCGAAGCTCTTGGCGAGCTGCTGGGTGTCGATCTCCCCGATGGTCTCGCCGAGTCCGTTGAACGCCTGGGTGACGTCGTACGGGGAGGTGGTGCGGCTCGCCGTGATGCGCTCGTGCGGGTCCTGCGGGGCGTCGCCCAGCGGGTCGACGGCGAGGTACTTCTCGCCCAGCAGCGTCTTGATGGCGATCCCCACGGTCGAGGAGTTGCCGATCCAGACGTCCTTCACCCTGAAGCCGACCTTCACCTTGGCGCCGTCGAGCGAGACTCCGGTGACCTCGCCGACCTTCACCCCGGCGACCCGTACCTCGTCGCCCTCGCTGAGTCCGGCGGACTCGGTGAAGTCGGCGTGGTAGGTGGTTCCGCCGCCGATGAAGGGCAGCGAGTCGGCGCGGTAGGCGGCCAGGCCGACGAGGGCGAGGACGATCAGTCCGACGACGGCCACGGCGACGGGGTTGCGTTCCCGTAGGGGTTTGATCCTCATGCCCGGCACCTCGGTTTCGTGACCACGATGCCGGTGGGCGGGGCGCTGCCGTCCGAGGTCGTCACACCGCTGACCCTGGCCTCGCAGAGGTAGAGGTTGAGCCACGAGCCGTACGAGGCGAGGCGGCCGATCGCTTCCATCTTGGCCGGGGTCTTTTGCAGGAAGTTCTCGATCTGCGGTGTTCCCTTGTCCAACTGGTCGGACAATCGGCCGAGTTGCTTGATGTCGTCCTTGAGCGGCTTGCGGCCGTCGTCGAGGAGGTCCGCGGTGACGGTGGTGAGCGCCCCCATCGCGGTCACCGCCTGACCGAGCGGTTTGCGGTCTCCGGAGAATCCGGTGACGAGTTTCCGCAGGGTGACGACGAGGTCGTCGAAGCCTGCCTCGCGGTCGTTGACGGTCTTCAGGACCGTGTTGAGGTTCTTGATCACCTCGCCGATCACCTTGTCCTTGGCGGCGACCGTTCCGGTCAGCGAGCCGACGTGCTGGAGGATGCTGTCGACGGTGCCGCCCTCGCCCTGGAGCACCTGGACGATGGAGCCCGCGAGCTGGTTGACGTCCGGCGGGGAGAGTCCTTCGAAGAGCGGCTGGAAGCCGTTGAAGAGCTGGGTGAGATCGAGCGCCGGGGTCGTGCGGGAGAGCGGAATGGTCGCTCCGGCCGCGAAGCTGCGGCCGACCGGTCCCGCGCCCTGGTCGAGGTCGATGTAGCGCTGACCGACCATGTTGAGGTACTTGATCGAGGCGGTCACCGAGGCGGGGAGCCTGCGTCCCTTGCGGACGGCGAAGCCGACCTCGGCCAGCCGCTTGTCGGCCACCTCGATGGACTCGACCTGCCCGACCTTGACCCCGGCGATCCGCACGCTGTCACCGACGATCAGCCCGGTGACGTCCGTGAACCTGGCCTTGTACGTGGTGGTGTCGCCGACCCCCGTGTTGGCGATGGACAGCGCCAGGACGGTGGTGGCCAGAACGGTCACCAGAATGAAGACGATCGATTTCGCGAGCGGCCTGGCGAGAGAGCGGCGCTTCACTTGAGCTTCACCTCCGCACCGCGGAAGGCCGGACCGATGAGCACACTGCTCCAGTCGGGCAGGGTCTGCGGCTGGACTTTCAGTGAGGGAGCGACCAGTTCGTTGACGAGTCGGCTCTCCTGCGGGGAGTTGGGCATGCCGAGGGCGGTGCCCCGGTCCGAGGGTGTGGTGACGGCGGGTTCGCCGCCGGGCCGGCCGGCGGCCGGTTCGACCGCCCCGGCCGTACGGGCGTCGGCGGTCGGAACGGCCCGGCCCACGTACGGCACGGAGTAGCAGTGCGGTCCGCCGGTCGCGTCGTAGACCGGGGTGTCCCGGCCGGGCACGTACTTGCCCCTGGACTTCACACTCTTGACGGTGACGTGGAGTCCGGGCCGGTCGGTGCCCTTGCCGAGCGCCTTGTCCATGGCCGGGACGAAGCCGGCCATGGTCCGCAGGGTGCAGGGGAATTCGTCGGAGTACCGCGCGAGCAGTTCCAGTGTCGGCCTGCTCGTGGCGGAGAGCCGGATCAGGTTGTCCTTGTTCTCCCGCAGGAAGGAGGTGAGGTCCTGCGCGGAGGCGGTGGTGGCCCCGTACAGGTCGGCCAGCTCCGCTTGCTGTTCGGCGATCGTGCCGCTGGTGGTGGTGAAGTCGGTGAGTGCGTCGAGAACGTCGGGCGCGGCGTCCCCGTACACCTTGCTCACCTTGACGAGTTCCTTGATGTCGGCGTTGAGCGTGGGGAGTTGGGGGTTGAACCTGGCCAGGTGGGCGTCGAGGGTGCTCAGTGTGTCGCCGAGCTTCTCGCCACGCCCTTCGAGCGCCTGGGAGACCGCGCCCAGGGTGGCGGCGAGCTTCTCCGGCTTCACCGCGGTCAGCAGCGGCAGGACGTTGTCCAGGACCTCCTCCAGCTCGATGGCGTTGCTGGAACGGTCCTGCGGGATGACGGCCCCCGCCCGCAGGGTCTGCGCGGACGGCACCGCGGGCGGTACGAGGGCCACGAACCGTTCCCCGAAGAGCGTGGTGGGCAGCATCTGGGCGGTCACGTCGGCCGGGATGCGGTCCAGCTTGTCGGGTTCGATGGCGAGGGTGAGCCGGGCCCCGTCCCCGTCGGCCGAGATGGTCCGGACCTGTCCGACGACGACGCCGCGGAGCTTCACCTCCGCGTTGTCGTGCATCTCGTTGCCGACGCTCCCGGTGCGTACGGTCACGGTGGCGTCATGGGTGAAGTCCTTCCTGTACACCGAGACCGACACCCACACGAGCACGGCGGGTACGAGGAGGAAGGCGAGTCCGGCGAGTCTGCGACGGACGGTCTGCGTGCGGTGAGCGTTCATCAGCCGGCCACCTTCACCGTCGTCGTGGCGCCCCAGATGGCGAGGGAGAGGAAGAAGTCGGTGAGGCTGATCAGCACGATGGCGTTGCGCACCGACCGGCCGACCGCCACGCCCACCCCGGCGGGCCCGCCCGTGGCGTGGAAGCCGTAGTAGCAATGGGCGAGGATCACCATCACGCTGAATATCAGCACCTTGAGCACCGAGAGCAGCACATCGTCCGGGGAGAGGAAGAGATTGAAGTAGTGGTCGTAGGTGCCCGCGGACTGCCCGTTGAACAGGACGGTGACGTAACGGGACGCGAGGTACGAGGAGAGCAGCCCGATCGCGTACAGCGGGATGATCGCGACGACGCCGGCGATGATCCGGGTGGTGACGAGATAGGGCATGGACCGCACGCCCATCGCCTCCAGTGCGTCGACCTCCTCGTTGATCCGCATCGCGCCGAGCTGGGCGGTGAAACCGGCGCCGACCGTCGCAGAAAGCGCGAGTCCGGCCACGAGGGGGGCGATCTCGCGGGTGTTGAAGTAGGCGGAGATGAAGCCCGTGAAGGCCGAGGTGCCGATCTGGTTGAGGGCCGCGTACCCCTGGAGGCCGACGACCGTGCCGGTGGCGAGGGTCATCGCGATCATCACGCCGATGGTTCCACCGACGACGCCGAGACCGCCGCTACCGAAGGCCACCTCGGCCAGCAGCCGCTGGACCTCGCGCAGATAGCGGCGCAACGTCCGTGGGATCCAGACCAATGCCCTTACGTAGAACGTGAGTTGCTCGCCCGAGCGATCGAGCCAGCTGAGCATCGACATCGGTCAGCTCCCCTTCGCGGGGACGATCTGGAGGTAGATCGCCGTGAGAACCATGTTCACGAAGAACAGCAGCATGAAGGTGATGACGACGGACTGGTTGACCGCGTCACCGACACCCTTGGGGCCGCCGCGCGGGTTGAGCCCGCGATAGGCGGCGACGATGCCCGCGATGAAGCCGAAGATCAGCGCCTTGACCTCGCTGATGTAAAGGTCGGGGAGCTGGGCGAGCGCGGAGAAGCTGGCGAGATAGGCCCCGGGGGTGCCGTGCTGCAGCATCACGTTGAAGAAGTAGCCGCCGAGCGTCCCGACGACGGAGACCAGGCCGTTGAGCAGGACGGCCACCAGCATCGTGGCCAGGACGCGCGGGACGACGAGCCGCTGGACGGGCGAGACGCCCATGACCTCCATCGCGTCGAGTTCCTCGCGGATCTTCCGCGAACCGAGGTCCGCGCAGATGGCCGATCCCGCCGCACCGGAGATCAGCAGTGCCACGATGATCGGGCTGGCCTGCTGGATGACGGCGAGGACGCTGGCGCCGCCGGTGAACGACTGGGCGCCGAGCTGCTGGGTCAGCGAGCCG
This sequence comes from Streptomyces sp. NPDC088252, assembly GCF_044740965.1. Taxonomy (NCBI): domain Bacteria; kingdom Bacillati; phylum Actinomycetota; class Actinomycetes; order Kitasatosporales; family Streptomycetaceae; genus Streptomyces; species Streptomyces sp. NPDC088252. The sequence continues at coordinate 45,811 of NZ_JBIURS010000022.1, read as the reverse complement.
ACCTGGAGGGCGATGACCGCGCCGAACGGGATGGAGACGAGCGCGGCGGGCAGGATGGTGACGCTGGCGACGAACCAGAACTGTTCGATGAGCTCCCGCACCTGGAAGGGCCTGCGGAAGATCTCCCGGCTCACGGTCCCGGCGAGGGAGAACAGCTTCCCGGTCTCGCGCAGCGGCGCGAGCAGCCGAGCCGGAGACCGCTGCTCCGGTGTCCTCGGCCCGGCCGCGCCGGCCGTGTCGGCCCCGGGCGGCTCGGGGGGTCTCACCGGCATGGGCGCCGTCATGGGCGTCCACCGCCCGCGGCCGGGGCGTAGCTGTTCATGATGGCCGTGCGAGCGGCCTCGGGCAGCTGGCCCATCATCGACAGGACCCGTTCCCGGCGGCGCAGGGCGGCCTGCCGCACGGGCATGCCGGGCGACGGCTCCAACTGCGGCACGACGGTGCGCGGGCCGTTGGCGGAACTGATGCCGACGCCGTAGCCGTTCACCTCTTCGGCGGCGAGCGTCGCGGCGTCCTTCTCCTCGGCCATCCCGATGGGGCCCTCGCGGCGTCCTGCGAGGAACTGGGAGACGACCGGCACATCGCTGGTGAGCAGCACCTCGCGCGGCCCGAAGGTGACGAGATTGCGGCAGAAGAGCATGCCCATGTTGTCCGGGACGGTGGCCGCGATGTCGAGATTGTGGGTGACGATGAGCATCGTCGCGTCGATCTGCGCATTGAGATCGATGAGCAGCTGGGAGATATACGCGGTGCGGACCGGGTCCAGCCCGGAGTCCGGTTCGTCGCAGAGAATGATCTGCGGGTCCAGGACGAGCGCTCGGGCCAGCCCGGCGCGTTTGCGCATACCGCCGGATATCTCGCCGGGGAGTTTTTCCTCGGCACCGAGCAGACCGACTATGTCGATCCGTTCCATGACGATCCGGCGGATTTCCGATTCCTTCTTGCGGGTGTGCTCGCGCAGCGGGAAGGCGATGTTGTCGAAGAGCGACATCGAGCCGAAGAGGGCGCCGTCCTGGAACATGAGCCCGAAGAGTTTCCGGGTCTCCATGATGTCGCGCTCGGGGCTGTTCACCATGTCCACGCCGTTGATGAGGACGCGCCCCTGCTCGGGCTTCAGCAGACCGATGATGGATTTCAGGAACACGGTCTTTCCGGTGCCGGAAGGACCGAGCATGACGCTCACCTCACCGGCGGGCAGTGTGAGGGTGACGTCCTGCCAGATGTTCTGCTTGCCGAAGGACTTCGTGAGGCCCTCGACGACTACTTCGATTCCCATCGGCCCTCCTTCGAAGTTGTTGTGAACGAAGTCATCTGTCAGCGCTCTCCGGCTCTGAGAAATCCCATGGCGGCTCGTCACCCATGCACCAGGAGGCGCACGGTATGTCCGTCGAAACCGCCAGGACAAGCCGTTGAACAGCCGAATCCGACGAACGATGTGCTGGATGTGGATCACTTGTCACTCTTTGACAAAGCCGCCACCCGACCTTGTCGAAAACTGCGCAAGCACTCCTGTGCGCGCACCGGGGTCCGGACCGCGATCCCGACGAGGGGCGCACCACCCCGGAACCGAGGGTTCGGGCGACGGGCCGCCCGGTGGGAATTGCGGGCCGCAAAAGGGCGCGACCAGGACTCCAGGTGCATCGAACAACCAGGTGCGGACGCGTTTCCGACCTGCTCAGGTGGGACGCTACGGCTCAGTAACCTGAATTCGCAATACTGGACACTGAACTTTCTTCACGTCGGCCGTACGACCCCGATTCCTTGTTTCCAGGTGAGTAATGGCCGCGATAAACCTGTCGGAAAGTGAGAAATTCCGCCGATGGTGGAGCAGCGACAGGGTCCCGGCCGCCCCGGCCGTAGACCGGCCCTCGGCATGGCCGGTGCCCCCCTCGGCCACGGGGGCGCGGATGCCACAAGCACATTGGGCTCCCCCGGTCCCGTGGGACCGGAAGAGCCCATGCGTCGACGTCAAATGCCTCAGGTGCCGCTCACCGTTCGGGGGTGGGGATCTTCGGCGGGCAGTCGGGGCCGTCCGGGTTCGTCGCCACACACAGCGCGGCCTGCGTCATCTTCGTGTAGTTGTCGGCCGCCTTCCCCGCGCTGGAGATCGCGGAGGTGAAGACCGCGTCCAGGTTCTCGTCCACCCCGCAGCCCTTGAACGGCGGTATGTGCGCGTAGCCGGACAGGGTTCCGCCGTACGCGACGAGGTAGCCGGAGCGCGGATAGCTCTGGCCCCATGCCTTGAGGACCTGTTCGAAGGGCTCGGCCGTCCGGCAGTTGTCGCCCACGTCCAGCGGGACGCCGTTCACCTTGACGTCGTGTATCCGCATGGAGAGCTGTGTGGTGACCGTCGTGCTCTCCGGATACTCGGGCGTGTTGGTGACCGTGTGCGTCTGCACGACGGCCGGCGGGCCCACCTGTTCCAGTTCCACGACGGCCGTGGTGGGCATGAACCCGTACGTCAGAAAGGTGGATCTGGCCGGCGGCAGCTGTCGCCGGCCCTGGTACTCGAATTCCGCCTCGGACGTCACATCGACCGTGGAGGCGCACGAGTCGTTGATGTAGACCTTGTTCAGCGTCACCTTCATGTGCGCGGGCCCCAGGGCCACGGCACCGTCCATCTTGGCGGCGTTGGCGTAGCCCGCCACATAGGTGTCCGCCGTCGTCATCACCCATTCGGGCGGGATCACGATGGGACAGCTGCCGCCCGGGTCGTCCTCGCCGTCCAGCGTCCTGTCGGTGAGGGCCTTGATCTTCTTGCGGGTGTCCGAGGAGAACCCGGCTCCCGGCCTGGTGTCCGTCGTGTCCGGCTTCGGGGTGCTCACCGCGGGCTCCGGCGTGGATCCGGAGCGGGAGCCCTCGACGAGCACGGTCGCCAGCGTGGTGTCCTGGTCCGGTGCGGGCTCGCACACGACCTGGAGACTCGGCGGCGTCGTCGGGGAGTTGTCGGCCTTGCGGGGAGTGAGCGCCAGGGCGAGACCGGCAGGCGCGAGGGTGGCCTTCCCCGGGGCGCCGAATGTCGCCGTGGGCACGTCGCCGGTCGCGGTCAGCTCCAGTCCGCCCTCGGCGGGGATCGGCACCGGCGGCGCGTCGAGATTCGCCCAGGCGGCATCGGCCGACCGGTCACCGCTGCGGTGCCGCACGGTGAGCCGCGCGTCGGCCGACAGACTCGTCGCCTCCTGGCCGGTGAATTGTTCGAGGGCCGCCTGCGGCAGTTTCACCACGACCGAGACATGGTCCGGCCGAACCGCTTCACCCGTTCCCACCGACGCAGGCAGCGAGGCCGACACAGTGACATCGACTCCCGCAGCGCCCGAGGGGAATTCGCATTCGTAGGCGAGCGCGATCTCGGAATTCTGGTCGGCCGCCATCGATTCAGCGCCCGGAATGAATGCGGTGGCGACGACGAGTGCCCCACCCACGGCAAAGTGGAGCGGTCGCCGTGCTGAGACGCGTGCGTCGACGGTCATGCGCATGAGTCCTTCCAGCATGCGTGGACATGAAAGCCACATGGTTGCGGATGTGGGTCCACTGGTGGGTAGCGGGCCTTCGAACAGCCGAAATCGGTCCCTACCGATGGGTACGCTACGCACACCGGTCGCGGCTGGGAAGAGTCGGGTTTCGATTCGAGCGACAGCAGGGGATTCTTGTCATTCGATGACAAGGCGGCGGCGTGGAATTATCGCCTCCTGCGCGAAAGGACACCGGGGCCGGGGCCGGATGTCATGCGTCGCACAGGTGCCCAGTCACATTCCTTGTGACTGGGCACCCGTACACGTTCCTCCGGTCCCACCGGGAGATCGTCAGCCGACGATGACCGGCGAGGGCGTGCCGGCGGCCGTGCTCTTGATCGTGTACAGACCCGCGAAGCTCGCCGTGGTACCGACGATTCCGCAGCCGCCGCCGACCTTGTTGGCGATGGTCAGCGTGAGGCCGCCGCCCGAGGTGTCGAGGGTGCCGTTGGAGCCGCCCGCGCTGGGGTTGTTGTACTTCGCGGCGACACTGCCGGTGACGTCGAAGGTGCAGGGTCCGAGGACGCTGCTGCCGCTCACCGTCGCGCTGATCGCCTTGATCTGACCGGTGGTCTGGCCGGTCAAGTTGGTCCCGGCGCCCGCCGCGTAGGTGTTGCCCCAGATCTCCCACGGGGGCGTGACCTTGGTGGTGACGGTCCAGGTGGAACTGAACGGCCCGGTGCAGGGCGAGTTGAACGAGATGGACGTGATGTTTGCCAGCTTCGCCGGGCTGCCGCTGACCGGGGACGTCGGGGTGTTCCCCGCCGCGGTGGATGTGGCGCACTGGATCTTGTTGCCGTTGTTGTCCGTCAGCACCGTGACACCGGCGGTCCCGTTGAAGCCGCCGGTCGGCGTGATGGTCCACGGGGCGGTCGGACCGGCGAACGCCGACGGGGTGGCGAGGGCCACCGCGGCGGCCGCGGCACCGACTGCGGCCAGGATTCTCGTCTTCTTGCGCATGGAACTTCTCCCTTTTCCTGTCCCGTTGGGGAATGAGTTGGACTCGGACGAAACGACCGTCACGATCCAACAGCGGATTTCTTTCGGGGAAGTACTCCCGCCGACGTACGGGGCGGGTTGCAACTGGACCCGCGATGCTGTCGAGCGCGGAATTCACGCGATGCGATCGGGGTGTGGTGCTGATCGTTGTGGCGTAGGGGCGACCACCGGACGGTACGCTACTCCATCGATTCGGAATCGAGAAGAGCCCGCGCTTCCATTCATCTGTTCTCTTGTGTTCTCTTAATTCTGCGGCGCCCGGCAATACTCGAAGGGTTAATTCAAACGCACAAGTTCGTAGTCCGGGCGCAGGGCGGCGGATTCCGTATCCGGAGGGTGCAGGGGTGGGCGTACGGACGCCCACCCGTCGTCGTCCCGTTCAGGACAATCGCCCCGGCCGCCCGTCGCCCCGCCCAGGTGTGCCACCGCGGGGCGGCCGCCAGGGCGACCGGAAACCGGCAGCGCGCCCTCTCCTACCGGACGGCGGAGTGCCAGTACTGCGAGAAGGCCTTGCCCTCGTTCGGGGCCAGGCCCGCAGGATCGTAGGGGCTCGCGAAGTACGTGGAGGCCTGGTCCAGGACCACGTTGTTCTTGCCCGAGGCCGAGGGAAGGCTGGTCTTCAGGTTGACCGCCCAGTCCAACAGGCCGGCGCCGCAGCCGCTGGCTCCCGGGACCGCGTAGGTGGAGTCCCCCTGATCGGCACCGCCGAAGGTGTAGCGCCCCATCTCGCCCGAGTCACTGGGCGTCCCGTTGCCGTCGAACTGCTGCAGCGAGAGAGAGGGAGCGGTGTTGTTCTGCGGCTTCAGCACGATCGGGTCCGAAGTGGTTCCGATGTAGCACTTGTCGCCGAGGAACGGGTTCCGCAGATGGATGCGGACAGGAATCGACAGGATCGGCTGACCGGCGCCGAAGCTCGCCGCCATGTTGAAGTCCCTCGGGGCACCCGCCGGTTCGATCGTCGCGGTCACCTTGTTGAGGGTGCTGTTGGTGATCTGGTTGCAGATTCCCGAGACGACCGGGATACCGCTCGGGCACATGAGACCGAGCAGACCGCCCGGGAGGTCCGCGGAGTCGGCCACGAGCGCCCCCTCCGGAGGGGCGATCAGCGATGTGGTGCCGTCGCTGTGCTGGATCACTCCGAGCTGGAGGTCGGTGTTGCCGGTCGGCACCTGCGTATTGCCCAGCTTGATCGAGCCGCCGGCCGAATGCGAGGAGATGCAGGTCGCGATGTTCGTCACGCCGTCGGCCGCCAGCATGGCAGGTGCGTCCACCGGGCACCGGTTGAACGGCGCCCAGTGCCCGTTCAATTGAGTGGCCGCGGTGGCCGTTCCGGTGGACAGCACGGCGACGAACGCGGTACAGGCTGAGAGCAGCCCCACGCGCGCTCCGGTCGAAGCGATTCTCATGTCGTCCCCTCTTGACTGCCGCCCCTGGGCGGCGTCGTACATGGAGTTGGCCGGTTTCAACGCAGGCGGCATCGGCGCCAAGAGTGACTGCATGCGTTGTGTGCGGACTTTCTGGGGCACGGCCACGTCGGATGAACGCCGACGGCCCGGTTTCAGTAGTACGTACGTCGCGGGTGGATCCGGAGCCCGGAGACCGAGCAGCCATTTTCCGGCGAATTGCATGTCTTAATTGGCTGAGCCGTGATGTTACTTGCGGGAAACACGGCGACACAATCCTGCCGGTTAAGATCTTTTGCGATAACCGATTTTTGATCCAGAAATGAGCAGACGGAGCCTGAGGGCTTGTCAACGGATGCGCATTTACAGGCGCGACGGATGGGCTCGCGGGGTGCGGGACCTCTTCCGCAGGAAGGAGACCCGGCCGGCGGCGGGCTCCCGGACGTGATGAACGCGCCACTCCGCTCGGCGAGACATCTGCCGGTCCGGCCCACCCGCGGCCTGCACACAGGCACGACCGCCTCCAGGAGGCCGCCCCGCGGGGGTCTGCCCACAGCAGGACGCCGTCGACCGCCCCGCTCCTGCCACCCACCGCACCGCTTCACCGACGCCGGTCTTTTTGTCGTCGAGAAACAAGCGGCCGAAATACGTTGTCCGGAAGTGAGCATTGCTGCCCCACCTGCACGGAAGCACCACAGCGCGGCCGAGATGCGTGCCCCTTGCACTCCGATCTTGTACAAGTAGTGGGCACAGCAGCTGACTTGGTCTATCTTCATCGCGAACTTGGTACGCACCTGCCGGTTGATGGGAGCGCTTTCCCCCCACCGCCTCACCCCCACCGGGCGCCGGAGAGCAAGGGGACAGTCATGCCAGAACGTGTACAGCCGTCGGACACCGGAGACCCACTGGGCCCGCTCCCCCAGGAATTCGCCGCAATCATGCGGCCCGAACTGCCGAGCCTGATCAAAGAAATCGGCGTCGAGGTCACCCGGGCCTATCCGGAATACGCGCGCCTGCTCGACGGCCCGAACGGCCAGGCCATTCGTGTCGGCGTGGAACAGAGCCTCGCGTCGTTCGTCGATCTGGTCGCCGAGCCGTCCACCTCCACCACCCTTCGCGACGACATGTGCCGTCGTTTCGGACGGTTCGAGGCGTATGAGGGCCGAAGCATGGAGACGCTGCAGGGGGCCTATCGGCTCGGCGCCCGGGTGGCGTTGCGCCGGGCCAAGAAGGTCGGCCGGAGCTACAGCTTCTCCCCGACTCTGATGCTCAGTTTCGCCGACGCGCTGTTCGCCTACATCGACGAACTGGAGTCGCTCTCCCGCGAGGGCTTCCTGGAAGTGCAGTCGCAGTCCGGCGAGCAGAGCGAGGCCATGCGCCGCCGTCTGCTGCATCTGGTCCTCGCCGGGCGGCCGGTGCCCCGGACCGCCATCGCCGAGCTCTGCGAGCAGACCGGCTGGACGCTGCCGGAACAGGTGACCCTGGTCGCCGCCCGAGCCCCGGCCGGGCTCGACCGGGCCGGCCTGGACCGCGACGTCCTGGTCGACCTCAGTGCTCCGCAGCCCCACTTACTCGTCCCGGGGCCGCTCGACGAGGCGCGAAGACAGATGCTTGAGCGCGCCCTCCTCGGCACCCGGGTCGCCATCGGACTGACCGTCCCCACAGCCCTCGCCTCGGACTCGGTCCGCTGGGCCCGCCGGGTCCTCGAACTCGTCGACGCCGGGATCATCGCGGACGCGCCGCTCGTCCTGTGCGAGGACCACCTCATCACGCTGTGGCTCCTCTCCGACACGGCCCTCCTCGATCAACTCGCCCGGCGCGAACTTGCTCCGATCGCGGGGATCAGCGCCAACCGGCGCGAGCGGCTGATCGAAACGCTCCGCGTCTGGCTCGAAACCAGGGGGACCGCGGCCCACATGGGCGAGCTGCTCGATGTGCATCCTCAGACCGTCCGGTACCGGATGCGCAATCTGGAGACCATCTTCGGTGCACAACTGGTCGATCCGGAAAGCCGGTTCTCGACCGAGGCCGTACTACGGGCACTCCAGCTGCGCGAGCGCGGCACCGACGTGTCCCTCTAGCGCCTCTCGTTCGGATCACGCAGCACGTACGTCACGATGAGTCAACTTACTAACGAGTAAGGGGAAATACCCGGTCACTCTCAAACGGTTGCCACACGGAGACGTTCTCAACGAGAAACCCGGAACTGCGTCCCGTACACATGGAGGAGTCGGCCGCCCACCCGGCGGCCGCACCGAGAACCACCTCCTGGCCAACCATCCGAGAGGGCACCCCTCATGACCGCCTCACACCTCCTCGTCCCCGTGCCGATCCCGGACCGGGTCGCCGCGCTGATCGGGTCCTGCATCCCGCCGCACATCCTGCAGGCGGAGTTCGACGCCGCATGCGCCGCGCGCGAGGTGCGCAGGTTCCGGGGCCCACGGCTCTGCGCCGAGGACCAGGCCGACCGCGAGCAGGCACTCTCCGAGCTGGCACGCGCGAACAAGATCCTGGCCGCCCACCACCCGCGGCTGCCGGTGCGCCCCGGCAGTTCCTGGTGACGCCCTGGCCGTCGCGGTGACGGAGAAGACTGTCCAGATCCTCGGAGGCGCCGGATACGGCCGGGAGCATCCGGTGGAGCGGATGTACCGCGACGCCGAGATCCACCCGACCTTCGAGGGGACGAGCGAGATCCGGCGCCTGGTGATCGCGCTGTCTCCGGGCGCCACATCCGCTGAACCGCTTCCGGCCGGTCGCTCGCGCGGTCAGCCGGGGACCGGGGCGAACCGTACCGGCAGCGATCGCGGGCCCCGGGTGAAGACGCCCTGCTCGAAGGAGGTGAAACCGTCCGCGAGCCGCAGCTCCCCCAGTGCGTCGAGCAGCTGGTTCACGCCCGTCTCCACCTCTGCCCGAGCCAGCAGCGCGCCCACGCAGAAGTGCCGGCCGAGCGCGAACGCCAGGTGGTCGGCCGCCGCCGAGAACGCGGTGGTGCCGGTCAGATCGGAGCGGAAGATGTCGAAGCGGTCGGGCTCCCTGTAGCGGGACTCGTCGCGGTTGGCGGAACCGATCAGACAGGTGACGGTGGCTCCGGCGGGCACCGTGCCGCCGCTGAGCTCCACCTCGGTCGCCGTCCGGCGCATGATCATATGGACCGGCGGGCTGTGGCGCAGCGTCTCGGCGAAGGCCCTCTCGATGAGGGAGCGGTCCTCCCGTACCGCGGCGAGCTGTTCGGGGTGGGCGAGCAGATTGGCGAAGAGGGAGGCGATGGCCTTGTCGGTGGTCTCGCCGCCCGCCGCGAGCAGCAGACTGCAGAACGCCTTGATGTCCTCGTCGCTCATCCGCACCCCGTCGACCTCGGCGGCGCAGAGTGCGGAGAGCAGATCGTCGCCGGGCGTGTTCCGGCGCTGCCGGATGATCGGGATCATGTACTCGGCGAATTCCCGGCGGGTCCGCTGACCGGCCGCCGCCACCTCCGGGTCGCCCGCGAGATTGCCGAGGAAGGCGATGACGGTGGTGTACCAGCCGTGGAAGCGGTCGTGGTCCGCCCTGTCCAGGCCGAGCATGTCGGCGACGACGAGGACCGGCAAGCGGGTGGCGAACGCGTCGACGAGGTCGGCCTCGCCGGTGTGCCGGAAGGCGTCGATCAGCTCGCGCGCGTTGCGCTCGATGACCGGCAGCACCTTCTCCTGAAGGTACGCGCCCCGGAAGGCAGGGGCGACCAGGGCCCGGCGCACGGCGTGCTCACGGCCGCTGAGCTGGAGGATCGTCCGGCCGTGGACCGGTTCGATCTGCCAGTCGTAGTTCTCGGTGGTGAACTCGCCGGCCCTGTCCTTGAAGATCCGTTCCACGTCCTCGTACCGGGAGACGAGGTAGCTGTTCGTGGCCTCGTGCCGGATCAGCGGGGCGCTCTCGCGCATGATCCGGTAGGCCCCGTAGGGATCGGCGGCGAAGGCGGGAGAGAGAATGTCCGGAACTGGCGACGCTTGCGATGCGGTCGACTCGTACGGGGCTGACGTCATGGCGCTCCAGGGTCGTTGACGGGCAACGCCGTCAAGGTTATTGATCCGCCGTCCGCAGACACACCCCTGGGGGAACACCATGTCCGAGGGCCCGCGCCCGTCCCTGCTCTTCGTCACCGACCTCTCCTACGAGGCTCGTGGCCGCCGCTACTGCGACGAGGACATCCACCTGTCGTCGCGGCTGCGGGAGGAGTTCGATGTCGCGCTGTGTCATCCCCGGGACGCCGCCGCGTTGCTCGACGGCTTCGACATGGTCGTCATACGCAACAGCGGTCCGGTGCTGCACTACCAGGAGGCGTACGACGCGTTCCGCGCGCGGGCGCTGGAGCTGGGCGTACCCGTCTACAACCCGCTGCACGGTCGCGGGGACATGGCCGGCAAGCAGTATCTGGTCGATCTGAGCCGGGCGGGACATCCGGTGATCCCTACGGTGGACAGGGCGGCTGATCTGGGGCTGCTGCCTGCGGCCCCGGAATACGTGGTCAAGCCGAAGCTGGGAGCGGATTCGGTCGGTCTGCGGTTCGTACCGCAGGCCGCACTGCCGGAGAGCGACGACGGCCTGATGCTCGTCCAGCCGCGGATCGACTTCCGGTACGAGGTGTCGTTCTACTTCGTCGACCGGGACTTCCAGTACGCGCTGTACGCGCCGCGTCCGGAGCAGCGGTGGGTGCTGGAGCCGTACGCGCCGAGTGCGGCGGATCTGGAATTCGCGGGCTCGTTCGTGGAGTGGAACAGTCTCGACCACGGCATCCAGCGGGTCGACGCCTGCCGGACCGCGCGGGGTGAGCTGCTGCTCGTCGAGTTGGAAGACCTCAATCCGTATCTCTCGCTGGACCGGGTGGCGGAGCCGGTACGGGAGGCTTTCGTGACCCGGCTGAAGACGTCCCTGCGGGATCTGTCGGCCTGACGACACGTCCGGCCGTCCCCCACATGCGGCGGACGGGGCCCGGTGTGAGGGTGCAAGCGTGACCACTGCCAGCGAGACAGCCCCCGCCGCGCAGAGTGCCGCCGCGCCGTCCGTACTCGATCCGCGCCGCCGGAACATCGTCTTCGCGACGATCGTGCTGGGGCTTCTGCTGGCCGCTCTGGACCAGACGATCGTCGGCACCGCACTGCCGACGATCGTCTCGGATCTGGGCGGCGCCGCCCACATGTCCTGGGTCGTCACGGCCTATCTGCTCGCCGAGACGGTGGCAACGGTCCTGGTGGGCAAGTTCGGCGATCTGTTCGGCCGGAAGATCATCTTTCAGCTGTCCGCGATCATCTTCATCACCGGCTCCTTCCTGTGCGGCCTCGCGACGAATATGACGTTGCTGATCGTCTGGCGAGGGCTGCAGGGCATCGGCGCCGGCGGGCTGATGGTCACCTCGATGGCACTGATCGCCGATGTGATCCCGTTGCGCGAGCGGGGCAAGTACCAGGGTGCGCTGGGTGCCGTCTTCGGGGTGTCGACGGTGATCGGGCCGCTGCTCGGCGGGCTCTTCACCGATCATCTCAGCTGGCGCTGGGCGTTCTACGTCAATGTGCCGATCGCGATCGTCGTGGTCATCGCCGCCGCCCGCACGATTCCGTCGGTGAGGGCCGTGGGGCGGCCCGTGATCGACTATCTGGGCATCGCCCTGGTCACGGTCGGCGCGAGCGCACTGATCCTGGCGACCAGCTGGGGCGGCAACGAGTACGCGTGGGGCTCGCCCGTCATCATCGCTCTCTTCGCGGGCGGCGTCGTGGCGCTGGCGCTCTTCTGCCTGGTGGAGTTCCGGGCGAAGGAACCGATGCTGCCGATGCGGCTGTTCCGCAATCCGGTGTTCACCGTCTGCTCGATCCTGAGCTTCGTCGTGGGATTCGCGATGCTCGGCGCGATGACCTTCCTGCCGACGTATCTGCAGTACGTGGACGGCGACTCGGCGACCCTGTCGGGGGTACGGACGCTGCCGATGGTCGTCGGGCTGCTCGTCGCCTCGGTCTTCAGCGGCAACGTGGTCTCCAAAACGGGCCGGTACCGGATCTTCCCCATCGTGGGCTCGCTGGTCATGGCGGTCGGGCTGTATCTGCTCTCCCGTATGGGCCCGGACAGCGGGGTCTGGCTGGAATCGCTCTACATGCTGGTGCTCGGCGTCGGTATCGGGCTGTCCATGCAGGTGCTGACCATCGCCGTGCAGAACACGGTCGACTACTCGGACCTGGGTACGGCGACGTCGGGCGTGACGTTCTTCCGTACGCTCGGCAGTTCCTTCGGCACCGCGGTCTTCGGCACGATCTACGCCAACGCGCTGAAACCGAATCTGACCGACGGCATCGCCGCGGCGGCTCGGGCGGGCGGCGACCCCGCGGTGCTGGCGAAGGCCGCGCAGAGCCCGCAGGGGCTGCACAGACTGCCCGCCGCGCAGTCCGCGCCGCTGGCCCAGGCGTATGCCGACACGCTGCACACCGTGTTCCTGTGGACGGTGCCGGTCGCGGTCCTGGGGCTCGTCGTGGCGCTCTTCCTGAAGGAGGTGAAGCTGCGGGACACCGCGCGGGTCGGCTCGACGGACATGGGCGAGGGCTTCGCCCAGCCCAGCGCGGGCGACTCGGCCCGGCTCCTGGAATTCTCCGTGGCCAAGATCCTGCGCGGCGCGGGTCCGGACACGGCGCGGCGGATCGTCGCGGAGTCGGACACCCGGCTGGACATGGCGGGGGCCTGGGCGGTGATGCAGGTCGAGCTGTTCACCCGGATGGTCGGTCACGCGGGACTCGGCCTGATCGCGACCCGGCACCGGGTACCGCCGGAGGTGCTGGTCCCGGTCTTCGACCGGATGATCGAGGAGGGCTACCTCACCGGCGACGGCCGCCTGTTCACGCATACGGCCGCCGGGAGCCGGGAGGCCGCGGCGATCGGTGTCGCGTGGGCGCGGTGGCTCAACGAACGCCTGGACGAACACGGGTCACGCCCCGACGACCGGCAACTGCGGGCCGCGGTGGACGTGATCGCCAAACGGCTGCTGGCGGAGGATCTGACGCAGGAGCTCTCGCCGGAGAAGCCCCGGGTCGGGGCCGCTCTCTGAAGAACCCGTCCCCGGCCCACCGGTTCAGTCGACGAAGTCCGCCGTCGAGTACACCCAGGCGCCCCCGGAACGCACGAAGCGGCTCTTCTCGTGGAGGGAGTCCGGCCGCCCGCGGTCCGTGTAGTGCGCGCGGAAGGTGACCGTACCGGTCGTGTGGAACGGGCTGCCGTCCGTCGTCTCCAGGATCTCCAGGCGCACCCATCGCATCCCGGGGTCGAAGTCGACGGCCGGCGGCCGGGTGTCCGGGTGCCAGGTGCGCAGCAGGTACGCCTCGTCCCGGACGACGAACGCGGCGTACCGGGAGCGCATGAGTGCCTCGCAGGTCGGTGCGACGGCGGTCCCGGCGTGCAGGCGACCGCAGCAGTCCCCGTACACGGCTGGCAGGCCGCAGGGGCACGGCGAGTCCGCGGGGAACGCGGACTTCCGTGCGCCGGCGGTGGTGGGCGTGGGCCGTCCCGGTCGTCCGGTGCGTCGTGACATGCCTCCATTGTCACCCGGGGACCGGAGGCTCAGCGGGTCGGGGTGGAGCGGCGACGGTACCCGCCGGGAGTCAGTCCGGTACGGCGGCGGAGCCGGGTCCGCGGGTTCGTCGTCGTGCCCGGCCCGCCGGCACGGGCGACCACGTCGAGGCGCTCCTCGCCGTGCTCCATCATCCGGCAGGCGAGGGTGATCCGGCGTTCGGTCAGCCGGCCGCGCGGGGTCGTGCCGAGTCGGGCGCGGAATCGGCCGTGCAGGGTTGCCGGGCTGACGGCGGCACGGGCCGGCGAGGCCGTTGACGGTGAGTCCGGTGCCGAGGTGCTCCTCGGCCCAGGCCAGGAGCGGGCCGAGCGAGGTGTCGGGGACGTCGGGCAGGGGGTGCTCGACGAACTGGCGTCGGCCGCCGTCGCGGTGGGCGGCGAAGACGGCGGCTCACGGCGCCCGCGATCCCGGCGCCGTGTTCGTCGTGCCGCGCGGGACGTGGCACAGGCCTTCCGCCTCCGGCGATGCCTCGGTGCTGCTCTTCGAGCCCTCCGGTACACCGACGATGGGCGACCGGCACGACGAGGTCCCCGAGCACGTGGACGCGACGAGGGACACGCGCTGGGAAGCTGAACGCGCCGCTGGACCGACGGGGCGGACGGTCAGGGCTTGCGGGCGACGCCCGCGTAGCCCGGGATCGGCTCGTCACCCGGCACCTCGATGACCTCGCCGAGCTCCGGGTGCCAGTCCGCGGAGAGCGCGACACCCGGCTCGACGAGTTCGAGTCCGTCGAAGAATGTGGTGACTTCGGCGTGGGAACGCAGCCGCAGCGTCATCCCGCGCGCCTTGTACATGGCGGATGCCTGCGCCGCGCCCTCGGGATCGAAGTCCCCGGTGGTGTGCGAGAGCACCAGATAGCTGCCGGAGGGGAGCCGTTCGACCAGTCGGTCGACGAGTTCGGCGGCGCCGTCCTCGTCACCCAGGAAGTGCAGCAGGGCCAGCAGCGACAGCGCGATCGGCTTGTCGAAGTCGAGGACCGTGCCGGCCTCTTCCAGGATGACCTCGGGTTTGCGGGCGTCGGCCTGGATGTACTCCGTGGCGCCCTGGGGGGTGGAGCGCAGCAGGGCCGCGGCGTGCGCGAGAACGATCGGGTCGTTGTCGCAGTAGACGACGCGTGATTCGGGGGCGGTCCGCTGGGCGATCTGATGGAGGTTCGGCTCGGTGGGTATACCGGTGCCGATGTCGAGGAACTGGCGGACCCCGTTCTCGGCCAGCCACCGGGTGGCCCGGTGCATGAAGGCCCGGTTGACCCGGGCCATGTCGCGCCCCCTGGCATCGACGGCCAGCAACTGCCGGGCCATCTGTTCGTCGACCGGGTAGTTGTCCTTGCCGCCGAGGAACCAGTCGTACATCCGGGCGGGATGCGGCTTGCTGGTGTCGATCTCGACGGTTCGGGGATCCTGCCCGGTCATAGCACGCTCCATGGGTCCATAGGTCGGCGAACAACAACAGTGTGGGACGGGGGCGGGCTCCGGAAGGGCGGATCCGGCGAGAAGGCCGTGGAATCAGGTGAGGAGGAAATCCGCCTGGCCCGACTTGGCGCCCTGGATGAAGGCGGCGATCTCACCGTGGGAATAGATCAGGGCGGGGCCGTCGGGATCCGCGGACTGGCGCACGGCGACTCTCCCGTCGGACAGCTTCATGGCTTCGACGCAATTGCCTCCGTTTCCGCCGCTCCACGGCTTGTACCAGCCCTCGGAGCCGAGTTCGGCGGCCGGCATGCCGTTGTATATGGGGTCCATCACAGCTCCTTGCGGAAGTCCCGGAGGATTTCCTTCGTGCGTTGTGCAGTTGCGGCCTGAGCCGCCATGCGGTCCATGACTTCGAGGTAGGAGGCCACCTCGGGGCGCGCGTCGAAGTAGACGGCACCGGTCAGGTACTCGCTGTAAACCATGTCGGGAAGTTCGGGGACGCCGAAACGGAAGAGGACGAAGGGGCCGTAGGTTCCCGGGTGGTGTCCGGTCGAGAATTCCGCGACCTGCAGCGTCACATGCGGCATCTCGGTCGCTTCCAGCAGCCGGTCGATCTGCCCCCGCATGGCCTCGACGCTGCCGACCGGGCGGCGCAGCACCGTCTCGTCCATCACCACCCAGAGCTTCGGGGCGTCCGGCCGGGAGAGCAGCGACTGGCGCTGCATCCGCAGCGCCACATGGCGCTCTATGTCCTCGGGCCTGGTCTGGCCCACGGCTCCGGTGCGCATCACCGAGCGCGCGTAGTCCTCGGTCTGCAGCAGACCGGGGACGAAATGCGGCTCGTACATGCGCAGGAGGCTGGCGGCGCCCTCCAGACTGACGTACATGCTGAACCAGTCGGGCAGCACATCGTGGTAGCGCTGCCACCAGCCCGGCTTGTTCGCCTCCTCGGCGAGCTCCACGAACGCGTCGGCCTCGTCGTCGGCGATCCCGTACGCCTTCAGCAACAGCTGGACATAGGGAATCTTGAGAGCGACCTCGGCGGTCTCCATCCTGCGTATCGTCGCAGGTGCGACCCGCAACACCTTCGCAGACTGGTCACGGCTCAGGCCGACCCGCTCCCGCAGATCCTGCAGGCGCTTGCCGAGAACGACCTGACCCACGGTCGGGGCGGACCGCGGTTCGCTCACTTCAGACCTCCCGATGCGCTGTTTGCCAGCAGTGTGCCATGCGCGGGGCTCCCAAGACACAGTCACTCTGAAATTTTCAGAGTGCCCCTTGCCAAGTGTTCTCGACAGGGGGAGAGTTGGTGAGTGAACCAGTTCACTTAGTCACGACCGTGCTCGTTCGCGTGAGATCGCGGATTGTGACGCAGCCCCCACTGTGAGGAATCGGTTGTGGCACCTGGCAGTGCGCTTATCCCCCGGCACATGGATCTCAGCCCCGGGACGGAAGCGCTCCGGTACTGCTTCGCGCTGCCGGCGCACCCCGAATCGGTGGCCGGTGCACGGCGACTGACACGAGCCCGGCTCGACGAGTGGCGGCTGGACGAGGACACGCACGAGGCGGCCATCCTGATCGTCTCGGAACTGGTCACCAACGCAGTGGTGCACACCATGAGCGCTCGCGTCGTGTGCGAGCTGCACTGCCTCGACAGAAGGCTGCGCATAGCGGTGCAGGACCAGGGACACCAGCCCGGCGGACCGCGGCTCTGCCGCACCTCGGACGACGAGCACGGACGCGGCCTGCTGCTCGTCGACGCGATGAGCAGTTCCTGGGGTTCCCGCGACGCGGGCAACGGCTCGGGCCGCATCGTCTGGGCGGAACTGCCGCACGGCTCGGAGCGGTCATGCTGAAGAACGCGATGTCCCATCTGCTCGGAGCGCGCCGCTCCCGGCAGCCCCTGGGTGCCACCGACACGGGCACGGTGCGACTGCCGCTGCCGCCCGCCCTGTCGGCGAGCCTGGGCTGCGACGCGGTGGGCGTGCCCTCCCGGTACGGCTTCCGACTGATGTCTCATCTGCCACGTACCGGTTGCGTCTTCGCGGACGCCGACCGCTGGTGGTGGATCGTGCCGGCGGGTTCCGATCTCGATCTGGACTGGCCCGCGCAGGCCGCCTACGCGAAGGGGGCCTTCGTTCCTGCCGTACGGCCCCGGCTCATCCACCAGCCCGACAGCCGCACGCCGTACACTCCGCCCATCCCGCTCTTCCTGATGGTGTGCCAGGTGACCGGTGTGACGCCGTCGTGGGCACCGTCCGGCGACGCGCGCGCCGTCTCCGCTCCCTGACACGACCGGGCGAGGGGGCCGGGATTCCCTCAGGAATCACCGCTCCCTGCCCCGCTCACGACACGTCGGCGTCGACGGACGAGGTGGCGGCCGGCCGGATCATCGCCCTACTCGACGTCACCGATCCGGAATCCCTGCCTCCGGACAGTCGGCTTCTCGACCTGCCGGGCGCCTTCCTGACACCGCATCCGGCGGGCTAAGGGCTGGAACGGCTCGGGAGAGCGGCGGTGGACGAGGTGGAACGGCTGGTCCCGGGGCCGTCCCTCGCTCGTCCCCTGCCCCGGGGAATAGCTCTCGCACAGCGGCCGACCTGCTCTTTCTCTCTCCGGGCATCCTGGTCACGCTGCGTTGTCAGTGGTCCGTTCTACTGTGGCACCACTGATCGAAAAGCCCGCCGCAGCGCGGGCTGTCCGGGTGTGAAGGGGGCGGGACCGTGCGCCGTTGGGAGTACGTCGAGGGCAGTGCGTCGAAGTTCTGGGAGACCGAGGCCGAGGGCGTGGTGGTGACGGTGCGCTACGGGCGGTGCGGGAGCGACGGGCGTACGCGGACGAAGGAGTATGCGTCGGCCGAGGCCGCGTCGGCGCAGGTCCGCACATCGATCGCGGAGAAGGAGAAGAAGGGGTACCGCGAGGTGGCGGCCTCGGCTTCGGGCGCCGCAGAGGCTGTAGCGGCGGCGGGCACGGCTCCGGGAGCGGCCCCTTCGACGCCGCCCGAGGCCGAGGCCCTTGTCCTGCCCGACGAGGACACCTTCGTGCTCCCCGCCAACTGGCGGCGAACGCTCCACCCTCGGCGCGGCGGCGTGCACCGGGGGTCCGGCAGGGCGCGCCGGGAGGCGCTCGACAAGGTCGCGGACCGGATCGCCGAAGAGGCCACCTGGATCCAGGAGTTCGTGGAGGCGCCGCGCTCGGATGCCGGGCTGTCCGACCACCTGCGGTCGCATGTGGCCGGAAGTCCCTCGCCGGTGGGGGCGGCCGCTCTGGCGGCGGTCGTCGGGCTCCATCCCGTGCCCGACTCCGCGTGGGCGGACCACTGGTGCGAGCGTTACGGTCTGCCGTTCGCCGCGCGGGCCGCGGTCGAGCTGTTCTCGGTCGAAGCCAACTGGCAGCAGAGCGGCAGCCGACGGAGCGACCCCTGGCTGGAGACGCTGGCAGGGCCGCGCCACGCGTACTGGGCGAGGGATCGCCGACCGGCGATTGACCGGGTCCGCGCGCTGCTCGCCGCGGCCGACGAAGAGACGTACCTGCAGACGGTCGAAGTGCTGGCCGGATGCCGCACCGATGCCCTGCGCAAGATCATCGTCTCTTATCTGGTACCGAGTGAGACCGACTGGGTCGAGGACCTCTGCGCGGATCCCGGAGTGGGCGCGGAACGGGACCACACCCTGCTCGCCATGGTGTTCAGCTCTCTGAACTCGGCCGCCCAGATGGAGCGCTTCCCCCACCGGCCGGACTTCACCGACGGCGTCGCGTTCATCGCGACGGTCGCCGAGGGCATCGGACCGGCCATCGCCACCCCGCTGGCCGAATCCCTCGACGGCAACCACTACTACTCCGACAGGGTGAAGCTCGCCGCCAACTCCCTGGTGGAGCTTCCCACCGACGAGGCGTTCCTCGGTCTGCTGGCCCATGCGGACTCGAAGCATGTCCGTCCCGCTCTCCTCGACGCCATGCGCCGCTACCCGGTACGTGCGGTGCGGCTCCTGACCGCCGAGCTGCACGGCGCTTCGACCACGTCGTCCGCTCGGACGCTGCAACTGCTCCGCGGTCACATCGGCGCCCACCAGGACCTGGTCTCGCTCGCACTCGAAGGCCTGGACGCCGAGGTCGTGGAGGTCGTCGAGCCCCTGCTCAACCCAGAGGATCTGATCGCCGACGCGCCCGTCGACACCCTGCCCGCCGTGCTGACGACGCCGCCGTGGTCCCGGCCCCGCACCACGGTGAAGGAAGTGGTCGTGACGGGTCCTGCCGCCGTGTCCGAGCCCTCGCTGGAGTGGCTGCCCGAGGAGCGGGCCGCATGGGCGGCCACCTCCTCCTGGTACGCGGCCGCCCACGGCCGCGACGACTGGGGGAAGGACACCGCGGCCCTGCGCCACGAAGTGAGCATGGGCGATCTGCGACCGGCCCGGATCTTCGTCCACGGGCCCGAGGAGGTGGTCGCCCCGCTGCTGCCCGCCTGGGATCCGACCGACCTGTGGGACGGCCTGGACACCCTCAAGCCGGTCGTCGCACGGTTCGGCCTCGCCGCGTTGCCGCTGCTGTTGCGTGTCGTGCCCCGCCAGCCCAGCGCGCTCGCCCCGCTGCTGCTCCCGTTCGTCGACGTGCAGGTCGCCCGGCACATGGCGGACTGGTCGGTACGGCTCAAGTCCACCGCGACGACGGCTCGTTCCTGGTTCACCCGGCACGGTGTCGCGGCCGCCCCGCTCCTGGTCCCGGACGCCGTGGGCAGGAAGGGCGCCGCGCGGCGCGCCGCCGAGCAGGCACTGACGCTGATCGCCACGGTGCACGGCGACACCGTGGTGCGCGATGCCGCGCGGGTGTACGGGGCCCGGACGGAGGCCGCGGTGGAGGTGCTGCTGTCCGTGGACCCGCTGGAGCGGGGGCTGCCGGCCAGGATGCCGGTACTGCCGGGCTGGGCGGAGCCTGCCATGTTGCCCCCGATCGTGGTCCGGTCCGGCGGCGCGCTGCCGGCGCAGTCGGTGCGCCATGTCCTGACGATGCTGGCGCTGTCGAAGCCCGGCGAGGTGTACCCGGGCGTCGCCCGACTCGTGGAGACGGCCGATGCCGCCTCGCTCGCCGGTTTCGCCTGGGCCCTGTTCGAGCAGTGGCAGCTGGCCAATCTACCGGCGAAGGAATCGTGGGCGCTGCACGCGCTGGGACTGCTGGGCGACGACGGGACGGTCCGCCGGCTCACCCCCGTGATCCGGTCCTGGCCCGGTCAAGGCGCGCACCACCGGGCCGTGGAGGGACTCGATGTACTCGCGTCCATCGGCACCGATGTCGCTCTCCTGCATCTGCACGGCATCTCGCAGCGGGTGAGGTTCAAGGCGCTGAAGGCACGGGCCCAGGAGAAGATCGCCGAGGTCGCCGCGGGGCTGGGGCTGACCGGGGAGCAGCTCTCCGACCGTCTGGTTCCTGACCTCGGCCTCGACGAGGACGGTTCGACGGTCGTGGACTACGGCACCCGTTCGTTCACGGTCGGCTTCGACGAGCAGTTGCGGCCCTATGTGCTGGACGGTGACGGCAAGCGTCGCAAGGATGTGCCGCAGCCGGGCGTCCGGGACGACGCGGAGCTCGCCCCGGCCGAGCGCAGGCGATTCATGGCGCTCAAGAAGGACGTCCGGACGATCGCCTCCGACCAGGTGCGCAGGCTGGAGGCCGCGATGGTGTCCGGACGTCCCTGGACTGCCCAGGAGTTCGGGGAATTGTTCGTCGGTCATCCGCTGCTCTGGCATCTGGTGCGCCGGCTGGTGTGGCTCAGCGAGGCCGACGACGGTGTGCGCACCGCCTTCCGGGTCGCCGAGGACCGTACGTTCGCCGACGCCCAGGACGATGCCTTCGCCCTGGCCGACGACGCGACCGTGCGGCTCGCGCACCCGCTGGATCTCGGGGACGAACTGACCGTCTGGTCGGAGGTGTTCGCCGACTACGAGATCCTGCAGCCGTTCGCGCAGCTGGGGCGCGCCGTGTACGAGCTGTCCGAGGAGGAGGGCGCGGGATACCGGCTCACCCGGTTCGAGGGGCTCAAGGTACCGACCGGAAAGGTCCTCGGGCTGCAGCGGCGCGGCTGGGAGCGCGGGGCACCGCAGGACGCCGGAGTGGAACGCTGGATCTCCAAGCGGCTGGCCGACGACTGTCATCTGGTGATCGCGCTGCACGAGGGCATCGCGGTCGGGGTGGTCGACATGTTCCCCGACCAGGTCCTCGAAACGGTCTGGCTCGACGCCCGGCCCAATGATCACTGGGCCGGCCACACCCACCCGCACCGATTCACCGATCTGGACACGGTGACCGTGTCCGAGCTCCTCGCCGACCTGGAGGAACTCACCGAGGGCGTCGCCTCATGACCGTACGGAACGAAACACGTGCCGGGACGCCGGACGGCGGCCCGGCCGCGGTGCAGCGGCCACCGGCCGAGGTGCGGTACGCCGAGGAGCTGGCCGCGCTGCGGTCCGACGACCGCGATCCGCGACCGCCGGGCTGGGAGCTGAGCCTGCGCGCGGCCCGCCGTTTCATCATCGGCGACGCGGATGCGGGGATCAGCCGGAAGTTCGTCGGCAACCCCTCGCTGGTGGACCGGGCGCTGGTGACACTGGCGACGAGCCGCGGGCTGATGCTGGTCGGGGAGCCGGGCACCGCCAAGTCGCTGCTCTCCGAACTGATCGCGGCCGCCGTCAGCGGCGACTCGACGCTGACGGTGCAGGGCGGCGCGGCCACCACCGAGGACCAGATCAAGTACGGCTGGAACTACGCGCTGCTGGTCGCCGAAGGGCCCTCCACCCGGTCGCTGGTCCCGGCGCCGATGCTGCGTGGCATGGCCGAGGGCAGGCTCGTACGGTTCGAGGAGATCACCCGCTGCCCGCTGGAGGTGCAGGACTCGCTGCTGTCGCTGCTCTCCGAACGGGTGGTGGCCATCCCCGAGCTCGCCGGACCGGACGGCATGGTCTTCGCACGGCAGGGCTTCAACGTCATCGCCACGGCCAACACCCGCGACCGGGGAGTCAACGAGATGAGCGCGGCGCTCAAGCGGCGGTTCAATTTCGAGACGGTGTTCCCGATCCCCGACCTGGACACCGAACTGGCGCTCGTCGAGGCGGAGGTGACGACCCTGCTGCGCCGATCGGGGGTGGAACCGCCGCCGGACCGGGATGTGCTGGAGGTCCTGGTCGGTACGTTCCGGGAGCTCCGCGCGGGGGCCGGTGAGAAGGGCGGGCCAGGTGGCGGCTCGGGCGTTCCTTCGGCGGTGATGAGCACCGCGGAGGCGGTCTCGGTCGCCCATGCCGTGGGCGTGCGCGGCTGGTTCCTGCGCGGCGAGCCGGGCAGTGCCGCCGATGTCGTGGCCTGTCTGGCCGGGACGGCGGCGAAGGACAGCCCGGAGGACCTGGCCCGGCTGCGCCGCTATCTGGAGCAGCAGGTGCCGCGTCGTCGGGGTCCGGCATGGCAGGCCCTGTACGACGCACGCCATCTGCTGGCCGACTGATGACGGCGGTGTTCCTGGGGGTGCGTCACCACTCCCCCGCCTGCGCACGGCTCGTCGAGCGGACCGTCGAGGAGCTTCGGCCGGCCCACGTACTGATCGAGGGTCCGGCCGAGATGAACGGACGGCTGGACGAGCTGCTGCTCGGCCACGAACTGCCGGTCGCGGTGTTCAGTCACTACCGCGACGGAGAACGGGCCGCGACCTCCTGGGCGCCGCTCTGCGACTACTCGCCGGAGTGGGTCGCCCTGCGGGCGGGGCGTGCTGCCGGTGCCGAGGTCCGCTTCATCGATCTGCCCGCCTGGCATCCGGCATTCGCCGAGCGCACCAACCGCTATGCCGACGCGGAGGTCCGCTACGCGGAGGCGACGGAACGGCTGTGCCGGCATTTCTCGGTGGATTCCTCCGACGCGCTCTGGGACCGGCTGTTCGAGGTCGAGCCCGACAACGGTCTCGCGGAACGGCTCGACGCCTACTTCGCTCTGGTGCGCGGCGACGCGGAGGCCGACGCGGGCGACCGGGCGCGCGAGACGTACATGGCGGCGTGGGTGCGGACGGCGGTCGCCGCGGCCGGGGACCGGCCGGTGCTGGTGGTGACCGGCGGTTTCCACCAGCCCGCGCTCCGTGCGCTCACCGCGTCCGGTGGCGAGGCCGACGACGGCTGGGGGCGGGATGCCGACGGGTGGCCGGAGGTGCCCGCCCCACCGGTCGGGGCCCTGGCGGGGAGTTTTCTCGTGCCGTACTCCTTCCGACAGCTGGACGCCTTTGCCGGCTACCAGTCGGGGATGCCGTCGCCGGGCTACTACCAGGAGGTGTGGGAAGCGGGCCCCGAGGCCGCGGCGGGCGGTCTGCTGCGCACGGTCGTCGAACGGCTGCGGGCGCGTGGGTTCCCGGTGTCCACCGCCGACCTGATCGCCGCGCGAAGCCTGGCGCAGGGACTCACGGCGCTGCGCGGCCACTCGCGTCCCGCCAGGATCGATGTGCTGGACGGTCTCGCGGGCGCGCTGATCACGGACGACCTGGACCACCCGCTCCCGTGGACGGGTCGGGGCGTACTGCCGGGCGGAGCCCATCCCGCCGTGGTCGAGATGGTGGCCGCCTGCAGCGGCGACCGTACCGGGCGCCTCGCCCCCGGCACCCCCGCGCCGCCGTTGGTTCACGACGTGGCGGCTCAGCTCGCCGGGCAGGCGCTGGACGGTGGTCCCGGGACCTCGTACCGCCTCGAACTCACCGATGTCGCGGAGCTGGAGCGCAGCCGGGTGCTGCACCGGCTGCGGGTGTCGGGGGTTCCCGGTCACGTGAGGACGTCGGGACCCCGGCACGGAATCGATCCGGTCTTCACCGAACGATGGGAGTCGCAGTCCGCCCCGGGGCGCGAGGCGGCACTGATGGAGGCGGGGGCGTACGGCGCGACCCTGGCGCAGGCCGCGGCGGCCGCGCTCGCCGAGCGGACCCGGGACGCGACCGCCGGGGCCGATGGCCTGGCGCGGGCGCTGTTCGACGCCGTGCTGTGCGGGATGGACGGGTACTCCGAGCAGCTCCTCGGAGAACTCGCTTCCCGGGTGGGCGGGTTGAAGAACGTCGGCGCACTCGGGGAGATCCTCTCCACAGCCCTGGGGCTGTGGCGGCACGACCGGGTGTTCGGGGTGGCGCACGGCCCGCTGCTCGCCGCGGTGATCGGCGGGACAACGACGCGACTGCTGTGGCTTCTGGAGGGGACACGCGGTGGGCGGGGCGTGGACTTCCCTCGTCTGCGGGCCGTGGCCGCGGCGCGGGACGCGGTGCTCCACGCGCCTCGGGTGCTCTCCGTCCCGCCGGAGACGGTGTGCGCGATCGCATGGCGGATCAGCGGCGACCCGGAGGCGCCGATCGATCTGCGCGGGGCCGCGTTCGGACTGCACCGGGCCCTGACGCGCGACCAGGGCACCTCCGGGGATCCGGCGGAGGCGGTGCGTCCGGTGGCGAAGGCCGGCGCGGATGCGCTCGGCGACTGGCTGGCCGGGCTGTTCGCGCTCGCCCGCGACGAGGTGACGGGCACCGTGGGAGACGGGCACGGGCACGGGCACGGTGGCGCGGAGTCGCTGATCGATGTGCTGGACAGGCTGGTGTGTGCGCTGCCCGACGATGCGTTCCTGTCGGGTCTGCCCGCGCTGCGTCAGGCCTTCGCGTTCTTCCCGCCGCGCGAGCGCGAGCGGATCGCCGGTCGGCTGTTGGAACGGCGCGGGGTGCGCGGCTCCTCGCGTTCCCTGCTGCGGACCGCCGCGGACCCGCTGCTGATCGCCCGTGCCCGTGATCTGGAGGAGTCCGTGTCGCGGCTGCTGGCCCGTTATGACCTGGGAGCAACCCCATGACCCTGCCCGAACACGTACCCGGTCCGGCGCACGCGCCCGGGAAGGTCCGCGACACCGGGCCCGAAGCCGCTCCCGACGAGGGGCTGGAGCGCTGGCGGCTGGTCCTCGGCTCCGCCGCCGAACGGCACACCGGACCGCTGGGGCCGGGCAACGCGGGCCGGGACGCCGCACTCGACTGGCTCTACGGTCGCGACCCCGACCTCGCCCGACGCGGCGTGCGCCGCTCCGGTACCGCCCCGCGCAACGGTGGTGACGGTCCGTCCCCCGTGACCGCGGTCGACTGGCTCGACGACGTCCACCGGCTCTTCCCGAAGGAGACCGTCGAGCGCCTGGAGCGGGACGCCGTCGAGCGGTACGGCATCCAGGAGATCGTGACCGACCCCGCCGTACTGGAACGGGTCGAGCCCAGCCCGACACTGCTGCGGGCCGTGCTGCGTACCAAGCACCTGATGAACCCGCAGGTGCTGCGGCTGGCCCGGCGCATCGTCGACTCGGTGGTGAGACAACTCCTGGCCAGGCTCCGGCCGGAGATCCGCCGTGCCTTCCACGGCACCCGCTCCCGCAGGCCCAGCCGGGTGGCGGTGGCGAGGGACTTCGACTTCCGGCAGACCGTACGGGCCAACCTCGCCCATTACCAGCCGGCCGAACGACGTCTTCTCATCGAGCGCGCCCACTTCCACTCCCGTACGCAGCGCCATGTGACGCAGTGGCAGCTGATCCTGCTGGTCGACCAGTCGGGTTCGATGGCCGGATCGGTCATCCACTCCGCGGTGACCGCCGCGTGTCTGTGGGACCTGCCCGGTCTCAAGACGCACCTGATCGCCTTCGACACCCAGGTGGTGGACCTGACCTCCGAGGTGACCGACCCGGTCGAGCTGCTGATGCGGGTGCAACTGGGCGGCGGCACCGACATCGCGCGGGCCGTGGAGTACGGCGCGGGCCTGGTGGAGAATCCGCGGCGCACCATCGTCGCGCTGGTCACCGACTTCTACGAGGGCGGTGACCCCTATCGGCTGCTGCGCACGGTGCGGGCGCTGGTGGAGCAGGGCAGCACCGTGCTGGGGCTGGCCGCGCTCGACGAGGACGCCAACCCCGACTACGACCGTCAGCTGGCCGGGCGGCTCGCCACGGCCGGGGCGCACATCGGGGCGATGACACCGGGTCACCTCGCCGAGTTCGTCGCCGAGAGGCTGGGCCGATGACCGGGACGCCGGGCGGCGTCACACGCCCCGACCTGCTCGCCCTGACCCCGGACACGCTCGCGGCACTGGCCAACCGG
Organism: Streptomyces sp. NPDC088252; assembly: GCF_044740965.1. Lineage (NCBI taxonomy): Bacteria > Bacillati > Actinomycetota > Actinomycetes > Kitasatosporales > Streptomycetaceae > Streptomyces > Streptomyces sp. NPDC088252. The sequence goes on along the minus strand of NZ_JBIURS010000022.1, from coordinate 19,793 downwards.
GGACTGGTCAAGCGAGCCACGAAGGAATTGGACACGGGCACGGTGCCCGCTCTCACCACGGACCCGGACGCCACGGTGCGGGCCCGCTTCGACGACGGCACCACCACCTCGCTGTCGCCCGGAACCGGCCTGGACGACGGCGACTGCAGTTGTGCCGCACCGGGCGTGTGCCGCCATCTCATCGCCCTGGTGCTGGCCTATCAGCGCGGCGACGGGGTCGCGTCGGCCGGTGCCGCTCCCTTCACCGACTGGTCCCCGGGCGCCACCGACGACGTGGCCCTCGCGGAAGCCGTGGGTGCGCGTCCGCTCGCGTCGGCCCGCCGTACCTTCGAGCGGGGTTACGCCGCCCTGGTGCACCGCCCGTCCCCGGAGCACCCCGAACCCCGGGTCGAACTCCCCACCTGCACAGTGCGCTTCCCGGTCCCCGACGAAATCGCGTACGCGCTGACGGACGCGGCCGCCACGCTGCGCGGCGAGGCGGTGGCGCTCGCTGTCTGGGCGTTCCGCGCCGCCGACGCGGCGGGCGGCGACGGGCGCTCCGTCCCCGTCCAGGTCGGCGGGCGCACCACGACACGGCCGACGGCCGGACCCGCACTCGACGCGGCCGTCGAGCTGGCGGACGAACTGCTGGCGGAGGGCGTGGCCCATGTCGGCCCCGTCCTCGGCGGGTCCCTGGCACGGGCCGGTGCCGGGCTGGCCGCCGCGTCGATGCACTGGCCGGCGGGCACGATCGCGGAGTTGACGGACCAGCTCACGGCGTACGCCGACCGCAACGCCCACTACCGCCCGGAGCTGGTCGCCACCCTGCTCACCGAAGTGCATGCCCGGCGGCGGGCCGCCGCGCTCCCCGGCGTGCTGGGCACCCGCGAGGCCGGCGACACCCCGTTGCGCCGGGTCCGGCTCGTCTCGCTCGGCTGCCGCGTGCACGGCACGCCGCAGTCCCTCGTCTCCGAGGTGTATTTCGCCCATCCCGGCGCGGGCACCGTCCTCGTCCTCCGCAAGGCCTGGACGGCGGCCGAGGGCCAGGAACTGAGCGGCCACCGGTTGTCCACGCGACGCGTGCTCGCCACACCGCTGGGTTCACTGGCCGCCGGCAGCCTGGTCAGCGAGAGCGTACGGCGCACGGCGAGCCGTGCGCTGACGATCTCCCGCGGCCGGCTCGGCACGACGACCATCACCCCCGTCGGTGCCGCCTGGGCAGAGCTGCCGGAACCCTTGCTCGTGCGGGACCTGTCCGCGCTGACCGCGGACTGGGAAGGAAGGCCGCCCCGATTGATCCGCCCGCGGATCGAGGCGGAGTCGGTCCATGTCGTCGCACTGTCGACGGTGGAGAGCGTCGGTTACGACCCCGCCGAGCAGCGCCTCGAAGCCGTCGTGCGCGACGCCTCGGGGACCCCCGCGCTGGTGACGTCGCGGTACCGGCCGGAGTGCCCAGGCGCGTTGGACGCCCTGGCCGACGCGCTGGAGGGCGGCGCCACACATGTCAGTGGCGCGGTGCACCGCTTCGGCGGGGGGATCGGGATAGACCCGGTGGCGGTGCGCACCCCGTCCGGAGTGGTCGTGCCCGATCTCGCCGCCGGTGACGGTTCGGCGGCCCTGACAGTGGCGGTGCGCCGCCCGCCCGATCCGCTGTCCGCGGCGCTGGACGAGGCGATGTCCGCCATGTCGGCCGTGCCGCACTCCGGGCTGCGCCATCTGACGGCCCCTGCCCGCTCCCGTATCGACGAGGCGGCGACGGCACTCTCGCGCTCCGGTCTGACCCGTGCGGCAACGTTGTTGCGCGTCTTCCTCGACACCCTGGACGGCGAAGCCGCGCTGGACGGGGAAGGCCTCGCCGCCCCTTCCGGCGCCTGGCTCGACGCCCAGCTCCACCTCCTGGTCAGCAGCGAAGTGCGGTCCTCCCGGCCCGACTTCACGAACGGCCCTCAGGCCCGGTTCAGATAGGCGAGGCCGGGATGCACCTTCAGGTACCCGTCGAGGAGACGTCCGGCCACCGTCACGGAGTCGACCAGTGGGTGGAGCGCGAAGGCCTTCACGGCGGTGGCGCGCGAGCCGCTTTCCGCCGCGTCCAGCACCGCGCGTTCGACGGCCTTGACCGCGGTGACCAGTCCGACGGCATGGTACGGAAGGGGGTCGACGGCGACGGGTCGGGCGCCGTTGGCGTCGACCAGGCACGGCACCTCGATGACGGCGTCCGTGTCGAGCACGGAAAGCGTCGTGCGGTTACGGACGTTGAGGATGAGCGAGGTCCGTTCGTTCCGGGCCACGGCCCGCATGAGGGCGAGCGCCACCTTCTCGTAGCCACCGGATTCCAGATCGCTCTCGTCGCGCTCGCCGACCCCGGCGACCTCCCGGTTCTCCGACATGTAGGTGGCTTCGCGTTCGGCGCGGGTGCGGTCCCAGGACTGCAGGGCGGGCGCGGCCGGGTCCTTCATCCGGGTGTAGAAACCCTCCTGCTGCTCGCGGAGGAAGGCACCGCGGGTCTGCTCGGCCTCCTGGTAGGCGCGTACGGCTTCCCGGTTGAAGTAGTAGTAGTGCAGGTACTCGTTGGGGATGGCGCCCAGCGACCGCAGCCAGTCGGCTCCGAAGAGCCGGCCTTCCTCGAAGGAGCCGAGCAGGGCCGGGTCCGCCAGCAGGCGCGGGAGTTCGTCCCGGCCGTCGACGTGCAGTGCGCGGACCCAGCCCAGGTGGTTGAGGCCCACGTAGTCGATCCGGGCCCGGTCGGGGTCGGCGCCCAGCACTCCGGCGATACGGCGGCCGAGGCCCACGGGGGAGTCGCAGATGCCGATGACCCGGTCGCCCAGGTGGCGGGACATGGCCTCGGTGACCAGGCCGGCCGGGTTGGTGAAGTTGATGACCCAGGCCCGCGGGGCGAGCCGGGCGATGCGCTGTGCGAGGTCGACGGCGACGGGTACGGTGCGCAGCCCGTACGCGATGCCGCCCGCCCCGACCGTCTCCTGGCCGAGCACACCTTCGTCGAGGGCGACCCGTTCGTCGGCGGCCCGGCCTCCGAGACCTCCGACGCGGATCGCCGAGAAGACGAAGTCGGCGCCGCGCAGTGCCTCGTCGAGCTCGGTGGTGGCGGTGACGGCGGGGGCGTCCGGCACGTTCTCGGCCTGTTCGCCCAGCACCCGGGCGACGGCGGTGAGCCGGTCCGCGTCGGTGTCGTAGAGGGTGACCGCGGACACGCGGCCCTCGGCGTGATCGGCGAGCAGTGCTCCGTACACGAGGGGAACCCGGAATCCGCCGCCGCCCAGAATTGTCAGCTTCACGCTTCCGCATGGTACGGGGACGGGCCGGGACGGGTCCGAGCGACTCCGCACGGCCGGTCCCGTCGGCGTCCGGCCGGCCCGGTGGCCGTGGGCCGTCCGGCCACGGCCGACGGGCCGCCGACCAGTCCCGTATTCACGCCGACGGGCGAGTCGGGTCAGTCGCCGCTCCACCAGCGCGAGACGGCACGCCACAGCCTCGCGGGCGCGGCTCTGCCGCGCTGCTGCGGGATCCGGCCGACGGCGGACGGCTCGGCGGGCGTTCCCCGGGGCTCCTCGGTGGCCGTCGCCATGGACATCGCGCCGGCCGCGCCGGGGGCCGGGGCCGGACCGGGCGCGCGTCCGGGCGTGGGGGCGGTGTGCCGGACCGTCGACTGCACATCCCGGTCCTGGCGCTGCGGGTTCGGCCTCCCCATGGACGGCGGTTCCTTGTCGTCCTGCGGCAGGCGCGCCGCGAAGTCCGCCGGGAGCTGCACCAGATGCCGGCTCATGATGTTTCCGATCCAGCTCAGTTCGCTCTCGTCGACGGCGAGTTCGAGGTCGGGCAGCCGCATCAGCAGGGCATCGACGCCGACGTCCGCGATGGCGCGTCCGATGTCCTGCCCGGGGCATTCATGGGGGCCGCCGCTGAAGGCGAGGTGGGCCCGGTTGCCCGCCATGTCGGCGCCCAGGTCGGGCCGTACGACCGGATCGCTGTTGGCCGGCGCGATGCCCACGATCAGGGCGTCACCCGCCTTGATCTGCTTGCCGCCCAGTTCCGTGTCACCGACCGCCCAGCGGCCGAAGACCGCGGTGAACGGCGGCTCGTCCCACAGCGTCTGCTCGACCGCCTCCGGAACCGTCATGTGGCCGCCGCTGAGCCTGGCCCGGAAGCGGGGGTCGGTGAGCACCATGCGCAGGACGTTGGCGATCAGGTTGGCGGTCGACTCGTAGGCGGCGATGAGGAGCAGCCTCAGATGCTCACTGACCTCCTGGTCGTTCAACGCCGCGGGATGCTCGACGAGCCAGGTGGCGAAGTCGTCCGCCGGTTCGCGGCGGCGGCGGCGGACGAGCCGGGTCAGCGCTTCGAGGACATAGGCGTTGCTCGCGACGGCCGTCGCCGTGCCCCGGGTCATGTCGCGGGCGGCCTGGACCATCCGGTCGTTGTACTCCTCCGGCATGCCGAGGATCGCGCACATCACCATCATCGGCAGCCGCTCGGCGAACTGGCTGACCAGGTCGACGCGGCCTTCCTGGCAGAAGTCGTTGACGAGCCGGTTGCTGTAGCGGTTGACGTGGCGGCGCACCCCACGGGTGTCGATGCGGGCCATGCTGTCGGTGACCGCGCCGCGCTGGCGTTCATGGGTGGCACCGTCGGCGAAGACACAGATCGGCTGCCAGGTGAAGATCGGTGCCAGGGGGTGGTCGGGGGCGACGGTGCCGTCCTGGAGGGCCGACCACCGCCGGGAGTCGCGGGAGAACTGCGAGGGGGTACGGGTCATGTGCAGGTTCTCGCTGTGCCCGAGGACCAGCCAGGCGGGTACGTCGCCATGCAGCAGTACAGGGGCCACGGTGCCGTGCTCGGCACGCAGTTTGTCGTACAGCCCGTGGGGGTCGCGCTCGGCCTCCGGGCCGTAGAGGCGGCGCGCGCCGCCGGGGCCGGTACCGAGACCGTGGGCCGGGCACTCGGGGGGCGGAACCGGCCCCTGGGCCGCTCCGGACTCGTAGGGGAATGGGGTTGTCACGATCGCTCCAGGATGAGGATTCCAAGGACCAGACGGATGGGACGCGCGGGGGGTACTGCGGTCAGGCGAGCGGCAGGGCCAGACTGTGCAGATAGCGCATCAGGGTCATCAGTACGTCGCGGCTGGAGGCGCGCAGCCGGGCGTCGCAGTCGATCATCGGAACCTCTTCGGGAAGGTCCAGGGCGCTGCGGAGCGCCTCGACAGGGTGTTTCGGTGCGTCGGGAAAGGTGTTGACGGCGACGACGAACGGCACGCCGCGCTCCTCCAGCCGCCCGATGACGTCGAAGCTGACTTCGAGGCGGCGGGTGTCGATGAGGACCACCGCGCCGAGGGCACCTTCGAACAGGCCGTTCCACAGGAACCAGAACCGCTCCTGGCCAGGGGTGCCGAACAGGTAGAGGATCAGTTCCTCACTGACGGAGATCCGGCCGAAGTCCATGGCGACGGTGGTGGCGGTCTTGCTCTCCACCCCGAAGTTGTCGTCCACGCCGACGCCGGCCTGGGTCATGGTCTCTTCGGTGGTCAGCGGCCGGATCTCGCTGACGGATCCGACCATGGTCGTCTTGCCGACCCCGAAGCCACCGACGATCACGACCTTCACCGCGGCGGTCGCCGTGGTGGGCAGGACGTCCTCGCGCCGGGGGCCGGTGATCGTGTCAGAGTTTCTGAAGTCCATGCATCACCGCTTCGAGAAGGGACCTGTCCGGAAGAGTGGCGCGGGCGACGGGCGCGCGCGATTCGATGAGTTCGGTCGCGAGGAGTTCCGTGAGGAGCGACGTCACCACGCTGAAGGGCAGACCCAGGTACGCCGAGATCTCGGCGACGGATAACGGCGCCTGGCAGAGCCTCAGGATCACTGCCTGCTCGGGCTGGACCGTGGGCGACGGCTGGGCCTTCGCGACGACCATGGTCACCAGGTCGAGCGGCGCCCGCTCGCTGCCGTCGGGATCGCCGGTGATCACGTACAGCCGTTCCGGATCGTTCAGCGCCGGATCGGCTTCTCGGCGTTCTCGTCGGGGAGAATTCATCCGGTCTGCCCGTCGTGGCGGGGCGGACTCGTCAGATGGGCGCCGATCCTGACGACCATGTCCCGCATCCGTGACCCGACGAGCCCCGCGTCGACCGTCTCACCGGCCAGGACCGCGAGGTACGCGCCGGTTCCGGCGGCCATCAAGTAGAAGAACCCGCCGGTGACTTCGATGACGACCAGCCGCATGAGGCCGTCGCTGTACGGGATCTCGGAGGCGACGGCGGCGGCCAGGCTCTGCAGTCCGGCACAGGCCGCCGCGAGGCGGTCGGCGACATCGGGGTCGCCGCCGTGCCGGGCGATGCGCAGACCGTCGGCGGAAAGCACCACGATCTGATGGATGTCCGGCACGTCGTCGGCCAGTTCCTTGAGCATCCAGTCCATGTTTCCCCGCTGCTGGATCACTTCAGGTCTCCCTTGTCCCACGCGTCATCAGAGTCTTCGTCGGTCTTCGGCTCCTGCGGCACCCCGTTGACGGCGTTGGTGAAGGCCTCCAGCCAGAGACCCGGGGGCTGCTCCTTTCCGCCGTCGTGCCCCTGGCCGTGGTCGGCGGGGTGACCGTTGGCATAGCCGTTGCGCGGTCCCGCGGCGGGGGCGGCGGGCTGTGCGGGAAGGTTGTGCGATCCCAGGGGCGCGCGGCCGCGGCTGCGGCGTTGCGGGAGCCCGCCCGCGGTCCACTCGGTCACCACGGGGACGTCGTCCTCCATGGCTGCGGAGGGGAGTACCGGCCGGGTGACGGGTGCGACCGGTCCGGTGGCGGGGCGCTCGGCCACGGGGCGGGGCTTGCGGCGTGCGGGCACGACGTGCTTCATCGCCTCCTGGTCGATGTCGCTGGTGGGCCTCGACGTGGCGCCGATGCCGTGGGCGATGCCGGGAGCGGGTCCGGTGGTGATCATGGCGCGGGGCACGATGAGTACGGCACGGACGCCGCCGTACGCGGACTGCCGCAGCGAGACCTGGAGGTCGTACATCCGCGAGAGCCGTCCGACGACGGCCATGCCCAGACGCGGGGACTCGCCGAGGTCGTTCATGCTGGAGCCGGCCTGGGCCCTGGCCAGCATGTTCTCCGCCCGTGCGCGAGCCTCCTCGCTGAGCGAGACGCCGCCGTCCTCGATCTCGATGGCGATGCCGGTCTGCACCTCGACGGCGGTGACGTGCACCCGGGTCTGCGGCGGGGAGTAGCGCGTGGCGTTGTCGAGGAGTTCGGCGCAGGCGTGGATGAGCGGTTCGACGGCCGTGCCGATGATGGCGACCTTGGCGATCGAGTGCAGATCGACCCGTGGGTACTCCAGGATCCGCGACATGGCGCCGCGCAGGACGCTGAACAGCGGTACGGGCTTCGGCCACTGGCGACTGGGCCGGGCGCCGCCGAGTACCGCGATGGAGTCGGCGAGCCGGCCGATCAGCGCGGTGCCGTGGTCGATGCGGAGCAGGTCGTCGAAGACGTCGGGGTTGCGCCCGTGGTGCTCCTCCATCTCCCGCAGTTCGCTCGCCTGTCGGTGGACGATCGCCTGGACGCGCCGGGCGACGTTGACGAAGGCGCGTTGCGCGGAGTCACGCATCGCCTCTTCGTTGTCGATGATGTTCAGCACGGTGTAGACGAGGGTGCGCTGGGCGTCCGGCAGGTCGCGGTACATCTCGTCCGCGTCCACCACGTCCCGGAGCACCTCTTCGGGCGAATTGCCGACGCGCAGCCGGTGGATGGCGGCAGGCAGGAGCTCCTTGCTGATCCGCACGGTCTCGTCGTCGTGCGTGGCGATGCGCCGTTCCAGGTCGGCGAAGCGCCGCTCGTACACCGTGCGCTGGGTACGCAGGTGGCGTGCCCTGCGGGCGAGTTGAACGGTGAGTGCGACGACCACGACGGTGGTGAGGGCGCCGCACCAGACGACTGGTATCCGCGCGGCCGGGGAGACCAGTGCCACCGCGGCTGCGGTCGCTCCGCCCGTCAGCAGCACGGGCAGCAACATGGCGCGAACGACGGGGATTCCTCGTTCGATCGGCGGTGATTCAACACGAACCATCTAGAACCTCTGGCGGTTGATTCGGGAGATATACGCGCGTACGAGACACTCGGGAACAAGCGCTCGAATTCATATCAACTCGACTGCGCTGCGCGTGAGCTTAGTCAGATCGAATCAGTGCTTCGGCACATTCACCCAACCCCCTGCGCGAGCGATCCCACGGATATACACTCACGAGTTTTTGCACGCACCGCCTCCAAGCGTGCGCAAAGAGTAACGATCAAGGGGAATGAGCGACCGGGACCCTCTCACGTACCGCAGAGAGGTACACGATCACAGCCACCGAGAAGGGCACGCTTCGCCCCCGCTCGCTCGGAGAGGGCCGTGATCCAAGCAGGATCTGACAGTTCAACTCCAAGCGATACGTGTTCCATCCAGCAGAATGTCCCTCAGAATGGAACATGCGCACATGCGATCGAAGCGGATCGAAAGACGCACATTCATGACTGAAGGGTGGGTGTACGGCGTGGTCGCGTCGGTGACGCGGCACGGCTCATCGCCCCTGGTGCCACTGCGGACCCACGCATCGGGGCCGCCCACGGCGTCTTCGGCAGCCGCACGCGGTCCTGACCGTCACCCCGGATCATGTCCGGGTACGTCCCGTCGCGGGGCGCACCGGAAGCGCGGAAGACGAGGAACGGACACTCCATGGGGCCGACACGGGACTACACCATCGAATCGCTGGACACCGGGCTCCGGATGATGCAGCTGTTCCTCACCCATGACGCGCTGACGGTCTCCCGGGCCGCCGAGCTTCTCTCCGTCGGCCGGTCCACCGCCCACCGGGTGCTCAGCACCCTGGAGGGGCGCGGCTTCGCGACCCGGGACTCCACCGGCCGCGGCTATGCGGCCGGTCCCGAGCTGGTCCGGCTCGGCCGCCCGGCGGGTTTCGGCACGGCCGTCCGCGAACGGCTCGGGGCCGTACTGGACGACGCGGTGCGCCGAACCGGCGAGACCGTGCAGAGTGCGGCACTGGTCGGTGACCGGATCATCATCACCGACGGCCGGGAATCGCCTCATCCGGTGCGGGTCGCGCTGGAGACGTGTCGCACGTACCCCGTCCACGCCACCTCGGGCGGCAAGCTGCTGCTCTCCCGCATGACGGCGGAACAGGTCCACGCCCTCTGCCCGCAGGAGGAGCTGTCGGCGCTCACGCCGAAGACCCTCACCGAACGGTCCGCCCTGCTCGCGGAGCTCGACGTGATCCGTGCGCGCGGATACGCGCTCAGCCGAGGGGAGTCGGTCCCGGGCATGAACACCGTCGCCGTCCCGCTGGCCGGAGCGAGCTGGCGGGACCGGCTCACCTTGATGGCATCCTCACCCGCCGACCGCGGCGACGACGCCGAACTCGTCCGCCGCGCCGATGAACTGCGCCGCTCCGCCGCACTGCTGGACGCGGTCCGAGATCAGTGACCCTTCGGTCGGTTCAGCCCTCCCGCAGGTGCGGTGCGAGTGCTGTCATCCACGAGGCGCGTACGGCCTTCCACTCCTCGGCGCACCCCTTCGCGCGCTCGGCGGGCAGGACGTCCGGGCCCACCAAATCCTGGTGGCGGCCGGCAGCGGCGCCATAGACGTAGCAGCGGTGGTTGACCGCACGCCGACCGTCCGAGGAGTGTTCGTCCGGCCCGTCGTCGACATTCTCGTTCGTGACCTCGGACACGTGCCAGGCCTCGGCGGCCGCGAGCAACTGCTCTTCGCCGACGGCGCCCTTGCGCAGCAGCATCAGGGCGGCGAACTGGTCGGCGAAATCCTCTTCCCGGCCGTGCACGCGCAGTTCGAGGACGTCCACGAGGGCGTGCGCCGTCTCGTGGAACAGCGTCTCCAGCATGACGGCCGCCACGTCGTCGTCCGCCCGCCGGGGTCCGGCCCGCCCGAAAAGCTCCCGCGTTTCGGAGACTTCGTCGTAGCAGACCTCCACGTGGGTCGGCTCGGGGTCGTAGGAGGACCCTTCGCCGTCACACGAGACCACGCCGACGGAAATCGGCCGGTCCACCTCGACCAGAGCGGCGACCGCCGACGCGGCCTCCTCCACCACCTTCCGCCTACGCAGGAACGCGGCGTCGTCCCGGTCGGAGCCCGCCGGCTTCTCATACCGGATCACGATGCCCGAGCCATCCGCAGCGGTACGGGAGACATCCGGCTTCTGGCAGCCGGACGCGCCGGCGACCGCTGCCAGCACCATTCCCCCGAGGCACCCGCCGAACCGGCCCACCGACCGCATCACCCCCACCCGCTTCCCCGCATATCGCCGTCGCCACCATCCTGCCCCGGCGTTGGGGACCACCGGAACAGTCGCTGTCGACCCGTCTCCGATTTCGGTGTCAACTGTCTCCGCCCTCCCGGATATCGGTCCTGGTCGGCGTCGGAAGACCGCTCATACAGGCGGAATTCCATGATTACGGGGCGGCGGCCAGGGCGGCGAAGGCGAGCGGGGTGATCATCCCGGTCCCGGCGCCGATCAGGACGGCGGCCGACACCGGTTCGGCGACACCGGGCAGGACGGCGACGGTCGGGCCGCACGCGGTCCGGGCAGGTCCCGCGGACAGGCCGGGCCGCGCCCGGACCGTCCCGCCGGGGCCCCGGTCCCGGTTCAGTGCCGGGCGCCGCCGATACGGCCCTCCAGCTGCACCAGCAACTCGCTGAGCTGAGCACTGAGTCGCGTGCGGGACTGCTCGTCGAGACCGGACAGCACCGCGCGTTCGTACGCCAGCTGCCTCGGCAGCAGCCGGTCGACCAGCTCACGCCCCTCCTCGGTCAGGCGGACATGGGCGACACGACGGTCGCGGTCGTCGCTGCGGCGGTCGACCAGACCGCGTTCCTGAAGGACCCGCAGGCGCTTGGTGACGGCGGCACCGGAGGAGAAGGTCTCCCTGGCCAGCTCGCCCGGGGTGAGCTCGCGGTCGGTGCGGCGCACGGCACCGAGCAGGTCGAACTCGGCGCGGGTCAGGCCGGCGGCTCGCAGGGGTGCGTCCTCCGCCTGCTGGAGCAGGGCCGCGCAGCGGTTGATGCGGCCGATGAGTTCCATCGGGCCGGTGTCCAGCTCCGGGTTGACGGCCTGCCACTGCCGTACCACCGAGGCGACGATGTCGTCGGTCACACCGCTCCGTTCTCCTGGGCGGAGGCGATCAGCCCCTGCCGTTTCGCTGTCGCCGCGAGCGTACGGTGTCCGGCCTGCTCGGCCGCGAGGACCTGCTCCTGGGGCAGGGCGCGCTGCCACCATTCGCCCGCCGCGGTGTCATCGGCCTCGCGCAGCTCGACGAGCGATCCCGTCAGCCTGCGACGCGCGGCGTCGAGGGCGGCGGGTGTGGGCCGCGGCGCGGCGAGCGCGTGTACGGCGTGGGCGCGGGCCCGGTCGGTGGCGTCCAGGGCCTTTTCGAGGCGCCCGGCGGCCCGCCGGTTGGTGACCAGCATCGCGGCGAGCATGCCCACCCCGGCGCCGATGAGGGTGTCCAGGACGCGGTCACCGATGAGTTCACCGGCCGGATGGGTGCCGCCGAACTCCAGGACCAGCAGGGCCATCGGGGTGACCGCGATGGAGCCGAGCCAGTAGTTGCGGGTGATCAGGGCCTCGGCCGCGAAACCGAAGAAGAGACAGAAGCCGATCAGGGCCAGTGGCCCCGTACGGCTGACCGGAAGGACCGCGGCGAAGACGAGGACGCCGATCAGATTGCCCAGGGTGCGCTGGAGAGCCCGGTTCCAGGACAGGGTCACATTGGCCTGGTAGAGGGAGGCCGCGGTGACGATCGCCCAGTAGGGGCGGCCGACGCCGACCGCCTGGGAGGCGTATCCGGCCAGGGCGCAGCCGATGAGAGCACGGGCGCCGATGGGCAGGAGCGGGGAGCCGGGGGCGAGGCCGCGCAGGAGTGCGCCGCGGCCGTCGCGACGGCTCACCGTGCGCCGGGCGGCCCGTTCGGCGTCGATGCCGAACAGCTCGTCGGACGTGCCCGGGGCGGGCGGCGGGGTGGGTACGGGGCCGCGGGCACGGGCCTGCCGGGCCCAGGCACGGAGCCGTTCGGGCTCGGCGGCACAGGCGGCCGAAGAGGTACCGGGGGCGCCCCCGGCGAGGACGGCTTCGGCGTGGACGACGAGGCGTTCGAGCGCCGCCCGTGCGGGGGTGGGGCGCCCGGCGGCGAGCAGGGTCTGCCAGGCCGCGTGCACGGCGGCGACCGCGGCGTGCCGGGTGCGGTGACCGGGGGCGTCGGCGTAGGCCGCGGCCGCGTCGAGCGCGCGGGCCGTCGCCCGGCGCTCGGGGCCCTCCCTGCGGATCACCGCGGGACCGACCGTGACCAGCCAGGAGATCACGCCCGCTGCCAGCGTCAGCGCGAGATGGCCGGGCACCTGACCGAGGTGCTGCGGGGCGAAGAGCGCGGCCGAGGTGACGAACGTGAAGATCACCGGTCCGGGCGGGCCGATGCGGGTGGCGTCGCACAGCGTCTTCTGTCCTGCGGCGAGCAGGGCGCCCACCGCGATCAGAACGGCGGTCGAGCCGGTGAGCGAGGCCGCGACCAGGGATATCGCCATGCCGATGACCATGGAGACGACGACTCCGGCGACAGCTCGGGCCCGGCGCGCGTAGGGCAGATTGTGGCCGTACAGCGCGCAGAGCGAACCGGCCATCGTGTACATCACGAGGTCCAGCCGGTCCAGGGCGAACAGCACGAGATCCGGTATCGCGGTGGCGACGACGACGCTCAGTGCCGGCTTGAACCACATGTCCGACGGCCGGGCCAGGCGCAGGGACGCTGCCAGCGGGAGTCTGCGGACGGAGGGCTGCCTGGACAGGATGGTTGTATCGCTCACTCAAATACTTTAGCAGGTATTACACCTGTAAAACACTTCCTCTTCACCCACACCCTCGTCGCGGCACGGATGGCCGCCCCGGCCACGAGGACATAGCGTGCGACTGCACGAGGACGCACCGACCGATGGACGGACATGTGCCCACGTGCCCCCGCGTCCACGGAGGAAACCGAATGAAGCTCACCAAACCGGTGCCCAGCGGTCCCTGCTGGATCGAGCTGAGCACCCTCGACATTCCGGCCGCCAAATCGTTCTACGCGGCGCTCTTCGGCTGGCGCTCCGAGACCGATCCGCGAGAGGAGGCGGGCGGCTACACCATGGCGCGCCTCGGCGACGCCCGCGTGGCCGCGCTCAGTCCGATCTACCAGCCGGACCGGCCGCCCGCCTGGACGGTCTCGTTCGCCAGCACGGACACGGACGCGACGGTCGAGAAGGTGAAGTCGGCAGGCGGCTCGCTCCTGGTCGGGCCGATGGACGTCTTCGACCAGGGCAGGTTCGCGGTGGTCGCGGATCCCTCGGGTGCGGTGTTCTCGCTGTGGCAGGGGCGCGCCTTCGCCGGTGCGGAGCGGCTGAACGAACCGGGCGCGCTCGGCTGGGTCGAACTCGTCACCCGCGAGGCCGACCCCGCGCTCGCTTTCTATCCCGCGGTCTTCGGGTGGACGGTGAACGCCGCGTCGGAGAGCTACACGCAGTGGGGCGTGGCGGGCGAGGACTTCGGCGGCATGCTGATCATGGACGAGAAGTTCCCGCCGGACGCGCCGCCGAACTGGCTGCCGTACTTCGCCGTGACGGACGTGGACGCGACGGCGGCCACCGCGCAGGGGGCGGGGGGCGAACTGCTGATGCCGCCGACGAGCATTCCGGACGGGCCGCGTATCGCGGTGGTACGTGATCCGCAGGGCGCGGTGTTCGGCATCCACCGGGCGGCCGACGGGGGCTAGTGCTGTGACCGGCACCAGTGCCGCTCGTCCGGAGCAACCGATCGCGACACCCGCGTGCCCAGCGTTTCGACAGCCGCCCGCAGGGGGACGGCGAACGGTCTTCCTGGAGTTCAGCTGATGTACGAGAGCGATGCCGGACTGCTCGCCCCCGGGCGGGCAGGCTCCCCCGCCGAGACGGCCGGCGGCGACAGCGCCTTTCTGCAGGCGATGCTCGACGCCGAAGCCGCGCTGACCCGTGCCCAGTCGGACTGCGGCCTCGCCCCCGCCGGGGCCGGGCGGGCGGTGACCGCGTCGGCCGATGCGCGCCGATTCGACGTACGGGACCTGGCGCTGCGCGCACGCGCGAGCGGCAATCCGGTCACCCCGTTGGTCTCCGACCTGGTCGCCCTCGTGGAACCGGACGCCCGGCCCTATGTCCACCGGGGCGCCACCAGCCAGGACATCCTCGACACCGCCGCCATGCTGGTCGCCGCGCGGACCCTGGCCCCGGTGCTCGACGACCTGGTGCGGGCCGCGGACGCGGTGGCACGGCTCGCCGTCGCGCATCGCAGCACCCCGATGGCCGGCCGCACACTCACCCAGCACGCCGTGCCGATCACCTTCGGGCTGAAGGCAGCGGGCTGGCGGGCGCTCATCCTCGACGCACGGGACCGGCTGTCGGCCGTGCGGGAGTCGCTGCCCGTACAACTCGGCGGCGCGGCGGGGACGCTGGCCGCCTTCAACGCCTTGGCCCCGGTCGACGAGGCCGGCGCGGCCGACGACTCCGTCGCCGGCGCCGACGACGACCGCCGTGGGCTGGCCGTGCTCCAGGCGTTCGCGAACGAACTGGGTCTGGCCGAACCTCTGTTGCCGTGGCTCAGTCTGCGTACCCCGGTCGCCGACCTGGCGGGTGCGCTGGCCTTCACCGCGGGCGCGCTCGGCAAACTGGCGGCCGATGTGCTCATTCTGTCCCGCACCGAGATCGGCGAGGTCACCGAGGGCCAGGGCGGCGATTCGTCCACCATGCCGCAGAAGGCCAACCCGGTGCGCGCCACGCTGATCGCGGCGGCGGCCCGTCGCGCCCCCGGCCTGGCGGCGACGCTGTACGGCTCGCTCGCCGCCGGGGACGAGCGGCCGGCCGGGGCGTGGCACGCCGAGTGGGAGCCGCTGCGTGAACTGCTGCGGCTCGTCGGCGGAGCCGCGCGCGATGCCGCCGAACTCACCGAGGGACTGCGCGTCGTCCCGTACGCCATGCGGGAGAACCTCCAGCTCACGGACGGGCTGATCGTCTCGGAACGGCTCGCCGCCGTGTTCGCCGGGCGGATCGGTCGCAAGCGCGCCAAGGAGGTCCTGGTGAACGCGGCCGCTCGGGCCCGTGCGGAGACCACGGATCTGGCCGACGTTCTCGCCGATGTGCTCGACGAGGAGCCTGAACTCTCCGGCCTCGATCTGTCCGAGCTGACCGAGCCCGCCCGGTACACCGGCTGTGCGGGCCCCCTCACCGACCGTGCGCTGGACCGCGGATGACCTCACGCGCGGCCCGTGACGAGGTGGCGCCGCGCCTCCGCCGCACGGGGTCCGGGCCGCTCGGGGACGGATGCGGAACGGGTTCGTTCGTCGGGCATCACCGGCCCCGACGGGTGGAGAAAGGCGCGGGCGGAGGTGGGGGCGGCCGAGCGCGACCGGGGTCAGCCCGGGGCGCCGTCCCCGCGGATCCGGGCATGGACGTGCATGTCGTGCCAGCCGTCGGCGTGCAGGTGTCCCCGGCGCCGGGTGCCTTCCAGGGCGAAGCCCGCTTTGGCCGCGACCCGGCAGGACGCCTCGTTCAGCACGGAGTGGTGGAGTTCGAGGCGCTCGAACCCGATCTCGTCGAAGGACCAGCGTGTCAGCGTCGAGAGGGCCCGGGGCGCGATGCCGCGTCCCCGGGCCGCCGGCAGCATCCAGTAGGCGCATTCGGCCTGACCGATGGCCGGTGTCAGCGAACGGAGCGAGATCCGGCCGAGCAACTCCTCGGCACCGTCGGCCGTGTCCCCGGGGCGGACGACGGCCCAATGGGCCCCGGTCTCGCAGTACCAGGCGTTGCGCCACTGATCGATCCAGTCGCGTGCCTCGTCCTCGGTATCCGCGCGGCGCAGATGCCAGCGCTGGATGGCCGGGTCGGCGAAGGCGGCGAGAACGGCCGGCGCGTCCCCGTACCGCCACGGTCGCAGGAGCAGGTCCTCGGCGACGGGGAGAGCGGGTTGCACGGAGTCCGCGAGGCGCCCGGGAGGAATATGGGGCGGCACCAGGTACGGCATGGGCGCATCATCGCACGGTGCGGGGAGCCGCCCCGCCCTTGGCCGCGGCGTGCGAGTGCCGTCCGCCGACCGGGGTGGCGCACTCCCCCATCCGGAACCCTCCCACCCCTCATTGAAACTTCACACACCACGTACGATGGCGGGATGAACAGGCCGAGCGAAGGGACGCGCCGACGACGGCAGGGCGCCCACGCGTCGGCCGTTCTCGGCTGGCTGTTCATACTGCTCGCCATGGTCTCGTGCTGCTCGATGGAGACCCTGGGCTCGACGGCCCACGGGGTCGGCACACACACCGCGGCCGACGCCCGGGGCATGACACCGATCCATCCGGTGACCGTTCAGGCCGTGATCGCCCATGCCCCGGACGACCGGGGCACGGGCAGTACCTGCCACGGGACCTCCGAGCACACGACACCGGTCGTACTGCCCGGCCAGAGCGCACCCGTGGCCCTTCCCCGTATGACCGCCACCGCCCCCGTCGCCCCGCTCACCGGCGCCGCCGCGATCCGCGGTCCGTCCAACGACGCCGTACGGGAAGTCGACCATCTCCGTCTGCAGGTTCAACGGATCTAGAGGCAGGGCCCGTTCCTCGGGACTCCGAGGACGTACTCCCGCATGCCCTCGACTCCGTCGATCACGTCGAACCGAAGGACTTCCATGGCTACCGCCAAGAAGCAGAACACCCCTGCCGCCGCGCGCCGCGCCAAGCTGGAGGAGGCCCGCCGCAAGGAGCGGGCCCGCGAGCGGCGCAGCCGCGTCATCGTCCTCACCGCCTCCGTCGCCGTGGTGGCCGCACTGGTCGCAGGCGGCGGCTATCTCATGTCCGCCGCCGACAAGAAGGACAAGGCCGACGCCGAGGCCAAGTCCTCGCCCGTGAGTGGCGAGCGGACCTGGGCCAAGCTCTCGCAGAACCATGTCGGGAAGAAGGTCGACTACCCGATGAACCCGCCGGTCGGCGGCGATCACAATCCGGTGTGGATGAACTGCGACGCCGATGTCTACACCAAGGCGATACCGAAGGAGAACGCCGTCCACTCCCTTGAGCACGGCGCGGTCTGGGTCACGTACACGAGCGGGGCGAAGCCTGCCGACATCGAGAAGTTCGGTGAGCGGGTCGGGACGACGCCCTACTCGCTGATGAGCCCGGTCGAGGACCAGGCCGCCCCGCTGATGCTCAGCGCGTGGGGCAAGCAGGTGACGGTGACGAGTGCCGCCGACCCACGCGTGGCGCAGTTCTTCACCAAGTACGTGCAGGGGCCGCAGACCCCCGAGCCGGGCGCGGCCTGCACCGGCGGAGTCGCCCGGTGACGTCGGCGACCCGCTCCTCGCGCCCGATGGCGGCGGCGGGCGGGGTGGTGCTGCTACTGGCCCTGGGCCTGGTCGCGCTGATGCTCGTACGGCCGTCCTCGTCCGCGGGCTCCGCCTCACCGGCGTCCGCCCCCTCGGACACGTCGGTCGACGTGGGGTTCGCCCGCGACATGTCGATCCACCATCAGCAGGCGGTCGAGATGTCGTTCATCGTGCGGGACCGTACGTCCGACGTGGCGGTGCGCCGGCTCGCGTACGACATCATCAACACGCAGGCCAATCAGCGCGGCATGATGCTCGGCTGGCTGGAGATGTGGGGCCGGGCGAAGTCGTCCGGCGCTCCTCCCATGAAGTGGATGGGGCACACCTTCACGCCCAGGGGTGACGGTTCACTGATGCCGGGCATGGCGACCGACACCGAGCTCGACGCATTGCGGACGGCGAAGGGCAAGGCCGCCGAGGTGCTGTATCTGAAGCTGATGACCACCCATCACCGCGCCGGTGCGGAGATGGCACAGGCGGCGGCCGATGCGGCCGGCACCGACGAGATCAGGAATCTGGCCGCGGGCATGGTCCGGGGCCAGCAGTCGGAGATCGGGCTGATGGCGGACATGCTCAAGGAACGTGGTTCGACGGCCTGAGCATCCGACGTTCCGACGACCCGTGCGGCCATGTGCGCTCTCGGGGTCGGCAGCGGCCCGTTCGCGGTGGCTTCCGCCACCGCGGGCGGGCCGTCCCCGGTCAGGGGGCGCGGCGGGCGGCCGCCGGGACCGGAGGGCTCTGGAGGCGCACCGGCTCACCGGACGGATCGCACGCCCCATCGCATAGGCTCCGACCCAATATGAAGAGCAACCTCACTCCGCTGGGGCCCAAGGCCGACAAGGACACCGTGCGTCGGAGCAATCTCAGCCTGGTGCTGCGGGCCGTCCGCGACGAGGACGAGGGCGAGGCGACCAGGGCCGGGGTCGCCGCGCGAGTGGGGCTGACCCGGGCCGCGGTGTCCTCGCTCGTCGAGCAACTCCTCGACATCGGGCTCCTCACCGAGTCCGGCAAGACCTTCAGTGGACAGGCGGGGCGCCCCGGGACCGCGCTCAAGGTGGCGCGCACGGGGCCCGCCGGGCTCGGCGTGGAGGTCAACATCGACTACGTGTCGGTGTGTGTCGTCGATCTGGCGGGCACCGGCCGGGTACGGCTCACCGAGCACCTGGACAACCGCGGCGCGCCCCCCGCTGAGGTGCTGGCGCGGGCGGCCGGAATCGCCGCGCGCACCCTGGAGTCGGCACGCGAACAGGAACTGTTCCCGGTCGGAGTGGTCCTCGCGCTGCCCGGTCTGGTCTCCGGCGGTACGGTGCGCCAGGCACCCAACCTGGGCTGGAACCGGGTTCCGGCCGAGGAGCTCTTCGCCGCGTCGCTCGCCGCCGAACGCCCCGGTCACCGGGCGCTGCCGGTGGGTTCGGAGAACGAGGCGAATCTGGCGGCGCTGGCCGAGCTCTGGTTCGGCGGGCTCGACGCCGTCCGCAGCTTCCTCTATCTGACGGGCGAGATCGGTGTCGGTGGCGCACTGGTCATCGACGGTGAACTCCTGCGCGGGGCACATGGATTCGCCGGGGAGATCGGGCATGTGGTGGTGGACGCGGCGGGTCCGGAGTGCCGGTGCGGCTCGCGCGGCTGCCTGGAACAGTACGCGGGGCAGGCGGCGCTCCTGCGGGCCGCCGGGATCGCGGAGTCCGGCAAGGGGGACGGCGTCGCCGAGCTGGAGCGACGCGCCCGCGCCGGGGACGAGCGGGCGGTGGCCGCTGTCGCGGGGGCCGGCCGGATGCTGGGGCGGGTGCTGTCCGGGGCGGTGAATCTGCTCGACCCGGACGCGGTGGTGCTCGGCGGTGTCTACCGGAACCTGATGCCGTGGCTGTCACCGCCCGCCGACGAGGAGCTGACCGGCCGTGTCGTGTCGGGGCTCTGGTCTCCCGGGAGCGGCCGGCTGCGCGCCTCGTCCGTCGCGGGCGACGCGGCGCGGGGGGCTGCGGCGCTGGTGATGACGGGGGTACTGGCCGACCCGGTGGCGCACGCGAGGAGCCGGGAACCCGGCTGATACGCCTTCGACCGCAGGCGCTCGGCGCGTACGGCCGGCCACCGAGCGGACGGGCGACCGGCCGGTCCGGCCCGGTGGGCGCCGAGCGGTCGACCTCCCGGGCCGCCCGAGTCTCGATGGGATGGGCCGGGCACCTGGCCGATCCGCCTCCCCTTCCCCGATCCGCGGCCGGGCCGGACGACCGGTCCGACCGGTCCGACCGCCCCTGCGTCCCGGCCGGACGTGCCCTGGGGGGGGTGGGGCGGGGTGCCGGCCCCCCCCCCCCAGGGCCCCCCGGACAGCCGGGGGGCGCAGGCGGCCCCCGGCCCGAGGGGCCGCGCCCCGCGGGCCCCGGGCCC
>NZ_JBIURS010000021.1:0-157917 GCF_044740965.1 Streptomyces sp. NPDC088252 | reverse complement strand
GCATACTCGTCCAGCTCCGACAACAGACCATCGACATCCTCACGGTCCACCGTCAGATCATCGGCGAAATGCCGGTCACCCGTGGCGTCGGGCACGTACTTCACACAGACAACGATCCTCAAGCTCACGCCGGCTCTCCTACCTGGGTGTGGGTCGTAGGGACGACCATATGGCACTCAGTACCCTCTGTAAAGGAACCTGGTGCCAAAAAGGGCTCTCCGGTGCTACGTTCCCCGCATGACTGACGCACGCAGACCACCGAAGAAGGCCCCCATGCGGGAGGTGCTCGCCGAGGCGGCCTTCGCGCTCTTCCTGGAGCGGGGTTTCGAACAGACCACGGTGGACGACATCGTGGCGCGGGCCGGGGTCGGGCGCCGGTCGTTCTTCCGGTACTTCCCCTCCAAGGAGGACGCGGTCTTCCCGGATCACGAGCGCTGCCTCGCCGACATGACCGAGTTCCTCGCGACGGTCGGTGACGTGGATCCGGTCGACGCGGTGTGCGACGCGGCCCGGCTCGTGCTGCGGATGTACTCCGCCAACCCGGAGTTCTCCGTCCAGCGCTACCGGCTCACCCGGGAGGTGCCCGGACTGCGCACGTACGAGCTGTCCGTGGTGCGCCGGTACGAGCAGACGCTGGCCGGTCATCTCCGCGGCCGGTACGGCGAGTCGGGGGACGGTGCGCTGCGGGCCGAGGTGATAGCCGCCTCCGTGGTCGCCGCACACAACAACGGGCTGCGGACCTGGCTGCGTTCGGGCGGCGAGGGGGACGCCGAGGCCGCGGTCGACCATGCCCTCGGACTGGTGCGCCAGGTGTGGGGGAGTGCGGCCGCCGCGGGCACGCCCATGCCGTCGTCCGAAGGTGACGTGGTGGTGATGGTTGCCGCGAAGGGTGCTCCGATGTGGCGCGTCGTGCAGCAGGTCGAGGCCGCCATCGGCCAGGAGTGAACCCGGGCGCACCATGATCTGGCACTGAGTGCCTTTACGAATCGACACTCAGTGCCCTATGGTGCGGACGCGCCGACGCGCAGCCGCGGCGCATCCGAGCCGAGCGCAGGGGGTCGAAACGTGTCCCAGTCATCAAGTGGCACCGTGCAGACGGTGCATGAGAAGGCCGGCCTGAACTACCACCGCTGCCGCTGGTGCGGCACGGCCTCCTTCCGGAGGCTGCTGTGTCCGGTGTGCGCGTCAAGTGATCTGAAGCCCGAACACAGCGCCGGACTGGGTGTCGTGGTGAGGTCCGGTGTCGTGCACCGCTACACGGAGGCGGCGCGCAACGAGTCCCTCGTCCGGCTCCCCGAGGGCTTTGTGTTCCGCTGCAGAGTCGTCGGCGCCGCACCGCATCTGGTGTCGGTCGGCGCGCAAGTGCGCCCGCTCGCCGACGACGATCAGGAGGCGGGAGAGGTCGTCTTCGAGCTCTGCGAACCGCCCCGGCGCGACGACTGGCTCTGAGCCGCCGCAACGGCCTGGTGCACGATGGCGAGCGGGCTCCCGGCGTCATACGACTCCGCCTCCGGCGTGGTCGTCGGTCGACGACGCTCCGCGTCGCCTCCCTCCTCCGCCTCGGATCCGAAGCCGCATGACGCCGCTCGCCGATCCACTCTCCATCGTGCACCAGGCCGTAAGTCCGGCCTGCGGGGCACCGCGGTCATGAACTGCGACGGCGCCGACGTCCGTCGTCGCGCGGGTGCCCCGAACAGCCGCTTTCCGGTGGGCCGTTGTCCGTTCTCCACCGACCGGTGCCGCGCGGAGGTGGCGGACCTGCGTGAACTGCCCGGCAGCCGAAAGGTTTCCCGCCATCTCGTCGAGGACGACGGCGCCGCCCCTCGGTGCGGCCGGCCGATGCCCGTACATTCGTTCCGGGCCGGCCCCGGCCCGGGACCCCTTCGAACCGCACTCCAGAACCCCGCACGCCGCAGCAAGGAGCCGCATCCGTGTTCACCACCCGGCCCACTCTCCAGGGCACGTTCGGCATGGTGTCCTCGACCCACTGGCTCGCCTCGCAGTCCGCGATGGCCGTCCTGGAGGACGGCGGCAACGCGTTCGACGCCGCCGTCGCCGCCGGGTTCGTCCTCCATGTCGTCGAACCCCACCTCAACGGGCCGGCCGGTGAGGTGCCGATGATCCTGGCGCCGAAGGACGGCGAGGTGCGGGTGCTGTGCGGCCAGGGCCCGGCCCCCGCCGGCGCCACCGTCGCGCACTACCGCTCCCTCGGCCTCGACCTGGTCCCCGGCACCGGACCGCTCGCCGCGGCCGTGCCGGGTGCCTTCGACGCCTGGATGCTGCTGCTGCGCGACCACGGCACCAAGTCCGTCGTCGAGGTGCTGCGCTACGCGATCGGGTACGCCGAGGACGGCCACGCACCCGTCGAACGGGTCGGTCAGACCGTCGAGACCGTCCGCGAACTCTTCGAGACCGAGTGGCGGTCCTCCGCCGACGTGTACCTGCCCGGTGGCAGGTCGCCGCAGCCGGGCCAACTGTTCCGCAACCCCGCACTCGCCGCCACCTGGCGCCGGCTGATCGCCGAGGCGGAGAAGGCCGGCGGCGAGGACCGCATCGCCCGGATCGACGCCGCACGCAAGACCTGGAGCGAGGGCTTCGTCGCCGAGGCCCTGGTCCGCCAGGCCGCCCGCCCCACCATGGACACCAGCGGCTCCCGCCGCACCGGCACCCTCACCGCCGGCGACCTGGCCGGCTGGTCCGCGTCCTACGAGGCGCCCGCCACGTACGACTGGAACGGGTGGACGCTCGCCAAGGCGGGCGGCTGGAGCCAGGGCCCCGCCTTCCTCCAGCAGCTCGCGCTGCTCCCCGCCGAGCTGCCGCGGTACGGCTCCGCCGAATACGTCCACCTGCTCATCGAGGGCTGCAAGCTCGCGATGGCCGACCGCGAGGCCTGGTACGGCGACGCGGCCGACGTACCCCTCGACACGCTGCTCTCCGAGCCCTACAACGCCGAACGCCGTGCCCTCATCACCGACCGGGCCTCGCGCGAACTGCGGCCCGGCAGCCCGGACGGCCGCACCCCCGTCCTCAGCGGACACGCCCACGCCGTCGCCGTCGGCGCAGCCGGGTTCGACGCCCTGGGCATCTCGACGGCGGGCGTCGGTGAACCGACGGTGGCGAAGAGCGGTCCCGGGGCCGGGGAGCCGACCGTCACGAAGACCCGCGCCGGAATCGGGGAGCCGACCGTCGACGCGAACGGTACGACCCGTGGCGACACCTGCCATGTCGACGTGGTCGACCGCTGGGGCAACATGGTCTCCGCCACCCCCAGCGGCGGCTGGCTGCAGTCCAACCCGGTCGTGCCGGAGCTCGGCTTCCCGCTCGGCACCCGCCTCCAGATGGCCTGGCTCGACGAGGGCCTGCCGAACTCCCTCACCCCCGGACGGCGCCCCCGCACCACCCTCACCCCGTCCCTCGCCCTGCGCGACGGCGAGCCGGTCATGGCGTTCGGCACCCCCGGCGGGGACCAGCAGGACCAGTGGCAGGTCCACTTCTTCCTGGCGGTCGCCCTGCGCGCCGAGGTCCGCGGCGGTCTCGACCTCCAGGGCGCCGTCGACGCCCCGAACTGGCACAACGACAGCTTCCCAGGCTCCTTCTTCCCGCGCGGGATGCGACCCGGCAGCGTCACCGTCGAGGAGCGCATGGACCCGGAGGTCGTCGCGGAGCTGCGCCGCCGCGGCCACGATGTCACCGTGGGCGACCCCTGGTCCGAGGGCCGGATGTGTGCCGTGGCCCGCGACCCCGGGACGGGAGTGCTCTCCGCGGCCGCGAACCCGCGCGGCATGCAGGGATACGCCGTCGGACGCTGACCGGTCACCTTCCCGCAATGACCAGGTCATCGGCCTCTCGGAGGGCCGTGCTTAGCTGGGGTCGTGATCGATGACTTTCTCGCTGAGAACACCTGGGACGCCGGACGCCGGACCGAGGTCGAGGCTGCGGTCCGCGCAGCGGCCGCCGCCGAGATCATGCCGCGCCACCGGCAGCTCGCCGCGCACGAGATCGTCGAGAAGAGCGGCCCGCACGACCTCGTCACCACCGCCGACCGCCTCGCCGAGGAACACCTCACCATGTCCCTGACCCGGCTCCTGCCCGGCTCGGTGGTCGTCGGCGAGGAGGCGGTCCACGCAGATCCGAAGGTGTACGACGCCCTGGGCGGCGACGCACCGGTGTGGATCGTCGACCCCGTCGACGGCACCCGCCAGTTCGTCCGGGGCGAAACGGGCTTCTGCACGCTGGTCGCCCTCGCCCACCGTGGCGAACTCCTCGCCTCCTGGACGTACGCGGCGGCACTCGACGACATGGCGGTCGCGATCCGCGGCCACGGCGCCACGCTCAACGGCAAGCCGATCCGTTCCGGCTCGCCCGCGCCCGGCGCCGTTCTGCGCGTGGCCATGTCCCACCCCGACTACACCACGGACGAGCAGAAGCGTGCCCTGCTCGGCCTGGGCGCCGAGGGCATCGACGCCCGCCCCTGCGGTTCGGCCGGTCTCGAATACCTCGCCGTCGCGCGCGGCGACCAGGACGCGGTCGCCTTCACCTGGGAGTACGCCTGGGACCACGCGGCGGGGCTGCTCCTGGTCACCGAGGCAGGCGGGGCCCAGGCCACGCTCTCCGGCGCCCCGTTCCGCATAGCCGGCCCAAACGCCATGCCGTTCACGGCGGCCCGCGACGCGGCGACCGCGGAACGCATCCTTCAGGCGCTGCGCGGCGAAGCCTGACCGGAGCGCCGAGAAGTTCCTGCGTCCATGCCCTGAGCCGGGCGCGGGCCCGCGGGGTGTAGGCCTGCTCAGGTGCGGACTTCTCCGTGAACCGGTCGAAGTATCTGCCGGTGACCTCCGACAGGGCAGGGTCGGTGATCAGCCGCACGGTGGGCCGTACGCCCTCCTCGACGGGGACGGCCGGCGTCAGCCCGTACTCGCGCACGGCCCGCGTGTCCATCAGGTGGGCCGGGTGAGGGACGAGTTCACCCCGCAGGAACGGGAAGACCTGCGGGGTCTGCTCGCCCGCTGTCTCACGGCCATCCAGCGGGACTGGGGATCCGGGGTACGGTCACACCGCGCCGTTGCCGTGCCCGACCAGGCAGAACGGATGCCCCGCCGGGTCCGCGTAGATCCGCCACGGCCGCCCCGACCCGGCGCCGTCGTCGAGGACCGTCGCTCCCGCCGCCACGACCTGGATCTGCGCCGCGTCCGGATCCGCGACACCGAAGTCCGGATGGAACTGCTGGGGGTGTGCCGGGTCCGGCCATCGAGGCGGCCGGTGGTCCGCCACCCGCTGGAAGGCGAGGACCGGCCCGGCAGCCGTGTGGAGCGTCGCCCACCCGTCACCCACCGCCCACCGCGCGTCCGGCCGATCGACCTCTCCGCCGAGCAGGTGGTGATAGAACCCGGCGAGGCGTACGGGATCGGGGCAGTCGAGCACCACGCACTGCAGTTCGGCGATCATGGCCGGACCCCCGGGTCCTGTTCCCGCGACGCGCGGTGCGGGCGGAGCGGACGGCAGGACGGCGAGGAAGGGGTCGTTGTGTTCATCGAGCGGCGACCCTACCCGCGACGTCGCTGTCGGTGCCTCGGAATATCCTGGGTGTCCTGGCCGTCGGCTGACGAAGGAGTCCGAAGGTGCCGTCGATGCTTGATGCCGTCGTCGTGGGGGCGGGGCCCAACGGACTGACCGCCGCGGCCGAACTGGCCCGCCGTGGCTTCGCCGTGGAGGTCTTCGAAGCGGCCGGGACGGTCGGGGGCGGTGCCCGCACCGAAGAGCTCACCCTCCCCGGCTTCCGTCACGACCCCTGTTCCGCGGTCCACCCGCTGGGCATCGGCTCGCCCGCGTTCGCCGGGATGCCGCTCGCCCGCCACGGCCTGGAATGGCTGCACCCCGAGCTGGCGCTCGCCCACCCCTTTCCGGACGGCTCGGCGGCCGTGCTCACCGGGTCGGTGGGGGAGAGCGCCATGTCGCTGGGCGCTCAGGACGCGGGGGCCTACCGCAGGCTCGTCGCCCCGTTCCTCGGCCACTGGGACACTCTCGCCGAGGACTTCCTGCGCACTCCGTGGGACGGGCTGCCCCGTGACCCGTACCGCTGGGTGCGCTTCGGTCTCGACGCGCTCCAGCCCGCGACGCTGCTCTCCCGCCGCTTCCGCGGCGCGAAGGCGCGCGGCCTGATCGCCGGGCTCGCCGCCCATGCCATAGCCCCCGTCAGCGGCGTGGCCACCGGAGGGATCGCCCTGCTGTTCGCCCTCGCCGCGCACGAGAAGGGCTGGCCGGTGCCGCGCGGCGGGTCGCAGGCCATCTCCGACGCCCTTGCCTCGTACATACGCGAACAGGGCGGCGCGATCCGAACCGGTACGGAGGTCAAGCGCCTCGACGAGCTCCCGCCCGCCCGCGCCTACGTCTTCGACACCTCGCCGACGGCACTCGCCCGTATCGCGGGGCTGGGCAACGCCTATCGCGGCTATCGGTACGGCGCGTCCTGTTTCAAGATCGACTACGCGCTCTCGGGCCCTGTCCCCTGGACCGCGGAGGAGGCCCGCCGGGCCGGAACGGTCCACGTCGGCCCCACGGCCGGTGAGATCGACGCCGCGCTGAGCGCCGCGGTGGCCGGCCGCGACCCCAGTGTCCCGTTCCTGATCACCGCTCAGCCCAGCCTGGCCGATCCGTCCCGCGCACCCGAGGGCCGTCATGTCTTCTGGGCCTACGGACATGTCCCGGCAGGCTGGGAAGGCGATGCCACCGACGTCATCGAGCGGCAACTGGAGCGCTTCGCTCCCGGCTTCCGCGACCTGGTGCTCGCCCGAGCGGTCGCGGGGCCGCCCCAACTGGCCCTGCGCAACGCCAATTACGTCGGCGGCGACATCGCGTGCGGAGCGTTCGCCGGGCTCCAGACGGTGATCCGGCCGAAGCTCGCACGCGTGCCGTACGCGACCGCGCACCCGGCGGTGTTCCTGTGCTCCTCGGCCACTCCGCCCGGCCCGGGGGTGCACGGCATGTCCGGCCATCACGCGGCGAAGGCGGTCTGGAGGCGCCTGCGGGCGGCCTGAGCATCGCAGGGCCCGGGTCGTCACAGCTCCGGGGCCGCCGTCCGGGGCGACCGGATGGCGGCCCACCGGAGTCGCGAGCCGTCCAGGGACGGGGCAACTCCGCGGGACGCAGCGGGATACGGGCCTCCGGCGGCCGGCCCCGAGCGTTGCTTCCCGGCCGACGCCTTTCTGCCGCGGTGAACGCCCGCCGTCCGCCGCCGCGAATGCCCGAGGCGCACGGTTGCGACAGCCGGTGCACGTCGGTGCCGGGGAGGAAGTGATGGTGCGCAGACCGGTCGACGGCGAGGTGCATGTGCACTACGGCCAGATCTACGTCGAGAGCGATCCGGACAGTTCCGGCCCCGACCTCGACGAGGCGTTCGCCGGCCAGACGGCGGGACTGTGCGGCGCCGCGATACCCGGCGCGCTGTGGCTGACCACCGGGCTGCACACGGGCGACGTGGGCTTCACCGTCGAAGTGCACGACCGGGTCCCGCCGCTGGATCCGGCGTGGGAGGACGTCGTGGAGGTGTCCTTCCGCCCGCTCTCGGTGGACAGCGCGCTCACGGAGTGGGCGGGCGAGGACGCCTGGGAGCTGGATCTGGAGATGACCGACTACCGGGTGCGGTACTGCGCCCAGGGGATGGACCGGGCATTTCAGCAGGACACCAGGCTGGACGAGGAACCACAGGTGGACCGGTACCTCCTGCAGTTCTGGCCCGCCCCGCCCGAAGCGGACCGCGTACTGCGGCAGAGCGCGGAGATAGCCGCCTACTGGCACGACCACGCCCGTCGGCAGCCATCGCCCGCCACGCCTGCCGAACGTGCCGAAAGCGAGTGTGCGGCCGCTCTCGCGCAGGAACGGGCCGACCGGGAACGGGAGCTCGCGTTCGAGCAGTGGGAGTGGGGCGGCAGACTCCCCGGCCAGGCCCTGCGCGAGGTCGGCGGCAACGTCTGCGGCCTGCTGGAATTCGACGCCGACCTGGTACACGCGATCGACGCGGCAGGCCCCGGAACCCAGCGCACGGTGGCCCTGCTCGCGGCCCGTCGCGCATGCGAGGCGGCTGGTCTCACCCGCCTCGACTGGATCACCGAGGCGCTCACCGCCCTCGCCGAAGGCCGCCCTCTGCCGGCTCCCTTCGACGATCCGGAACACGTGTGGCAGACGCTGGAGTCCGATCCGCGTGTTCCGAACGGGACGGTCGGCCGGGCCGTTCCACCCGTAAGGCCTCCCTTCCGGCCGCCCGCGGCCCCGGGCGCGTCCACGCCGGAATCGCAGCAGGCGTCATATGCGGTGACGGGCCCCGCAACCACGGCGACGTGGTCGACGGAACCGCTGGGGACGTCGAACCCTCCCGGCCCTGGATCCCGCACCCTGAGGGTCACTTTCGGCGTACCCGACCCGTCCCTGCGGATGTCGCAGCCGCACATGGCCGTTCCCGCGCTGCTCGGCGCCGCCGAAGCCGATCCGCTCCGCGCGGCTCTGGACGCGGTCTTCGCAGCCGTGGTCACGTACGGCGAGGACTATCCGGCACTCCTTCAGGACATCTGGTCCGTGTGCGCCGGACCTACGTGACCGTCACCGGGGTGATGCCTTCGGCCCGGGGGCGACTCCGTCGGACGCCGCGTGCGTCCGATGAGCGGGGAAGGCCCGCCGGACGTACGCGGCACGCGTGGTCATCGGTGGGCGTAGGGCAGCAGGGCCATCTCGCGCGCGTTCCTGATCGCCCGTGCGAGCTGCCGCTGCTGCTGGGCGGTCACCCGGGTCACGCGACGGCTGCGGATCTTGCCTCGGTCCGAGATGAACTTCCGCAGCAGGTCGGTGTCCTTGTAGTCGATGTAGGTGATCCCGGCCGTGTCCAGCGGATTGGGGCGGGACTTCGGCGGCTTGTGCGGGTCGGTGCGTCGTGCCATGTGCATTCCTTGGTGATTGATTTGCGGGAAGAGCGGCCGAAGAGCCGCACACAGCTGAAAGGTGGTCAGGAGACCGGGTCGAGGATCGAGTCGAAGGGGGCCGGAAGCCGCTTCCAGGCCTCGGGTCCCGCGGCGTATTCGGTGTCGGTGAGCAGACAGGATTCGAGGAGTCGCGTCAGCCCTTCGCGGTCGAGGCCCGGGGAGGTGAAGACGAGGTGCTGGCAGCGGTCGCCGTGCTCGGGGTCCCAGTCGAGCGACGCCGCCGCCCTGCGCATCGGGGGCACCAGGTCCCAGGCCGCGTCCGGCAGGGAGGCCAGCCACGGTCCGGCGTTCTCCACGCAGAGCGCACCACCGGCGGCGTCCCAGGCCAGCAAGGTGTCGGGACGGTCGGCGAGCCAGAACCGGCCACGGCTGCGTGCGGCCGCGCAGCACAGATCCTCCAGCGCCTGGTAGAGCCGTTCGGGGTGGAAGGGACGGCGGCGACGCCAGACGAGCGTGGCGACCCCGGCCTCGTCCGCCTCCTGCGGCAACAGGGCGCAGGCGGGGTGCTGGGCCGCAGCCGCCGTCTCCACGTCGAAGCCGGCGAAGGCCAGTTGGCCGAGTTCGCCCGAACCGGCTGGCACCTGGCGCGCGGTGGGGTGGAGCTGGGTGAGCAGCGCGCGGTCCTCGTCGTCGGCCGCTTCGCCGTCGACGAGAGCGAGTACGGGCGCGTACTCCAGCTGCCTCGCCCAGGTGTCACCCACGGTCCGCTGGTCGGTGGTGGCGGCGGCGAGCCCCGCCTCGGCCAGATCGTCACCGTTCCCCAGGCAGGGCAGCACGAGCGCGGGGTCGACGGCGGTCATGACATTGGTGAGTTCCAGTACGTGACCGCCGTGCGCGACGACGACCTCGGCCATCGCCCTGGGCTCGACGGAGTCCCACAGCTCGACGATCGCCAGCCTGGCCGTACCGCTTTCGGCCAGCCGCTCCAGCTCGGGGACCAGGTCCTCGCGCAGCGCACAGCAGGCGCAGTCGTTGACGAGCGGGGCGTCACCGCGGGACAGCTCGCCCGACGCGTCCCGCACGAGGCGCCGCACGATGCCTTCGGCGGCGGTGGCCAGATCGTGGTGGAGGGCGACGCTTCCGGGGACGGTGCGCAGGAGTCCCGTCACGACCTCCTTGCGGGCGTCGGAGTGGAGTCCGCCCACGATCACGACGGGCAACCGGGACCGGTCCCGCATCAGTTCGCCCCGCGGCGGCCGTAGCGGCGCTCGAACCGCTCGACGCGGCCGGCGGTGTCCAGCACGCGGGCGGTACCCGTGTAGAAGGGGTGGCTCGCGGAGGAGATCTCGACATCGACGACGGGGTAGGTGTTGCCGTCCTCCCACTCGACGGTCTTGTCGCTGGTCGCGGTGGAACGGGTGAGGAAGGCGGAGCCGGCGGCCTTGTCGCGGAAGACGACGGGACCGTACGGGGGATGGATTTTGGGCTTCATGAGGTGTCCTTCTGGCTCGGGCGGGGGATCGGTCAGCGTTCTTCGCGGAAGTCGACGTGCTTGCGGGCGACCGGGTCGTACTTGCGCAGAACCATGCGCTCGGGATCGTTCCGACGGTTCTTGCGGGTGACGTAGGTGTAGCCGGTCCCGGCGGGGGAGCGGAGCTTGACGACGGGGCGTAGTTCGTTGCGTGCCATGGGCGCTACTATATGGCAATGATTTCCATTTCCAATACGCGGTTCGCCGTGGGGAGCAGGTGACGCCATGTCCGCCCACTGCCAACTGACCGGCGCCCGGCCGGGGTTCGGCAACAACATCTCCCACTCGCATCGGCGCACCTCGCGTCGGTTCGACCCCAACATCCAGCACAAGAGGTACTGGTTGCCGAGTGAGGCCCGGAACGTCCGGCTGACGCTCAGTGCCAAGGCGATCAGGACGATCGACGACATCGGGATCGAGGCGGCCGTCGCCCGGATCCGTGCCAGGGGAGTGAAGGTCTGATGGCCAAGAAGAGCAAGATCGCGCAGAACGAGAAGCGCAGGGTGATCGTCGAGCGGTACGCCGCCCGTCGCGCCGAGTTGAAGGAGATCGCCCGTCGCCCGTCCTCGACGGATGCCGAGCGCCGCGCCGCTGTGGACGAGCTCCGGCGTCAGCCGCGCGACGCCAGCGCGACCCGGCTGCGAAACCGGGACGGCGTGGACGGGCGGCCGCGCGGACATCTGCGGAAGTTCGGTCTCTCCCGTGTGCGCATGCGTGAGCAGGCCCATGCGGGATTTCTCCCCGGAGTCACCAAGTCCTCCTGGTGAGGCGGCCGCCGGCAGGAGCGGCCGTTCGCGATCTCCGGCGGCAGAGGTGCGGCCTGCCTGTTGGAGTCGCCCTTCGGGTGCCGTTCGCGGCGCCGCCCCTGCTGCGGTGGCGAGCTGTGTGAAGGTGTGGCCACGCAGGGCCCTGGCGATGTGACATGGCGCGACTTTGACGATGTGACATGGCATGGCATCGAAGGTGTGACATGACGCAGCCCCGGTGGCCGAATCGGCTCGCCGGGGCTGCGTGTTTGTGTGCCTGTGCGGCCGCGGGGCTGTGGGTGCTGCGGCCCGTGTCGTACGTACCGGGTCGGGCGGTGCCGCGGCCGCGACCACTGCCCGACCCGGAGTTCTTTCAGGCCTGCGGTACGAGTTCGGGGTGCTCGTGCTCGCGGGCGGCCGGTCGTGCGTGAAGGGCTCAGCCCGCGGGGTGCAGAAGCCCGCGTTCGTAGGCCTTGGCCAGCCGCTGCGGTACGAGATGGGTGGCGCCGTCGACGGTGATCGGCGTCAGCTGTGCCGGTGCGGCCTTCCACTGGGCACGGCGGTGGCGGGTGTTGCTGCGGGACATCTTCCGCTTGGGGACGGCCATGTCGGTCTCCTGGTTCGATGGGCGGCTCCGCAAGTTACATGAAAATGGATCCCATTATCAAACTGCTGGTGTGTGCGGCTCCGGTCCGGGCGTGCGCGACCGTCCGGACCGGAGCCGCGGCAAGGGGGTCAGGGAGCCGCGTCGAGCACGTCGAGGCTGTCGCGCGTCTGCCCCGAGCGCAGCGGCAGGAATACCTGCTGCCCCGAAACCACCCGCTGGCCCTGCTTGCTGAGAATGAACCGGATCAGTTCCTCCATGACCGGGTCCAGCTGCTTCCCCGGCTTGTTGTTGACGTTGAAGTACGTGACCCGGCTCAGGGGGTACGCGGCCGAGGCGACGTTCTCGTAGGTGGGGGCGTATGCAGGGTCGCCGGCGTGGTCGCTCAGAGAGATGACCTCGACCGCCGAGTCGACGTAGGCCATCCCCGTGTATCCGATGGCGTAGGGGTCCTCGGAGACGGCCTTGGAGAGGTTGAAGACGGTCTTCTCCCAGTGCACCGCGGGATCGGCGGGAGTCGTGCCGTCCGCCGCTCCCGGGCGCCATTCGCCGCGTTCGCCGTCGTGGTCGAGCACCCGCTGGCGGACGAACTCCTCGAAGCCGTTCCACGGCTGAAGGCCCACGATGTGGACCGGCTTGTCGGCCCAGTCGCCGGTCGCGCCCAGATCGCCCCAGGTAGTGGCGGCCTCGCCGCCGCGGTTGCGGGTGGTGGACAGCATCGCGTCGAGCTGGTCGAGGGAGAGCTTGTCCACCGGGTTCTTCTTGTTGACCATGAACCCGACGGAGTCGAGGAAGCCGAAGTGCCGGTAGCTTCCGCCGGACATGGGGATGCTGAGCGGGTCGTAGCCGAAGGCGTCGTGGAAACCCTGGATGTCGGTCGGTCTGAGTTCACGCGACACGAAGACGCAGTCGAGCTTGCCCTTGATCAGCTCCAGGGCGCCGAGGCTTCCGGCGTAGGGCGGGTTCACGCTGATGTGGACCTTGGGATATTTCTTTTCGAATTCCTTGATCCACTTTTGCGAGAGGTCGGCGAGCACGTCCGAGGCGGCGCACTCGTAATCGCCACGCAACGAGTTCCGTGGACGGGTCCGGTAATTTCCGAGGCCGGTATCGAGCGTCGGCTGGAGGAGTTCGGGGGCGGGGAGGGGGCGGCCGTGCGTCTTGTTGTACTCGTCCTGTTCGGGGGTCTGCGGGGTCACCTTCTTCTGCGGTGCTACGGCCCAGGTCGTGAGGTTCTCGGCGTCGTTGTCGGTGGCGGCGAGGCTGGTGACGGATCCGGCTGCCGCGAGCGCGACGGCGGCGGCCGGTGCGGTTGCCGTGCGAGCCGTACGTTTCATCGATGGTCTCCCGGATGTGGGTCCGAAGGGCGTCCGGGGAGGAGCGCTCCGTACCCGGCTGCCTGTCCTGCGACGGCGACGGGAACGCCAGGGTCGCGTGCCGGGAGGGAGCCGGAAGGACGCTGGTAATGTTCATTGACCGCCCTTTTGATCATTCTGCTCAGGAGTGATCAGCGCTCCTTCGACTTCATTCGTGTCCATTCGTGTTCATTCGCGAGATGAATTCGAAGAGTTCCTGGCCATGGAAGGTTGATGTCGGATTTTCGCCAGCTCGCGGGTGGCCGGTGACCGATCCTTGGACCATGCATACCGACACCGAGCGCTGCGTGCGGGCCGTCCAGTCCAAGGACGCCCGCTTCGACGGCTGGTTCTTCACGGCGGTCCTGACCACTCGTATCTACTGCCGTCCCAGCTGCCCCGTCGTACCGCCCAAGGTCGAGAACATGACCTTCTACCCCAGCGCCGCCGCCTGCCAGCAGGCCGGATTCCGGGCCTGCAAGCGCTGTCGGCCCGACACCACCCCCGGCTCCCCGGAGTGGAACGCGCGCGCCGACTCCGTCGCCCGCGCGATGCGGCTGATCCGGGACGGTGTCGTCGACCGTGAGGGCGTCCCCGGACTCGCGGCCCGGCTGGGCTACTCCGCCCGGCAGATCGAGCGCCAATTGCTCGCCGAGCTGGGCGCCGGCCCGCTCGCCCTGGCCCGCGCGCAGCGCGCCCAGACCGCGCGGCTGCTCATCGAGACGACCGGGCTCCCCATGGCCGAGGTCGCCTTCGCCGCCGGGTTCTCCTCGATCCGCACCTTCAACGACACCGTCCGTGAGGTCTTCGCGCTCGCCCCGGGCGAACTGCGCAGCCGTGCCGCCAGGTCCACGACACCGTCGCCCACACCCGGCGTGATAGCGCTGCGGCTGCCGTACCGGGCCCCGCTCAACCCCACCAACCTCTTCGGCCACCTCGCCGCGACCGCGGTCCCCGGCGTCGAGGAGTGGCGCGACGGCGCCTACCGCCGCACGCTCACCCTCGGGCACGGACACGGCATCGTCGCCCTCACCCCGCACCCCGGCCACATCGGCTGCCGGCTCCTCCTCACCGATCCACGCGATCTCACCCTCGCGATCAGCCGCTGCCGCTGGCTGCTCGACCTGGACGCCGACCCGGTGGCCGTCGACGACCAACTGCGCTCCGATCCCTTGCTCGCCCCGCTGGTCGACAAGGCCCCGGGCCGACGGGTGCCGCGTACCGTCGACGGCGCGGAGTTCGCCGTACGGGCGGTGCTCGGCCAGCAGGTCTCGACCGCCGCCGCCCGGACCCACGCGGCCCGGCTTGTCGCCGCGCACGGCCTCCCGGTCGACGACCCGGAGGGCGGCCTCACCCATCTCTTCCCGACGCCCGAGGCCCTCGCCGGGCTCGACCCCGAACAGCTCGCCCTGCCGCGCAGCCGCCGCACCACCCTCACCACGCTGGTCACCGCACTCGCCGACGGCGGACTGCGGCTCGGCACCGACACCGACTGGGAGGGGGCGAGGGTCGAACTGGCCGCCCTGCCCGGCTTCGGCCCCTGGACCGTCGACGTGATCGCGATGCGGGCGCTCGGCGACCCGGACGCCTTCCTCCCCACCGATCTCGGCATCCGGCGCGCGGCCGAGGAACTCGGCCTCCCGTCGACGCCCGCGGCGCTCACCGCCCGTGCGGCCGCCTGGCGGCCCTGGCGGGCCTACGCGGTCCAGTATCTTTGGACCGTGGATGATCACCCCATCAACCACCTGCCCGTATGAGCAAGTTGGGAAGTCAACCCATGACGGCGACGCATACGCGCGAGGCGATCCGGCAGCACACGGTCGTCGACAGCCCGTACGGTCCGCTCACCCTCGTCGCCACCGACGGCGTCCTCGCGGGCCTCTACATGACCGACCAGCGGCACCGCCCGCCCGAGGAGACCTTCGGCGACCCCGACCCGCGCCCCTTCACGGAGACGATCCGCCAGCTGGACGCCTACTTCGCCGGGGAACTGCGCGAGTTCGACCTCCCACTGCATCTGGACGGCACCCCGTTCCAGCGCAGCGTATGGGCGCAGCTCCAGCTGATCCCGTACGGCGAGACCCGCTCGTACGGCGAACTGGCCGAGCTCCTCGGCAAACCCGGCGCCTCGCGTGCGGTGGGCCTCGCCAACGGCAAGAACCCGGTGGGCATCATCGTCCCCTGCCACCGGGTCATCGGCGCCTCGGGCAGCCTCACCGGCTACGGCGGCGGGCTCGACCGCAAGCAGCGGCTGCTGGCCTTCGAGAACGGCACACAGGACTCCACCCCGGCGCTCTTCTGACACCGTCGGCGCGTGACGCCGCCCACGCCGTGCGACGCCGCCCATGGAAAGAAACGCGAGGACGGGTCCGGAAACGCGAGGACGGGCTCGGAGGACCGAGCCCGTCCGGAGGCCGCTCGGGAGCGGACCGATGCGGCGAGGACGTCAGCCGATGAAGATCTCCACCAGGGTCCAGATCGCCAGTCCCAGCATGCAGAGCCCGCCGATCCGCTGCACCGTCTTGAGCGGCACCCGCTTCGCGATGAACTGCCCCGCGAGCAGCGCCAGTGCCGAGACGGACATCAGGGCGGCGGCGGACCCGATGGCCGTGGACCAGGTGCCGTTGCTCGCGGCCAGGTTGGCCGTGGTGATCTGGGTGAGGTCGCCCCACTCACTGATGAAGACAGCCATGAACGCGGTCGAGTAGACCGGCCAGAAGCCGGTCACCGTCTTGGTGCCGCCCTCGTCCTCGTCTTCGCCGCCGCCATTGCGCAGCAGCATGAACGCCCCGAACGCGAAGAGGGAAGCCGAGACGAGCTTGACGATCCAGTCGGGCAGCAGCCCGATCAGGCTGCCCGCCCCGACGGCGATGGCGACGTGCACGATGAACGCGGACGACGTACCGAACCAGACGTACAGCGGACGCATGCGGGTGCCCATGGCAAGCGACGCGAACATCGTCTTGTCGGGGAGTTCCGCGAGAAAGATCAGCCCGAAGGCGGTGAGGATCGCCAGGGGGTCGAGGTGCATTCCGGGTGGCTTTCTGTGAGAGCCGGGCCCCGGGCCTTCGCGAAGCGCCACTCGGGCTTTCGGAGGACCACTCGGCCCGGCATGACGTCAGCGCCCACGGGGCGCGGGCGTGTCATACCTGACCGAAGGTCTCGCCCGCCCGTACCGATCCACGAGCCCGGCCACCGGGAACCCGAGGGTTCCAGTGTGTCGACGACCGGTTTGCGGGGCTACTCCCCTTCGCAGCCGTCAACACTACCGCATCGGCCGACGACGCAGTGCAGGTGTTCGATCCGGAGGCGCGGATCGATACAGTCCCACGGTGATCATCCGCGCCCGCACCGGAAGTGTCCCCGCATGAGCCGCCGCGCCCGCAAGGCCGTTCCCGCCCAGGGCACGCCCCGGCCCACCGTCAGTGTCTGCCGCGGCTGCTGCTGCGGAACACCGAAGATCCCGGAACTGGACCACGCAGCTCAGCTAGCCGAGCTGCGCCGCACGCTCGGCGAAACGGCCACGGTCCGAGTCGTGCAGTGCCTGGACGCCTGTGAGCAGGCCGACGTCGTCGTCGTACAGCCCTCGGCACAGGGGCGCAGGGCGGGCGGCCGTCCCGTCTGGCTCGGGCTGGTCAACGACCAGGACGCCGTGCGGGAGATCGCCGCCTGGGTCGAGGCGGGCGGCCCCGGGCTGGTGGACCCGCCCGAGATCCTCGACCTGTACACGTTCCGTCCCTCGCGCCGCGTGCAGCAGGAACTCGATCACTGAGGGCTGTCCGACGGGCGACGAGGCGGTGCCCACCACTTCGTCGTCGGTGCTGCCGGTGCTGTGACGGGACGGGCGTCGCTCTTCGGCCGTACCGGCCCTCAGCCGGACGAGTCCGTTCCGCGGGGGCTCGCACTTGTGTCCGGA
The DNA here is from genome assembly GCF_044740965.1 of Streptomyces sp. NPDC088252. Classification (NCBI taxonomy): domain Bacteria; kingdom Bacillati; phylum Actinomycetota; class Actinomycetes; order Kitasatosporales; family Streptomycetaceae; genus Streptomyces; species Streptomyces sp. NPDC088252. Next base: position 140,856 of record NZ_JBIURS010000021.1, on the reverse strand, counting down.
GCGGCGGTCAGCCGCTTCAGCAGTGCCGGCAGCGCCGTGCCGATGGGCTCGCGGATGGTCTCGTCGGCCAGTTCGTCGTACGGCGTGGGTTCCGCGTTCACGACGATCAGCCGCGCCCCGTTGTCCACCGCGATCCCCGCCAGCGAGGCGGCGGGCTGCACCTGCAGTGTCGTGCCGACCGCGATGAACACCTCGCACGCCCTGGCGATCGACATCGCCTCGCCGAGCACCACCGGATCGAGCCGCTCACCGAACATGACCGTCGCCGACTTCAGGATGCCTCCGCAGGCCGCGCACGGCGGGTCGGCCTCGCCCGCCTCGACCCGGGCCAGTGCCTCGGCCATCGGGGAGCGGGCACGGCAGCGGGTGCAGACCGTCTCGCGCGCGGTTCCGTGCAGTTCGAGGACCTTGCGGGCGGGGAGACCGGCGAGCTGATGCAGACCGTCGACGTTCTGGGTGATGACCCGCACCGGGGCGCCGGAGCGCTCCAGCTCCGCGACCGCGCGGTGGGCCGCGTTCGGCTCCGCGCCCCAGGTCGCGCTGGTACGGCGCAGCTGCCAGGAGCGGCGGCGGATCTCCGGATCGGCCATGTAGAAGTCGTACGTGACGAGCTTCTCGGCCTCCGGGTCCTTGCGCCAGAGCCCGTTGGGCCCGCGGTAGTCGGGGATGCCGGAGTCCGTGGAGATGCCGGCGCCGCTCAGGATCGCGACGAGAGTCATGGAGCGAGCCTATGCAGCACCGGCCATCACCTGCGAGGTCATTTCACCCGGTGCCGGATCCCGTGGGCTCGGCAGGATGCGGGACAGGGCTGAACGGCGAAGGGGTCCGGCCGGTCCAGGTGTTCAGCACGGCACGGGCGGTCTGCCTGGTGACGCCGCCGTCCTGGACCGTGCCGCTGCGCGCGACGTAGAACCGGCCGTCGTCGAGCGAGATGAGCCCGTACTGTCCGTACTGCCCCGGCGCCGGCCACCCGTAGGTGTCCGTCGCCGCGTCGTACGCCCCCGCACGCAGCAGGGGGAGCAGCAGACCGCGCTCCGGCTTCTGCTGCCCGCGGACGGCGCCGCGCACCGGCTTCCTCGCACCGTCCAGCGCGAAGACGGAGTAGTTGGGGAAGCCGGGCTTGGTGCCCTTGTAGACGGCCATCAGCCAGTTGCCGCTGTACCCGTCGTACTCCAGGTTCTGCACGCCGTACGTGGTGTTCCCGGTGTAGGCGAAGAACTTGCCGTCGACATGGGCGGGACCGCTGGTGTGCGGGGCGGACTCGGTCAGCGGGCGTTCGTACTTCTTCCACCGTGTGACGTCGTACTGGAGCAGCACCTGATGGTCGTTGTCCGTACGGCCGGCGTTGGCGTACACGCCGTACGCCACCGTCAGCCTGCGCTCGCCGCGACTGCCGCGCCGGTCGCCGAACGCCGGTCCGAACGCGACACCGTCGATGCCGCTGCAGCCGTACCGGTGGTCGGGTGTGTTGCCCGTGTCGCCGTCGAAGACGCCGTCGCCGTTCATGTCGGCGGTGAAGTCCTTCACGACCTCCTCGAGGTAGACGGTGGAGACGACCCCCGTGGACTGGGCGTCCATGTCCATCCGGGTGATGCGGTCGACGTCGAGGATCGCGATGTAGAAGGACTTCGCCTCCTTGTACTCCAGCGAGCCGTAGACCCTGCCGTCCTTCTCGTTGAAGTCCAGATCGCCGAGGTGGCCGGTGAAGCCGGTGACCGAGCCGACCGGCTTGCCCTTGAGGTCGGTCTTGACCAGCAGATTGGTCATCGAGAAGTACATGAAGCCCTTGCGGCGGTCGATGGCCATGCCCTGGACATGGCCCGACTGCCAGGCGCCGCCGTCGACCGACAGCGGCATTTCGCGGTGTGCGGCCGGAGCCGGGGCCGACTCCGCGGTGGCGGTCGACGCCGTGGCGACCACCGCCGTGCAGGCGAACGCTGCGACGATCGTGGCCAGCAGTCCGCCGAGGTGTCCCGTGTGCGTGCGCATGATCCCTCCGCTGTCGTGGAGTTCGGATGATGCCGGTCGAGCGTGCACTGCGGACCAATGACACATGAACGAGGGTGTCCGGCAGCAGACGACCGGACTATCAGTCGACGGCCCGTCAGGACAACGGGACACAACGGGAATACCGGCCGAATACGTCGGGCGATGCGTCTGGGAGGCGAGCGGGCCCGCAGCTCAGCCGGCGACCGGGCGGCCGTCCTCCAGTTCCACCGCGCCGCCGCCGGAGTCGAGCACGTCCAGTGCCGCCCTCAGACGCATCGCGAGACCGTCGCGCAGATAATGGCCGAGGGCGTCGCGCCCGACCAGCTCCCAGGACAGGAGTTCCTCCTCCTGCAGCCGGATCGCCTTCAGGGCGGCCTCGTCCAGCACTCCGCCGTCGTACAGATAGGCGGCGATGGGGGGCCGCTCCGGGCCGCGCGCCCAGTCGATCGCGAGCAGTCGTCCCGGCTTCAGGTCGAGACCGATCTCCTCGACCGTCTCGCGGTGCGCGGCCTGCCTGGGGCTCTCGCCGGTGTCGGACTCGACGGTCCCGCCGGGCAGCGCCCAGCCTTCCCGGTAGTTCGGCTCGACGAGCAGCACGTGCCCCCGGGCGTCCCGGAACACGGTGGCGGCGGCGGCCAGCACCCGGGGGAGCCCCGCGATGTAGGTGGCGTAGTCAGTGGTGGTCACGCGGGCAGCGTAGTGGGGAGGCGCCGGGGTGAGACGACTCTGGGCAGCGGGTATGCGCTGCGGATAGGGTCGGGGGCGGCGCGACTGCCTGTTCGAAAGCAAGGGATTCAAGGTGGCGGACGGAGCAGTGATGGAGACCGCACGCGTGCTCGTCGCGGCGGACAAGTTCAAGGGCTCGCTCACGGCCGTGCAGGTCGCGAAGCGGGTGACGGCCGGACTGCGGCGCGTCGTCCCCGATGTGGGCGTCGAGACCCTGCCCGTGGCGGACGGTGGCGACGGCACGGTGGCGGCGGCGGTGGCCGCAGGGTTCGAGCGCCGTGAGGCGCGGGTCACCGGGCCGCTCGGAGATCCGGTGACCGCGGCGTACGCGCTGCGCGACACCACCGCAGTGGTGGAGATGGCCGAGGCCTCCGGCCTCCAGCACCTCCCCGCAGGGACGTTCGCCCCGCTCACGGCCACGACGTACGGCTCCGGCGAACTGCTGGCCGCCGCGCTCGACGCGGGTGCCCGGACGATCGTGTTCGGTGTCGGTGGCAGCGCGACCACGGACGGCGGTGCGGGCATGCTGGCCGCGCTCGGGGCCCGTTTCCTGGACGCGGACGGCAAGCCCGTCGGTCCCGGTGGCGGCGGGCTCGCCGACCTGGCCGAGGCGGACCTGTCCGGCCTCGACCCGCGCATGGCCGACGTGGACCTCATCCTCGCCAGCGACGTCGACAACCCGCTGACGGGCCCGAAGGGCGCCCCGGAGGTGTACGGCCGGCAGAAGGGCGCGACGCAGGAGGACATCGCGACCCTCGACGCCGCGCTCGCCCACTACGCGTCCGTCCTCGGCCCGGAACACGCCGCGCTGCCCGGCGCGGGTGCGGCGGGCGGCATCGGCTACGGGGCGCTGGTCGCTCTCGGCGCCCGGTTCCGCCCCGGTATCGAGGTGATGCTCGACGTCCTCGGCTTCGCCCCGGCGCTGGCGCGGGCCACTCTGGTGATCACCGGGGAGGGATCGCTCGACGAGCAGACCCTCCACGGCAAGGCCCCGGCAGGCGTGGCCGCGGCTGCCCGCGCCGCGGGCATCGAGGTGGTGGCGGTCTGCGGCCGCCTCGCCCTGCCACCGGAAGCACTGACCGCCGCGGGTATCAGCCGCGCGTACGCGCTCAGCGACCTGGAACCGGACCCCGCGGTCTCCATGGCCCAGGCGGGCCCCCTGCTGGAACGTGCGTCGGAGGCGCTCGCGCGCGACTTCCTGCTGTAGCCCCTCCGGATCGCGACCCTCGGCCACCGGGCCCGTCCGGCGTTCGAGGGTCGCGATCCGGAGGAGACCTGGGGGCCGCCCCACTCCCACCGCATCAGCCCACGGAGGGCTCCGCATCCTGACCGCCGCTCGGCGCGGCGTCGGGACCCGCTCCGGCAGCCCCGTCACGTCCTTCGCCGGTGAGATCGCCATCGGTGAGCAGCTCCGCCAGACACCCGAGCTCCGACGGCAGATCACGACGCCACGCCATCGTCACGAACGGGGCAAGAATGATCATGCCGCCGTCCAGATGGGGCTTGACCGACACATCGACCATCGTTCCCCGGCGGCTCGGACTCAGCCGGAATTCGAGCTCCGGGGAGTGACGGCCCAGCGGGGTCCACATGCACGCCCCGCGGAAGGCCAGGTACTCGACGGGTGCGCTCGCGGTGCACGTGAGACGGTGCGCCCGGCGTCGGCCCGGAAACTTGCAGGTGTACGCGTCACCGAATTCCGTGCTGATCGGTCCCTCGATCACGTGATCTATGGTCGATGACCACACGGCCAGATTCCGCGGATCCCGGAGGAACGAGAAGATCTCGTCGGCGGGGCGGGGCACATGGACATTCGCAGACACACGGGGCATGGCTCCACCTCTTACGGCGCCCGTCCGCCCGAGTGTCGGCGTCCGGTTGCCTTCGTCGCGGTGCCGTTCGACCATCAGCCTGCGTCGGATCGCGGGTGCGCGCACCCTTCGCACGGCCGATCGAGTGATTCAGATGTCCTGTCGTGCCACTTTCTCGGAGAGTTGCGCACAGAGTCGCTTGATTTCCTGGTAGGTGCGGTTCCGCTCGGTGACGACCGCCGCGAGCAGCAGAGCCATGAGCGAGATGGCTCCGTTGAAAGCCTGGAGCGTGATCATGTTGGTGAGCAGACTGCGATGGGCGAAGGGGCCGGTCATCCGTCCGGCGGCGAGGATCGCGATGAGGGACACGCCCAGCGCGCAGCACGCGGCGCCGGCCCGCTCGAAGCGGAAGGCGGCCCAGATCAGGATGGGGAACACGAGAAAGAGCAGGGAGGCGCGGGTGTCGGTCGTCACGCCGGTGACGATCACCGCGCACGCCACCAGGGCTGCCGCCTCGGCCCATCTGGGCAGGCCGGCGCCGCGCGGCCACCGGAACCTTCGCACGACGAGCAGGAACGGCGTGACGACCATGACGCCCATGGCGTCGCCCGTCCACCACACCGACCACGTCGGCCAGAACCCACCGGGCCGGAGCGCCCCCGACAGGACCAGGGTGGCGGTGCCCACGGTCGAGCTGATCAGCATGCCGCCCAGCGCACCGAGGAAGACCAGCGACAGCGCGTCCCGCAGACGGTCGAGATCGTTGTGGAAGCCGGCCCGGCGCAGCATCAGGTAGGAGCAGAGCGGAGCAAGGGTGTTTCCGGCCGCGATGACCAGTACGGGAACTACGGAAGGCCCGAGGAAGATGTTGACGGCGAGGGCGCCGATCGCGATTCCGGGCCAGACCCGCACACCGAACAGGAGCAGTGCCGCGACCGCGATCCCGGTCGGCGGCCACAGGGGCGTGACCTGCCCGCGCACCAGTTGCTGGAGCAGTCCCAGGCGGCCCGTCGCGTAGTAGCAGACGGCCACCGCCACGAACGTCAGGACCGTGGCCGTGTGCTGCCGGAACCGTGCGTTGTCCACCACAGCAGCATCAGACACCAGGCCGAGGCGTCCCGAGCGGTCAGGCGCGCCGACGCCACGCCGATGGAGCGGACGGAACGCGTGACGTCATGGGCACGCCCCCGGTCCGACGTGCGGAGGGCGGCCACCGAACCGGCGAACGGGGCACCTGGGCGTACTCGCCGCCGGGGCCCGTCCGGTGGATCACGGACGCGGGTGCGGCCCCGGTCCGCCGGACAGGTCACGGGCGGCGCCCGGTGTGCCGTCGCAGCGGATGACGAGAACGGCGGCGTCGTCCTCATGACCGGTCAGGTCCGCCACCTGGATCACCCTCGAAGCCAGCTCCTCGGGATCGCTCCCGTCCGCCGAGGCGATCAGCCCGGAGACGGCGGCCAGCCCCTCGTCCATCGGGTAGGCGGGGCCTTCCACGACGCCGTCCGTGACCAGGACCAGATATCCGGGCTGCACCAGCCGCCGACGCGTCACGGGGTACTGCTGGCCGGGCAGTATCCCGAGGGGCACCCCGCCGGCGTCCAGGGAGACGCCCGAGTCGCCCGAGTCGGTGCCCCAGATGATCGGGACGTGCCCGGCACGGGCGATGGAGAGCTCGCCGCTCCCCGGGACCATGCTCAGCAGACAGCAGGTCGTGAACAGGTCACAGCCCAGCGAGATCAGCAGGTCGTTGGCGCAGGCCAGCACTTCCCCGGGGTCGACCGTGACGCTGGCGAGGGCCCGGAGACTGGCACGGGCCTCGCCCATGAAGGCGGCGGCCTCCACCCCGTGCCCCTGCACATCACCGATCGCGATCCCCGCCACCCCGTCCTTCATCGCGAACGCGTCGTAGAAGTCACCGCCGACGGCCAGACCGTCCTGCGAGGGCGTGTAACGGGCCGCGATCCGGATACCGGGGAATTGCGGCAGCTCGGCCGGGAGCATGTGCCGCTGCAGCGCTATGCCCAGCTCCGCGCGGGCCCGCTGGATCCTGATGTTCTCCAGCGCCTGATCGACCAGACGCCCGAGGGTGACGAGGAGCTCCTGGGTATTGTCCGGTGCGCTGCGGTGTCGGTGCATGACGTCCCTGGGCATCTGGGTGTGCCCCTGATGAAACCTTACGGCCTGGTGCACGACAGCGAGCGGGCCCCCGGCGTCACGTGACTCCGCCTTTGGCGTTGTCGTCGGTCGACGATGCTCCGCGTCGCCTCCCTCCTCCGCCTCGGATCCGAAGCCGCATGACGCCGCTCGCTGGTCCACTCTCCCTCGTGCACCGGGCCGTCAGCCCTCCTGCCGTCGGGTGCAGGCCGGCGACAGGAGGTTGCCGCCCCGGCGCCGCCGCCGCAGGCTGGATGTGTGGCAGTCTCCGCGTCCGTCCCGGCCGAGCAGAGCGTCTGGGCCGTCCGTACACCCGGTCCGATCGGCACCGGGCCCCTGACACACGTACGTCGCAGGGTGCCCGATCCCGGTCCGGGAGAGCTGTTGCTGAACGTCGAGGCGTGCGGTGTCTGCCGCACGGACCTCCATCTGGCCGAGGGCGACCTCCTTCCGCACCGTCCGTCCACGGTCCCCGGCCACGAGATCGTCGGCCGGGTGGCGGCGGTCGGCGACGGGACCGGCCTGTTCCGTGTCGGTGAGCGGGTGGGCGGGGCCTGGCTGCGCGGAACCTGCGGACGCTGCCGGTACTGCCGCGGCGGCCGGGAGAATCTCTGCCCGTGGTCCAGCTATACGGGGTGGGACGCGGACGGCGGCTTCGCCGACACCACGCTGGTCCCGGAGGCGTTCGCCTACCGGCTTCCGGAGGATCAGGACGCCGCCCGGCTCGCACCGCTCCTCTGCGCGGGGATCATCGGTTACCGCTCGCTCCGGCGCAGCGCACTGCCGGAGGGCGGGCGGCTCGGGATCTACGGATTCGGCGCGTCGGCCCACCTCGCGGCCCAGGTGGCCCTTGCCGAGGGCGCCACCGTCCATGTGCTCACCCGCTCGCTGGCGGCGCGTGCGCTGGCTCTGGAGCTCGGCGCCGCGTCGGCGGGCGGTGCCTACGACCGCCCGCCGGAGCCCCTGGACTCGGCCATCCTGTTCGCACCCGTCGGTGACCTGGTGCCGGTGGCGATGGAGGCACTGGACAGGTCGGGCACCCTGGCCATCGCCGGGATCCATCTGTCGGACATTCCCGTGCTGAACTACCAGCGCCATCTGTTCCAGGAGCGCAGTCTGCGCAGCGTCACCTCCAACACCCGTGAGGACGGCCGCGCATTCCTCGCCCTGGCCCGACGCGTGGGCATCCGCGCCACGGTGAGCACCTACCCGCTGAGCAGCGCGGACCGGGCGCTGAACGATCTGGCGGCCGACCGCGTGAACGGGGCCGCCGTGCTCGTACCCGGGTGATGAGCGGGGTGGCGAACGACGGGGGCCCTGTCCGCGGATCGCCGGCATCCGACCGCGCACCGTCGCATCGTCTCACCGGCGACGACGGTGTGGTGGTGCCCGTCGGCCGCCCGTCGGCCGTCCGCGGACCGGACCCACGGCACGCGACCCACGCCGTCCGCGGGACGGCCCCGGCAAGACGGAAGGGCCCCGGGTGCTGGGGAACACCCGGGGCCCTTCCGTACGCGTTTGCTTCTGTGCCGCTACGGCAGCTGAGCGGTCCGTGCCTCACGCCGGTTGCCGCGGAAGGTGTTCACCCGCCGTGCTGTCGCGAAGAGCGGGATGACCGCTCCCAGGACCACCTGGAGCGCACAGCCGGTCTGGAGGAGCAGCTGACCGCCGGGGGCGTCGAACGCCCAGGCGGCGAGGAGCCCCATCGCGGCCACGATCCAGCTGAGCATGGCCACCGCGAGGACGCCCCGCGGCTTCGGGTACTCGACCCGGCTGACCATCAGCCACGCCACTCCGACGATCGCGAGCAGCGTCGGCACGAAAGGCAGCTCCAGGAGCACGATCGAGACGACCGTGAGCGCTCCGAAGGGGCTCGGCATGCCCTGGAACATGCCGTCCTTCATGGTCACGCAGGAGAATCTGGCAAGCCTCAGCACCACCGCCAGCAGCACCACGATCGCCGCCAGCGCCGACACCCGCTGGTGTGCGTCGTCGGCGACCATGCCGTAGACGAGGACGAAGTACGCAGGGGCCAGCCCGAAGCTGATCAGGTCCGAGAGGTTGTCCAGCTCGGCGCCCATCGGCGAGGAGCGCAGCTTGCGCGCCACGAGCCCGTCGAAGAGGTCGAACACCGCGGCGAGGAGCATCAGTATCACTGCGGTGGCCGCGGAGTGCCGGGCCATGCCGCTCTCGTCGCTGCCCGTGAGGTGCGGGATGAGGATTCCGGTGGTGGTGAAGTACACCGCCATGAAACCGCAGGTGGCGTTGCCGAGAGTGAGGGTGTCCGCTATCGACAGCCGCAGAGAGAGCGGCATGTCCTCGCCGGCGTCCTCCTCGGACTCCGCCTCCGGCACCCAGCCGGCCTGTGTGTCGGGATCAATCACGGTCAATTCGAGTCACCCCCGCGGTAGTGGCCTGGCCGACCTCGACCGCGACATCGATACCTTCCGGAAGGTAGATGTCGACCCGGGAACCGAAACGGATCAGACCGATGCGCTCGCCCTGTTCCACCTTCGTGCCCTGCGGGACGTAGGGGACGATACGACGGGCGACCGCACCCGCGATCTGCACCATCTCGATGTCACCGAGTTCGGTGTCGAAGTGCCAGACAACGCGCTCGTTGTTCTCGCTCTCCTTGTTGAACGCCGGGACGAAACCACCGGGGACGTGCTCGACCGAGGTCACCGTGCCGGCCAGGGGCGCACGGTTGACGTGGACATTCAGCGGGCTCATGAAGATCGCGACGCGGGTGCGTCCGTCCTTCCAGGGCATGATGCTCTGCACCACGCCGTCGGCCGGCGAAATGACCCGGCCCTGGGTGATCTCACGCTCGGGGTCGCGGAAGAACCACAGCATGCCCGCCGCGAGCGCGGTGGTGGGCACGGCCACCGCGGCCCAGCGTCCGGACTTGCGGGCCCGGGTGAGGCTGAGTGCCGCGGTGGCGACAGTCGGGAGGAGCCACGGCGAAGCTCCGCGCGCAAGGCGGACTCCGCCGCGTGGTGCAGAGGTTTGGCTGTCGGGCATGGATGACCTTCGTAGCGGATGATGCCGCGCTGGCAACGGGGGACGGCGGCTTTTCCGGCGATGTTATCGGTTGCGAGCAGCAACTGGGCAAGCCAGCAGCCGAGTCGGACGGCTTGAAGGCACCGCCTGAGGGTGACAGGGTGTGATCTTCTTCGCGGCTAAATCGCCTCGAAAGGGACAATCAACCCTGGAACCGGTACTCCTCGAGGAGTCGGCGCCCGATGATCATTTTCTGGATCTCGGCGGTACCTTCACCGATCAGCAGCATCGGGGCCTCCCGGTAGAGGCGCTCGATCTCGTACTCCTTGGAGAAGCCGTAGCCGCCATGGATCCGGAAGGCGTCCTCGACGACTTCCTTGCAGTACTCGGAGGCGAGGTACTTCGCCATCCCTGCCTCCAGGTCGTTTCGCTCCCCGGAGTCCTTTTTGCGTGCTGCGTTGACCATCATCGCATGGGCGGCCTCGACCTTGGTGGCCATTTCGGCCAGCTTGAACTGGATCGCCTGGTGCTGGGCGATCGGCTTTCCGAAGGTCTGGCGTTGCTGGGCGTAGGAAACGCCCAGCTCGAACGCACGCTGAGCGACACCGCAGCCACGCGCGGCCACATTCACCCGGCCGACCTCGACGCCGTCCATCATTTGGTAAAACCCTCGGCCGGTGGTGCCGCCCAGCACTCGATTGGCCGGAATACGTAGCCCGTCCATGATGAGTTCGGTCGTGTCGACACCCTTGTAACCCATTTTGTCGATTTTGCCGGGAATGGTGAGGCCGGGGCGGACCTCGCCGAACCCGGGCTCCTTCTCCACCAGGAACGTCGTCATCGACTTGTGCGGGGCGGTGCCCTCGGGGTGGCCTTCGTCACTCCGGCACAGAACGGCGACGAGCGAGGACGTACCACCGTTCGTCAGCCACATCTTCTGGCCGTTCAGGACGTACTCCTCGCCGTCCCTGACACCCTTGGAGGTGATCGCCGAGACGTCCGAGCCCAGTGCCGGCTCGGACATCGAGAACGCGCCCCGGACCTCACCCAGCGCCATCCGCGGCAGGAACGTGTCCTTCTGTTCCTGGGTGCCGTGCTGCTTGAGCATGTACGCCACGATGAAGTGCGTGTTGATGATCCCCGACACGCTCATCCAGCCGCGGGCGATTTCCTCCACGCACAGCGCGTAGGTGAGCAGCGACTCGCCCAGGCCTCCGTACTCCTCGGGGATCATCAGCCCGAAGAGGCCGAGCTCCTTGAGTCCCTCGACGATCTCGGTCGGGTACTCGTCACGGTGTTCGAGCTGGGTCGCGACCGGAATGATCTCCTTGTCGACGAAATCCCGGACCGTGGAGAGGATTTCCTCCTGGACATCGCTGAGGCCGGCAGTCTGGGCGAGTCGTGTCATGGCTGCTTCTCCACGTTCTTCTGCGAAGGCTGGGTCGGCTCGGGGCGGCCGGGCTGTTCTCCGCCGCGCTCCTTGATGTAGGTCTCGGTGGGCACCATCACCTTGCGGCGGAACACACAGACGAGCGTGCCGTCCTGTTTGTATCCCCTCGTCTCCACATGGACGATTCCGCGGTCGCTCCTGGATTTTGACGGGGTCTTGTCCAGAACGGTGGTCTCGCCGTAGATCGTGTCGCCGTGAAAGGTCGGTGCGACATGCTTCAGCGATTCGACCTCAAGATTGGCGATCGCCTTTCCGGAGACATCCGGGACCGACATGCCGAGCAGCAGAGAATAAATGTAATTGCCGACCACGACGTTCTTTCCGAAGTCGGTCGTCCTCTCCGCGTAATTGCTGTCCATGTGCAGCGGGTGATGATTCATGGTCAGCAGACAGAAAAGGTGGTCGTCGTACTCGGTGACCGTCTTTCCGGGCCAGTGCTTGTAGACAGCACCGACCTCGAACTCCTCAAAGGTGCGTCCGAACTGCATGATCAGGCCTCCGGGGCTTCGAACTTGGAGGTGCGCTGCATACCGGCCGCGCGGCCCTTGCCCGCGACGACGAGCGCCATCTTGCGGCTCGCCTCGTCGATCATCTCGTCGCCCAGCATCGCCGAGCCCTTCTTGCCGCCCTCCTCGGAAGTGCACCACTCGTACGCGTCGAGAATCAGCTCCGCGTGGTCGTAGTCGTCCTGCGAGGGCGAGAAGACCTCGTTGGCCGCATCGACCTGACCGGGGTGCAGCACCCACTTGCCGTCGAAGCCCAGCGCCGCCGCACGGCCCGCGACCTCGCGGTACGCGTCCACGTCACGGATCTGCAGAAAGGGGCCGTCGATCGCCTGGAGGTCGTGCGTACGGGCCGCCATCAGAATGCGCATCAGGATGTAGTGGTACGCGTCCGCGCCGTAGCCGGGCGGCTGCTGGCCGACGACCAGGGTCTTCATGTTGATCGACGCCATGAAGTCGGCCGGGCCGAAGATCAGGGTCTCCAGGCGGGGCGAGGCCGCCGCGATGTCGTCGATGTTCACCAGGCCCTTGGCGTTCTCGATCTGCGCCTCGATGCCGATCCTGCCGACCTCGAAGCCCATCGTCTTCTCGATCTGGGTGAGCAGCAGATCGAGGGCGACGACCTGCTCGGCGTCCTGGACCTTGGGCAGCATGATGCAGTCGAGGTTCTGGCCGGCGCCCTCGACGACCGTGATGACATCGCGGTACGTCCAGTGGGTCGTCCAGTCGTTGACCCGCACGACCCGGGTCTTGCCCGTCCAGTCGCCGTCGTTCAGCGCGTCGACGATGGTGTGCCGGGCGCCCTCCTTGGCGAGCGGCGCGCAGGCGTCCTCCAGGTCGAGGAAGACCTGGTCGGCCGGGAGGCCCTGGGCCTTCTCCAGGAACCGCGGGTTCGAGCCGGGCACGGCCAGGCACGAGCGGCGCGGACGCAGGCGGTTGACGGCAGTCATGCGGGGACCTCCAGAGGGTCGAGCTTGTTCGCTTTCCGGATCTCGTCGACGATACGGCCGATGATCTCCGTGATACCGAAGTCCTTCGGGGTGAATACGGCGGCGACACCGGCCCCGACCAGGGCGGCGGCATCCGCGGGCGGAATGATCCCGCCGGCGATCACCGGGATGTCGGCGGCGCCCGCTCGGCGCAGCCGGGAGAGCACGTCCGGCACGAGCTCGGCATGCGAGCCGGACAGGATCGACAGACCGACGCAGTGCACGTCCTCGGCCAGGGCGGCCGAGACGATCTGCTCGGGGGTCAGCCTGATCCCCTGGTAGACGACCTCGAATCCGGCGTCACGGGCCCGTACGGCGATCTGCTCGGCGCCGTTGGAGTGCCCGTCCAGGCCCGGCTTGCCGACCAGCAGCCGCAGCCGTCCGGCACCCAGGTCGGCCGCCGTGCGGGCGACCTTCGCGCGGACCAGGGCGAGCGGTGTGCCGGGTTCCGCAGTCACCGCGACCGGGGCGGACGAGACGCCCGTCGGGGCCCGGAACTCGCCGAAGACGTCGCGCAGCGCCCAGGACCACTCGCCGGTGGTGACGCCCGCGCGGGCGCACTCCAGGGTCGCTTCCATCATGTTCTCGGTGCCCGCGGCGGCCTTCTTCAGTGCGGCCAGCGCGTCGGTGGCGCGGGTCTCGTCGCGGTTGTCGCGCCACTCGTGGAGGGCCGTGACGACCCCGGCCTCGTTGGCGGGGTCGACCGTCATGATGGCCCCGTCGAGGTCCGCGGTGAGCGGGTTCGGTTCCGTCGTCCCGTAGATGTTGACGCCGACGATCTTCTCCTCGCCACCCTCGATGCGGGCCCGGCGCGCGGCATGCGATGAGACCAGCTCCGACTTCAGATACCCGGACTCGACGGCCGCCATGGCGCCGCCCATCTCCTCGATCCGGTCGATCTCGGCGAGTGACTCCGTCACCAGCTCGTCGACCTTGGCCTCGATGACGTGCGATCCGGCGAAGATGTCCTCGTACTCCAGCAGATCGCTCTCGTGCGCGAGCACCTGCTGGATGCGCAGCGACCACTGCTGGTCCCAGGGCCGGGGGAGCCCCAGCGCCTCGTTCCAGGCCGGCAGCTGGACGGCGCGGGCGCGGGCGTCCTTGGACAGGGTGACGGCCAGCATCTCCAGGACGATGCGCTGGACGTTGTTCTCCGGCTGCGCCTCGGTCAGACCGAGGGAGTTGACCTGGACGCCGTAGCGGAAGCGACGCTGCCTGGCATCGTTGATGCCGTACCGCTCGCGGGTGATCCGGTCCCAGATGCGACCGAAGGCGCGCATCTTGCACATCTCCTCGATGAAGCGGACGCCCGCGTTCACGAAGAAGGAGATCCGCGCGACCACGTCGCCGAACTTCTCCTCGGGCACCTGACCGGAGTCGCGCACGGCGTCCAGCACCGCGACGGCGGTCGACAGGGCGTACGCGATCTCCTGGACCGGAGTGGCTCCCGCCTCCTGCAGGTGGTAGCTGCAGATGTTGATCGGGTTCCATTTCGGGATGCGGTCGACCGTGTACGTGATCATGTCGGTGGTCAGTCGCAGCGAAGGACCGGGCGGGAAGACGTGCGTCCCGCGCGAGAGGTACTCCTTGACGATGTCGTTCTGCGTGGTGCCCTGGAGCCTGGCGATGTCGGCGCCCTGTTCCTCCGCGACCACCTGGTAGAGCGCCAGCAGCCACATCGCGGTGGCGTTGATCGTCATCGAGGTGTTCATCCGTTCCAGGGGGATGTCCCGGAACAGCACGCGCATGTCGCCGAGGTGCGACACCGGCACACCGACCCGGCCGACCTCGCCGCGGGCGAGGACGTGGTCGGGGTCGTAGCCGGTCTGCGTCGGCAGGTCGAAGGCGACCGACAGGCCTGTCTGGCCCTTGGCGAGGTTGCGCCGGTAGAGCTCGTTGGACGCCTCGGCGGTCGAGTGGCCGGCGTACGTCCGCATGAGCCACGGGCGGTCCTTCTGGCGGCCCGTCATGTCAGACGTTCCTGCTGTGCACGTCGGTCCGCTCCGCCGACGTGTCACGGAAGAGGTTGATGGCGTCGAGGTGCTTCTCGCGCAGCTCGTGGTCGCGCACGCCCAGGCCTTCGCGGGGGGCGAGCGCCAGCACGCCGACCTTGCCCTGGTGGAGGTTGCGGTGGACGTCGTACGCGGCCTGGCCGGTCTCCTCCAGGGAGTAGACCTTCGACAGCGTCGGGTGGATCCTGCCCTTGGCCACGAGCCGGTTGGCCTCCCACGCCTCGCGGTAGTTCGCGAAGTGCGAGCCCACGATCCTCTTCAGCGACATCCACAGGTAGCGGTTGTCGTACTCGTGGTTGTAGCCGGACGTGGAGGCGCAGGTGACGATCGTGCCGCCCTTGCGGGTCACGTACACCGAGGCGCCGAACGTCTCGCGGCCCGGGTGCTCGAAGACGATGTCGACGTCCTCGCCGCCGGTGAGCTCGCGGATGCGCTTGCCGAACCGCTTCCACTCGCGCGGGTCCTGGTTGTGCTCGTCCTTCCAGAACGCGTAGCCCTCGGCGTTGCGGTCGATGATCGCCTCGGCGCCCATCCTCCGGCAGATGTCCGCCTTCTGCTCGCTGGAGACGACGCAGATCGGGTTGGCGCCGCCCGCGAGGGCGAACTGCGTGGCGTATGAACCGAGTCCGCCGCTGGCGCCCCAGATCAGGACGTTGTCACCCTGCTTCATGCCCGCACCGTTGCGCGAGACGAGCTGGCGGTACGCGGTGGAGTTGACCAGGCCCGGGGCCGCGGCCTCCTCCCAGCTGAGGTGCTGCGGCTTCGGCATCAGCTGATTGGACTTGACGAGCGCGATCTCCGCGAGGCCGCCGAAGTTGGTCTCGAAGCCCCAGATGCGCTGCTCGGGGTCGAGCATCGTGTCGTTGTGGCCGTCCGAGGACTCCAGCTCGACCGAGAGGCAGTGCGCGACGACCTCGTCGCCGGGGTGCCACGCGTTGACGCCGGGGCCGGTGCGCAGGACGACGCCCGCGAGGTCGGAGCCGATGACGTGGTACGGCAGGTCGTGGCGCCGGGTGAGCTCGCTGAGCTTCCCGTAGCGCTCCAGGAAGCCGAAGGTGGACATGGGCTCGAAGATCGAGGTCCACACGGAGTTGTAGTTGACCGAGCTCGCCATGACGGCGACGAGTGCCTCGCCGGGTCCGAGTTCGGGCACCGGGACCTCGTCGAGATGCAGTGACTTGCGGGGGTCCTTGTCGCGGGTTTCGAGCCCGGCGAACATCTCCGTCTCGTCCTTGTGCACGGTCACCGCGCGGTACGACTCAGGGATGGACAGGGCCGCGAAGTCCGCGGCTGTGCTGTCCTGCGATCGGATCGCGTCCAGGATTTCCTTCACGGTGTGCCTCCGGCGGATGGGGGGCGCTGAGGGAACGCTTGAGAGTCCCTGCAAGCAGACGGGGAGCTGTGTGGTGTGGAGGTGCTGCCGTCGGTTCGGCTGGTGGGGCTGCGGCTTGCTCTGTGGAGCAGAAGGGTTTGCCTGTGACGCAGGCGTCCGGGCGCGCAGGCATCCTGCTTGCGGGGACAGCCGGCGTACGTGAGGTCTCAGCACGCCGGCCGCCCGGACAACTTCAACGTATGGCACTCCGTGACACCTGGCAAGGCACTCGGTGCCAACAATTTCTCTCACTTGTCACCCGCCGGGCACGCATGAGCAAGGTGGGAGGTGTTCTGGGTGGTTACGTCCCGCTGGATGTGATCAGCGCGAGGGCCGGTACACGTACGGGGTCGTGGTGCTCAGGGCCTGGAATCCGAGTCGCTGGAGGATCGGGCTGCTCCGGTCGGAGGCGTCGACCTGAAGGTAGCCGTAGCCGCGCTCCGCCGCGATCCGGGCGCGGAAGGCGACCAGGGCGCGGTAGATGCCCCTGCCGCGCCACGAGCGGACCGTTCCGCCGCCCCAGAGCCCCGCGAAGCCCGTGCCCGGGTACAGCTCCATCCTGGCCGAGCTCACCGGCTCGTCGCCCGCCATCGCGAGGATGCCCACGAAACCGTCCGGATCCTCCGACAGTCTGGCCAGGACCTGATGCCGCAGCCGCGACCAGTCCGAGCCGAAGGCCTGCTCGTGGGCGCGCCCCATCAGTTCCACGTCGTCCGCGTCGCTCACGGTGCGCAGCCGGACGCCCTCGGGGAGCTCCACCGTCGTCGAGAGGTCCGCCACCCGGGCGACCAGCAGGGTCTCCGGCTGCTCCGCCTCGAAACCGGCGGCGAGAAGCCGCTCCGACAGGTCGGCCGGCCGGTCGTGCGCGTACAGCTTCCACTCGAACTCGTCATGCCCGAGAGCCGTGTAGTGCGCCACCTGCGCCCCGATCGCCGCGTCCGCGCGTGCGGGATCCAGGTCCGGGGCCGACCAGAGCACACCGTTCCAGTCGCGGGCCGTGCCGACCTGCCGTACGACGCCACCGGTGCGTTCGACCCGTACGCCGGGGCCGTCGGGGCGGGCGTGTTCGCGCATTTCGCGGTCGAAAAGGGCCAGAAGTGTGTCGCGATCATGATTCATCCGCACACCACAGCACCGGGGTGCGGACGCGGCAACCGGGTTTCGGCCCCAGCCGGCCGTCGGGCCCGTCGGCCGGGTGGGACCGGCCGGCATGCCTCAGCGGTCCTCGAGCGCCTGCTGGATCGTCCGCATCACCTCGTCGAGCGGCGCGTCCGTGCGCGCCACCGCGACCAGTACCTCGCCCTGGGGCGCCACCGAGGCGGCCGGCTGCCTCGTCGGTTCGACGCCGGCGATCCTGCCCGCGCCGATACCGCTCCCGAACGTGTCGCGGACGATCGAGAAGGCGTGGTCGAGCTGGGCCTCCACGTCGCCCTCGCCGCCCGCCCGCAGCCAGCGGCGCAGCACATGGTTGTGCGCGGTGACGACAGCGGAAGCCGCGACCTCGGCGAGCAGGGGGTCGTCATTGCCGACATGGTGGTCGCGCTCGTCGAAATGGCCCAGCAGATACCGCGTGAACAGCCGCTCGTAGCGGGCCACCGAGGCGATTTCGGCCTCGCGCAGCGTGGGAACCTCACGGGTCAGCTTGTAACGCGCCACGGAGACCGCCGGCTTCGCCGCGTACATCTTCATGACTTCCTTGATGCCGCGGCAGACGGTGTCGAGCGGGTGCTCGTGCGCGGGGGCCGCGTTGAGGACGGCCTCGGCCCTGACGAGGGTGTCGTCGTGGTCCGGGAAGATCGCCTCTTCCTTGGAGCGGAAATGCCGGAAGAAGGTTCGCCGGGCGACGCCCGCGGCGCCCGCGATCTCGTCGACCGTCGTCGCCTCGTACCCCTTCGTGGCGAACAGCTCCATCGCCGCGGCGGCCAGTTCGCGGCGCATCTTGAGCCGTTGGGCGGCGGCGCGGGTGCCTGCGGCACTCTCCGGGGTGTCGGACGCGGCGGAGACACGGGGGGACCTGGCGGGCTGGGACATGGTGTGAACGTACTGCATCGGCGCGGGGGACCGCGCCTGCGGGGGAGGGCCGCCCGACGGGTCGAGCAGCCCTCCCCCGCAGGCTCCCGGCTCAGCGGGTCCGGCAGCGGGCTTCGCGGCGTCACGGGGCCGGGGCACGCACCTCGCGGCGTTGTCGTCCATCATCATGGCTCCTTCCCCAGGCTCTCAGCTGCGTTCGAGCAGGGGAGACCCCATCTGCCTCAACCCTCCGCCTTGCGATGCACGTACCCCAGCCCCGCTCCTCAACCGCGCTGCCCACTGCCGGACCCTCTCAGCGCCGGGCATATTCGCGGAAGCCGCGCCCCGTCTTTCGACCGAGGCAGCCGGCGGCCACCAGATGTTCGAGCAGCGGCGCCGGGGCCAGGCCCGGGTCGCGGAACTCGTTGTGCAGAACCTTCTCGATGGCGAGCGAGACGTCGAGCCCGACGACGTCGAGGAGTTCGAACGGGCCCATCGGGTAGCCGCCGCCCAGCTTCATCGCCGCGTCGATGTCGTCGAGGCTCGCGTAGTGCTCCTCGACCATCTTGATCGCGTTGTTGAGGTAGGGGAACAGCAACGCGTTCACGATGAAACCGGCCCGGTCCCCGCAGTCCACCGGGTGCTTGCGGACCTTGACGCACACCTCGCGGGCGGTGGCGTGGACGTCGTCCGCGGTGAGCACCGTACGGACGACCTCGACCAGCTTCATCGCGGGCGCCGGGTTGAAGAAGTGCATCCCGACGACGTCCTGCGGACGCGAGGTGGCCCGCGCGATCGCCACGACCGGCAGCGACGAGGTGGTGGTGGCGAGCACCGCACCGGGCTTGCAGACCTTGTCCAGCGTCCCGAACAACTGCTGCTTGACCGTCAGGTCCTCGGCGACCGCCTCGACCGCGAGATCGACATCGGCGAAGGCGTCGAGCGAACCGGCCGCGGTGATCCGGGCCAGTGTCTCGTCCCGGGCCCCGGCCGTCAGCCGCCCCTTGGTGACGGAACGCTCCAGCGACTTGCCGATCCGGGCCTTCGCCGTGTCCGCCTTCTCCTGACCGCGGGCGGCGAGCACCACGTCGTAACCGGCCTTCGCGAAGACCTCGGCGATCCCCGAGGCCATGGTGCCGGAGCCCGCCACCCCCACCGAGCGCACCGTGCGCCCG
This sequence comes from Streptomyces sp. NPDC088252, assembly GCF_044740965.1. Lineage (NCBI taxonomy): Bacteria > Bacillati > Actinomycetota > Actinomycetes > Kitasatosporales > Streptomycetaceae > Streptomyces > Streptomyces sp. NPDC088252. The sequence continues at coordinate 121,662 of NZ_JBIURS010000021.1, read as the reverse complement.
GCGGCCGTCGCCACGTTCTCCCGCGGGGTCAGCGCGTCCGGCACCTCGGTCTGGCTGCCGGGTCCGGTGTACGTGTAGAAGCCGCGGCCCGACTTGCGGCCGGTCAGCCCCGCCTCGCTGAGCTGTCCGAGCACGGGAGCGGGGGCGTGCAGCCGGTCGTGCGACGCGGAGTACATCGCCTCCAGGACGGTGCGGGCGGTGTCGATCCCGATCAGGTCGAGGAGGGCGAGCGGGCCCATCGGCAGGCCGCAGCCCAGCTTCATCGCCGCGTCGATGTCCTCACGGGAGGCGTAGTTCGCCTCGTACATCGCGGCGGCCTGGTTGAGGTATCCGAACAGCAGCCCGTCGGCGACGAAGCCCGGCCGGTCGCCGACCGCGACCGGCTCCTTGCCCAGACTGCGGGCCAGCTCGGTGACGGCCGCGACGGCCGGCGGCGCGGTCAGCACCGACGAGACCACCTCGACCAGCTTCATCGCGGGCGCCGGATTGAAGAAGTGCAGGCCGAGCACGCGCTCGGGGTGCAGCGACTCGGCGGCCAGCCGGGTCACCGACAGGGCATTGGTGCCGGTCGCCAGGATCGCGGTGGGGGAGACGACCGCGTCGAGCTCCCGGAAGACCTGCTGCTTGATCTCGTACGACTCGGGAACGACCTCGATGACCAGCTCCGCCTCCGCGGCGGCCCGGAGGTCACCGAAGGTACGGAACCGGGCGAGGACGTCGCTCCGCTCCTGCTCCGTGATCCGCTCGCGCCGTACGGCGCGAGCGGTCGCGGCTTCCAGGGAGGCGACGGCCTGACGGGCTGCCGCCTCGCTGATGTCGATACCGATGACCTCATGGCCGGCGCGGGCGAGGACCTCGGCGATGCCGGTGCCCATGGTGCCGAGACCGACGACGGCGATGGTGCTGAGCGGGATGTCCATCACGGGACTCCAGGGAATGAGTGACGACTGTGAGGAAGCACGGCGCGCGTCGGAGGACGAAAGGGCGCCACTGTGCGGGAATTGCGTGTCGTGGTGTTCAGTGCCGGGGCGCGCTGGGCACGCCCGGACCGGGAAGGGGCGACGGACTCTGTCCCGGAGTCACGTCTCGCGAAGCTGCCGAACCGACAAGCACTCCGAGTGACTGCGTCACCAGGCCACCGGAGCAAGCGGGGAGTGTGTCCCGCTCACATGAGGTTAACCGGTCGGTAACGAGCGCACCAGTCCTGAGGTGTCGTGCGCCATGTCACATTCACCCCGGCTCTCGATACGCAGAGTTCCCGTCGATACGCTGAGGGTCATGGATGAGGAGTTCCGCTCGCTGACGGACCGACTGGCCGACGAGGCGGGTGAGTCCGCGGCGTTCCGCAGACTGCTCGCCACCGACGACGACGAGGAACTGGCCGACGTCCTCGTGGAAGCCGAACGCCCGCTCTGGGCAAGGGAGATCGCCGCGTTCCGGCTCGGCTGTGCCGGTGACCGACGGGCCTTCGAAGCGCTGGTCCTGCTGCTCAACCACCGTGACCCGGAGCGCTGCGTCTGCGCCGCACACGCCCTGGAGCGCCTCGGCGACCCACGCACCCCCCGGGCCGCCGCCGCCCTCGCGACCAACACCCTGCGCACCGCGTACGCCCTGCACCCGGTGCGGCTGCTGACCGCGCTCCGTGCCCCGGAGTCCGTACCGGCGTTGATGGCCACCCTGGAGCGGCTCCTGGCCCCGGAGGACCCGCACTGGCGGGTGGCGCTGGCCTGCGTGGAAGGGCTCGGGCAGCTGGCGGACGAGCGGGCCCGTCCCCTCCTGGAGGCGGCGCTGCCGCACCCGCGACTGGGGGGCGCGGCCCGCGAGGCGCTCAGCCGGCTGCGGAGGGCCTGACGGGGGCGGATGTCTTGTCCCCGGGCGGGGCCCGTCCCCGCGCGCCGGACCGGCGCGGACGCGTTCAGGCGGTGCCGGGGAGCCCGAGGGCGCGTACGTACCGCAGCTCGGGCACGAGCACGCCGTCCACCTCGAAGGACTCCTCGGCACCGTCGGGAAGGAAGCCGGCGCGCTCGTAGAAGCGGCGGGCCGGGGCGTTCTCCCTCAGCACCCAGAGCGCCAGGTCAGGGAAGCCGTCCGCGGCGGCGCGAGCGAGCAGCTCCGCCGTCAGGGCGCGCCCGGCCCCGGTCCCGATCATCTCGGGCAGCACGTAGATCGCGTACAGCTCACCCCGGTCCGGTCGCCCGTCGTCCTCGCGGTACGGGCCGTAGCAGCCCCAGCCGATCACGCCGAGGCCCGCTCGTTCGGCCACCACATTCACCACCGTGGTGCCCTCGTCGAAGAATCCACGGCGCCGGTCCGCGTCCTCGGCGATGTCCATGGAGTCCAGATACGACTGCGGCATCAGTCCGGCGTACGCGGCCTGCCAGCCGCGCACCCGGACTCTCGCGACCGCCTCGCAGTCGTCGACAGTCATGTCCCGTACAAGCACATCCGGCGTGGTCCGCATCGTCATACGGGCCATCCTGACGCATGCGTCAGGATGGCCCGTACGGGAATCCGGCCCGGGTTCGCAGGGCGTCAGCCGCGGAAGCCGAGCAGGCCGTGCAGGATGCTGCCCCTGCTGCCGGAACCCGTTCCCCGGGCCGCCTTCGCCGCGGCCCTGCCGGTCAGCGGCTGCGGGTCGGGGGACTTGGCGCAGACCGCGTCCGCGTCGGCCCCACTGCCTTTGCCGCGCGGGACGGTGCCCTTGTCGAGATAGTCCGCCAGATAGGTGTCCAGGCAGTCGTTGCCGCTCAGTGTGATGCCGTGGTTGCCGCCGCCCTGCTCGACCACCAGGCTGGAGTCGCGCAGCTTGCGGTGGAGGGTGACTCCGCCCTCGTACGGCGTGGCCGCGTCCTCGGTGGCCTGGAAGAGCAGCGCCGGCGGCAGGCTGTCGTTGGAGACCGGTACCGGGTTCAGCGGCTCCACCGGCCAGTCGGCGCACGGCGCGTTGTACCAGGTGTTGTTCCAGGTGAAGAAGGGTGCCTTGTCGTGCACCTTCCAGCTGTCGCTGCGCCAGGTGTTCCACTGACGGGGCCACTGGGTGTCGCGGCACTGCACGGCCGAGTAGACCGAGTACCCGTTGTCGGCCTTCGCGTCCACGGCGCCGAACTTCTCGTACGCCTTCACGAGCGCGTCAGGGTCCTGGTCGTTCACATACGCCGCGAACGCATCGGCCAGATAGGGCCAGTAGCCGTTGTAGTAGCCACCGGGCAGGAAGGTGTCCTCCAGCTCGCTCGCCCCGACCCTCGCGCCCGCGGGGTGCGCCTTGACGGCGGCACGCATCGCGTACCAGGCATCCTCGACCTTCGCCGGGTCGCTGCCGAGCCGGTACGTGGTGTCGTGCTTCGCGACCCAGGCGGCGAACGCCTTGTGGCGGGCGTCGAACGCGTAGTTCTGGCCGATGTTGTCGTCGTACCAGACGCCCTCCGGGTCGACGTTCGAGTCGAGGACCAGACGCCGCACCCGCTCCGGGAACAGCTTGGCGTACACCGCGCCGAGGTAGGTCCCGTACGAGTACCCGAAGTAGTTGAGCTGCTCGGAACCGGTTGCCTGCCGGACCACATCGAGGTCCTTGGCGGCGCTGACGGTGTCCATGTGGGGCAGCAGATCCGGGTACTTCTCGCCACATGCCTGCGCGAACGAGCGGGCCCGGTTGCGGTTGGCCTCCTCGACCGCGAGCGAGTCCGGCACCGAGTCGGGGCGCAGCGGATCGAAGTACTTCGGTACGCAGTCCAGCGCGGGTTCGCTCTTCCCGACGCCGCGCGGGTCGAACCCGATCACGTCGTACTGCGCGGCAACCGACTTCGGCAGCGAGGACGCCACGAAGCCGGCCATCGAGAGGCCGCTGCCCCCGGGACCGCCCGGGTTGACCAGCAGCGGCCCCTGGAAGGTCTTCGCGGTATGCGGGATCCGGGACAGGGCGAGCGTGATCTGCCGCCCCGACGGATCGTCATGATCGAGCGGGGTGCTGACCGATGAGCACTGCAGCGTCGGATACGACGCGGTGCCGCAGTCGGTCCACCGGAGCTGGGCGGCGGCGCGCCGCGCGCCGGTGTCGGCGGTAGCCGGGGACGGGGCGGCGGTCACCAGACCGGCGACCGTCGCCCCGACGGCGAACAGAATTCCTGGACGTTTCGTCATATGGCCTCCCGTGGTGGGGGAAAGACGGCCGCGCGTGGCGCAGCCCCCGCCGCATGCTCCCCGTATTCGTGCCCGGGAGGACATGTTCCGTTGAGAGTTGACCCATTTGCCTGACTCCGATGCGCCGGGCCCGCCCGCAGCGGGTCACAGGAGGGTCAGCTGGGTGGAACCGGGGTCGTCGAGCGGCGGCCGCTGCTCCCGGCGTACGGGGAGCCGGCGGGCCGTGCCCCGGTGCGAGGGTCCGATGCCGAACTCGGTCGCCAGCTCGTGGACGTACCGCGTGATGCGGCGCTGGTACCACTTGGGCGCGTAGGCGCCCTCGGTGTACAACCGCTCGTACCGCCGCACCAACTGGGGGTGGTGCTGCCCGAGCCACCGCATGTACCACTCCCGGGCGCCGGGCCGCAGGTGGAGCACGAGCGGGGTCACCGAGGTCGCCCCGGCCGCAGCGATCGCCCGGACCGTGGCGCGCAACTGGTCCGGATGGTCGCCGAGGAACGGGACGACGGGCGCCATCAGTACGCCGCAGTCGATGCCGTTCTCGCTCAAGGTGCGGACGGCGTCGAGGCGGCGCCCGGGGGAGGGGGTGCCGGGCTCCACGGTGCGCCACAGCCCCTCGTCGACGAAGCCCACGGAGACGGAGATGCCGACTTCGGTGACCTCGGCCGCCTGCCGCAGCAGCTCCAGGTCGCGCAGGATCAGCGTTCCCTTGGTCAGGATGGAGAACGGGTTCGCGTGATCGCGCAGCGCCGAGATGATGCCGGGCATCAACCGGTAACGGCCCTCCGCGCGCTGATAGCAGTCGACATTGGTCCCCATCGCGATGTGCGCGCCGTGCCAGCGGCCGGACGCGAGCCGGTCGCGCAGCAGGTCCGGGGCGTTGATCTTGACGACGATCTGGGAGTCGAAACCGATTCCGGTGTCGAGGTCCAGATAGCTGTGGGTCTTGCGGGCGAAGCAGTAGACACACTCTTGCTGATCGGAGTCACAACGGGTGGCGCTGAGGGGTGTCCTTACCAAGAGTCGCAGGTAAGGGGCATGGTCCTATGGAGTCCATGAGGGTCTTCACATACCGCCGCATCTCCCGGGTGACGGAGCGCACCACCAGCATTGAGCGACAGGGCGAGCACTGCGCCGCTGAGTGCGACCGTCGTGGGTGGAAGGTCGTTGACGATTTCTCGGATGAGGGTGTCAGCGGTGCGACGGACCCGGAAGACCGCCCGGCCATGGCGCGGATGCTCGCCCGGTTGGATGAGGTGGACGCGATCGTGTTCTACAAGCTGGACCGTCTGTCACGGTCCACGCTCGCGTTCGCCGAACTGATGGAGCGTTGCAAGGCAGCCGGGGTTGCCCTGGTGAGCTGCACCGAACCGCTGGACCTGTCGTCACCGATGGGTGTTGCCATGGCGGAGATCATCGCTGTCTTCGCCAAGCTTGAGCGCGCCATGATCCGTGAGCGTTCGATGGACGCGCGGCGCAAGGGGCTGGAAGACCACAAGTTCGTGGGTGGCCGCTTCCCGTACGGGCTCACCCCGGCTCCACACCCGTCCGGTAAGGGGCGGGTCCTGGTGCGGGATGCCGAAGCGGTGAAGAACATTCGGCATATGGCGTCCCTGGTCATCGCTGGTCATTCCGCTTCCGCCATCGCCCGGAAGCTGAATGAGGACAAGGTGCCCACGTCCCGGCAGCAAGGGGCGACGGCGAAGCGTGCGGGTGGCCATGAGGCGCGTGACACGTACTGGAGGGGTAACGCGGTGCGCGCCATCCTCCGCAATCAGGTGCAGTTGGGCTATCGAGTGGGGAAGAACGAGCGTCCCGAGACGGGCTCTGACGGTCTGCCGCTGGTCATCTGGGAGCCGGTACTCACCTGGGAGGAATGGGAAGCCGTTCAGACGGCCATCGACGCCGTGGAAGTGACCCGTACACAGCGCCATGACGCGCACTGGTTGCAGGGGGTCACTCGCTGCGGGGTGTGTGACGCTCGCCTGACTCAGACCGTGGCGCACGGCCGTACGGGGCTCAAGTGCGCACGGCCCAACGAGGAGCGCCACAAGCCCGCGCCGTTCATCCGGGCCGATGACCTTGACGCGTGGGTGAACGAGCGGATGACGATCGTCTACGGCCGTATGCGGGTGATCGAGAACGTGTGGCACTCCGGGAGCAATAACCGGCAGGAACGGTTGGCGGTCGCGTCAGCGATCAAGGCCATGCGCGCCGACCGAAAGGCGGGGCTCTACCGGGGCACGGAGGATGAGGCGGAGTACACCGATCAGATCACGTCGCTGTTGGCCCGTCGTGACGTGCTGGACGCCACGCCAGAGACCGAACCGCACTGGGAGACACGGGATACGGGGCGGACGTTCGGAGACGTGTGGGAGTCATCGACGTTGACCGCACGCGCGGCGCTCATGGCAAGCGTGGGACTTGTGGTCAGGGTGGAGCCTGCCGGGGGTAAACGTCTGCCCGTTGGTGAGCGCGCCCGTATCGAACAGGAAGACCCGGCAGCCGCTGAGCTTGCGGGCAGCGTTGTGGACGACGATGAGGAACCGGTGCGTAGGCCCGTCCCCCTGACACCGGAGCAGCATGAGGAGATCCGGCAGGACCTCTTGGACGACATCGCTACACAGGAAGGCTTGTAAGCCTGCCTGAGCGCCGTTCGCGGCCCGTTGCTGGGATTCCTCCAGTGGTGGGCCGTTCGCGCTTCCTGGGGCGTCGCTGGCTCGCTGCTCCTCAGCGGCGGAGCGATGACGGAATCGGTTAGCCCTACTTTTTTGGTTGCGCATAGAAAACTTAGAGAAAAACAGATCACAGGTCTGTTCCGTCATCTCGTCATCGTGGCGGTCTTGCTGTCACTGGCGGATGGATGGTGGCGGCGATGGGACGGCTGACGGGTCGGGGTGCGCCCAGGCAGGGACCCCCGCCCCTCGCCAATCCTGACCGGCAGGGAGGGAAACCTTGTGCATGGCAACTGAAGGCTTTTTTGCGGAGGGGAGCGGTCGCTACGCCGGGTAGCGATTCCTCCCCATCCGTCACCGCGCGTCACCGTGACGGTCCAAACTGACAAACTAACCCCCTATTTCTATCTCTCTCTAACGCGTGTTAGAAGAAAGTGAAATAGGGGGTTGGTTTGTCAGTTTGTGCACGGGTGGGTGAGGGGGAGGCGGGTGACCCCGCCGGGGCGACCCGAGTGATCGTTAGGTGTCTGCTCCTCTCAGCCGGTACGGGTCTGGCGGTTGAGGGGGGGGCGGGTGTGGCGCAGCGTGACGACCGGTGAAGCGTCCATCAAACGATGGTTTATGAGACGGTCCGTCGAACGCCCCCAGGGGGCCGGATCGGCGTTCAAAACCCGTCTCAAAACCTGCCGCAAACCCCTGCTGTTCTGAGACGAGTTATGAGACTGTCTCGTCATGGACACGAACGCGGGACACCTCATCGGATACGCCAGAGTCTCAGGGGACGACCAGGAAGCACAGTTGCAGCTCGATGCGCTCAAGGAAGCGGGTTGCGCCCGGGTCTTCACCGACAAGGCGAGCGGGAAGAACACGGAGCGCCCGGAGTTGATGGCCGTTCTCGACTACGTCCGCCCCGGGGACACCCTGTGCGTATGGAAGCTGGACCGGTTCGCGCGCTCGCTGATCGACCTGGTGAACATGGTGGACGCGCTTGCCGTGCGGGGGGTCGGGTTCAAGGTGCTTACGGGTGCGCTGGCGAGCATCGATCCGAACACCCCGGACGGTCGCCTCATGCTCCAAGTCGTTGGCGCCATGGCGGAGTTCGAGCGGTCGTTGATTCAGGAGCGGACGCGTGCGGGTCTCGACGCCGCCAAGGCGCAGGGGCGTACGGGTGGGCGTCCGGTCGTGATGGATGCCGACAAGCTTGCCGCCGCCAAGGCGCGCCGTACGAAGGGTGAGAGCGTCACGGCGGTCGCCAAGGCGGTGGGTGTGTCCCGGGCGACGTTGTACCGGGCGCTTGCCGACACGGAGTGATCCGGCCCCGACCTGGGAGACCGTTCACCGATGGGTGGGCGGTCTCTCTCGTGTCCGGGCGCTGACGTTACGAACGCTTGGGCGCCGCACTGTTCCAGAGTTCTTCGCCATGCTCGCTGAACCGGTCGAACATGCCACCGTCGCCCCGCTTGTGGAGGTGGAGGAGTGGGGAATCGTGGCCGACCAGTCGGGCGAGGTGGGGAGTTACGAGCACGTCGGCATCGAAGCGGAACACCGACAGGCTCACATGGTTGATCGCGTCTTCTGGGGCGCTGAAGCGTGTCTCAAGACCCTCCAGTGGGCCGAGACGGTCAAGATGCTCCAGAGTGATGCGGATGCGTGTGGAGACAGTCAAGGCCACGTCCTCGATGCTTTCCCGCTGACGGGTCACGTCGCCGTCGGGGTCGCCCAGTAGGAAGCGGACGCGGCACCCGGAAGCGACCTTCCGGCGCAGCACGTCAGGGAACGCGGGAACCTGGGTCCACAGGAAGTAGTTGGTGTATCCGGCGAAGAGCAGGTCTGTGGTGGCATCGCTGATCAACTCGCTCCACACCGTCGACGGGCACGCGGAACGGTAGGGGTAGCTGTGGACTAGTTCGCGGTCGTGGCCGCTCTTGATGCGGTCCTTGACTACTTGCGGCCAGATCATTTCCTCGTCCACTCCCAACGCCCGAGAGGCGTCATCGCGGTTCCGTGCGTGGGGCGTCAGCTCGGCATCCGCTAGCCATCGCTCGATCGTCTTGCCAGTCACACCAATATGCACGGCAAGCTGACGCGTGCTCACACCGGCATCCGCCATAGCTGATCGTAGGGCAGAGTTCAAGAGGTCCCCCGTAGACGTTTGGGCCTTTCCGTGACCGTAGCGAAGAACGGCCCAACTGTCGTTCGTTCGGAGTGGATACGTCCATGAGGGCGCGCCACGATCGTGCAATGAGCGAACCGACGAGGTATCAGACGGGCCCGTTGGAACTGCCGTTGCGTATGGAGTTGGAGCCGACCCCGGTGGAGGGGTGTCCGGGCTGCATCGAGCTTGCGAACGTGCGGGACCGTGCGCGCACCGGGGGCGACATGACCACCGTGTCCGACTGCAACGTCTACATGCGGCGCCACCCGGAGGGTCACCAGTGAGCACACGCGCTGTCTATCGGTACGTGCCCCACACGATCCGGCAAGTTCCGGAGGGTGGGGTGACATATGAGGTGTTCTGCGTCGCCGTGGGGTGTGGGGAGGAGTCCGGGCCGCAAGGTGAGCAGGAGGTGTCGCAGGATTGGGCGCTGCGTCATGCGGGGCTCACCGGGCATGACGTGTTCCGCCGTGTCTTTACCGATCATGCGCGCGTGACCCGCGCCGAGTAGGGCTCGCCCCACGGGGGAAGCGCCACATTCCCCGGTGGCGCAGGGGCGAAACGCTTCCGTTGTGAGACCCTGCACTAAGGGCAGGCGTGTGTGCAGCCCCGGTAGGGATTGACCGTCCACTCGAACGGCATCCGCGATGCGCCCGGCACCCGGTTCACGATCGAGCGTGCCCGGATCTCGTGGAAGGTGATCCCTCTGAACTCGGGGGTGTCAAAGGTGCGCGTGGTCACCGCGTTCGCGGCGAAGAGCGCGCCGGTCCCGGCCTCCCGGCTGTTCTCGACCAGATTTTCCCAGCGCATGGGCGCCTCCTCGGTAGCACTGGACAGAGAATAGAACACTTGTTCCCTTGATCGTTTTCTCCCCTTCGTCCCGGCCCGGATTTTGAACGAGGTTCCCGAGGTGGTTGGCTCAGCACACCCCCGAACAACCGAGTGCTGGAGGAACAGCCATGGCGCAGGTCGAGGCAACGACGGAGCGAGTCATCGCGGCGGATGCGGAGACGGTGTTCGACGCGCTGGCCGACTACCAGGAGGCCCGGCGCAAGGTCATGCCCGGACAGTTCAGCGAGTACGAGGTGCGCGAGGGCGGCGACGGCGAGGGCACGCTGGTCCACTGGAAGCTCCAGGCCACCAGCAAGCGGGTGCGCGACTGCCTGCTGGAGGTCACCGAGCCCACCGACGGGCAGCTCGTGGAGAAGGACCGCAACTCCTCGATGGTCACCACCTGGACCGTCACCCCGGCCGGTGAGGGCAAGTCGAAGGCGGTCGTGTCGACCGTCTGGAACGGCGCCGGAGGCATCGGCGGATTCTTCGAGAAGACCTTCGCGCCCAAGGGACTTGGGCGGATCTACGACGAGCTGCTGCGCAATCTCGCCGCCGAGGTGGAGAAGTAGCTCCGCGCGCGCTTGACCGGCCTCACCGGTTCGGGTGGTCTTCTCGGCCCGTCGGTTGTGCGCCGTAGTGGCTCCGACCGGGGACTAAGCCCCCCGAGTGCGCCGCCGGCGCCCCCCGTCGCGTTTGCCCTCCCTAATCGCGCAATGCGAGAAATGGGCGGCGCAGACGCGACGAGGGGAGCGGCACGTGGTGGGTGGGATCACTCTGTTGGAGGACGAGCCGAACGGTACGGGGGCCACCGAGGCGGCGACCACGCTGCCGATTCCGCCGCCCTCGTCGCCGCCCGCCGGGGATGAGGTCGTCCCCGCCCCGTCCGCCGAGCCGGCGACCAGTCCCCGCCACATCCGGCTGGTCTTCCTCGGACTGATGCTGACGCTGCTGCTCGCGGCGCTCGACCAGATGATCGTCGCCACGGCACTGCCGAAGATCGTCGGTGAGCTGCACGGCCTGGAGAAGATGTCCTGGGCCGTCACCGCCTACCTCCTCGCCTCCACCATCGGCCTGCCGATCTACGGAAAGCTCGGCGATCTCTTCGGGCGCAAGGGCGTCTTCCAGTTCGCCATCGTCGTCTTCGTCATCGGTTCCGCGCTGGCCGGCTGGTCCCGCACCATGGACGAGCTGATCGCCTTCCGGGCGGTCCAGGGCATCGGCGGCGGCGGACTCATGATCGGTGTCCAGGCGATCATCGCGGATGTCGTACCGCCGCGGGAACGCGGCCGGTTCATGGGGCTCATCGGCGCCGCCTTCGGCCTCGCCTCGGTCGCGGGGCCGCTGCTGGGCGGCTTCTTCACCGACCACGCCTCCTGGCGCTGGTGCTTCTACATCAATGTCCCGTTCGGCCTGATCACCCTCGCCGTCATCACCGTCGTCCTCAAACTCCCCCGGCCCACCGCCCGGCCCCGCCTCGACATCCTGGGCGCCCTGCTGCTCGCGGCAGCCTCCACCTGTCTCGTGCTGCTGACCAGCTGGGGCGGGACGGAGTACGCCTGGGGGTCACGCACCATCCTGGGGCTCGCCGTCGGAGCCGCCGGAACAGCCCTGCTCTTCCTCGTCGTCGAGCACCGGGCAGCCGAACCGATCATTCCGCTGCGGCTGTTCCGTGACTCCGTCTTCAATGTCACCGCCCTCGTCGGCGCGGTGGTCGGCGTCGCGCTGTTCGGCGCCGCGAGCTATCTGCCGACCTTCCTGCAGATGGTCGACGGAGCGTCGGCCACCGAATCCGGCCTCCTGATGCTCCCGATGATGGGCGGCATCGTCGTGGCGTCCATCGTCTCCGGCCAGTTGATCTCGCGCACCGGCCGGTACCGCGTCCACCCGATCCTCGGCGGCGCGTTCTCGGTCCTCGGGATGTGGCTGCTCTCCCGGCTCGAAACGGACACCCCGCGCCTTGAGTACAGCTTCGCGCAGGCGGTGCTCGGCATCGGGATCGGCCTGATCATGCCGGTGCTGGTGCTCGCGGTCCAGAACTCCGTTCAGCCCACCGACCTCGGCGCCGCCACCAGTGCCAACAACTACTTCCGGCAGATCGGCGGCAGCGTCGGCGCCGCCGTCTTCGGGACGCTCTTCGCGGGCCGCCTCGCGGACGCGCTCGCCGCCCGCCTGCCGTCCGGCGCCGACCTCCCCGACCCCGAGTCGATCACCCCGCAGCTGGTCCATGCCATGGAGCCCGCGCTGCGCGACAGTTATATCCGGGCGTACGCCGACGCGATGCCGCGGATCTTCCTCTACCTCGTGCCGGTGCTCGTGCTCGGCCTGTTCCTCGCCTTCTTCCTCAAGGAGAAACCGCTGGTGTCCCACCACAGCCCCGAAACCGACGCCGAGTCCACCACCGGGTCCGCACCGATCCCCGCAGCCCGCGTCACCGCCGCCCCGCCGCCCGTGTACCTGTCGGGAGTGCCGGTGAGCGGCAGCGTCCAGCACCCCGACGGCACCAAGGTCCCGAGCGCCGCCCTCACTCTCATCGACGTCCAGGGACAGCAGGTCGGGCGGGGCGCGAGCGGTGAGGACGGGAGGTACGCGCTGAGCGTGCCCGGCGCCGGTGCGTACGTTCTCATCGCCGCGGCGGGCGGGCACCAGCCGCAGGCCGTCAGCGTCACCGTGGGCGAACGGCCCGTCGAGCTCGATGTGGTGCTCGGTGGTGCCGGGCGCCTCGCCGGGTCCGTCGTCACCGCCGACGGCATCCCCGTGCGCGATGCCGCCGTCACCCTCACCGACGTACGCGGCGAAGTGGTCGCTTCCACCCGCAGCGGTCGCGAGGGAGGGTATGTGATCTCGGAGCTGGTGGCCGGCGAGTACACCCTCGCCGCCAGCGCACCCGCCTTCCGGCCCGCCGCGCTGCCGGTGAGTGTGCAGGCCGCCAGGGAGACCCGGCAGGACATCGAACTCGCCGGGGGTGCGGTGCTGCGCGGCATCGTGCGGGCAAGTGGTGGCCGGCCCGTCGAGGACGCCCGGGTCACGCTGCTGGACGCGGCGGGCAATGTGGTCGACACGCTCACCACCGGGCCCGACGGGGCGTTCCGGTTCGTGGACCTCTCCACCGGTGAGTACACGGTGATCGCGGCCGGGTATCCGCCCGTGGCCACCGTCCTCCAGGTGGCCGGCGGCGGACGCACCGAACGCGATCTCCAACTGGGGCACGAGGACTGACCGGGGAACAGCCGGCCGGCCGCGGACCGAGCCGGCCGGACCGGCACCGCAGCCGGGCCGGTCCGTGCGCGGCCGGGACATCGGAGGCCGCACATCTGGTGAAGGATGCCGTTCCAGGGGCGGATGGTGTGCGTGGTCTTGCCACCACGGCCCCGGGAGGGTAGTCCGGACCGGAGCAACATCCCTCGGAACCAACGGACTCGGGAGTGCCCATGGGCGTGTCGGAGCGGTACCGCGATGCGTGGGAGGGCTACTGGTCCGCCACCTCGGACACGCCGGGCGAGGCGATCTGGGACGCCGACCCGGCCCTCAGCTCAGTCCCCGACAGCGCACTGCTCCTGCCGTACGCCGACACCTCGCTGCCCGTCGTCGACCTCGGCTGCGGAAACGGCACCCAGACCCGCTATCTCGCCACCCGTTTCGCGCGCGGGACAGGGGTCGACCTCTCGCACGCGGCGATCGCGCACGCACGCCGCGCGGACACCGAGGGGGTGGCCGAGTTCGCCCAGCTCGACCTGGTCGACGCCGAGGCCGTGGCGGCCCTGCACGAGCGGATCGGTGACGCGAACGTCTACATGCGTGCGGTGATCCACCAGAGCGATGCCGAGGCCAGGCCCGCCGTCGCCGCCGCGGTCACGACGCTGCTGGGGGAGCGGGGCCGGGCGTTCGTCGCCGAGCTGACCCCGGACTCCAAGGCGGTGCTCCAGCGGATGGCGCAGGGCCCGGACGGTCCGCCGGAGAAGCTGCGGCGGGTGCTGGACCACGGGCTGAATCCGGCGAGTGCCACCGAGGAGGAGGTGCCCCGGCTGCTGCGGGCGGCCGGACTGACCACGCTGGCCGACGGTGACACCGCCCTGGCCCAGACCGCGTACCTGCCCGACGGAACCCGTCTCGACCTGCCCGCGCGCTGGTTCGTCCTGGCCGCGACGACCGCCGTCGGCTGAGGGCCGGGCGAACCGCCGTCACACCCCCTCGCCGCTTTGCAGCAGCGCCATCAACTCCCGTGCACCCGGGCTCATGGCCCGGGCCGCCGGGAGCACCACGGCACTCTCGTAGCAAGGTTGCCGAGGCCCTTCGAGCCCGACCGCCGTCAGCCCCCGCGCCTCGGGCTTGCGGGAGAAGTGATGGGGCACCAGAGCGATCCCCAGTCCCTCGTGGACCAGCTCCAGCAAACTGTGCACGTCGTTGACCTCCAGACCCACCGTGCGCCGCACCCGTGCCTCGGCGAACGCCCCGTCCGCCGCTCGCCGCGGCCCCCAGTCCGGATGGAAGTCGATGAAGGACTCACCGGTCAGTTCGTCCCACGCGACGCGGTCCGCCCCCGTGAACCGGTGGCCGGGGGCGCAGAGCACGACCATGGACTCGCGTGCCAGCGGGTGGAGTTCACCGCGCCACTCGACGGAGCTGACGGTCGCGGCGAAGGCGGCGTCGAGTCGTCCGCCGGCCACCCCGTCCACCAGACTCGTGGTGCCCTCCTGACGGAGCCGGATCTCCATCAGCGGATGCCTGCGGTGGAACGCCGCCAGCAGACGCGGAAGATGCACCCCCGGCACACACTGCTCGACGCCCACCGACAAGGTGCCGCGCAGCAGTCCGCGTACCGCGTCGACGGCGTCCTTGGCCGCCCGCGCGCCCGCCAGTGTGCGCTCGGCCTCGACCAGGAGCGCGCGCCCCGCCTCGGTCAGCCGCACGCTGCGCGTGGTGCGGCTGAAGAGCGGGGTCCTCAGCTCCTGCTCCAGGGCCCGGACAGAGGCGGAGAGGCCGGACTGCGACACGGCGAGGCGTTCGGCGGCACGGGTGAAGTGCTGCTCCTCGGCGACGGCGACGAAGTGTTCCAGCTGACGCAATTCCATGATTGAGAAATTTAATCGATGAATCCCAGCGGAATCTCCTGTTGGACTGCTGGATCGTTGTCGGTGAACCTGGACCCCTGCCCACCGCAACCGCCCCTCTTCCGTGGAGCCTGCATGTACCTGCCGTCCGCCGACCGCTACCACTCCATGCCCTACCGGCGCACCGGACGCAGCGGTCTGCTGCTTCCCGCGGTCTCCCTCGGTCTGTGGCACAACTTCGGCGGCGACCGGACGCCGGAGAACCAGGGCCGGATCCTGCGCCGGGCCTTCGATCTCGGCATCACCCACTTCGATCTCGCCAACAACTACGGGCCGCCGCCCGGTGCCGCCGAGACCGCGATGGGACGCGCGCTGGGAACGGACTTCGCCAGGCTCCGGGACGAGCTCGTCATCTCGACGAAGGCGGGCCATCGGATGTGGGACGGCCCGTACGGGGAGTGGGGGTCCAGGAAGAGCCTGCTCTCCTCGCTGGACCGGAGCCTCACCCGGCTCGGGCTCGACCACGTCGACATCTTCTACTCCCACCGCTTCGACCCGGACACCCCGCTCGAAGAGACGATGGGCGCACTCGACTCGGCGGTACGGCAGGGCAAGGCGCTCTACGTCGGCGTCTCCAACTACTCGCCGGAGCAGACCCGACAGGCAGCCCGGATCCTCCAGGAGCTGGGCACCCCGCTCCTGATCCACCAGCCGCGCTATTCGATGCTGGACCGGTGGGTCGAGGACGGTCTGCTCACGACGCTGGACGAGCTGGGCACCGGCTCGATCGCCTACTCGCCGCTGGAGCAGGGCATCCTCTCCGACCGCTATCTGCGCGGCATCCCGGAAGGCTCCCGCGCGGCGGGCAACAGCCCCTTCCTGACGCCCGATTCGGTCACTCCGGAGCTGGTGGACCGGCTGCGGGCGCTGGACGAGGTGGCTTCCGCACGCGGGCAGTCCCTTGCGCAGATGGCCCTGGCGTGGGTGCTGCGGGGCGGCCGGGTCACCTCCGCCGTGATCGGGGCGAGCAGCGTCCCCCAGTTGGAGAACAGTGTCGAGGCGGTACGCAATCTGGAGTTCGGTGACGAGGAACTGACCCGGATCGAGGAGATCCTCAAGGGCATGGACAGCCGCTGAGCCCAGGACGTTTCTTCGAACTGGCGTCGTTCGACAGTTCGAAGAAACTGTCTAGCCCACCCACCCCCGCAACAGCCCCTCCCGCTCCGCACTCCGGGGCGACCCTCCCTCCCACGCGCGGCCCCACTCCGACATCGCCGCCAGCGTCGTCTCCATCGTCGCGGCGCCCTCCGTGAGGCGGGCCAGGAGGGCGTGGGAGAGGTCGACCTCGGTCCGGGGGTAGCCGGCAGCGGCGGCGACGTAGGCCGCCAGCCCCTGGTCGCCGTTGGACGATTCCACGCGCACCGTCATCATCGCCGGTGCCTTGCCCACCAGGCCGTGGCCCATGGGCAGGGCCATCTCCCGCACCGTTCCCAGGGCCACGTCCTTGACCACGCCGACCTGCCGCATCAGGGACTTCACGGGGACGTTCGCCACCGTCAGGGCGTTCACGTCCTCCCACAGGTGGAGGCCGGACTGTCCGTCGCCGAGGGCCACCACGCCCTCGGGGGTCAGACGCACCCCGGGAGCCAGACCGGACGGCTTCGCGCCCACGTACACGTCGCCCTCGGCGATCCAGAACAGGCCCACCATGGCCATGGGTTGCTCACTTCTCCCGACGACGGCGGCCGCCGCCGTGTCACACATCAATCGATCAGGTCGTCGTCCGCAACGTGCGAAGGGGTCGGGAAGTTCCCGCTTCCCGTCCTCTGTTCCCGAGCGGCTGTTCGTGCCTTGGCCCGGTCGGTGTAGCGGTGGGCCCACGGCATGGCCTCCTCCAGGGCCGCCGATACTCCGAACAACAGGTCCTCGCGGCCCCAGCCGGCCGTGAGGGAGACCCCGAGCGGCAGGCCCTCGGAACTCCAGCCCAACGGAAGGCTGATGACGGGGAACCCGGTGGCGTTCCCGAGGACGGTGTTGCCGGTGAAGGCGGTCATCGCGGCCAGTTCGGCCGCCGGGTCCGTGTCGTCGCGCAGCTCACCGATGAGCGTCGGCGGGGTCGTCACGGTCGGGGTGATCACGATGTCGGCGTCCGCGTGGCCGAGCACCCAGGCCCGCGCCCTGGCCTGGACGACACCGATCGAGGCGGTCAGCTCGCCCGAGGTCAACTCCTGTGACCGGTAAAGGAGATGGCGAACGATCGGGCGCAACGCCGTCCCGTCGAACGCCACGGCCCTGGACCCGACCAGCGCGGTGAACATCGTCTGGAAGTTCTCGGTGAACTCGGGGTCCGCCGCCTGGTCCCGGGTGAAGACGTCATGGCCGAGACCGGCCAGCGCACGCGCGGTGAGTTCGGCGGCGGCGGCGACCTCGGTGTCCACGGGTCCTCCCGAGACCGAGCCCTGTGCGAGCGCCACCCGGAGCCGGGGGAGCGGCGCCTCGCAGGCGCGCTCGTAGCTGACGGCGCGGGGCGGATGCACCGTGCCGGCCCCGGTACGGGTGGTCAGTGCGTCCAGGAACGCGGCGGTGTCGCGGACGGTGCGGGCCAGCGGGCCCCGTACGGAGAGCCCCATCGCGTCATGGCCGGCCGGGCCCGCGGTGACGAGCCCGCGGCTGGGTTTGAGCCCGACCACCCCGCAGGCGCTCGCGGGGGAGCGCACCGAGCCGGCGGTGTCGCTGCCCTGCGCGATCGGCACCAGCAGTGCGCCGACCGCCGCGGCCGCGCCACCACTGCTGCCGGCCGCGCTGCGGTTCAGGTCGAAGGGGCTGCGCGCCGGGGCGGAGACCTCGGGCTCGGTGTAGCAGGCTGCCCCGAACTCGGGAACGGTGGTCTTGCCGAGGCTGATCAGCCCGGCATCGGCCATGACGTCGACGATCTCGTCGTTGTGCCCGGGAATCCAGTCGCGCAACAGCGCGGAGCCCAGTGTGGTGCGCACCCCCGCGGTGGCCTCCAGGTCCTTGATCGCGGTGGGTACGCCGAACAGGCGCGGCAGTTCGGTGCGGTCCGCCGAGCGCAGGACGCGTTCGGCTTCGGCCGCCGCGGTGCGGGCCGGGTCGGCCGACACGGTGGTGAACGCCCCCACCCGGTCGCCGTGCCCGATCCGGGCCAGCAGGTGGTCCACCACCTCGGTCGGGCTCGTCTCACCGCGCCGGTAGGCGGCGGCCAGTTGAAGAGCGGTGAGGTCGTGCAACTCCGTCATGAGCGCTCCCATTGCTGTTTCGTTACGCGTATCGATATGGTGCGGGCATGGTGGTCGAGAAGACAAGCACTCCGAGGAACGGCCGTCCCCGGGCGGTGACGCTCGACGCGATCCTGGACGCGGCGACGGAACTGGCCGACGACCAGGGGCTCGATGCGGTGAGCTTGCGGGCGCTGGCCGAGCGGCTGGACGTGTCACCGATGGCGATCCACCGCACGACGGGCGGCATCGACGCGCTCCGGCACGCGTTGGTGTCCCGGATCGTCGGCGGGGTGACCCGCTCCGTGGACTGGCCGGACGAGTGGCGCGAGGTCGTCCGGCTGTTCGCGGACACGCTGCACGACCTGCTCATGCGACACCCGGTCATCCTGGAGGCGCACCGCCGCGCCTCACTCGTAGGACCCGGCGCGGACGATGTCGCGTACCGGGTCGTGGCGGCGCTGCGCAGCGCAGGGCTCGACGAGGAGGCCGCCGCATACGCGTACGGCACCCTGCACGACTTCGTCACCGGCCATGTGGCGATCCGCCTCGGCCGCGGCGATCTGGAACTGCACCATCTCCCGCCGGAACGACGGGCCGCATCGGTGTTCGCGGACCACCACGACTACGACCGCCGGTTCGGTTTCGGCCTCGACTTCGTCATCGGCGGGATCGCCGCCGCTGCCGCCACCCCCGTATCCCACGAGGAGCAGAGATGACCCCCTCCCCCCGGGACCTGCCGAAGACGCCGGAGACGGAACTGCCGAAGACGCACCGCCTGACGGCCCCGAGCGGGCGTCGCATCGCGTACTGCTCGTACGGCGACCCCGCCGCCCCGCCCGTGATCGTGCTCCACGGCACCCCCGGCAGCCGCTACGAGGGCCTCGCGCTGCGGCAGGCGGCGACGGACGCGGGCCTGCATCTGGTCTTCCCGGACCGTCCGGGCTACGGCGAGACCGATCCCGTACCCGGTCGTGGCTTCCACCGCTGGAACGACGACTTCGTGGCCCTGCTCGACCACCTCGGCCGCGAGCGGGCCACGGTCGTGGCGATCTCGGGCGGCGGCGGGTACGCGCTCTCGGCGGCCCAGAAGCACCCAGGGCGGGTCACACGACTCATCCTCGCGTGTGCCGCCGTCCCCGGAGCGCCCCGCGAGGCCTACGCGCGCCGGATCCCGCTGGTCAAGTGGATGAACCGGATCGTCGTCTGGGCCCCGGCGATCGCCCGGCCGATGCTCGCCGGGAAGGGGATCTTCAAGAGGACGAGGCGCGAGCCGAACCTCGACGCCTGGCCCCGCTCCGACCGGCTGATCATGAGCACCCCCGCTTTCCGGGCCCTGTCCGAGGTGGACACCGCCGAGGGCCAGCGCCAGGGCGTGGACGCGGCCGTCACCGACCTCGCCGGCTACTCGTGCCCGCTGCCGGACCCGCTGGGCTCGGTCTCCGTACCTACCCTCTTCCTCCACGGCGAGGCGGACGGCAACGTCCCCGTCGAAGTGGCGTGCTGGGCGCACGCGCAGATCCCCGGCGCCGAGCTGCGCACCGTCCCCGACGGCGGGCACCTGTTCCTGCTCGCGGACCCGGAGCCGCTCCTGCGGGAACTGACCTGAGCGGTGGGCCCCGGGTGGTGCGAGGATGGCCGCCATGACATGGACGGCACCTCGCATCGCACGTACGACGGTCGACGGGGACCAGCTGAACGTCCCGAGCACCGCGGACGAGCGGGTCATGCTGGAAGGCTGGCTCCGGTGGCACCGCGAGACGCTGCTCACCAAGTGCGCCGGGCTGACTCCGGCACAGCTCGCCCGTACCGCGGCCGAGCCCTCCGGCCTCACCCTCCTCGGCCTGGTGCGGCACATGGCGGAGATCGAACGCTGGTGGTTCCGCCGGAGCTTCGCGGGCGAGCGGATCGGTGATGTCTTCACCGGTCCGGGCGACGGCGACGAGGGCATCGAAGGCGTCGACGCCGCGCACGCCGAGCGCGACTTCGCCGCCTTCCGCGCCGAGATCGAGGCGTGCGAGGCCGCCGTGGCGGGGCGCGGCCTCGACGAGACCTTCGTGTACGCCGGCCGCGGCCGGACCGTCGGCCTGCGCTGGGTGTACCTGGTGATGATCCAGGAGTACGCCCGCCACAACGGCCACGCGGACCTGCTGCGCCAGCGCACCGACGGCGCCACGGGCGACTACCCCGCACCGGCATGACGGTGACCGGCCCCCACCGGGGGACCGGCCACTCTTCGTCGACGAGGCGTACGGCGCCGTGCCTCAGCCGGCGTCCGCCTCGGGCGGATAGACGGCCGAGTGGACCGACCGGAACAGGGCGTCGACCTCCGGGCCGCTGAGCCCCTGCGCCCGTGCCTGGTCCAGCCACTCGGCGAGCGATGTGCGCAAGGGGGAGTCGGCGCCCGCCTGGGGCGGGACGAGGGAGCGGGTGATGAAGGTGCCCGCTCCCTGCCGGACCTCGGCGAGGCCCGAGCGCTCCAGCTCGCGGTACGCCTTGAGGGTGGTGTTCGGGTTGACCTTGGTCTCGGCCGCTACCTGAGCGGCCGTGGGCAGCCGATCACCCTCCTCCAGGGCACCCATGCGCAGCGCCTGTTCGACCTGCCGCACGATCTGGAGGTATGTCGCCACTCCGCTGCGCCGGTCGATACGGAACACGACCACTGCCTTCACCTCCCGTTCGACTGCCGAAACCCTACGTACCTGCGGCGGCGGGTCCTAGAGGGGGCGACGGGACACCCGCCACAGGACGAACGCGGTGAGTACGGCGGTACCCGCGAGCAGGATGGCCGCCCCGGTCCACTGCATGGCCGGCATCTGGTCGAAACCGAGGTACTCGTACACATTGTTGACGATGCCGTGCTCCTTGACGCACGCGTCGGAGGCCTTCTCGGTCGTCTTGGCGCACAGGCCCCAGCCGTAGAGATGGCCGTCGGCGGAGCCGATCCAGCGGTCCACCTCGAACGACCCGGTCACCCGCGAGGGCATGTCCGCGTCGAGCGGGTAGACGATCGTGCGGGTCGGGGCGAGGTGGACGAGCATCTCGTCCCAGAAGACCCCGACCGCCGCGGCGAAGACGAACGTGATCGCCATGGAGGCGAGGACGCGGCGGACCAGCACACCGATGGTGATGCCGGCGGCGGTCATGAAGAGACAGAACGCGGGGAGCATCGGGCCGGTGCTGTCGAAGACCGATCCCTCCCACCACTCGCTGGGGAACACCGAACGGTAGGGCTTCCACCACCAGGTGAACAGCGCCGAGAGCACCGCAGCGGTCACGAGCACCGCCGCGTAGACCCAGGCGAACTTCGTCGCCACCCAGCGGCGGCGTGACACCGACTGGGTGGTGACCAGCTGAGCGGTGCCCTGCTCCTGATCTCCCGCGATCAGCGGGGCGCCGACGAAGACGGCGAGGATCATAGGCAGCCCGCCCAGCACGGTGATGACGAGACCCACACTGCCCGAGTCGAACGTCGGCTGCGCCAGTTCCTTCCCCGGCCAGCCCGCGGCGTCCAGGAGGTCCTTCATGCGGCTGCGCTCGTAGACGATCCAGATCGAGCCGAGGACCGCCACGGTGAGCAGGCTGAGCAGCGCGGCCCGGTGCTGGCGCACCACGAGCCAGCTCAGCCCGCGCAGCATGCGGGGCCCCGGGGAGCGCTCGGTCCGGGGGGCGTCGGTCAGGGTGGTGCTCATGAGGTGTGGCTCCCTTCGGCCTCGGTACGGGCACCGGGTGTGAACAACGAGGGCGCGTCCGGTGAACGGAGATGCGCCAGCAGCACCTCCTCCAGGCTGGGTTCGGAGACCACCCAGTCACCCGACAGGGGGCCGTTCGTCCGTACCAGCGCGTGGAACTGCCGGCCCTGGACGCGGCACTCGATCACGGTGTGCGGGGCCAGCACGGCGGCCGGGTCCCCGTCCGTGGCGAGCCCGGTCACGAGCGCGTGGGCCGGGACGAGCGCGTCCGCGTCGCCCGCCATCCGGATCCTGCCGTTGGCGAGGACGAGCAAGTAGTCGCACATGTCCTCCAGCTCGGTGAGCATGTGGGAGGACATCACCACCGTGGTGCCGCGCTCGACGGCCTCCGACATCAGCAGGGTGCTCATGTCGTGGCGGGCGAGCGGGTCGAGGTCGGACATCGGCTCGTCGAGCAGCAGCAGGTCGGGCCGCTTGCCGAAGGCCAGCGCGAACGCGACGCGGGTGCGCTGCCCACCGGAGAGAGTGCCCACGCGGGCGTCCATCGGCACCTGGCCCGACCGCACGATCCGCTCCGCCGCGGCCATGTCCCAGCCGGGGTTGAGCTCGGCGCCCATGCGCAGCGTCTCGGCCACCGTGAAGCGCTTGAACAGCGGCTTGTCCTGCCCGAGGAACGCGAACTTGGGCATCACCTCGGGGTCGTCCACGGGCACGCCGAAGACCCTGAGATCGCCTCCCGTGGGCTGCACCTGACGGGTCGCGATCCTCAGCAGGGTGCTCTTCCCGGCTCCGTTGGGGCCGACGAGACCGCAGATCCGACCGGCCGGCAGCCGGAACGAGATGTCCTGCAGCGCCCAGCCGCGCCGGTAGCGCTTACCCAGGCCGTGGGCCTCCAGGGCCCATGCGCCGGACGCGCCGTCCGGAGTGAATGCGTCTGCCATGCACTTCGCCTCAATTCCATTAGTCAATTAATGGAATCATGGTCTGGGCGCGGGAAGGCTGTCAAGGCGACGAGGAACGGCCCGGCCGGCGGTCGGACGTCACCTGTCCGGAATGCTCCTGATGGGGGTGTGGGTCGCGCTCTCTTCGGAGGACTGGACCATTGAACGTCTCTGTGGCTCTGGCCTGGAGGTTCTTCGGCGCGTAGCGTGACCCCGCATGAAGATCCTGATCAGCGCGGACATGGAAGGCGCCACCGGCGTGACCTGGCCGGCCGATGTGCTGCCGGGCACCCCGCAGTGGGAGCGATGCCGCGCCATGTTCACCTCCGACGTGAACGCGGCGGCGCTCGGCTTCTACGACGGCGGCGCCGACGAGGTGCTCGTCAACGAGGCCCACTGGTCCATGCGTAACCTTCTGCTGGAGCGGCTCGACGACCGGGTCCAGATGCTCACCGGCAGGCACAAGTCCCTCTCCATGGTGGAAGGCGTCCAGCACGGCGACGTCGACGCCATCGCCTTCGTGGGCTACCACACGGGCGCCGGCGCGGAGGGGGTGCTCGCCCACACCTATCTCGCGAACTCCCTCACCGGGGTCTGGCTCAACGGCGTCCGGGCGAGCGAGGGGCTGCTCAACGCGCATGTCGTGGCCGAGTACGGCGTTCCCGTCGTCCTCGTCACGGGCGACGACCTGACCTGTGCGGACGCGCAGGGGTACGCCCCGGAGGCCCGCAAGGTCGCCGTGAAGGACTATGTGTCGCGCTACGCCGCGGTGTGCCGCACCCCGGCCCGTACCGCCGCCGACATCCGCGCGGCGGCCAAGGAAGCGACCGCGCTGGCGGTACGCCACACCCCGGTGGAGGGCGGCCCCTTCACCGTCGAGCTGGAGTTCGACGCCGAGCACCTGGCCGGCGCGGCCACCGTCGTCCCCGGCGTGACACCCGGAGGTGAACGGCGCGTCGCCTACACCAGCGGGACGATGTACGAAGCTATCCGCACGTTCAAGGCCGTGACGACCATCGTGTCGTCCGCCGTGGAGGAACAGTATGGCTGAGGCGACCGACCCCCGACAGGGCGTCGACGAAAGGGCGCTCGACGAATCGGTGACGTTCACCTCCGAGCTGATCCGGATCGACACCACCAACCGCGGCGGCGGCGACTGCCGAGAACGCCCGGCCGCCGAGTACGTCGCCGAGCGGCTGGCCGACGCCGGACTCGAACCCACCCTCCTGGAGCGCACCCCGGGACGCACCAACGTGGTGGCCCGGATCGCGGGCACCGATCCGTCCGCCGACGCCCTGCTCGTGCACGGCCATCTCGACGTCGTCCCGGCCGAGGCCGACGACTGGACCGTGCACCCCTTCTCCGGAGAGGTGCGCGACGGTGTCGTCTGGGGCCGCGGCGCCATCGACATGAAGAACATGGACGCGATGGTCCTGGCCGTCGTCCGGGCCTGGGCGCGGGCCGGTGTCCGGCCCCGTCGCGACATCGTGATCGCGTACACCGCCGACGAGGAGGCCAGCGCCGAGGACGGCTCCGGCTTCCTCGCCGATCAGCACGCCGGACTCTTCGAAGGGTGCACGGAAGGCATCAGCGAGTCCGGTGCCTTCACCTTCCACGCCGCACCCTCCATGCCGCTCTACCCGATCGCCGCGGGCGAGCGCGGCACCGCCTGGCTGAAGCTCACCGCACACGGCAAGGCGGGGCACGGCTCCAAGGTCAACAAGGCCAACGCGGTCAGCACACTCGCCTCGGCCGTCGCCCGGATCGGCCAGCACGCATGGCCGGTCAGGCTCACCCCGACGGTCCGCGCCGCGCTCACCGAGATCGCCGCGCTGCACGGCATCCACCCCGACCTCGACGCCCCCGGTTTCGACGTCGACGAACTGCTCGGCAAGCTCGGCCCGGCCGCCGCCCTGGTCGAGCCGACCGTCCGCAACAGCTCCAACCCGACCATGCTGGAGGCCGGGTACAAGGTCAACGTGATCCCGGGCCACGCCACCGCGTACATCGACGGCCGGATGGTGCCCGGCGGCGAGGACGAGTTCCACGCCACTCTGGACCGGCTGACCGGACCCGATGTCGACTGGGAGTTCCACCACCGCGAGGTCCCGCTGGAGGCGCCGGTCGACTCGCCGACCTTCGCGAAGCTGCGTGCCGCGATCGAGCGCTTCGACCCGGACGGCCATGTCGTGCCGTACTGCATGTCGGGCGGCACGGACGCCAAGCAGTTCTCCCGGCTCGGCATCGCCGGCTACGGCTTCTCGCCGCTGAAGCTGCCCGTCGGCTTCGACTACCAGGCGCTGTTCCACGGCGTCGACGAACGCGTCCCCGTCGAAGCACTGCACTTCGGCGTCCGCGTCCTCGATCACTATCTGCGCACGGCCTGACCCGCTACGGGGGGAATTCATCATGGTGTCCACAGGGGCCTACGGAACATGGCCGTCACCGATCGACGCACGGCTCGCGGCGTCGCACGACGGTCGCCCGGAGTATGTCGGCGTGGTCGGCGACGAGGTGTGGTGGACGGAGCCGCGCCCTGCCGAGGCGGGCCGCCGCGCCCTGATCCGCCGCCGGGCGGACGGGACCACTGCCGCCGCGCTGCCCGCTCCATGGAACGTACGGAGCCGCGTCATCGAGTACGGCGGACAGCCCTGGGCCGGGGCCGAACGCGCCGAGGGGGGCCCGCTGATCGTCTTCGTCGACTTCGCCGACCAGCGGCTGTACGCCTACGCCCCCGACGGATCCGGCGAACCCCGGCCACTGACCCCGGTCTCACCCGTCGGCGGCGGGCTGCGCTGGGTCGACCCGCAGCTCCACCTCGACCGGGGCGAGGTCTGGTGCGTCCTGGAGGAGTTCACCGGCGAGGCACCCACCGAACTGCGCCGGGTGCTCGCCGCCGTGCCCCTGGACGGCTCCGCGGCCGACGACCGTTCGGCGGTACATGAACTCTCCGACGACAGCCACCGGTTCGTCACCGGACCGAAGCTCTCGCCCGACGGACGGCGGGCGGCCTGGATCGCCTGGGACCACCCGCGCATGCCGTGGGACGGCACCGAGGTGATGCTCGCGGACGTCGCCGAGGACGGTACGTTCCAGCACGCCTGGAGTTTCGGCGGCGGCCCCGAGGAATCGGTGCCGCAGATCGAGTGGGGTGCCGACGGACAGCTGCTCTTCGCCAGTGACCGCAGCGGCTGGTGGAACCTGTACCGCGCCGACCCGCACCGGGGCGCGGTGGCGCTCTGCCCCCGGGAACAGGAGTTCGCCGGACCGCTCTGGAAGATCGGCCTCAGCTGGTTCCGGCCCCTGGAGAACGGTCTGATCGCCACCGTCCACGGCCGGGGCACCACCACGCTCGGCATCCTCGATCCGGAGACCGGCGAACTCGTCGACGTCGCCGGGCCCTGGACCGAATGGGCCGAGTCGCTCGCCGTGCACGGCAGCCGCGTCATCGGTATCGCCGCAGGCCCGTACAGCGCCTACGAGGTCGTCGAACTGGACACCGCGACCGGCCGCACCCGGATCATCGGCACACCGCACGAGGACGCCGTCGACCCCGCGTACTACCCGCAGCCCGAGGACCGCACCTTCACCGGGCCCGATGGACGGGAGATCCACGCGCACATCTACCCGCCCCGGAACCCCGGCCGGACCGGCCTTGAAGGTGAACTGCCGCCCTATGTGGTCTGGGCGCACGGCGGTCCCACCGGCCATGCCGCGCTCGTACTCGACCTGGAGATCGCCTACTTCACCTCGCGCGGCATCGGTGTCGCCGAGGTCGACTACGGCGGCTCCACGGGCTACGGCAGGGCCTACCGCAACCGGCTGCGCGAACAGTGGGGCGTCGTCGACGTCGAGGACTGCGCGGCCGTCGCCGAGGCGCTGGCCGCCGAGGGCACGGCCGACCGGCGACGTCTCGCCATCCGCGGCGGCAGTGCCGGCGGCTGGACCACCGCGGCCTCGCTGACCGGCACCGATGTCTATGCCTGCGGCACGATCATCTACCCCATCCTCGACCTGACCGGCTGGGGCACCGACGAGACCCATGACTTCGAGTCGCAGTACCTGGAATCCCTGGTCGGCCCGCTCGCCGAAGTCCCGGCCCGCTACCGCGAACGGTCGCCGGTCAGCCGCACCGACCGGCTGACCACCCCCTTCATCCTGCTCCAGGGGCTGGACGACCCGATCTGCCCGCCCGTCCAGTGCGAGCGGTTCCTGGAGCGGGTCGCGGGGCGCGGCATCCCGCACGCGTATCTCACCTTCGAGGGGGAGGGGCACGGGTTCCGGCGCGCCGACACCATGATCCGCGCCCTGGAGGCGGAACTCTCGCTGTACGGCCAGACCTTCGGCATCGACCGTCCCGACGTACCGCGGCTGGAGCTGAAGAAGTGACCCTCGCCCCCTTGACCCGCCCCGCCCGGCTGCGTCCGGGTGCCGGGATCGCCGTCGTGTCCCCGAGCGGACCGGTGCCCGCCGACCGTCTCGACGCGGGCCTGGACGTACTGCGCGGCTGGGGCCTCGTCCCCGTCGAGGCACCCCACGCGCGCGACGTGTACCCGGAGTTGGACTATCTCGCCGGCACGGACGAGGCACGGGCCCGGGATCTCCAGGAGGCCTGGTGCGATCCGTCCGTCGACGCGGTGATCTGCGCCCGCGGCGGATACGGCGTGCAGCGCATGGTCGACCTGCTGGACTGGGCGGCGATGCGCGCGGCCGGGCCCAAGGTGTTCATCGGCTACAGCGACATCACCGTGCTCCACGAGGCGTTCGCCCGGCGCATGGGCCTCGCCACCCTGCACGGGCCGATGGCAGGGACCGAGACCTTCCTCAAGGACCCGGACACCCAGGAGTCCCTGCGGGCCACCCTGTTCGAGCCCGATTCGGTGCGTACTCTCGGCCTTCCCTCGGCGAGGGTGCTGGTACCCGGCAGGGCCCGTGGCATCACCTACGGCGGCTGCGTGAGCCTGCTCGCCGCCGACATCGGCACCCCGCACGCCCGGACGTCGGCCGACGGCGGGCTGCTGTTGATCGAGGACACCACGGAGGACCCGTACACCATCGACCGCATCCTCACCCAACTGCTGCGGTCGGGGGCGCTCGACGGGGTGTCCGGGGTGGCCTGCGGTTCCTGGGCGGGCTGCGGTCCGTACGAGGAGGTGCGGGCGGTTCTCGTCGACCGGCTCGGCCCACTGGGTGTACCCGTCGTCGAGGAGCTGGGCTTCGGGCACGGGCCGACCGCGCTGACGATTCCGCTCGGGGTGCCCGCCGTGCTGGACGCGCCGGCCGACGGCGGCCCCGCCACGCTCACCGTCGAGGTACCCGCCCTTGCCTGAACGGCGGGAAATCGCGAAGAAGTTGAGCATCCTTCAGAAAACAGGGTCCCGATCGTTGACATCGCTCTGACACGCGTCACAGCATGAGCGCGATCCAGTGCTTACTGGCCGGTAAGAAGCTCTCGGTGTGGAGGCCTTCGTGTCACGTGCTGTTTCCCGCTCCCGGTCCGGGCACCGGACGCTGTCCCGGAAGTCGATCGCGTACGCGGTCGGAGCCGCGCTCGCCGCACCGCTGTTCCTCGCCGGTGCGGCGCACGCGAGCGCCGACGAGACCCCCCCGTACACCGTCTCCCCGCTGAAGTTCACCCTTCGGGCGGGCGGCCGGTCCTGCACCGTGGACGCCGATCTGTACCGTCCCGCCGGGGTCGACGCCCAGCACCCCGCCCCCGCCGTGCTCGCCACCAACGGCTTCGGCGGCAGCAAGTCCGACGGTTCGACCGACGCCATCGGCAAGGCCTTCGCCTCCCGCGGCTACGTCGGCCTCGTCTACTCCGGCCTCGGCTTCGGCAGGTCCGGCTGTCTCATCACGCTCGACGACCCGGCCATCGACGGGAAGGCCGCCGCCGGACTCATCGACTTCCTCGCCGGAACACGCGCCGCCGACGACGGCACCAAGGCCGACTACGTCACCGAGGACGGCACGGGCGACCCCAGGGTCGGCATGATCGGCGGTTCGTATGGCGGTGCCATCCAGATGGCGACCGCGGCCGTCGACCACCGCGTCGACGCCCTCGTGCCGCTGATCACCTGGAACGACCTCGCCTACGCGCTCGCGCCCAACAACACCGGTACCCGCGAGGGGGTTTCGTCCGACACCGCCGGTGTCTTCAAGTGGCAGTGGACCAACGGCTTCTATCTGATGGGGGAGGGGCAGACGATCCTCGAAGCGAGCCTGGACCCGTCCCGGTTCGGCAGTCTCTCCTGCCTGCACTTCGCGGCGCAGGCCTGCGACACCATCCGGCTGCTCAACTCCGGCCGCTACCCCGCGGACAGGACCGCGGAGATGCTCGACTACGCGCGCGGCGTATCGCCCGTCGACCACCTCGGCAGGGTCAAGGCGCCCACCCTGCTCGTCCAGGGCCAGGCCGACAGCCTGTTCAACCTGAACGAGGCCACCGCCACGTACCGGACCCTCAAGGCGCAGGGCACCACGACCAAGATGATCTGGCAGGCCTGGGGACACAGCGGCGGGCAGGCCCCCGGTGAACTCGACCTGGGCAAGGGCAACCTGGAGACCAGCTACGTCGGACGGCGCGTCCTCGCCTGGTTCGACCGCTACCTCCAGCACAGGAAGAACACGGACACCGGGCCCGAGTTCGCCTACTACCGGGACTGGAGGAGCGGTTACGGCACCGCCGCCGGCGTACCGGCCCCGAGCCGGAAGATGTACCTCTCCGGCGACGGCAAGCTCGTCGGCAACCGGTCCGAGGTCACCCGGGGCAGCCGCCGGTACGCCAACTGGCTCGTGCCGACCAGTCACTCGGAGAGTTCGCTCGCCGGAATCATCGGACTGCCCGACCCCGAGCCGTACGACATCAAGGGCACCTACCTGGGCTGGAGCAGCGCCCCGTTGACCGCCGCCGTGGATGTCGTCGGTGCACCGAAGGCCACGCTGAAGGTCGTCTCGCCGAAGACGGAGCGCGTACAGAACAGCGGGGACGCCGCCGACAAGCTCGTCCTGTTCGCAAAGGTGTACGACGTGGCGCCGGACGGCTCCAGGACGCTGGTGAACCGGCTCGTCTCCCCGGTGCGCGTGCCGGACGTCACCCGCTCGTTCACCGTGCAGTTGCCAGGCATCGTCCACCGGTACGAGGCGGGGCACCGGCTCGAATTCGTGATCGCGGCCAGCGACAGCGCCTACTCGGGCAACCGCGGCATCAAGCCGGTCACGGTGGTCAGCGCCCCCGAGGACACCGGTGTGCTGGAGCTTCCGGTGGTCGGCGACCGGGGGGAGTGAGGCGGCCAGATCGGGTTGCGGCGGCCGGTCCCGCCCGACCTCGGCCGGCCCGGCTCCTGAGCCACTCGCTCCTCACGCCGGTTCGGCTCCGACCACCCGGAGATACGCCTGCGCGGACTCACGCGTCCGGATCTCGACGGGCAGCAGGATGTGTCGTACCTCGTGCGGACCGTCCGGGTTCCGGATGCGCTGCGCGAGCATCTCCGTGGCCCGCCGCCCCATCTCCTTGGAGGGCAGGTGGGCGGCGGCGACCGTCAGCGGAAGCAAGTCGAAGGGGCCGGCGTCATCCATGCCTGCGAGTTCGATCCGACCGGGCACCTCGAGGCCGAGGACGGACAGGTCACGGGCGGCGTGCGCCAGGGTGTGGCCGTTGGCACAGAGCAGGACGGTGGGCGGCTCCGGGCGGTCGAGGAAGGCCGAGAGCACTCCGAGCCGACGGTCATTTGACAGCTTGTGATAGGTCGTCAGGGCGGTGAGCTCCGGTGAGACCGGGATGCCGTGCTTCCGCAGCGCCTGGACATGCCCGGTGAGCCGCTCCGTCACGCTGGTGACGTCGGTCTCGTCCCAGAGCGTGGCGATCCGACGATGGCCGCGCTCGATGAGGTGCTCGGTGAGCTGGAATCCCACCGCGTAGTTGTCGAAGACGACGGCATCGCTCGGTGATTCGGGGTGGTAGCGGTCGATCATGACGACAGGGACGCCGTGCCGTGCGAGCTCGGCCAGTGCCGGTGAGTCCGAGTCACTGTCGACGGGATAGAGCACAACACCACCGGCTCCCGTCTGCAGGGCCAGACGCAGGGCGTGTTCCTCCGCCTGTTTCGAGCCCTTGGAGTTCGACAGGAACATCCGCAGACCCTCCTCGCCGCACGCCGACTCGACGCCGTCGACGACGGCCGACTGGTGCGGGCCGTGCCCATGCATCACACAGGCGACCGAGCGTTCGCGCGCCCCGGCTCCGGTAGCGGCCGGTGGCGAGCTCCGCTCCGCCACGAACGTCCCGCGTCCCCGCCGTCGGACCAAGTACCCCTCGGTGACGAGTTCGTTGAGGGCCCGCACCGCGGTGGTGGAGCTGACGCCGAACCTCTCGCAGACCTCGCGCTGACTGATGAAGGGCTGATCGGGCTCGTACGCACCCCGGTCGATGTCCGCGACAAGATCCCGCTTCACCATCCGGTAGAGCGGTTCCTGGTCGGTGCCGTCGCGCTCGGCCTCGATCATGCTGCCCCCATCGTTCACCGACTCATTCCCTGACACGTTAACGCGCTAAGGGTAACTCCGGTTCGCCGCTGAGCAGAAGATGCCCCACGGGCTTGGGATCCAAGTGGTGGACGGGAACGAACCATGGCACTCCTGGTGTGTTAACTGCACGAACTTCGGCAGCACTTCAAGCAAGTTCGCCGCAACACCTTTACGCGTTAACGCGCTATTGCTAGCTTCTGCTCAGCCCGATCCGCATCCATGGGAGCCGTGATGACCGAACCCACGCACAGATCACTCAACAGGCGGACGAGGAGCCGACGGCCGGGATTCGCCGCCCTCGGGGCGGCTGCGCTCATGGTTGTCTCCCTCGCCGCCTGCGGGAGCGGGGGCGAGAGTGGGAAGAGCACGGACGGCAGGACGGAGATCACCGTCGCGGGCATGCCGCCGACCACTCTGCCGGCCGGCCGGAAGGACTTCCTCGCGCAGGTCAAGGCCTTCGAGAAGGTCAACCCGGACATCAGGATCAAGCCGACCGACGCGCTGTGGGACGCCAAGACGTTTCCCGCACGTCTTGCCTCCGGCCAGCTGGAGACTGTCTTCCGGGTACCGCTGACCTACCCGCCGGAGATGATCGAACGGCATCAGGTCGCCGATCTCAGCAAGGAGATCAAGGAGCTGCCGCACGGAGCGGAGTTCGACAAGCGGCTGCTCGCCCCGGCCACCGGCTCCGACGGGAAGATGTACGGCATCCCCACCGAGGTGTACTCCGTCGGTCTGGTCTACAACCGCGAGTTGTTCACCAGGGCGGGCCTCGACCCCGACAAGCCGCCCACCACCTGGGACGAGTTGCGCACCGCGGCCAAGACGATCACGGACCGGACCGGTGTCGCCGGCTTCGGCATGCACACCACCGACAACACCGGCGGCTGGATGCTGACCACCATGACGTACTCCTACGGCGGCCGGATGGAGAAGAAGGCGGACGGCAAACAGATCACGGCCTTCCGGGAGGGCCCGACCGGCAAGGCCCTCGGCCTGCTGAAGGCCATGCGATGGGCCGACGGGTCGATGGGCAAGCAGCACCTGCGTGGCACCGACGACCTGACCAGCGACTTCGCCAGTGGGAAGGTCGCCATGCTGCTGGGTTCGCCCAGCACGTACGGCGCCTATGTCTCCAAGTTTCACGGCAGCCCCGACGCCTACGGACAGGCCCCGCTCCCTTCGGGGGGCGAGCACGCCACTCTTCTCGGCGGCGGTGTCGCCGTCGTCTCGCCGAAGGCGGACGAGGCGCAGCGCAGCGCCGCGGCGAAGTGGATCAACTTCTTCTATCTGAGGACCAAGTACGATCCCGCGCTCGCCGCACAGCGCACCGAGCAGATCGCCGCCGACAAGAACCCCGCCGGAGTCCCCGGCCTGCCCTTCTACGACGCGAAGATCTCCGGCCCGGCCGCCGCGGCCGAACGCAAGCACTCCAACGTGCCGCTGAAGAACTTCGCGCCCTACATGAGCAGCCTCGGCACGACCGAGTACGTCGTCGAACCGCCCGTTGCCGCCCAGGAGTTGTACGCAGCACTGGACAGCGCCGTGCAAGCGGTCCTGACCCGGGAGAGCGCCGACCCGGCCGCCGAACTGGAGAAGGCGGACCGGAGGATCGGCCCGGCCCTCGATCGGGCGCAGCGGTGACGCCGACGCCATGAACGGCCCAGCAGCCCGACAGCTCCACGAGAAGGGATCTCGCGATGTCCGGAGCACCACCGAGAAGAAGGCTCACCCGGCTGCGCCGCACGCTCACGACGCTCGCCGTCGCGGCCCTGGCGGCAACCCCGTTGCAGGCACCCGCCGCCGCACTTGCGCATGCGCAGGCCGCCCGTGCCACGGCCGTACTCGGCGCGCAGCCCGCGTACGAAGGCATCGAACGGGCCTGGCCCGGCGACCGTGACAAGGACCCCGCCCACGCGGTCCGCGAACAAGCGGGGCGAAGCTGCTGGACGATGACGGGTGATCCGTACAACCGGTACCTGTACGTCGACGTGGCGGCCGGTGCCGTCCCGGCCGGGGCGAAACGGGCCGTCGTCACGGTCGATTACTTCGACGCGGCCGCGGTCGGCATGAACCTCCAGTACGACTCGCAGTCGAATGCCTTCACCGGCACGTCCGGTCTGTCGATGAAGGGCACCGGAACCTGGCAGAGCCACCAGTTCGAACTCGGCGACATCCGGTTCGCCAACCGCGCCAACGGGGCCGACTTCCGGCTCGATGTGCAGGCGACGGCCGAGAACATGCCCCCGGTCTGCTTCAGCCGGATATCCGTCGAGTTCACCGACGCCCCGCTGCTCGACATCACCTCGCGCCGTCTGCTCTTCGCCCAGGGCGCGGACCAGGGCCCGATCACCTTCGCCTCCGCGGCCGACCGGGTCGGCTGGACCATCGGCGACGCGAACGGCGTACCTCTGAAGTCCGGCACGGCGCAGGTCGCGTCGGGCAAGGCCGCCCTCGACATCAAGGATCTCGGCCCCGGCTACTACACGCTCACCGCCACCGCCGACTCCGGCGCCCCGGTGACGCGGACCACCTCGTTCGGCGTCGTCACCCCGGCGCCCGCCAAGGATCCCTACTACGCCGTGGCCATGCACTACGGCTGGCAGCCGGGGTGGGAGGACACACTGCTCGATTCCGCCGCCACCGTGGGCTGGAGCGAGGTCAGATCCGACGCCAACTGGGCGGTGGAGAAGCAGAAGGGCGTCTACGACTTCGGCGCCTACCCCCTCGACGCGGGGCTGAAGAACGCGGCGAAGCGCGGCATCAGGACCATGCCGATCCTCGGATACCGCAACCCGCTCTACGACGGCGGCAAGACACCGAGCTCCCCCGAGGGGCTGGCGGCCTTCGCCAGGTTCGGCGCGGCAGCGGCCGCTGCCTACGCCCCGTACACCAAGGACTTCTCCGTCTACAACGAGTTCAACGGGACCGGATTCAACGACGGGGCCTGCGGAATCACCGCCAAATGCTATATCGACATGGCCAAAGCGGTGAAGCAGGCCATGCCGGACGCCAACGTGGTGGGCCCCACCTCGGCAGGCACCCAGCTCGCCTGGCACGACGACTTCATCGCCCGCGGCGGCCTGGACCACCTCGACACCTTCAGCGTCAACTACTACAGCAGCGCAGGCGACGCGCCCGGCACGCCACCGGAGGAGATCAAGGCACTCGGGGAGTTCGCACAGCTGGTGAAGAAGGTCGAGGCGCGCAAGAAGATGCCGATCTGGGTCACCGAGAACGGCTGGCCCACGAACACCGGCGGTTGGAGCGAGACCCAGCAGGCCGCCTACCTGATCCGCGCCCAGACGCTGGCCCGCGCGGCCGGTGCCGACAAGTACTTCTGGTACGACATCCTCGACGACGGCGACAACCCCGGTGAACGAGAACACCGCTTCGGCCTGTTCCGCCGCGCCGGGGGCGGCGTCCAAGGACTGGCCCCCAAGCCCGCCGCCGTCACCAACGCCGTCCTCATCCGCCAGACCGCGGGCAAGCAGCTCGGCGCCCGGGAGAGCGCGGGCGACCCGGCCGTCCACGTCTACCCGTACGGCACCACCACCCGTTCCCTGTGGGCCACTTCGCCCCGGACGGTCTCGGTCCGCACCGACAAGCCCCTGACGCTGACCGATCAGTTCGGCAAGCGGAGCACACTCGTCCCGACGGCCGGGCGCGTCACGCTCGGCCTCGACGGCAGCCCCGTCTTCCTCGAAGGGCCGGTCGCCGGCGTGGCGGTCACGAACTCGCCGCTCTCGCTGAGTACGGCCGAGCAGTCGGTCACCGGCGCCGACCTGAAGGTCACCGTCACCGCGGACCGCACCAAGGCGGCCGCACTGCCCCGTCGGCTGCCGGTCACGGTCGACGGCCTGCACGGCATGCTCAGGACCAAGCCGGGTGCGAAGACCTCTCTCACGCTGAAGGTGCCCGCCACCGCGACCACCGGCGTACGCGGTGTCAGCGCCTCCTTCGGCCGCCGGACCCTGCTGCGCACCACGACGAAGGTGGTCGAGCCGTACACCGTGACCGGGCGGCCCGACATCAGGAGGACCGGTGGAGGCCTCACCGTGAGGATCACCAACAACGACCCGGAACGGGCGCTGGCACCCTCGCCGGTGGGCTGGCGAGTCGGGCCATGGATGGGCACCATCGCGGATCCGGGCCCGGTCCCGGCCGGGCAGTCGTCCGAGAGGACCGTCGAACTCCCCGCCGAAGCCGCACAGTTCGTGCCCTACGCCTACTCCGTCACGACCGGCGATGCCGCGGACTC
Organism: Streptomyces sp. NPDC088252; assembly: GCF_044740965.1. Lineage (NCBI taxonomy): Bacteria > Bacillati > Actinomycetota > Actinomycetes > Kitasatosporales > Streptomycetaceae > Streptomyces > Streptomyces sp. NPDC088252. The sequence goes on along the minus strand of NZ_JBIURS010000021.1, from coordinate 86,157 downwards.
CGGCTCGCTCAGCCTCAGCCCCGTCGAACCCGCGGGTGACACCACCCTCGAACCGATGGACCTGAACTCCCTGGGAAACTGGGCGAGTCTGCGGGGCGGCACCAGGACCGGCCCCGACGATCTCTCCGGGACCATCCGCTACACCCACACGGATCAGGCCCTGATCCTGGACGCAGTCATCAAGGACGACGTGCACAACGCGGACCGGACGGATCCTTCGGCGGCCTGGCAGGTCGACTCCATCCAGTACGACCTCTACTCGGGCTTCCCCGGCACGCCCGACGGCAACCGGGTGGAGGTCGGTGCAGCGCTGCTGCCGAGCGGCCCCGTCGCCTACACCTGGGCCGCTCCGGCGGGGCAGCAGGCCGGGCCCACGCCGGGCGCGGACGTCTCCGTCGTGCGCGACGAGAAGGCCCGGACCACCACCTACCGGCTCGCCGTCCCCTGGACCTCGCTCGGATTCGACCGGCCGCCCACCGGGACGTTCGGACTGTCGCTCCTCGTCAACGACGCCGACGCGGGCACCGCCACCGACGCGCGTGACGGCTACCTCGAATGGGGTGCCGGAGTGGGCGCCTCGCCCAAGAACCCCGCCCTGTTCCGGTCCGTGAGGCTCGTGCGATGACTCTTCTGCTCGCCGGTGCGCACCTGCCCTACCCTCACACCAACGGATTCCACGCCGACGGCGAACGACTGGTGCTGACCCGGTACTCACCGGCCACCGGCGCCCTCGGGCTCACCAGCGTCCGCTGGCGCGACGAGGAACGTGCCGCACGCCCCCTGTACGAACCGGAATCCAGCACCACGGGGCCGGAGCAGCTGCTCTGGCCGGATGTGGCCCTGGCCGCCGAACGGGTGGCCTGGGTCTGGAACGGTGCTCTCCATGTTCTCGACCTGGACTCCGGTGCCCCCGAGCGGCTCTATGAGGCCGCCCCCGGGCACACCCTGCAGAACCTGTGTTCCCTCACGGCGGCGGGAGACCGGGTGGTGGTGATGGAACAACCCGGGGACCGGGACGCACCGGTGACCTGCCTGGAGATCTCCGTGTCGACCGGAAAGGCCGACGAGCTGTTCGGCAAGGGGTGGTTCACCAACCACCCGGCTCACAGCCCGCACGACGAGTCCTGGCTGACCTTCGCCCACGAAGGGCCCTCCCGGAAGATCCCGGACCGGGTCTGGGCCCGGCACCCCACACGGGCACCGGAGGGCCGTTGCGTCTTCGACCAGGCGACGAACGGGGGAACGCTCGCCGTGGGCCACGAACGCTGGATGTTCCACGACCTGGGTGCCGTGGTGTGCGCGTACGGAGAGAGCGAGGCGGGTCCGCGCGGCCTGTACACACTTCACCCGGACGGTCGGGCGGCCCGCCTCGTCAGCGAGGGCGAACGGGACTGGCACTGCGACATCAGCCGCGACGGACGGCATGCCGTGGTCGACACGTCCGGCCCCCTCGACGCGCCGGGCCGGGGCTGGCAGAACGCGGGACAGGTCTCCGACGTCGTGCTCGTCGACGTCGCCACCGGCGCCCGCACGCCCCTGGCCCGTACGGAGGCCGACCAGCACCCCCGACACCCGCACCCGGTGTTCACCCCGGACGGCACCGCCATCCTCTACAACCACGGCGATCCGTCAACCGGCGAGGTCGCGGTGGCCCTGGTGCCCCTGCCCCGGGCCGTGTCATGAACCACCGAACCCGAGACGAAGGAAGGCATCGTCCTCGACGGCGGCCCGGAGGTCGGGAGCCGAGCACAACGCCGCGCCGACGTCGATCCACTGAGCCGTCGGGGACAGCCTCGAAGGCCCGGTGCGGGGAATCGCGCGCGACGGGCCGGCCGCAGCCCTTACGGCCTGGTGCACGATGGCGAGCGGGCTCCCGGCGTCATGCGACTTTGCCTCCGGCGTCGTCGGTCGACGACGCTCCGCGTCGCCTCCCTCCTCCGCCTCGGCTCCGAAGCCGCATGACGCCGCTCGCCGATCCGCTCTCCATCGTGCACCGGGCCGTTAGGCTGACCGGATGTCTGAAATCGACTATCTGGCTGCGGGACACCGTGTGGCGATCCGCGCCTACACCCCGGCGGACGCCGAGGAGTTCACCACCCGCGCGAGGGAGAGCCGGGGTCTGCACGGTCCCTGGCTCTTCCCGCCCGTCGACGCCCGCTCGTACGAGGCCTATGCGGGCCGGATGATCGACGACCCCACGAAGGCCGGATTCCTCGTCTGCGATCGCGCGGGCGGGGCCGGCGGCGGGATCGCGGGTTTCATCAACATCAACAACATCGTCCGCGGCGGGTTCCTCTGCGGCGCGCTCGGGTACGGGGCCTTCGCCCATGCGGCGGGGCGCGGACTGATGAGCGAAGGGCTGGAGCTGGTCCTGCGGTACGCCTTCGGGCCGCTCGGCCTGCACCGGCTCGAAGCCAACATCCAGCCCGGCAACGAAGGTTCGCTCGCCCTCGTGCGACGGGCCGGATTCCGCCTCGAAGGATTCTCGCCGGACTTCCTCTTCATCGACGGTGCCTGGCGCGACCACGAGCGGTGGGCGATCACGGCCGAGATGCTGAGCCAGGACGGCGCCTAGAAGCGGCCCGGTCCGTGCCCACGGTCGCGGACACCACGGCGCCCGGTTCGGGCCCGGCCTGCACGGCCGGGGTTCCGTCCGGTGCCCAGATGCCGGAGCCGCCCGACGTGCGGGCGTGCACCCCGCTCGGTCCGGGCGAGGTGGCCAGCACCACCCACATGCCATGGGCGAGTGCCGACCGGCTCATGTGTCCGTCCCGCCGAGCGGCCTGCTCGGGCCCGGAGCCGTACAGTGTGCTCGCCACGTACGCGTCGACGCCCAGCGCGGCGGTGGCCGCGGCGTGCTCGGGAACGGCGGCGTCGTAACACACCGCCGGCCCGAGCCGCAGCCCGTCGACGACCAGCGCCTCGGGCCTCTCACCGGGGGCGAAGCGGTCGAACTCCTCACCGTGCAGCCACATCTTGCGGTAGACGATGCGGGAGCCCTCGCCCGTCACGGCCAGGGTGGCGATGTGTTCCCGCCCGTCCGCGGCGCGCACCGGCGCCCCGACCAGGGCCGTCGCCCCCGACTCGTGGCACGCCGTGACGAGCGGGCGCAGGCGTGGGTCGTCGGCGGACACGGCCGGAGCGGCGAGGTCGTAACCCGTGAGGGACAGTTCGGGGAAGACGACCAGTCGTGCCCCCGACCGGCCGACCGCCTCCGCGTGGGCCGCGGCGTTGGCGGCGATGTCGAGAGGGGCACAATCGAGCGGGTCCGCCGGACAGGTCACCCGGATCGGTCGCCTTGATCGGCAGCACCGGACTGTCCGCAGACGCGCCGAGTCCACTCCACCGGCGCATCCCGGATTGGGAAAGTCTTTGCCCGTGGCCTGTTCGGGCCGCCTTCGGGGCCCGTGGGCCCTTTCCGTACGGGCTGCGAAGCGTGGCGGTCCCGTATAGGAAGGGGAAAGGGGCGGCCGAAAGTATGAGGAGCCGGCCTCCATCCACGTAACGACCGTGTTGACGGTACGCAATCGCAGGCACAGGCTCGACATATAGCTGCTAGATGCAACTGGTTCTGCCGGGTCCAGCCTTCGGCACGCCGCCCATAGGACGGCACCGTGCGTACGGGCCGCTCTCCCGGCCTGGACCGAATCGGGAGGACGCGTATGTGTGGCATCGTCGGCTGGGTCTCGTTCGACCGCGATCTGCGGGCAGCCGCGGACGTGGCGACGCTGGACGCGATGACGGAGACCATGGCCTGCCGGGGTCCCGACGACCGGGGGACCTGGACGGTCGAACACGCCGGGCTCGGGCACCGTCGGCTCGCGATCATCGACCTGCCCGGCGGACGCCAGCCCATGACGGTCGGTACACCGGAGGGTGAAGTCGCCCTGGTCTACTCCGGTGAGGCGTACAACTTCACTGAGCTGCGCACGGAACTGACCGCCCGCGGGCATCGGTTCCTCACCGACTCGGACACCGAGGTCGTGCTGCACGGTTACCTGGAGTGGGGCGAGTCCCTCGCCGAACGGCTCAACGGCATGTACGCCTTCGCCCTCTGGGACGGCCGCCACGACAAGCTCGTCATGATCCGCGACCGGATGGGCGTCAAGCCCTTCTACTACTGGCCGACGGCCGACGGAGTGCTCTTCGGTTCGGAACCCAAGGCCATCCTCGCCAACCCGCTGGCCCGGCCCCGCGTGACCCTCGACGGGCTCCGGGAGCTCTTCACCCTCGTCAAGACCCCCGGCCACGCCGTGTGGGACGGCATGTACGAGGTACAGCCCGGCACGGTCGTCACCGTCGACCGCGGCGGCCTGCGCCGGCACGTCTACTGGCGGTTGGAGACCCGCCCGCACACCGACGACCAGGACACCTCGGTCGCCAGGGTACGGACGCTGCTGGACGACATCGTGCGCCGACAACTGGTCTCCGACGTGCCCCGCTGCGTCCTGCTCTCCGGCGGCCTCGACTCGTCCGCGGTCACCCTGCTCGCCGCCCGACAGCTCGCCAGGAGCGGTGAGAAGGTCCGCACCTTCGCCGTCGACTTCGTCGGGCGGACCGAGAACTTCGTCGCCGACGAGCTGCGTACCACCCCCGACACCCCGTTCGTCCACGACGTGGCGCGACAGGCGGGCACCGTCCACCGCGACATCGTGCTCGACCCGGACACCCTCGCCGACCCCGAGGTGCGCGCCCGGATGATCAGGGCCCGGGACATCCCGATGGGCCTCGGCGACATGGACGCCTCGCTCTACCTGCTCTTCCGGGCGATCCGCGAACACTCGACCGTCGCGCTGTCCGGGGAGTCGGCCGACGAGGTGTTCGGCGGCTACCTCCAGTTCTTCGACGAGGAGGCCAGGAAAGCCGACACGTTCCCCTGGCTGGTGCGTTTCGCCGAGCACTTCGGTGAGGACGCGGGCATGCTCCGCGACGACGTGAACCAGGCACTGGGCCTGCGGGCGTACATCCGCGACAGCTACGACTCCGCCGTCGCCGGCATCGAACGGCTCACCGGCGAGAGCGACTTCGAGTACCGCATGCGCAAGATCTGCCACCTCCACCTGACCCGGTTCGTACGCATCCTGCTCGACCGCAAGGACCGCGCGAGCATGGCCGTCGGCCTGGAGGTCCGCGTGCCGTTCTGCGACCACCGGCTCGTCGAGTACGTCTACAACACCCCCTGGGCCCTGAAGTCCTTCGACGGCAGGGAGAAGAGCCTGCTGCGCGAGGCCACCGCGGACCTGCTGCCGCGGTCCGTGTACGAACGGACCAAGAGCCCCTATCCGTCGACCCAGGACCCGAAGTACGCCGTCGCGCTCCAGAAGCACGCCCACGACCTGCTCGCGCGCCCGGACCACCGGGTCTTCGACCTCATCGACCGCGACCGGCTGCGACGGGTGGCCGAGCACGACGCACCAGGGATCACCTCGGCCTCCCGTCGCGGGCTGGAGCGCACCCTGGACATCGCGATGTGGCTGGACATGTACGAGCCGGAGGTGGATCTCGGCTGAACGGGCCGGTACCGGCGCAGCCTCTTCCACGCGGGGAGCGGTTCCGGGCGGCACGTCCATGGCCTCCGGCCGCCTGGACCGGGCCCCGCTTTTGCCGAAGTCTGACGGCGACCCCTCTGGCCGGGCCGCTGTCCAGCGTGTTCCATGGTCATCGGGGGGGCGCCCGGACCTGCGGCGGCCCGCGCGAGGGAGCGAGGTTGCCTTGGCCACGACCGTACGACGTGCCGTACTGACTCTGCCCGCCGCACCACTGGGCCCGGAGAACCCGCTGCCCGCACTGCGGCCGCTCGACGAGATGCATGTCGTCGACGACCGCGACCGGGCCGGACTGCCACGTGACATGGCACGCCAGATCGGCTACGAGCCACTGGCCACCGTGCTGCCGGTGCGCGTCCTCGACGGGTACGGTCGCCGACGCGTCCCCACCACGCTGGACACGATCGTCATCGAGAACGAGCGGCTGCGGGCCACCGTCCTGCCCGGACTCGGCGGACGCATCCACTCCCTCCACCACAAGCCCACCGGCCGCGAACTCCTCTACACCAACCCCGTCCTGCAGCCCGCCGACTTCGCGCTCAACGGTGCCTGGTTCTCCGGCGGCATCGAATGGAACATCGGCGCCACGGGCCACACCACCCTGTCCTGCGCCCCGGTGCACGCCGCCCGGGTGCCCGCGCCCGACGGCGGGGAGATGGTCCGCCTGTGGGAGTGGGAGCGGCTGCGCGACCTGCCGTTCCAGGTGGACCTCTGGCTGCCCGAGGACTCGGACTTCCTGCACGTCGGCGTACGGATACGCAATCCGCACGAGCACACCGCACCCGTCTACTGGTGGTCCAACATCGCCGTCCCCGAAGGCGAACGCACCCGCGTGCTGGCCCCGGCCGACGAGGCCTGGCACTTCGGCTACGAGCGGACCCTGACCCGGGTCCCGGTCCCCGAGTCCGGCTGTGTCGACCGTACGTACCCCCTGCGCGGCGACTTCCCCGCCGACTACTTCTACGAGGTGCCCGACGGCTCGCGCCGCTGGATCGCCTCCCTCGACGAGGACGGGAGGGGACTCGTCCAGACGTCCACCGATCTGCTGCGCGGCCGGAAGCTGTTCCTGTGGGGGAGCGGGCCGGGCGGGCGGCGCTGGCAGGAGTGGCTCACCGAGCCGGGCACCGTCGGCTACGCGGAGATCCAGGCCGGACTCGCCCGTACCCAGCTGGAACACATTCCCCTGGCACCGGGCGCCGAGTTCAGCTGGCTGGAGTCGTACGGACCGCTGTCCGCGGACCCCGCGGCCGTGCACGGCGACGACTGGGCGGCGGCCCGAGCCGAGGCCGAGCGGCGGCTCGCCGAGGCGCTGCCGCGCGCCGATGTCGACGCCGCGTACGCGGCCTGGCGTCCGTGTGCCGACACCGAGCCCGGCGAGTCGCTCGCCACCGGCTCCGGCTGGGGTGCCCTCGAAGTCCGGCGAGGCACGTACCGGCTCCCCGGAACGCCGTTCGCCGAGTCGACTCTCGGTGAACAGCAGCAACCCTGGCTGGAGTTGCTGGAACAGGGCACCTTCCCCGAACCACGCGGGCCGGTCCCGCCCGGCCCCTCCCTGGTCTCCCCGCACTGGCGCGACATGCTGGAGACGGCCTCCGCCGAACCTCTTACCGAGTACCACCTCGGCGTCGCCCAGTGGCACGCGGGCGACCGCGCCCAGGCGGTCCGCAGCTGGGAGCGCGGCCTGGCCCTCGCCCCGTCCCGTTGGCCGCTGCTGCGCTGCCTCGCCGTCGCGGCCGAGGAGGGCGCCCACTGGGACAGGGCCGCGGACCTCTACACCGAGGCGTTCGACGGCATGTGCGCGGAACGCCCCGACGGTGACGGCGACCCGGACGCCTGGATGTCCGCCACGGCGGCGCTCGCACGCGAGGCGATGGAGGTGCTGCTGACGGCAGGGCGCCCCGAAGCGGCCCGGACGGTGTGGAACGGTCTGTGCGCGGAGCATCGACAGCGCGGCCGTTTCCGCCTGCTGGAGGCCCGGCTGCTGATCGCCGAGGGCAACCGCGCCGCCGCTCGGGCCGTCTTCGACGAGGGCTTCGAGGTGGCGGATCTGCGGGAGGGCGCGGAAATCCTGGACGAGGTGTGGGCCGAGCTCACCGACGAGCCGCTGCCGGACAGGTACAACTACCGGATGCGCCCCAGGGCGTGACGGCGAAGACCGCCCGGCCCGCACCGTCTCCACCGGTGCGGGCCGGGCGGCTGCCCGGGGCGGCGGCCCCTGGGACAGCCGTGGGGCAGGCGATCCCCGTCGGGTGGTCGCGGGCCGGACGGCCGCCCGTCAAACGGTCAGGTTCCGGTCGACGTACTCGAAGACCGAGCCGTCCGGGTGGACGGCGATCAGGTTGCGGCCCACCGGCGTCGGCACCGGCCCGGCGAGGATCCTGGCGCCGACACGGGTGAGGGAGGCGTGGGCTTCGTCGACATCCTTGACCGCGATCGTCGCCGTCACCTTGCGCAGGATCTCCAGCTCCGACTCCGGGCCGCTCATCAGCAGAAAGCAGCTGATCGCGGCGACCGAGACCCCGCCACGGTCGAACCGCAGCGCGGAACTGCCTGTGAGGTCCTCGTAGAAGGCCACCGCGGCCTCCAGGTCGTCGACACAGATGCGCAGCGTGGTTCCCAGAATATCCATGTGGGCAAGGGTAGTTGGCGGCGATCAGGCCCGGCAGAGCATCTCGCCGTGCGGGACCATGAACCAGGCGTCGTCCCGCGCGCCCCACTCCCGCCAGGCCGCGGCGATCGCCGCCAGCTCCTCGGTACTCGCGTGGCCGCCCGCCACGGCCTGCTCCGCGTACACCGAGCCGACCGTACGGTCCGCCCACAGCCCGCTCCACCAGGCGCGGTTCTCCGGGGTGGCGAAGCACCAGTTGGCCGCGGTCGCGGTGATGTCGGTGAAGCCGGCTTGGCGGGCCCAGGAGAGCAGTCGGCGTCCGGCGTCCGGTTCGCCGCCGTTGGCTCGGGCCACCCGGCCGTACAGCTCCTGCCAGGAGTCCATGCCGGGCAGGTCGGGGTACCAGGTCATCGCCGCGTAGTCGCTGTCGCGGGCGGCGACGATGCCACCGGGTCGGCAGACGCGCCGCATCTCGCGCAGCGCCCGCACCGGGTCGCCCACGTGCTGGAGCACCTGATGGGCGTGGACGACGTCGAAGGAGTCGTCGGGGAAGTCCAGGGCGTGCACGTCGGCGGTGGCGAACTCGACATTGTCCAGGCCGCGTTCGGCCGCTTCCTCGGCCGCGCGGGCCAGGACCTCCTGGGCGGAGTCGACGCCGGTCACCCGGCCGGGGGCGACCAGCGCGGCCAGATCCGCCGTGATGGTGCCGGGTCCGCAGCCCACGTCCAGCACGGTCATGCCGGGGCGGAGCTCATCGATCAAGTAGGCCGCGGAATTGGCGGCGGTGCGCCAGCGGTGCGAGCGCAGCACCGACTCGTGGTGGCCGTGGGTGTAGACGGCGGTCTCCTTCGGCATGGCCGTGGATCCTTTCTCGCTGATCGGTACGGCCACCGTACGCTCGGATGTCGAATAATGAGATAGGGGTCTTGATATGTGGACCCACGGTAGGAGCCGGGGGTGGCGCCGGGCGGTCGGCCACCCCTGGTTCGCCCGTGCGCGGCGGATTCCGGCAGACTCCTTCATCTCGCCATCGGGCAGTACACCGTCAGTGCCTCCGGAAGCTTGTCGATCATCAACTCGGTTTTGCTGTAGGCCACTTCGCCGTCGTACGCGTAGGGCGTACCAGGTCGCAGGCCGGCGATCCGCACCCTTCTGCGCCGTTCCGCCGCATGCACGGGGGAGCGGGTCAGCGGACCCGCGACGGCTGCGGCGAGGAGCCGCAGGCCCGGTGTGCGGCCACCGTGCACCACTCGCACATCCAGCAGGCCGTCCCCGAGGTTGTGCCGCCGTCCGGGCGCCGGACCGACCCGCTGGAACAGCCCGTTGCCCACGAACAGCAGCCACAGCGGGCGCCGCCGCCCCTCCAGTTCGGCCTCCAGCGGACGCTCGCCCCGCAGCACCTTCCACGCCGCGACCAGGCCCGCCGGCCAGCCTCCGATACGCGGGGCCCAGCGCTCACGCGTCCGAACCAGTTCGGGATAGACACCGAGACTGAAGGCGTTGAGGAAGCAGCCGTGCGCGCCTCCCGGTCCCTCGGGTCCGGGCCGGAAGCGGCCGAGGTCGACCCGGACCGCATCGCCCGCGGTCAGCGCGGCGCACGTGTCGTCCACTGTCTCGATGCCCAGGTCGTACGCGAAATGATTCAGCGTTCCGCCGGGGAACACGGCGAGCGGCAGACCGTGCGCGGCGGCGACGGCCGCGGCCCCGTTGACCGTGCCGTCCCCGCCGCAGACCCCCAGCGCCCGGCCCCGGTCCGCCGCCTTCTCCAGCTCGGCCCGGAGTTCCCCGGGGGCGCACTCCACCACCTCGGCGCGCGGCAGCGCGTCCCGTACCAGCGAGGCCGTCGCGGTCGCCGTGCCCGACGCCTGGTTGACGACGACCACCAGGTCCTGGCCGGCCGGCAGCGCGGGGGCGTGGCCCGGTGGTCGCCCCGGTGCCGGGAGCTGTCCACGGGTCGGCACGACACCCCGCAGGGCCAGCGCGGCCCCCACGCCGAGCACCGCACCCGCCAGCACATCACTCGGATAGTGGACTCCGGTGTAGACGCGGGAGGCGGCGACGGACAGGGCGAGCGGGGCGACGACGGCGCCCCAGCCCTTCGATTCGAGAGCCACGCCCGTGGCGAAGGCCGCGGCCGACGCGGCGTGTCCGGAGGGGAAGGACGTCGTGAACGGCTGGCGCCCGAGCCGCCGCATCACCGGCACGGTGTCCAGCAGCGGGCGCTCTCTGCGTACCGCGCCCTTGCCGATCGTGTTGATCGTGGCCGATGCGACCGCCAGCGAGGCGATCCCCCGCAGCGCGGCCCGCCGGGCCCGTGCGCTGCCGCCCAGCGCGGCCAGGCCCGCGGCGGCCCCGAACCACAGCAGCCCGTGATCGGCGCTGCGGCTCAGCCGTGGCAGCACGGGCAGGGCGCCCGGCCAGTCGCGGTGGGCCAGGGCCTGGAACACGGCGAGATCCCGGCGGTGCAGCCGGCCGCGCAGCGAGGTGGACGACGGGCCGGTGAACGGAGTACGACGTGGTGCGGACATGGAACACCGCCTACCCCGCCGGGGCGCGGCGAACCAGCGGGCGCGTCCGCGCACGGGCCGCTGGGCCGGGAGGGCGGCCCCGTGGCGGCCTGCGTCCGCCGGCACGATTCCAGCTCCATCGGTCGGGGCCTCGTCGGGCGCCGACGTGCCGGCCGGGCCGCTCGCACCGCCCTCGCGGCCGCTCGCCCTGCCCCCCCCGACGGGCCCGAGGCCGTCCGTTGCTCCTGTCCATCGCCCGTAGGTGTCGGCATTGTCGCGGCATGTGGCGCGCGACTACTCTGTGTTCCCGATGCCGGCCGTGGCGCCGTGTCGCTGCGGGACTGCACAGGCGTCGTCGCGTTCTCCCCTTCCGTACCCGTGATCCGCGGACCGAGGAGCGCGAGGAGGCACCGGCGGGCTCCGTGCTCCACGACGCCGATGCGCTCTCCGGCCGGTCCGTCCACCACGAAGGGCAGAGATGACCACCGCAGGCCTGGATGTGGCCGTACAGGAGCAGGCCGAGCTCGGCGAGGGACCGACCTGGGATCCGGCCACCGGCCGGCTGATCTGGGTCGACATCGTCTCCGCCCGGGTGCACACCTACGACCCGGTGAGTGCCCGTCGTACGGTCATGGCCACCGAACAGCACGTCGGAGCCGCCAAACCGCGCGCGGGCGGCGGACTCGTGGTCAATCTGCGGGACGGCATCGGACTGTACGACCCCGACGGCCGCTTCCGCTGGCTGGTCCACGACCCCGAACCGGGACGCCGTGGCAATGACGCGGCAGTCGCCCCGGACGGGGCGCTGTGGGCGGGCACCATGCGTGACGACGGTGCGGAGCCCGGCGGCAGCCTCGCCCGCATCGCGCCCGACGGCGCGGTCACCCCGGTGCTCCCCGTCGTGGCCTGCAGCAACGGCATCGGGTGGAGCCCGGACGGGCGGCTGATGTACTTCATCGACACCCCCACACGCCGTATCGACGTCTTCGACTTCGACGGCGGGCGCGCCGTGAACCGGCGTCCGTTCGCCGTCGTCGAGGAGGGCGCGGGATTCCCCGACGGTCTGACCGTCGATGTCGAGGGGGCCGTCTGGGTCGCGCTGTGGGACGGCGCCGCGGTCCGCCGCTACACGGCCGACGGAGTCCTGGACCGGACGGTCGCCCTGCCGGTGCGGCGCCCGACTGCCTGCGCCTTCGGCGGTGCGGACCTGCGGGATCTCTACATCACCTCGGCCCGCACCGGGCTCGCCGCACCGCATCCGCTCTCCGGTTCGCTGCTGGTGCTGCCGGACGCGGGGCGCGGGCTGCCCGGTACGGCCTTCACGGGCTGAGCCCGGCTCCCACCGGTGACGGTTCCGCTGGGCGGGCGCCGCCGATGGATCCCTCGTATAAAGGGCCCTGAGTGCTCAACGGCCCTGAGCGCGAGACGACGGGGCAGTGGCGAAGGAGGCCCGGATGGCGCGGGAGCGGACCGAGCGGACCGGACGGGCGGGGCGGAGGCAGAAGGGCGGCGGGGGTGCGCGCCGCGTACGGGAGGATCGCGGCCCCGTCCGGTACGGGCCGCCCGCCCCCGATCCCGGTCTGCCCGTCGTGCCCGAGCTGGCCGAGGTGCTCGCCGCCGCGGCCGGCCGCAGCGCACCGGAACCGACCGGTGGCGGCGACGCCCTGCGCGAGGCCGCGACCGCCTACTGGGAGCGGCGCGGACTGCACGGCACCCCGGAGCGCGTCGCCGCCGCCCCGGGCGCCTCGCCGCTGCTGCTCGCGCTGATCGCAGCGCACGGTGGCGACGTGCTCATGCCCCGCCCCTGCACGGCCACCTGGATTCCGCAGGCCCGGCTGCTGGGCAGGCCCGCCTACCATGTGCCGAGCCCGGCCGAGTGCGGCGGCGTGCCCGATCCGTACGCGCTGCTGGAGACCGTACGCAGGGTGCGCGCCGAGGGGGGGAGGCCCCGGCTGCTGCTGATCTCCGTCGTCGACGACCCGACCGCCACCGTCGCCCCGCCGGAACTCGTGCGCGAGGCGTGCGAGGCCGCGGTCGCCGAGGGGCTGCACATCGTCAGTGACGAGACCTGGCGCGACACCCTGCACCGGCCGCACGACACGGTCCTGCTCAGCCCGGCCGAGATGTGCCCGGACGACGTCACGGTCGTCTGCGACCTCGCCGGTGCGCTGACCCCGTCCGCCTGGCCGGTCGCGGTCGCCCGGTTCCCGGACACCGAGCGGGCGGCGGTGCGCCATGCCCACACCCTCGACATCCTCACCGCACTCGGTGCGCTGGTCGCCGGACCGGTCGCCATGGCCGCCGCCCACGCGCTGCGCGAACCGGATGCCGTCACGGAGCGGGTGCGCCGGGCCGCCGCGCTCCAGGCACGGATCGCCGCGGCGGCCCACCGCGCGGTCCTCGCGGCGGGTGCGCTCGCCAGGCCCCCGCAGGCGGGGCGCCATCTCTACGCCGATCTCGGCCCGCTCAGGTCCCGGCTGGCGGACCGGGGGGTCACGGACTCGCTGGAGCTGGAGGAGTACCTGACGGAACGTCTCGGCGCACCGACGCCGGGCGGACACCGGTTCGGCGACGAACTCGGTGCGCTGCGCGTACGGCTGGGCACCGGGACGCTGCTCGGGTCGACGCCGGAGCAGCAGACGGAGTCCCTCACCGCTGTGGAGCCCCTGGAATTGCCGCACGTGGCTCAAGCCCTGAGCATTTTCGCAGCGGCTCTCGACGAACTCCGATGACGGACGGGCGCCGGTACCGGGACGCCGAACCGAGACGGGAGTTTCTCGATGACGGAACAGACCGGGCGCTCCTCCGCGGGGGCCGCCCCCGCGCATCGGATCGCCCATGGCGAGGTCGTCGGACCACGCCCGCTCGGTGAGGTCCGGGTCTGGCCCAGATCCTTCGCCGACCGGCTCACCGCGCCGCTCCCCGGTGTCATGGGCATGACTCGCTTGGCCCGTGAACGCGCGCTGCGGCCCAACACGGAGGGACTGCGCGGCGTCCACCGGCTCCCGTACGCCCCCGAACCCCTGCCGGACACGGCGGCCGACACCACCTCCGTCACCTGGGCCGGGCACGCCAGCTGGATCGTCCGCACCGGCGGACTGACCGTCCTCACCGATCCCGTCTGGTCCCGGCGCATCCTCGGAACCCCGCCCAGGATCACGCCGGTCGGCGTCCGCTGGGAGGACCTGCCACGCGTCGACGCCGTCGTGATCAGCCACAACCACTACGACCACCTCGACGCCCCCACCCTGCGCAGGCTGCCCAGGGACACCCCGCTGTTCGTCCCCGCCGGACTCGGCCGCTGGTGCCGCCGTCGCCGCTTCACCTGTGTCACCGAACTCGACTGGTGGGAATCCGCCCGCCTGCGCGGCGTCCGCTTCGACTTCGTGCCCGCCCACCACTGGTCCAAGCGGACCCTCACCGACACCTGCCACTCCCTCTGGGGCGGCTGGATCATCGACACCGCCGACCGTGGCGGGCAGCGCGTCCACTTCGCCGGGGACAGCGGATACGGCCACTGGTTCGGCGAGATCGGCCGCCGGTACCCCGGGATCGATCTGACCCTGCTGCCGATCGGGGCGTACGAACCCCGCTGGTGGCTCGGCGACGTGCACACCGATCCGGAGGAGGCCGTGCAGGCGTACGAGGACCTCGGCGCCCGCGCGATGGCGCCCATGCACTGGGCGACCTTCGTGCTCTCCGCGGAGCCCGTACTCGAACCGCTGGCCCGGCTGCGCACCGCCTGGCAGCGGGCCGGACACCCCCGGACCCGGCTCTGGGACCTGCCGATCGGCGGCTCCCGCGTGCTGGAGCCGGTGCCCCGCACGATCAGTGGCTGAACCGGGCCCGCGTCCTGCGCCACATCGCGGGCGCCCCGCTGATCAGCAGCGTCGAGGCCACCGCCGCGACCACGCCCTGCCACGGCTCGGGGAAGAGCGAACCGCCGAGTATTCCGATGAGCTGATACGTCGCCGCCCAGGCCAGGCACGCCGGCACATCCCCCCGGGCGAACCGGCGCAGCGGCATCCGGCCCAGCAGACAGGCCAGCATCACCGGAATCCGTCCCGCCGGTACCAGCCTCGACAGCACGAGCACCATCGCGCCGTGCTCGTCCAGCTTCTGCTGCGCCTGCGCCAGCCGCTCCGGCGCGGCCCGGTCGCGGATCGTCCGCAGCCACTTCGAACCGTTCCTCGACCGCACACCGCGCTGACCCAGCCAGTACAGGCAGATGTCACCGAGGAACGCGGCGGCCGACGCCACCCCGAAGACGATCAGCAGCGAGAACGGCGACGACTGGTGCAGCGCCACCACCGCGGCCGAACTCACCAGCGCCCCCGTCGGCACCACGGGCACCAGTGCGCCCAGCGCCACCAGCAGGAACAGGGACGGATATCCGACGGCCTGCTGCGTCGACTCGGGGGGCAGCTGTCTCACGACCTCCTGGATCACCTGGCGGCCTCCGGCCGCACCTGTTCGCCGTGCGCAAGCCGGTGCACCGCCACCTCCGGTGCCAGCAGGGCCGCCTTGCGGACGAATTCGTCGCCCGGTGAGTGGAACTCGTGGGGTCTGACCGCGTCCATCCCGACCGGCCAGTACGTGCCGTAGTGCACCGGCACGGCCGACCGCGGCGCCAGCCGGGCCAGCGCCTGCGCGGCCCGCCCGGCGTCCAGATGGCTGTGCCCCAGATACGGACCCCAGCCGCCCACCGGCAGCAGTGCCACGTCCACCGGGCCGACGGCCCCGGCCATCTCGTCGAACAGCCCGGTGTCACCGGCGAAGTACGTCCGCGCCTCGCCCTCGACCACATAGCCGAGCGCGGGGGAGCGATGCGGGCCCATCGGCAGGCGCCTGCCGTCGTGCAGTGCGGGAACCGCTCGTACCCGAACCTCGCCGGCCCGGACCACGTCGCCCGGTCCCACCTCGGTGATGCGCAGCCCGCGCACCGCGCGGAGCATCCTCAGCCCCGGCACGGAGCGCACCGTTCCCGTCGGCACGATCAGCCGGCTCCCGGGGGCGAGCCGGGCCAGCGACGGCAGATGCAGGTGGTCGGAGTGCAGATGGGAGACGAGCACGACATCGGCGACCGCGGCCTCGGGGCCGGGCAGCTCCCCGCGCCGGCGGCGAAGATGCGCGAAGCGCCGTACGAAGAGCGGATCGGTCAGCACCCGGACCCCGGAGTCCTCGATCGTGCAGGTGGCATGACCCCACCAGGTGACTTCCACCGGCACGCGGTGCCTCCTCGTTTCCGGGTTCGCTGTTCCGGCCCTGCAACGAGCCTAGTGCCGTGACCGGATCGGGTGACCCTGCTCCGGCCGGTTGCCGTCCCGGCCGGTCGCGGTCAGTCGGTGAGGCCCAGCGCCCCCGCCGCCTGGATGGCCAGCCAGACCTCCGTCAGCGCACCCGTCGACGCCATGTCACGGTCGGTCAGCGCGCCGAAGCGGCGCAGCCGGTAGGCGAGGGTGTTGGGGTGGATGTGCAGCGCGGTCGCAGCCGTCTCCGTGCGGCGGTCCCGCTCCATCCACGTACGGACGGAGACCAGCAGCTGGGAGTCGTGGGCCTCGTCGTAGCGCAGGACCTCGCCCAGTACATGCTCGACCAGCGCG
This sequence comes from Streptomyces sp. NPDC088252, assembly GCF_044740965.1. Lineage (NCBI taxonomy): Bacteria > Bacillati > Actinomycetota > Actinomycetes > Kitasatosporales > Streptomycetaceae > Streptomyces > Streptomyces sp. NPDC088252. The sequence continues at coordinate 69,893 of NZ_JBIURS010000021.1, read as the reverse complement.
GTCAGGACCGCCGGGTCCTCGGGCAGCCAGCGGCCCAGGGAGTCGTCGCCGTAGCGGACCACGGAGCGCCCCGACTCGACCGCCTTGGAAACCGCCCAGAGCGCCTCGCGCTGGGCCACCCGCAGGGCGGCGCCGGGCAGGAACGGGCGGCTCATCCCGGCCGCCACGTCCGGCAGTCCACCGATCTCCCCCGCCAGCCGGGGCGCGCCCAGGACATACCGGTCCGTCCCCCAGGTGAGCAGCAGATGCGGATGGTCCTGGAGACAGCGCAGCAGTGCCTCGTCCGTGGTCTGCCGCACCACGATCAGCACGGTGTCGCCCTCGATCGCGTGCCGGGCGAGCCGACGCCGGGCCGTCTCCGGGTCCAGTACCTCCTGCAGCAGCTCGGCCAGGGTCTCCGCGCCCTCGCGGCGCAGCGTCTCGCGCTCGTTGCGCACCATCGCGACCCGCAGCGCCGCCACCGTGGCGATGTGCTGGACGACGGCGAGGCCGGCGGGCTGGGCACCCTCCCGTTCGTACGCGACGAGGAACCCCGCCGGGCCGCCGGGCGCCGGAACGGGCAGCACGAACCCGCCGGGCACGGTCGGCGGGGCGTCCACGGAAGCGGGCAGGACGCCCGGCTCGGGCACCGGCACACCGGGCAGGAGGGGACGTCCCTGCGGCGTGCACAGATACACGTCGTAACCGGACAGGCGCTCCAGGCGGCGCAGCAGTGTCGGCGTGTCCAGGTCCTCGGCGACCAGCCAGCGCAGCGAGCCGAAGACCTGGAGCTGCGCGCCGAGCCGGTGCCGGGCGTCCTCCTGGACCGAGGCGGCGACCTCCTGGGAGACCGCGATGAACGGGACGGCGAGCGGGACCTCCAGGACCGGGAAGCCACGCTCCTCGGCCGCCCGGAAGAACGCGTCGTGCAGCGGTGGCATGTGCAATTGCGCGGAGAGCGCCAGCGCGGAGACACCGGCGTCGTCGAGCCGCTCCAGATAGGCGCGCTGCCCGGTGGCGGTGCGCGGCACCGCGAGGCCCGTCGTCATGATCACCTCGGCGCCCAGCAGCCAGGGCGTCGGATCGGCGAGTTCGCTCGCGTGCGCCCAGGAAACGGAGCGCCCCAGCCCACCGCTGCCCGCCTTCACGGAGAGCTGGAGAGCGGGGAAGGAGAGCAGATCCTCCACGGTGAGTTTGTTGTCGGCCACAGACAACAGCGTACTGCTCTGTGATCTGCACAATTGTCGACCGTCGTCACGGGCCACAGACTGTGGGACCGTCCCCATGAACAAAAGGTGGAGCGCCCGTGACTGCCTCGATCACCGAAGTCGAGACCAATGGTGTCGAGCGGATACCCGACGCCGACCGCACGGCCCGTCCGGTCGACCTCTTCCGGCTCGCCTTCGGCGGCGCCAACACCTTCGCGACCTGTGTGCTGGGCGCCTTCCCGATCCTGTTCGGACTCTCCTTCTGGCAAGGACTCGCGGCGACACTGCTCGGCCTCGTCGCGGGTGCGCTGCTGCTCGCCCCGATGGCGCTGTTCGGCCCGACCAACGGCACCAACAACGCCGTCTCCTCCTCCGCCCACCTGGGTGTGCACGGCCGGATCGTCGGCTCGTTCCTCTCGCTGCTCACCGCGGTGGCGTTCTTCTCGATCTCCGTGTGGTCCTCGGGCGACGCGCTCGTCGGCGGCGCCCACCGGCTCGCCGGTCTGCCCGAGTCCGACGTGACCTACGGCATCGCGTACGCGATCTTCGCCGGGCTCGTCCTGGTGGTCTGCGTCTACGGCTTCCGCTTCATGCTGATGGTCAACAAGATCGCGGTGGTCGCCGCCTCGGCACTCTTCGTCCTCGGCGCCTTCGCCTTCGCGGGAGACTTCGACGCCGGCTACGCGGGCACCTTCACCTCGACCGCCGACCCGCTGTTCTGGCCGTCGTTCATCGGCGCCGCGCTGATCGTGCTGTCCAATCCGGTCTCCTTCGGCGCGTTCCTCGGCGACTGGTCCCGCTACATCCCGGCCACCACGCCCCGCCGCCGGGTGATGGGCGCCGCGTTCCTCGCCCAGATCGCCACGCTGCTGCCCTTCGTGTTCGGCCTGGCCACCGCCTCGATCATCGCGGCCGAGGCCGGCAAGTACCTCGACCCCGCCGCCCCCAACTACGTCGGCGGACTGCTCGCCATCTCGCCCGGCTGGTACTTCCTGCCGCTCTGCCTGATCGCCCTGATCGGCGGCCTGTCGACCGGCACGACCGCGCTGTACGGCACCGGCCTCGACGTCTCCAGCGTCTTCACCCGATTCAGCCGGGTGCAGTCGACGTTCTTCATCGGCGCCCTGTCGATCGCCTTCATCTTCTTCGGCCGCTTCGCGCTCAACCTCGCGCAGTCCATCTCCACCTTCGCCACCCTGATCATCACCTGCACCGCCCCGTGGATGATCGTGATGGCACTCGGTTACGTCACCCGGCGCGGCTGGTACGACGCGGACGCGCTCCAGGTCTTCAACCGCCGTCAGACCGGTGGCCGCTACTGGTTCAACCACGGCTGGAACTGGCGGGGGATGTCCACCTGGTTCCTGTCCGCCGGTGTGGCGCTCCTGTTCACCAACCTGCCCGGCCAGTTCGTCGGCCCGCTCGGCGACCTGGCGAACGGCACCGACATCTCCCTGCCGGTCGCCCTGGGCCTCGCGGCGGTGGTCTACCTCGGCCTGCTCACCCTCTTCCCCGAACCGCGCGGAGTGTACGGCCCGGACGGCCCCCGCCTCGTCAGGGCGTCGGACACGGCCGTTCCGCCCATCACGGGCGCCCCGGACGACGAGACCGTCGCCGCCGAACCGGCCACCGCGAGCTGATCGGCCCGGTCCTGCGCCACCCCACCGCACCGTCACCAGGAGCCGTACATGAGCACCACCCCCGTCCAGGAAGTCCGGGCCGCGGCCGACGCACTGATCGCCGCCTTCGCCGACGGCCGCCTCGACGACTACTTCGGATCCTTCGCCCCGGACGCCACTTTCGTCTTCCACTCCACCCCGCAGCGACTCGGATCCACCGCCGAGTACCGGGCGCTGTGGCAGCGGTGGGTGACCGAGGACGACTTCCGCGTCGTGCGCTGCGTCTCGACCGGACAGCTCGTCCAGCACCACGGTTCCACGGCCGTATTCAGCCACGACGTGGAGACCACGATCGCCACCAGGGCCGGCGAGGAGACCGTCCACGAGCGGGAGACCATCGTGTTCGCCCGCGCCGCCGACGGCAGCTGGCCCGCCGTGCACGAGCACCTGTCCGCCCGTACGGCCGAGTGACGGTGCCTCCCACCGGAATCACCGCCCGACCACACGTCCCACCCCCGGGCCGTGTCCGACACATGCCGCCGTTCGCCCGTCGCGCGCCGCGCGGGATCTGTCGGACACGGCCCGGCGCCGCCCGACCATGAGCCCGACCACGAGAGAGACCGGTTCCATGAGCACCACGTTCCGCAATTACATCGACGGCGTCCTCGCGGACGCCTCGGACGGCCGCACCCTCGACGTCGTGGACCCCAGCACCGGCGAGGTCTACGCGACCTCCCCGCTCTCCGGCGAGGCCGACGTCGACGCGGCGATGGCCGCCGCCGCTGCCGCGTTCCCCGTCTGGCGGGACACCACGCCGTCCGTACGGCAGCTGGCCCTGCTGAGGATCGCAGACGCCATGGAGGCACGGGCCGACGAGCTGGTGGCCGCCGAGAGCCGTGACACCGGGAAGCCGCTCCACCTCACCCGGACCGAGGAGCTGGCACCGGCCATCGACCAGGTCCGCTTCTTCGCCGGCGCGGCGCGGATGCTCGAAGGCCGCTCGGCCGGCGAGTACATGGACGGGACGACGTCGATCATCCGCCGCGAGCCGGTCGGCGTCTGCGCACAGGTCGCGCCGTGGAACTACCCGCTGCTGATGGCCGTGTGGAAGTTCGCCCCGGCGCTCGCCGCGGGCAACGCCGTCGTGCTCAAGCCCTCCGACACGACCCCCGCCTCCACCGTTCTGATCGCCGAGATCATCGGCGGCGTACTGGAGGAGCTGGAGCTGCCCCGCGGCATCTTCAACGTGATCTGCGGCGACCGCGAGACGGGCCGTGCGATGGTCGAGCACCCGACCCCGGCGATGGCCTCCATCACCGGTTCGGTGCGGGCAGGCATCCAGGTCGCGCAGAGCGCGGCCAAGGACGTCAAGCGGGTCCACCTGGAGCTCGGCGGCAAGGCCCCGGCCGTGATCTTCGAGGACGCCGACCTGGAGAAGGCCGTCGAGGACCTGATCGTCGGCGGCTTCTTCAACGCCGGCCAGGACTGCACGGCCGCGACCCGGGTCCTGGTCCACGAGTCCGTCCACGACGCGTTCGTCGCCGCCCTCGCCGAGGCCGCGGCCGACACGAAGACGGGGCGGCCGGACGACGAGGACGTGCTGTACGGCCCCCTCAACAACGCCGGCCAGCTCGCCCAGGTCAGTGGCTTCATCGACCGCCTCCCGGAGCACGCCAGGGTCGAGGCGGGCGGCCACCGGGTCGGTGAGAAGGGCTACTTCTACGCCCCGACCGTCGTCTCCGGCCTCAAGCAGGACGACGAGATCATCCAGAACGAGGTCTTCGGCCCCGTCATGACGGTCCAGTCCTTCACCGACGAGGCCCAGGCCGTCGCGTACGCCAACGGCGTCGAGTACGCGCTGGCGTCCTCCGTATGGACCAAGGACCATGCGCGGGCGATGCGGATGTCCAAGAACCTCGACTTCGGCTGCGTGTGGATCAACACCCACATGGCACTCGTGGCCGAGATGCCGCACGGCGGATTCAAGAAGTCCGGCTACGGCAAGGACCTCTCCGCGTACGGCTTCGAGGACTACACTCGGATCAAGCACGTCATGACGTCGCTCTGACCCCTGCCTCCCACATGCGCCCCCGCCCGGTTCCGCCCGGCGCGGGGGCGCACTGCTGCTCCGTGTCCGTGTTCCGCGCTCCCTCCGTTCCCGCACGCGCCTTTTTGCGGGGGAGCCGGGGGAGTAGGGTCGCCCGTACGCCTAGCACGGGGGGAACGGCCATGGGGGACGGCCAGGACGTACGGGTGGCGGCCATCGCCAGTCTCACGCCGCTCGAAGAACTGGACCGCGATCCGTTCCTCGTGGACACCCGCGGCCAGCACGACATGTGTGCCCGCTGGGCGGCCGACAAGGGATACGTCGTCACCCGGCAGCTGCGCCTCTACGGACTGCGACCCGACCATCACGCCCTGTGGACGGACGTCGAGAGCGGCGACGTCGAACTGTTCGTCGCCGCCAACGACCGGGTGCTGGCGCGGGCCCTCACCTCGGTACCCGAGTTCGCTGCGGAGTGCGAGCGGCGCGGCGTGCGCCTGGAGCTCGCGGGACTCGACGAGCCGCCCTACAGCGCCCGTACGAAGGCCAGCGTGCATCGTCGGCTCTCCATGCCGACCGCCGGATACGACGGCTGCTGACCGCCCCCGACCGCCGTCGTCGAGGCCCGCGGCCCCGCTGTGAAAGGCTGGGGCGCGAGGGCCCGGATCGGAGGGGTCCGGACGTGAGGTGGGAACGGCGTGGGTGACGGGCGATGGCGAACAGCCGGCAACGCCCTGATGCGAGTGGTTGTGGTGTGGGCGGTATCGACGCTCACGATGCTGGCACTCGCCGGGATTCTGCCGGACTTCCAGCTCCAGTCCGACGACGGCGACAGCATCACCAAGACCGCGTTCACCGCGGCCTGGGGCGCCGGCGCGTTCGGACTGCTCTCCGCACTGGTCTGGCCCGTCCTGGTACGGGCGCTGCTCATCGTGCCCGCACTCGTCCTCGGGATGCTCGTCTTCTTCCTGAACGGCTCGTTGCTGCTGCTCGCCCTGCGGCTCATCCCGGACGGGCGCGGAGCCGCCAACCCGGAGACCGCGGTCGTCGTGGCGGCGGTGATGTCCGCCGTCGCCTCGGCGACCTCCACGGCGCTCGCCGTCCGCGACGACAACGCCTACCGGCGCCGCCTCTCCCGGCTCGCGGACCGTCGCCGACGGCGCAGCGGTGCGGACAGCGGGCGCAGCGGACCGCCGGGCACCGTCTTCATCCAGCTCGACGGCGTCGGCCACGACGTGCTCGCCGACGCCGCCGAATCCGGCCTGATGCCGACCGTCGCGCGGTGGCTCGCGCACGAGGACGGCCACCGGCTCATACCCTGGCGCACCGACTGGTCCAGCCAGACCGGATCCAGCCAGCTCGGCATCCTGCACGGCAGCAACCACGACATCCCCGCCTTCCGCTGGTACGAGAAGGAGACCGGCGACGTCATGGTCTCCAGCCGCCCCGCGAGCGCACTCGAACTCCAGCGCCGGGCCATCGCACGCACCCATGACGGCGGACTGCTCACGGTCGACGGAGCCAGCCGCGGCAACCTCTTCAGCGGCGGCGCCGACCAGCTGGCGCTCGTTCTGTCCATGGCCGCCCGGCTCGGCAAGGGCCGTCGCTCCAGGGCGGGATACTTCGCCTACTTCTCCGACCCGGCCAATGCCGTGCGTACCGCGGTGTCGTTCGTCGCCGAGGTCTGCCGCGAGATCGGCCAGTCGACCCGGGCACGGATCCGGAAGGACGCGCCCCGGATCAAGCGCGGTGGGCTCTACCCCTTCATCCGCGCCTTCGCGACCGTCGTCGAACGTGATGTGGTGGTCGCCGCGGTCATCGGGGACATGTTCGCCGGACGCACCGCCGTCTACGCCGACCTGGTCGCGTACGACGAGGTGGCGCACCATTCCGGACCGCGCAGCCGGGACGCGGAGAAGGTGCTCGCGCGCCTGGACCGGTCGCTCGCCCTGATCGTCAAGGTCGCCGAACACACCCCGCGCAGGTACCGGATCGTGCTGCTCTCCGACCACGGTCAGAGCCCCGGAGAGACCTTCGCGGGGGCGTACGGGCTGACGCTCAAGGACCTGGTGCGGGCGGGCTGCGGGCTGCCCGTGCCTCGTCGGGCACAGCGCACCCGCAGCGGTTCGGAGGCGCGTGACGCGGTACGGATCGCCCTGCACCGCCGGCCGGTCGAGGAGAGTGAGGCGGAGCACCGCGCGAAACCGTCCGACCCGGTCGTCCTCGCCTCCGGCAACCTCGGCCTGATCTCCTTCCCCGACATAGCGGGGCGGGCCTCGCGCGAACAGCTCGACCGGAGCCGGCCCGCACTGCTCGGCACCCTCTCCAACCATCCGGGCATCGGCTTTCTGCTGGTGCGCAGCGAGCGCCACGGATCGGTGGTGCTGGGCCGCGGCGGAGTCGAGATCCCGCTGTCGGAACTGAAGGACGGAGAGGGGCCGCTGGCGTCCTTCGGGCCCGGCGCGGCGGACGCGGTGCGCCGCACCGACACCTTCCCGCACGTCGCCGACATCATGGTGAATTCGATGTACGACGAACCCACGGGCCGTGTGCACGCCTTCGAGGAACAGATCGGCTCGCACGGCGGTCTGGGCGGCGAGCAGTCCCGGCCGTTCCTGCTCTGGCCGGCGGACCTGTCGGCACCGGTGACGGAAGGCATGGAGCTGGTCGGGGCCGAGCAGGTGCACGAGGTGCTGCGGCGCTGGCTCCGGGAGTGCTCGGGACCACAGATACCGCTGACGGTGCCGGGCACGACGCGTGGCGCCGACGAGGCGGACGGAACGGTTCCGGCGGTCGGCTGAGGGGCGTTGTCAGTGGTGGGCGGCAGGATGGGGGCCATGACGAACTCAGCTGTTGTGCTCGCCGATGCCGCCGCCTACGCCGCCGCGGTCGAAGAAGCGTCGCAGGCCGCCGCCGCGTACTACGCCACGGGCGAGAGCGCGCTCGACGACGACGCGTACGACCGGCTGGTGCGGGGGATCGCCGCATACGAACAGGAGCACCCGCAGGAGGTTCTGGCCACCTCGCCGACCGGCAAGGTGGCGGGCGGCGCCGCGAGTGGCGACGTGCCGCACACGGCACCGATGCTCTCGCTGGACAATGTCTTCTCCGCCGAGCAGTTCGCCACCTGGACCGCGTCCCTGGAACGCCGGATCGGCAGGCCCGTCGCCGCGTGGAGCGTGGAGCCGAAGCTCGACGGCCTGGCGGTCGCCGCCCGCTACCGGGCGGGCCGTCTGGAACGGCTGATCACCCGGGGCGACGGCACCGCGGGCGAGGACGTCTCGCACGCGATCGGCACCGTGTCCGGCCTCCCCGAGCGACTCGCCGAGCCGGTGACGATCGAGATACGCGGCGAGATCCTCATGACGAACGAGCAGTTCGAACAGGCCAACGCCGTGCGTACCGAGCACGGCGGCGCCCCCTTCGCCAACCCGAGGAACGGCGCGGCGGGCACCCTGCGCGCCAAGGACCGGGCGTACACGGTGGAGATGACGTTCTTCGCCTACGGCGCCCTGCCGCTGCCCGAGTCCGGAGAGCTGACCGACACCCTCGCCGAACTCCCGCACAGCGAGGTCCTTTCCCACGTCGCCGCGCTGGGCGTGCACACCGCGGCGGACACGGCCGTGGCGCCGCGCACCGTGACCGCCGTCGAGGAGGCGCAGGCCCGGGTCGAGGAGGTCGCGGCCCTGCGCGCGTCGTTGCCGTTCGGCATCGACGGCGTCGTGATCAAGGCGGATCTCGCGGCCGACCAGCGCGAGGCCGGCTCCGGGACCAGGGCGCCGCGCTGGGCCATCGCCTACAAACTCCCGGCCGTGGAGAAGGTCACCCGGCTCCTCGGCGTGGAATGGAACGTGGGCAGGACCGGCATCATCGCACCGCGCGCCGTACTGGAACCGGTCGAGATCGACGGCTCGACCGTCGGCTACGCCACGCTGCACAACCCGGCCGACATCACCCGCCGCGATCTGCGCATCGGCGACCGGGTGATGGTCTACAAGGCAGGCGACATCATCCCCCGTATCGAGGCGCCCGTCGCCCATCTGCGGACCGGTGACGAGCAGCCCGTCGTCTTCCCCGAGGCGTGCCCGCAGTGCGGCTCGGAGATCGACACCAGCGAGCAGCGCTGGCGCTGTGTCCGGGGCCGCGACTGCCGCCTCGTCGCGTCCATCTCGTACGCGGCGGGCCGCGACCAGCTCGATATCGAGGGCCTCGGCGCGACCCGGGTCGTCCAGCTCGTCGACGCGGGCCTGGTGGCCGATTTCGCCGACCTCTTCACTCTCGACCGGGAGCAGCTGCTCGGCCTGGAGCGGATGGGCGAGACCAGCACCGACAACCTCCTGGCCGCCATCGAAGCGGCACGGACCCAGCCGCTCTCCCGCGTCTTCTGCGCGCTGGGGGTACGCGGCACCGGGCGCTCCATGTCACGGCGGATCGCCCGGTACTTCGCGGACATGGACCGGATCAGGGCCGCGGACGCCGAGGAGCTCCAGCGGGTCGACGGCATCGGGAAGGAGAAGGCCGCGGGCGTCGTCGCGGAGCTGCTGGAACTGGCCCCGCTGATCGAGAAGCTGGTGGCCGCCGGGGTCAACATGACGGAGCCCGGAGCGACGCCGCCGCCCGAGCCGGGCGAGGAAGACACGGAAGCGGCCGCCGCCGCGGACGGGGCGGGGGCCGCCGGGCTGCCCCTCGACGGAATGACCGTGGTGGTCACCGGAGCCATGACGGGTGTGCTGGAGAAGCTGTCCCGGAATCAGATGAACGAACTGATCGAGCGGGCCGGTGGGAAGTCCTCGTCCAGCGTCTCCAAGCGCACCACCCTCCTCGTGGCCGGCGAGAAGGCCGGATCCAAGCGCACCAAGGCCGAGGACCTCGGTGTCCGGATCGCAGCGCCGGACGAGTTCGCCGAACTGATCTCCGGATTCCTTCCGTCGGAGGTCTGACGACAGGACCGGGACCGCGCATCGCCGAGCCCTTGGATTTACCTGGGAGTGGCTTTCTTTGCCTCCCTATTGCATAGTGAGGGCTCGGCCATGCCTCGCTATCAGCGGGTCCATGGGTGTATGGACGGCTGCGGTGGCAGGCCGGGGGAGGGACGATGCGTTCGCTGCACGACGGACCGCGAATCGACCCGTCCATCCACCGGGAGTACCGGGGAGTCACCCGCGGCCTCGCCCTCGACCTCGGCAGCTCCCGGACCCGTGCCTGGCTGCCCGGACACGGCGTCATCGCCGACCTCGGAGCCTGCGGCGACCCCGGCACCGAACCCGGGCACGGGCGTCCCGTCCGGCGGGGGCGCATCGTAGACCCCGTGTCCTGCGGCCGGATGCTCGGCCGTATCGCGGAGAGGGCACTGGGCGCGGACCGCACCGACAGCGTGATCGTCCTCAGCCATCCCGTCCTCGCCGGATCCGAGCACCGCGCCGTCGCGAGGGAGCTGATCGCCGCACTCGGGCCGATCGGCGTCATCGCTCTGGACAGCGCGAGAGCCGCCGCCGCTTGCGCCGGACCGCGGGACAGCGGCCCGCTGCTCGTCGTCGACCTCGGCGCCGAGCTGACCGAGGTGACCCTTCTCGTCGACGGACTGGTCCGTGACGCCCGCCAGGCCGAGACGGGACTGAGCGACCTCGACCCCTGCGAGCCACCCACCGCCGTCGTGCGCACCGTCTCGGACATGGTCATGGCGATGTGGCAGCAGGACCGGCACGGCGCCGTCCTGGGAGCCCTGCGCAAGGGCCCGTTGCTCGCCGGTGGCGGCGCCGCCCGCCCCGACATAACCGACCGGATCGCGGTCCGGCTCGGCGTTCCGGTGCGTCTCGCCGAGGACCCGGCGACCACGGTCGTACGCGGCGCCGGGCTGATCCTCGACTCCGTGCTCCGCCGCGCCGAAGCGGCACCGGCCCTGCCCGGTCGACAGAGGTGACCCCCCTCCCGGGGCCGCCCCCGGGGAACGCGCCCCCGAGGGCAAGGCCGGGCACCCCGGCGCATCGCGAACGCGTGCCGGCGGCCCGGCAGTTCCTCGTCGCACTCCTGCTCGCCGTGCTCACCGTCGTGGGCGGCGCCCCCGCAGCCGCCGGAGCCGTGCTCCCCGCCCGGCCGTTCGCCGGTGTGCCGCCCGCCGCCGCGTCCTCGCCCGGCGCCCATCAGCCCACCCCGCACACCGACCGGACCGCCCGGACGAGCACCGTCCACGACACCCGCCGCACCCGCACGGCCACGGCGACCGACCGCCACCGGCCCGCGCCCACGACCGCTCCCCAGCCCAGGGCCGGCACCGACCACGCACGGACCGCACACCAACTTCCGCCGCCCGGCACCGACATCCTGCTGTCCGGTCCACCCACCGTCCGCCCGCCGCACCACACCCGCCAGCGGCCCCCCGCCGCACCCCCTCGTGCCACCGGCCGCTTCCGCGTCGCGCTTCCCGGCGTACGCGGGCCTCCGGGGACGGCCGTTCACCGGCCACCGGTCCTGTCACCGGGCCCGTTCCACAGAACCGCCGTCCCGTCCTTGCCGAGGTGAGGGCGTCCGGCGCCCCCTCGGAGGAAACCCATGACTCGCGCCACCACGGTGCGAGCGGTTCTGGCTGCGGCCGTTCTGCTCGTCTCCGCGCTCATCACGCTGACCATGTCACCCAGACTCGGCCTCGATCTTCAGGGCGGCACCAGAATGGTGCTCCAGGCCAAGGACTCCGACACCGCGAAAGCGGACCGGGAGAGCACCGACCGCACCCTTGAGGTGCTCCGCCAGCGCATCGACTCGCTCGGCGTCGCCGAGCCCACCCTGACCCGTTCCGGCGAGGACCGGATCATCGTCGAACTCCCGGACGTCCAGGACCCGCGCAAGGCCGCCGAAGTCATCGGCAGAACCGCCCAGCTCAGCTTCCACGCCGTTCAGGGCCCCGGCACCCAGGACAACGGCCCTGGCGCACAGGACAACGGCAGGGCGGACGGCAAGACGGACGACCGGGCCGACGGCGGGCCGACGCTCGCCGACGAGCAGGGCCGCTCCCTCGACCTCGGCCCGGCCCGGCTCTCCGGCGCGGGAGTCAAGGACGCGACCGCCGTGTTCGACGCCCAACAGGGCGCCGGCTGGACCGTCTCCCTCGACTTCCACAAGAAGGCGGGCCAGGACTGGACCCGACTGACCGGCGAGGCCGCCTGTCATCCGGTCCAGGACGAGCGGCGGCGCGTCGCCATCGTCCTCGACCAGCAGATCATCTCCTCGCCGCAGGTTTCCCCCTCGGTCGGCTGCGGCGTGGGTCTGCCCTCGGGCTCCACCCAGATCACCGGCTCCTTCAGCGCCGACGAGGCCAGGGAACTGGCCCTGCTCATCAAGGGCGGCGCCCTGCCGCTCCCGGTCGAGATCGTCGAGCAGCGGACCGTCGGCCCGACGCTCGGCGCCGCCGCCATCGACGCCAGCGCCCGTGCCGCGCTCATCGGCGCCGCGGCCACCGCGCTCTTCATCACCGTCGTCTACCGGCTCTTCGGCGCGCTCGCCGCCGTCGCGCTCGCCGCCTACGGACTGATCTCCTACGCGGCCCTGGTCGCCCTCGGCGTCACCCTCACCCTGCCCGGCCTCGCCGGATTCGTTCTGGCCATCGGGATGGCGGTCGACGCCAACGTGCTGGTCTTCGAACGGGCCAGAGAAGAACAGGCGCAGCGTCCGGGCCGCACGCTGCGCTCGTCGCTGACCGCAGGGTTCCGCGGTGCCTGGAGCGCGGTCGCCGACTCCAACGTGACGACACTGATCGCGGCCGGTCTGCTCTTCTTCCTCGGCTCCGGACCGGTGAAGGGCTTCGGCGTCACACTCGCCATCGGTGTGATCGCCTCGATGTTCTCCGCCCTCGTCATCGCCCGTGCGCTCACCGAGATCGCCTCGGGCTCACGCTTCGTCAACGACTACCGGGGTGTCAACGGCATCGCCAGTCCCGGTCGGGTGCGGACCTGGCTGACCCGTCGCAACCCCCAGCTGATGCGCTCCCCACGTCGCTGGCTGCTGATCTCCACGGCACTGATCGCCGTCGCGGTCCTCGGCATCGTCGTACGCGGCGTCAATCTGGGCGTCGAGTTCACCGGTGGCCGGCTGGTCGAGTACTCGACCAGTCGACCAGTAGACGTCGAGCGCGCCCGCAGCGCCCTGGCCGACGCCGGTTTCGGCGACGCCGAGGTCACCACGGCCGGCGCGGGCGACCTCTCGGTACGTACCGGAAAGCTCGACGACGACGGCGAACAGGTCCTGCGCGCGGCCCTCGCGGAGGAAGGCGGCAAGACCACCAAGATCCGTGACGAACTCATCGGACCCAGCCTCGGGGACGAGCTCCGGCGCAATGCCCTGATCGCCCTCGGCATCGCCGTCCTCGTGCAGCTGGCCTATCTGGCGATCCGGTTCCGCTGGACGTTCGCCCTGGCCTCGGTCGGGGCGCTGGTCCACGACGTCATCATCCTGGTCGGCGCCTTCGCCTGGCTCGGACGCACCGGCGACGGCATCTTCCTCGCCGCGCTCCTCACCGTCATCGGATACTCCGTCAACGACTCGGTGGTGGTCTTCGACCGGCTGCGGGAACTGTGGGCGAAGGCCCGTCGCACACCGGTCGGCACGATCGCCAACCAGGCCGTTCTGCAGACCGTCCCCAGAACGGTCAACACCGGGATGGGAGCCCTGTTCATCCTGACCGCTCTCGCCGTGCTGGGGGGCGACTCCCTCGCGGACTTCGCGCTCGCCCTGCTCATCGGCATCTGCGTCGGGACGTACTCCTCGGTGCTGACCGCCGTACCGGCCGCGCTCGTCCTGGAGCGGAGCAGCAAGGCCCCGCCGCCCGCCCGGAAGAGGGCCCCGAGCCGCCGTTCCGGTTCGCGAACGGCGCGCCGGGATCCGCTCGACAACGGAGCACGCGTCTAGCTAGGGGTGTCCCGTAATCCCTGGTGGAGCAGCGTGGCGTCGGATGCGGTGCCTCGCAAGGCGGAGGGACGTCCGCATACCGGATGTATGCGGACGTTCCGACGACGCGGCGAGGTGCCGTGGCTGTCGTCGTGCGCCCGCCAGGGATTACGGGGCGCGCTCGTCGGCGCAGCGGCCGTGCTGGACGGGCACCCGGGTCTTTCCCTGCTGCTCGCCGTGGCAGTGCTGGCCGTCGCGAGCACCGTCGCCGCGTTCTCGGCGCGTTCGGCACCCTGGGCCCGCCGTCGTCAGGAAGTGAGGGAGCGCAGATGGTCGGCGGTGGCCCGGTCGGCGGGCAGGAAGGTCTCGATGGCCAGTTCCGCCACCGTCACGTCCATCGGTGTGTTGAACGTCGCGATGGAGGAGACGAACGAGAGCACCCGCCCGCCGTGTTCGATGTGCAGGGGCAACGCGAAGGGCAGAGGTGACGCGGGGCCGACCGCCTTGTCGTTCCCAGGGCCGCCGCCGACCCCGTTTTCGTCCCCGCTTGCGCCGATGGCGCCGCTGTGCCCGCCGATTCCGGGGGTCCCGGTGGTTGCGGCGCCCCCGCAGCTCTCGGCCGTGCCGGTGCCGTCCGGTGCGGGATAGCCCGCGACCTCCTCGTACAGCTCACGCAGCTCCGCCGACCGGGCCAGGGCGATCTGGCGTTCCATCTGTGCCAGCAGGTCGGCCCGCCACTCACGAAGGTTACGGATGCGCGGGGCCAGGCCCTGCGGATGGAGCGTGAGCCGCATGGCGTTCAACGGCGGGACCAGCAGATGCCCGGCCACGCCCTCCAGCAGCATGGCGATACCCCGATTGGCCGCCACCACGTTGTACATGCCGTCGACGACGAGCGCCGGATACGGGTCGTACCCCTGGAGCAGCCGCTCCATCCCCTCGCGCAGCGCGCCCAGCGCCGGGTCGTCGAGCGCGGTCTGTGCGTATCGGGGCGCGTAACCGGCCACCACGAGCAGGGCGTTGCGTTCCCTGACCGGGATGTCGAGGTGTTCGGCGAGCCGCAGGATCATGTCCTCGCTGGGGCGGGAGCGGCCCGTCTCGATGAAGGAAATGTGCCGGGCCGAGGAATCGGCGCGGAGGGCCAGTTCGAGCTGGCTGATCCGACGCTGCTCCCGCCAGCTGCGCAGCAGCGGCCCTACCCCCGTGTCAAGCGCGACAGTTGTCATACCAAGACCGTAACGTCACCGGCACCGTCGACCGGCACCGAACGCTCGTGAGGGAGTCCCAGCATGCCTGCCGCACCATTGTCGCAGAAAGAGATCGAGGACCGTCTGGGTGACCTGCCCGGCTGGTCGCTGGAGGGTGACAGCATCACCTGTACCTACCGGCTCCACACGCATTTTGCCGCAGTCGGGCTGACCGTGCACGTGGCCCAGATCCAGGACGAACTGAATCACCACTCCGATCTGACCCTCGGTTACAACACCGTCACCCTGTCCGTGAACACCCATGACGCGGGTGGCGTGGTCACCGAGAACGATCTCAATCTGGCCGCGCGGGTGGTGGCGATCGCCCCCGGACACGGCGTGAGATAGCCGGGCGGGCACGCCGTCGAGAATCGAGGTACCGGGGTCCGGCGCCCGACGAGGAGCCGGGCGCCCGACGAGGAGCCGGGCGCCCGATGGGGGCCGGGGTGACGTGGGCGGGCGACTCGGGTGGGTGACGCGGGTGGGTGACGCGGGTGGGCGCCGCGCAGCCGCGGCGCCCACCGCAGGTGCGCGGCGGCAGGGAGCGCGGCGGGTCCGGCACGGTGGGTCCGGAGCGGTGGATCCGGAGCGGTGGATCCGCCAGGGCCGGGTGCCTTCGCGGGGCCCGGCCGAGCTGTGCACGATGACATGTCACATTGCAATATCCGATCTGTTGGCGCGCGGTGGCATGTCACATTGCGGTGCCGGCGCGAGGTGTCATGCCCCATCGCCATGCGCCCCATCGGTATGTCGGTATGCGGTGACCCGTCACGCGCGGCGCCGATCCGTCGACACGGGGTGCCATGTCGTATCGCGGACATCTCACATCACGGCGCCGAAGCGCGGATGCCCGGCGAGCCACCGCGCATAGCTTTCGCTGCGCTCGGCCGCCTCCGCGTACGCCGCCCGGGTGTGTCCGCTCACCGCTCCGGACGCGGCTGCGGCCGCAGCCGAGCGGGGGTGCCAGCCCAGCAGATGGCGCCAGCTCAGCGGTGAACCGGAGAGCGGGCGGGTCACCACCCCCGGCGTCGGCGGGAAGGTCGCCCGGCACAGCCCGACCGCCCGCCCGACCTGGACCAGATGGACGACGGACGTCGTGTCCGTCTCGTACACCGACACCGGGCTGAACCCGGCCCGCGCGCAGGCGCCGACGAAACAGTCGGCGAAGCAACCCTCGCCCGGCACGTCCGCCCAGCACTCGCCCGCCAGCGCGGAGAGGTCGAGTTCCGGCTCGGCGGCGAGCGGATGGGAGTCCGGCAGCATCACAAAGACCGGGTCGACCCCGACCACCTGCCACGTCAGCCGGTCGTTCGCCGGTGGCAAGCTCTCCCCGCAGGTCCCGATGAGTCCGAAGTCGAGCCTCCCGTCGACCAGTTGGGCGGCGATCTCGGTAACCGACCAGGAGGTGAACGTCGACACGGGCGCGGTCGGGTGCGCGGCGACCAGACGGTCGACGAGGCCGCCCAGCAACGGTCCGTGCGTGCCACCGAGCCGGAAGCGTTCCATCGTCCCGCAGGCATTGGCGAACCGCACCGCCTCCTCCTGGAGCTCGCTGACGGCGGGCAGCACCACCCGGGCCCGTTCGAGCACCAGCTCACCGAGGAGCGTGGGCCGCGCACCGGTGTGGTCCCGCTCGAAGAGCGGGCCGCCGAGAGCCCTCTCGATCCGTCGCAGTTGCGCGCTCAGCGCCGGCTGGGCCAGTCCGAGGGCCGCGGCGGCCTTGGTCAGGCTCCCGGTGTCGGCGATGGCACGTACGGTTCGCAGATGGCGCAACTCCAGCTCCATAAACGCAAGTTATGGGCCCAGTGGCCTACCGGCAATATACCGGTGTCCATTCGGTAGAGGTCTGTCCTAGAGTCGGGCAGGTGCTGAACTACAACACTGAGGCGGCTGCCTACGACGCCACCCGCGGTGGCGTGCCCAGAGCCGAGGCGGCGGCCGCGGCGGTGCTCGACCTGGTCCCGTCCACTGCCCGCACCCTGCTGGACATCGGCTGCGGTACGGGCCTGGTCACCGAGCGAATGGCCCTCGCCCGTCCCGGGCTCGGCGTATTCGGTGCCGACCCCTCGTACGGCATGGCACGGATGGCCCGGCAGCGGATCGGCCCGGTGGTGCTCGCCGACGCGCGCCGGCTGCCGCTGCCGGAAGCTGCGGTGGATGCGGTCGGCGCGATCTGGCTGCTGCATCTGCTGCGCGGCGAAGGGGATGTGCGGGCGGTGGTGTCCGAAGCGGCGCGAGTGCTGCGGCCCGGTGGTGTGTTCGTCACCACCGTCGACAAGGACGCTGCCCACGACGTGGGCAGCGACATCGACGAGGCCTTCGCCCCCTATCTCGCCGCCGGTCCGTCCGATTCCACAGACCTGGTCGTCGGGTACGGATCGGAGGCCGGCCTCGACGTGGTGGGGGAGGCCCGCTTCCGGGGGCATGGCCAGGGCCAAACCCCGTTGAGCGCGGCGCAGGCGGTGCGTGAGGGCTATTACGCCTCGCGCCTGCACCTGCCGGGGGCGGCGGCCGAGAGGCTCGCGGCCGTACTGACGGCGCTGCCCGAGCCCGACCGGCCGCGCCCCGATCCGTGCTACCGGCTGCTGGCGCTGCGACGCGGAGACTGAGCCCGGCGCCTCCACGAGTGCGTTCCGATGCTCCCGGCCGCCCCACGGGCCGACGGTGCTACTCCCCGAGCGTGCCACGGACCTCCCACGCACCCGCCTGCGCCGCCGCACGGGCGAACGCCCCGAAGTCCTGCGGATCGCGCCTGAGCACTCGCTTCACGCCCTCGGTCACCGTCGCGTTGTGCCCGTCGAGCAGCGTGGTGAACAGGTCGGCCAGAAAGCCGGCTTCGGGCCCCGGCACACCGTAGTTCTCCAGCATGTGCGCGTACTCCGGTCCGGTCACCGGCAGATACCGCACCGTGCGCCCCGTGGCCCGCGCGATCTCCGACGCGACCTCGTCGAACGTCAGCAGTCGCGGCCCGGTCAGCTCATGCACCGCGCCCGCATGGCCGTCCTCGGTGAGCGCGGCCACCACCACGTCGGCGAGATCGTCGACGTCCACGAACGGCTCGGCGGTTCCGCCCGCCGGGAAGACCACCTCGCCGCCGAGCACCCCGTCCAGCATCGCTCCTTCGCTGAAGTTCTGCGCGAAGAACGCCGACCGGACGACGGTGAGTTCCACCCCGGCCGCCGATGCGCGCAGGCTCTCCTCCGCCACCACCGCCTGTGGCTCGCCCCGTCCGGACAGCAGTACCAGCCGCCGCACCCCGTTCTCCACCGCGATCCGCCCGAAGGCCGCCATCGCCTCCGGCGCACCGGGCGCCGCCAGATCCGGGTAGTACGTCACATATGACGCGTCCACACCCCGCAGCGCCTGCGCCCAACTGGACTCGTCCGCCCAGTCGAAGCGGACCTCACCACCGCGCGAACCGGACCGCACCGGGACCCCGCGAGCGGCCAGCCGCTCCACGACCCGGCGGCCGGTCTTTCCCGTACCGCTCGTCACCAGCACCGATTCCCGCTGCACGTTCTCCGTGTTCTGTGTCATGGCTCAAGGCTCGCCCGGCGGTGCCGTCCACGACATCCCCGTGCCGCTCAGCTCCATACGCGTGCGTCTACGCTGCTGGGCATGGACGCACTCGCCGGACTCCTGGACGGGCCGAGGGCCAAGGGCGCCTTCCTGCTGCGGATGGTGATGGAGCCTCCGTGGTCCGTACGGATCGCGGACCGGGCCCCGCTCTGTCTCATGTCGATGACCGACGGGGAGGCCTGGATCGTTCCGGCCACGGGCACGGACGCCGTGCTGTTGCGGCCCGGTGACATCGCCATAGCGCGCGGCCCGGATCCGTACACCGTCGCCGACACTCCCGGCACCGCGCCGCACGCCGTGATCGGACCCGGCGGCACCTGCACCACTCTGCGCGGGGAGCCGCTCTCCGAATCCATGCAGCTGGGGGTGCGCACCTGGGGCAACGCCCCCGGTGGCGCGGCGGCCATGCTCATCGGCACCTATCTGCTGGACGGCGAGATCAGTCGACGGCTGCTCGACGCCCTGCCCCCGCTGCTCCACCTGCCCGCGGACGGGCGGGGCAGCCCTCTGCTGACACTGCTCGACGAGGAGATCTCCAAGGACGAGCCCGGCCAGAGCGTGGTCCTGGACCGCCTTCTCGATCTGCTGCTGATCGCCGCGCTGCGGACCTGGTTCGCCAGACCCGGCGCCGAAGCCCCCGCCTGGTACCGGGCCCTGGGTGATCCGGTCGTCGGGCAGGCTCTGCGATTGCTGCAACGGGACCCCGCCCACCCCTGGACGGTCGCCGGTCTCGCCGCCCGGACCGGGGTCTCCCGGGCCGGGCTGGCCCGGCGTTTCACGGAGCTGGTCGGGGAGCCCCCGATGGCATACCTGACCGGCTGGCGCCTCGCCGTCGCCGCCGACCTGCTGCGGGAGACGGACGCCACGGTCGAGTCGGTGGCGCGGCGGGTCGGGTACAGCCAGTCGTTCGCGTTCAGCACCGCGTTCAAGCGCGTCCGGGGCGTCAGTCCACAGGAGTACCGGAGCGGTGGCTTGCCGAACCGGCAACAAAGCTTGCCGGGCGGGTGATGTGCGGTGAGGCTGTCCGCATGAGCCAGCACACCGATCACGGTCATCACCACGACAACACCGAATTCGACTGGGACGTCCTGGGCCCGACACTGGAGCAGAACGCCGAGCTCAGCAGCCGGCAGTATGCGGAGGCGGCCCGTTGGATCGCCGGCCTGCCCACGGCGCCGAAGGTCCGCAGGGTGCTCGACATCGGCAGTGGCCCCGGCGTGATCTCCTGCCTGCTCGCCCAGGTGTTCCCCGAGGCGGAGGTGGTCGCTGTCGACGGCACCCCGGCCCTGCTGGAACGCACCCGGGCCCGCGCGCAGCGGCTCGGCCTCGGTGACCGGGTCCGCACCCGGCACGCCGATCTCCCCGACGACCTCGCCGGACTGGGGGAGGCGGACCTGATCTGGGCGGGCAACGCCCTGCACCACATGGGTGACCAGCGTGCCGTTCTCGCGGGGTTCGCCGGGCTGCTGCGCCCCGGTGGGACCATCGCCCTGGTCGAGGGCGGTCTGCCGCCGCGTCAGCTCCCGCGTGACATCGGCATGGGGCGGCCCGGTCTGGAGGCCAGGCTCGACGCGATCAACGCGGAGTGGTTCGAGGACATGCGGGCGGCACTGCCCGGCTCCAAGCGGGAGACCGAGGACTGGAACGCCCTGTTCACCGCGGTGGGGCTGGCCCCGCAGGGCACCAGGAGCTTCCTGCTCGACCTTCCGGCACCGCTCTCAGGGCCGGCGCTCGACCACGTCGTCGCCGAGTTCAGCCGTCGGCGCGAGATGTTCGGGGAGGCCCTCTCCACCGAGGACATCGCGGCACTGGACCGCCTGCTCGACCCCGAGGACCCGGCCGGGCTGCGTCACCGCCCCGACGTCTTCCTGCTCATGGCACGCACGGTGCACCTGGGCCGGAAGGACTGACCGATGCCGGCCTGCTGGGTTCCGGGGAAAGGACGGACCGGACAGACCGGTCCGCGGGCGGGTGCGGGAGGCCGACGCGTGGGTGAGTCTCTGAACCGGTCGACCCGCCGCCACGAACCCGGCCCGCCCGTGCTCGCGGGCCACCGCGCGCCCGACCGCGAGTTGTCCGGTCCCGTCGCCGCGGCACACCGCGGCGACGGCGAGGGGGAGTTCGCCCCGTACGGCGACAGCGAGGTCGGGTGCTCGGCCGCCGTGCCCACTGACGCCCCGCCCGCCGTCGAGGCACCGGTGCGACCCCTCGACGCCGGCGCAACGCACATCGAATCCAAGACGGACGGAGATGCTGCGCGCATGTCCCTCGCTGTGCGTGAACAGAGCCTCGCCGTACGGGTGTTCTTCACCACCACGACCGCGATGCACGCGCGGGGTCCTTGGACGGTGACCTGGTGAACGCCGCCGCCCCCGGGCCCCTGTCGGGTGTGGTGATAGCCGATTTCGGGCGGGTGCTGGCGGCCCCGTACGCCACCATGCTCCTCGCGGACCTGGGCGCTGACGTCATCAAGGTGGAACGTCCGGGCTCCGGCGACGACACCCGGGCCTGGGGCCCGCCGCGTGCCCATGACGAGTCCACCTACTTCCTCTCCGTGAACCGCAACAAACGGTCCCTCGCCATCGATCTGGGCACGGAGAGGGGACGCCGCGACGCGCACGAACTGGTGCGCCGCGCCGATGTGCTCTTCGAGAACTTCCGTCCCGGCACGATGGACAGGCACGGGCTCTCCTACGAGGAGGCCGCCGCGCTCAACCCCGGCATCGTCTACTGCTCGGTGACCGGATTCGGAGCCGGTGAAGGCGCCGCGCTGCCCGGCTACGACCTGCTGTTGCAGGCGGTCGGCGGGTTGATGAGCGTGACCGGGCCCGCGCCGGGGCAGCCCGTCAAGACGGGCGTGGCACTCGTCGACGTGCTCACGGGCCTGCACGCGGCCGTGGGGGTCCTGGCGGCGCTGCGCCATCGCGACGCCACCGGCGAGGGGCAGCACGTCGAGGTCAACCTGCTGTCCACGCTGCTGTCGAGCATGGTCAATCAGGCGGGTGGATACACCCTGGCCGGTCGGATACCGGGCATCCTCGGCAACCGGCACCCGTCCATCGCCCCGTACGAGGTCTACCGGGCGGCGGACCGGCCGCTGGTCGTGGCCGTCGGCAACGACCGGCAGTTCCTCGCCCTGTGCCGGGGCCTGGGTGCCGAGAAACTCGCCGACGACGCCCGATTCGCCTCGAACCAGGATCGTGTCGCACACGTCGACGTGCTGGCCGAGGAGCTCTCCGCGCGGCTCGTCCTGCGCCCCGCCGCCGAGTGGTTCGACCTGCTCACGCCGCTCGGGGTGCCCTGCGGTCCGGTCAACGACCTTGCGGGCGCCTTCGACCTGGCCGAACGCCTGGGCCTGTCCCCGCGTGTCACACCGGCCGACTCGGACCCCGACGACCCCCTGCGCCTGGTGGCCAACCCCATCGGGCTGTCCCGTACCCCGCCGCGCTACGAGCGGCGCCCGCCGAGGCTGGGCGAGCACACCGACGACCTCAGGCGCTGGCTGGAGAGCTGAACCGTCGGCCGGCGCCGATTCCGTACTCCACTCGGCCCATGACCGGGGTACGCGTGTGCCGGAAATTTCCCGGCCGGGCCGGTCTCCACGGACCCGCTCGACTCCTCCGGCGCAGCGCTCGCCGCCTCGCCCGCGGCGTGTCAAGAGGAGACACGCTGCCGCCTGAGTGAGTGGGTGTCAGAAAGTCGCCCTTACAGGCTAACTGGACATCAATTCGCCTACAGGAAAAGGCGATTGAAGGCTTATCCAATTATATGGAAATAGCATTTGGTGTACCTTTTATCCCTCGATCGGCGCCCCGGCGTCGGCCTTCAACGTGTCCGAAATGAAAGTCATGGGAGCCGTCAGTACGTTCGTCCCGGGTCGACTGCTCAGCCGACCTCTCTGAGACAGGAGAAGCGACATGGTTACCCGTTCCACCATCGTTACAGCCGCTGTCGCGGCCGCCGCGGCCATGGCCGCCACCGGCATCACCTACGCCTACGCTGCCCCCTCCTCGACGGCCCAGGCCGCCGCGGTTGCCCAGCAGGTCGCTCCCGTTTCGGCTCTCGACGGCGGCGACGCCGGCAAGGGCAACGAGAGCAAGGGCGGCGAGGGCAAGGGCAACGAGGGTCGTGGCTACGAGGGCCGTGGCTACGAGGGCCGTGGCTACGAGGGCCGTGGCTACGACGAAGGCCGTGACCACTACGAGGGCCGGATCCACATCAACGAGCGCACGTACTCCGACGAACCGGGCGGCTGCATCACCGTGGTCAGCGGCCTCGGCTCCACCAGCCTCAACATCCGCAACGACAGCCGCCGGACCGTCGAGGTCTTCCGCGGGGCCACCTGCGACAACGGTGCCCCCATCGCCACCGTCGGACCTCACAGCTCCAGCGACGGCGTCTTCCCGGGCCACGTCCGGGGTGGCGTGTGGGTCGTGAACGGAGTGGTGGGCAGCTTCCGGGTGCTCGAGCGCCACGAGGGCAAGTGGTGACCGGACCCGTCGTACCGAGCCAAGGTCGGTGACCTCGTCACTGGCCTGACGTAGAACCCCGGCCCGCCGGAATCGGGCCGGGGTTCCAGCCGGGCGCCTGGAACCGGTGCACGCCGGTTCCAGGCGCCCACACCTGACCAACGCTGACAACCCGTTCACCTGCCAAGCCATATTAAAGCCGCAGGATGAGGCGTTGCCAGCGGGCCATGAGGGCCGCGTCGCGCGTGGCCTGCGGCCTTGGGCTCTCGGCAGGGACCGGCGGCAGGGCTGCGGAACCCGATGCCGACGCGGCGGACGCCGCCCCGCGTCACGGTCGTCGGGAACCCGGCCGCTCCTGCGGACGGGCCGATCGGCACCGGAAGGCGGACGTAGAGGCCCCAGGAATCGCGCGTCGCCCCGACACGCCCGCAACAGCGGACTTTGGTCCGGACGGGTGAAGGGGCGCGGCCACACAGCCCTCGAAGTGTCCAGCCCGTCCGCCCCTGATCCGTGACCCGCCCGGCGTGATCCGGACGAAAGACCCTAAGGGCTGTCCGGCGCCGGCTCCAACTGCCACCACTGACCGGGGGAGTCGGTGTCCTCCCACTGCTGGACCCGGGCGCCGTCCGCCGTGCTGCCGTCGGCCACTTCGAGGACGAGCCCGCTGATGAAGCTGACCAGCGTCACCACCCCCGGTGCTTCCAGGTGCCGCTCGATCAGCCATTCCTGGGCGCCGTAGTTGTTGGCACGCCACTGCTGGACCACGGCGCCCTTCTCGGTGGAGGCGTTGGCGACGTCCAGGCGCTTGCCGCTGTGGGCGTTGACCAGGTGGTAGAGCGCCGCGCCCTCGTGGACGGGCGAGAGCTGCCAGTGCTGGGCCGCCGAACCGTTCTCCTCGCCCTGCTGTACCGGGGCGCCGCCGCCCTTGGCGGAGCCGTACACCTCCAGCAGCAGGCCGCTGCCCACGTTGCGCAGCCGGTAGCGGCCCGCTGCGACGACCGGTGCGCCGTCCCCGCTCATGCTCTCGTTCCTCCCTGCGCGGCGGACCGCCGCCCGGCTCGTCGGCCGGGCGGCGGTCGGCGTCGCCGTCGATGTGCGGTGGCGCGGCTCAGGCGCCGAGGTTGAACTCGCCCGGGTTCGGGCCGAGGCGCTTGCCCTCGTCCAGCGCGGCGAACGCGGCCAGGTCGTCGGCGTCCAGCTCGAAGCCGAACACATCGAGGTTCTCCACGATCCGGGACGGCGTCACGGACTTCGGAATCACCACGTTGCCGGTCTGGATGTGCCAGCGGAGCACCACCTGGGCCGGTGTGCGGCCGTGCTTCCGGGCGATCGCGACGACCGTCGGGACCTCCAGGAGCCCCTTGCCCTGGCCCAGCGGGGACCAGGCCTCGGTCGCGATGCCGTGCTTGGCGTGCAAGGCGCGCGACTCGGCCTGCTGGAGCTGCGGGTGGAGCTCGATCTGGTTGATCACCGGGACCACGGAGGTCTCGCCGAGCAGCCGCTCCAGGTGCTCGGGAAGGAAATTCGAGACGCCGATGGCCTTCGCCCGGCCTTCGGAGTAGATCTTCTCGAACGCCTTGTACGTGTCGATGTAGGCGTCCTTGGCCGGGACCGGCCAGTGGATCAGGTACAGATCGACATAGTCCAGACCCAGCCTGTCGAGCGAGGCGTCGAAGGCGCGCAGGGTGGGGTCGTAGCCCTGCTCGGAATTCCACAGCTTCGTCGTGACGAAGAGCTCTTCGCGGGCGACGCCGGAGGCCGCCACGGCCCGGCCGGTGCCCTTCTCGTTCTCGTAGATCGCGGCGGTGTCGATGCTCCGGTACCCGGCCTCGATGGCTGTCGCGACCGTCCTCGCGGCCTCGTCGTCCGGGACCTGCCAGACACCGTAACCGAGCTGCGGCATTTCGACGCCGTTGTTGAGAGTGATGGAGGGGACCTTGCTCACGAGCGGTCGATCCTTACGTCGTCGGTTGGCATTCTCAAGGTCAACGATCACGGAGGGCCGGACATTCCCGCGGGGCCGATGTCCGTGGCCGCCCCCCTGCCCGGCCCACGGTGATCCCGGTCCGTCGGCCTCGCCGCGTCCGGGCCCCACTCGGTGCGGCCCGGCCTTGTCCCGGACGTGGCGCGACATCGTCGGTTCGTGCCCGAGCTGTCCGAAACACAGCGAAATCACGTACGGGTTTTGATATTTGGGCCCACGCGCAGCATTGACAGATCGTTCTCCAGGGAATCCCATGCACTGATGGTTAGGAACCTTTCCTAACGTTGATCGGGAAGGGAGCACCCGTGCACGTTGACCGACCCCCACGCCGTACCGTCGCCGTCCTCGCGGGCCTCAGCTGTCTGTTTCTGCCTCTGCTCGCCCATGTCCCGAAGGCCACCGCGGCCACGGCGGACCGGGCTCCGGGTGCCGGCTCCCCGGCCGCCACCGCGACCGCCGTCGGCCCCGGCGCGATGGCCGCGGCCCCGTACGAGTACCTGGGCTGGGGAAACCCGCAGAAGCCGGCCGATGTGATGGCGGCGACGGGTGTGAAGTGGTTCACGCTCGCCTTCGTCCTCTCGGACGGCACCTGCAACCCGAAGTGGGACGGCGACCGGGCGCTGACCGGCGGCTCGGACCAGGCCGCCATCGACTCGATCCGGGCGGCCGGTGGCGACATTGTCGTATCGGCGGGCGGCTGGAGCGGCAACAAGCTGGGCGAGAAGTGCTCCAGCGCCTCCGCGCTGGCCGGGGCCTACCAGAAGGTGATCGACGCCTACCGCCTCAAGGCGCTGGACATCGACATCGAGGACACCGAGTTCGCCAAGGCGACCGTGCGGCAGCGGGTGGTCGACGCCCTGAAGATCGTCAAGACCAGGAACCCGGGCATCGTGACGTACGTGACCATGGGGACGACCCCGACCGGGCCCGACGCCAACGGCAAGGACCTCATCGAGCGGGGTGCCGCGGCAGGCCTGGACAACGACGGCTGGGTCGTCATGCCGTTCGACTTCGGCGGGCACACCGGCACCATGGGTGCGGCCACGGTGAGCGCACTCGACGGCCTGAAGGCCGCCGTCAAGAGCGCCTACGGATACAGCGACGACGCGGCCCACCGGCACATCGGGGTCTCCTCGATGAACGGGAAGACCGACGAGTCGGACGAGACCGTCACCACCACCGACTTCAGGACGATCCTCGGCTACGCGCAGCAGCACCACATCGCGCGCTTCGCCTTCTGGTCCGTCAACCGGGATCGCGCCTGCGGCTCCGGCGGCGACGCGGACGCCTGCAGCGGGGTGTCCCAGTCCCCGTACGACTTCACCAGGATCGTCGTCCAGTACAAGGGCTGAGGAGGTCCGATGCGCATCACTTCGAGCATGCCGACCATCGGCGGCACGGCACTCGCCGCCGCCGGGCTGCTGCTGCCCCTGCTCGCCGCGCCGCCCGCGGCCGCGGCGGCCGCCCGTTACGAGGCGGAGGGCGGGACGCTCTCCCGGGCGGTCGTGGCCACGAACCACACCGGCTACTCCGGTACGGGATTCGTCGACTACGCCAATGTCGCGGGATCATCCGTGGAGTTCACGGTGAACGCCGCAGCGGGGAGCACGTCGCTCGCCATCCGCTATGCCAACGGCACCGCCACCGACCGGCCGATGGACATCAGCGTCAACGGTACGGTCGTCGCCTCCGGGGTCTCGTTCGGCGCTACGGGATCCTGGGACACCTGGGCGACCAAGACCGTCCCCGCGCAGCCGGCCGCCGGAGCCAACACCGTCCGGGCCACCGCGACCACCGCGAACGGCGGCCCCAACCTCGACTACCTGGACATCGCGGCCCCCACCGCCGGTGGTCCCGCGGTTCCCTTCGGCAGCCATCAATTCCCCTACGCGGCAGGGACGCTGAAGCCGTCGGGCTCGCAGTCGACGCTCGACCAGGCCGTGATCAGGACGTACAACGCCTGGAAGTCCGCGTTCGTCAGGAAGAACTGCGGAAACGGCTGGTACGAGGTCATCTCGCCGGACGCCGACCACCCCTACGTCGCCGAGGCCCAGGGCTACGGCATGGTCGTCACCGCGACGATGGCGGGGGCGGACCCGGAGGCGAAGACCGTCTTCGACGGCATGGTAAAATACATGCTCGCTCATCCCTCGGTCAACAACGCCAACCTCCTCGCCGCCGAACAGGACGCCTCCTGCAAGAGCGTCGACGGCTCGGACTCGGCGACCGACGGGGACCTCGACGTCGCCTACGGCCTGCTTCTCGCCGACAGGCAGTGGGGATCCACGGGCACGTACGACTACAAGGATCTCGCGGTCAAGCACATCAACGCCATCAAGAGGAGCGAGGTCAACCCGACCACCCACCTCATGCTGCTCGGTGACTGGTCGGACTCCGGTGAGTCCCACTACTGGATGACCCGCTCCTCGGACTGGATGATCGACCACTTCCGCGCCTTCAAGAAGGCCACGGGCGACAGTGCCTGGGACACCGTGCGCACGGCCCATCAGGATCTGATCACCGGTCAACAGTCCAAGTACGCTGGCAGTACAGGCTTGTTGGCGGACTTCGTCGTCAACACCAACAGCACCCCCAAGCCCGCCGCCGGTGAGGTGCTCGAAGGCCCCAACGACGGCGACTACTCCTGGAACGCCTGTCGTGACCCGTGGCGCATCGGCACCGACGCCGTCACCAGCGGGGACGCCGCCTCGCTCGCCTCGGCACGCAAGCTCAACTCCTGGATCAAGTCGAAGACCGGTGGCGACCCGAAGAAGATCGTCACCGGATACCACCTCAACGGCACTTCCTTCGACAGCGGCGACGACATGGCGTTCACCGCCCCGTTCGTCGTGACCGCGCTGACCGACTCCGGCTCCCAGGTCTGGCTCGACGCTCTCTGGAACAGGCTCGCCACCACCTCGATCGACCCGCAGCTCTACTACGGCGGAAGCGTCCAACTGCAGTCGATGATCGTCGCATCCGGCAACTACTGGGTTCCCTGACGGAGGTTCAGATGCAGATCGGAACGCTCACCGCGTTACGCAGAAGGGCGGCCGTGCCGGTGGTGGCGCTGCTCTGCACCGCCCTGGTGCAGGCGGTCCCGCAATCCGCCTCCGCGGCAGCCACCCGGTACGAGGCGGAGTCCGCGACGATCGTGCGGGGCGCCGTGGAGTCCAACCACTCCGGCTACTCCGGGACCGGCTTCGTCAACGGCGACAACGTCGTCGGAAGCTACGTGGAGTTCACCGTCACCGCCGCCTTTGCCGGGACCGGAAGAATCGCCGTCCGGTACTCCAACGGGACGACGGCCGGCCGGGCCGCGGATGTCGCAGTCGGCGGTACGGTCGTCTCCGCCGCCCGCCCCTTCGGCGCCACCACCGACTGGGACACCTGGGCCACCTCCACCCTGACCACCCCGGTCGAGGCGGGCAGCAACAAGATCCGGCTGACGTCCACGACGGCCGATGGGCTGCCCAACCTCGACTACGTCGACTTCACGGTCGCCCCGCCGGACACCGAGGCCCCCACCGCACCGGGGCAGCCCAGCTGCTCGGCGATCACCGAGAACAGCCTCACGCTGAACTGGGGCGCCGCGACGGACAACGTGGGCGTCACCGCGTACGACATCTACGAACACGGCAACAAGCTCGCCGAGGCGGCCGGGAACGTCACGACGAAGAACCTGACCGGGCTCACGGCCGGGACCAGGTACGACATCACCGTGTTCGCGCGTGACGCGGCCGGCAATGTGTCGTCGGTCAGTCCGATCGTGGACTGCACCACCCTGCCCGGCTCCGACACCACCGCGCCCTCGGTGCCGGGCACCCTGTCCGCCTCGGGCCTCACCGCCAACAGCGTCGTCCTGAAGTGGGGTGCCTCGACGGACGACAGGGCCGTCACCGCCTATGAGGTCCGCAGCGGAAGCACCGTCTACAAGACCGTGTCCGGCACCCCGCCTGCCACCACGACCACCCTCACCGGGCTCGCCTGCGCCAGCCCCTACGTCCTGGACGTCGTCGCCAAGGACGCGGCGGGCAATGCCTCGCCGCCCGGCAACACCGTCACCTTCACCACCCCGGCCTGCGCCACCGACGGCGGCGTACCGTCCGGCATCGCCACCGTCTCCACCGGCTGGTCCGTCCCCTGGGGCACCTACTGGATGCCCGACGGAAAGACCGCGCTGGTGACCGAGCGGGACGGCTTCAAGGTCTTCAAGGTCACCCCCGGCGGCACCAGGACCCAGGTCGGCACCGTGCCCCAGGCCGTCACGACCGACGGCGAAGGCGGCCTGCTCGGCGTCGCCGTCGACCCCAAGTGGTCCACGAACCACTACGTGTACTTCATGCACACCGCGTCCGAGGGCAACCGGGTCGCCCGCATGACGTACGACGGCACCTCGCTCGGCGGATACACGGTCCTGCTCCAGGGGATCAAGAAGAGCAGATACCACAACGGCGGACGGCTCGTCCTCGGCCCCGACGGCTATCTGTACGCCTCGACCGGCGAGGCCCAGACCCCCGACCTCGCCCAGGACAAGAACTCGCTGAACGGCAAGATCCTGCGGATGACCACGGACGGCAGGCCCGCTCCCGGCAACCCGTTCGGCAACTACGTCTACAGCTACGGCCACCGCAACCCGCAGGGCCTCGCGTTCGACCGCAACGGCCGCCTGTGGGAGGCGGAGTTCGGCGACAGCAAGAAGGACGAGCTCAACCTCATCAAGCCGGGGAACAACTACGGCTGGCCCGTCTGCGAGGGCAACTGCTCCACCGCCGGAATGACCAACCCGAAGAAGACCTGGAGCGTCTCCGAAGCCTCGCCCAGCGGGATCGCCATCGTCCGCAACGTCATCTACATGGCCGCGCTGAAGGGCGAGAGGCTGTGGCGGGTGCCGATCACCGGTGACACCGAGAACCTCGGCACGCCGAGCGCCTACTACGTCGGTACCTACGGGCGACTGCGCACGGTCACCCAGGTGCCCGGCCGGGACCAGCTCTGGC
The DNA here is from genome assembly GCF_044740965.1 of Streptomyces sp. NPDC088252. Taxonomy (NCBI): domain Bacteria; kingdom Bacillati; phylum Actinomycetota; class Actinomycetes; order Kitasatosporales; family Streptomycetaceae; genus Streptomyces; species Streptomyces sp. NPDC088252. The sequence goes on along the minus strand of NZ_JBIURS010000021.1, from coordinate 39,887 downwards.
TCTCCACCACCAACTGCGACAACAAGGGGAACCAGCCGGACGGCTCGGACAAGCTGTTCCGCATCTCGATCACGTAGCCCGTGCTGTACCGCTGGGGCACGACCGTGCCTCAGCGGTACAGCGCGTCGACCTCCACCGCGTACGCCGTCTCGATCGCCTTGCGCTTCAGCTTCAGCGACGGGGTGAGCAGACCGTGCTCCTCGCTGAACGGATGCGCCAGGATCCGGAACGTGCGGATCGACTCGGCCTGCGAGACGGCTGTGTTGGCGGCCACCACCGCCCGCCGTACCTCCATCTCCAGGTCCGGATCCCGCACCAGCTCCTCCGTCCTCATCGGCACCCGCCCCTGCATCGCGAGCCAGTGGTCCACCGCCTCCTGGTCCACCGTGACCAGTGCCGCGATGTACGGCCGGTCGTTGCCGACGACGATGCACTGGGCGACCAGCGGATGTGCCCGTACCCGCTCCTCCAGGCCGGCCGGTGACACGCTCTTGCCGCCCGACGTCACCAGGATCTCCTTCTTCCGGCCGGTGATCGTCAGATAGCCCTCCTCGTCGAGCGCCCCCAGGTCCCCGGTGGCCAGCCAGCCGTCGCGCAGCACCGCGTCGGTGGCCTCCGGCGCCCCGAGATAGCCCGCGAACACATTGGCGCCGTGCACCCACACCTCGCCGTCCTCGGCGATGTGCACCGTGGTGCCGGGGATGGGCTGCCCGACCGTGCCGTACCGCGTGCGTTCCGGCGGATTGGCGGTGGCCGCCGCGGTCGACTCGGTCAGCCCGTACCCCTCGTACACCGTGACGCCCGCGCCCTCGAAGAACAGCCCGAGCCGCCGCTCCATCCCCGAACCGCCGGACATGGCGTGCCGGATCCGGCCACCCATCGCCTCGCGTACCTTCTTGTACACGACCTTGTCGAAGAACTGGTGCTGCACCCGCAGTCCGGCGGACGGCCCGGGACCGGCCCCGAAGGCCCGTTCCTCCATCGCCTCGGCATACTTCACCGCGATGTCCACGGCCTTGTCGAACGGCCCGGCGCGCCCCTCGGCCTCGGCCTTGCGCCGGGCCGCGTTGAAGACCTTCTCGAAGATGTACGGCACCGCCAGGATGAACGTCGGCCGGAACGACACCAGGTCCGGCATCAGGGCCTTCGCCGACAGCTCCGGCTGATGGCCCAGCTTCACGCGGCCGCGCACGGCGGCGACCTCGACCATGCGCCCGAAGACATGCGCCAGGGGCAGGAAGAGCAGCGTGGCGGCCTCGTCACCCGGCCTGGAGCGGAAGACCGACTGCCAGCGGGAGGCCATGGTGTCCGTCTCGAACATGAAATTGGCGTGCGTGATCACACAGCCCTTGGAGCGTCCGGTCGTCCCCGAGGTGTAGATGACGGTCGCCACCGACTCGGGCGTCACCGCGCGCCGGTGCCGGTGCACCACCTCGTCCTCGACATGGGCACCCGCGCCGACGAGCTCGGTCACGGCGCCCGCGTCGAGCTGCCAGAGCCGCTGGAGCCGGGGCAGCCGGTCGATCACCGAGGCGATCGTCATGGCGTGGTCCTCGTGCTCGACCATGACGGCGGACACATCGGCGTCGTGCAGCATCCAGAAGACCTGCTCGGCCGAGGAGGTCGGGTAGACCGGTACGGACTGGGCACCGATTGTCCACAGGGCGAAGTCGAAGAGCGTCCACTCGTAGCGCGTACGCGACATCAGGGCCACCCGGTCGCCGAACCTGACGCCGTGCGCGATCAGCCCCTTGGCGAGCGCCATCACCTCGTCGCGGAACGTCGCCGCAGCGACATCCCGCCAGTGGCCGTTCTCGTCCTTCCGGCCGAGCGCGACCCGGTGCGGATCCTCCTCGGCGTAGTCGAACACCGCATCGGCCAACCCGCCCACGAGGGGCGCGGCCGCCATGGGTGGGACAGTGAACTCACGCAATGACCTGCTCCTCGTGGCGCTCCGCACAGCGCCGTGACGCTACCCCAAGGGACGGCGCGGCGGGAGGGGCCCGAACCGACGGACAACGTGGCATATGCACAGGTCAGCCACCGAAATCCGGCCAGATGGGCAAGGCTCGGGCGTGGCCGAGACCACGGAGTAAGCGGCCGAAGGCGGAATCTCCACCGAATCTGTACGTCGCGGTCACTCCCGTTCCGGGTGGATACGGGGGCATTGGTCCGCGGACGGGCCGACGCCCGTCGGCCCGCACCGGGCCCGCCTCGCCACCGCGACTGCCGTCCACCCTCCCCGTGACGGCGTACGGTCATGCATCCACCCGGCCGCCGAGCGAACCGATCGTGCCGACATCTCGGATCAGCCGGTCGCCGCCCGCCAGGATCGCCGCCGCCAGGGCGTCCGCGGCCTCCTGGGCGCCGTCCCGGCGGCGGCCGTGCAGCAGGACGAAGTCCACGTCGCCGAGGTCCGGCAGCCCCGCTCTGGCCGGCATCGGCGTCAGGCCCGGCGGGATCAGCCCCCGGCTGTGAGCCATCACGCCGAGCCCCGCGCGGGCCGCCGCGATCAGTCCACTGAGACTGGTGCTCGTACAGGCGATCCGCCAGGACCGGCCGTGCTCCTCCAGGACCTCCAGGGCGCGGGCCCGAGTGATGCCCGGCGGCGGGAAGAGCACCAGCGGAACCGGACGGTCCGGGTCGATCCGCAGCCGGGGCGCGCCGATCCAGGTCAGCGCGTCGTGCCGGACCAGTTCTCCGTGCGTGTCGCCGGTGCGCCGCTTGGCGAGGACGAGATCCAGCCGGCCCGCCGCCAGTCGCTGGTGCAGCGTTCCGGACAGCTCCACCGTCAGCTCCAGCTCGACGTCCGGATGGTCGCGGCGGAACGACTCCAGGATCTCCGGCAGCCGGGTCAGTACGAAGTCCTCGGAGGCCCCGAACCGCAGCCGTCCGCGCAGCCGGGTGCCGGTGAAGAAGGCCGCGGCCCGCTCATGGGCCTCAAGTATCGTCCGGGCGAAACCGAGCATCGCCTCGCCGTCCGGCGTGAGATCGACCCGGTGCGTGTCCCGGGCGAACAGCTGGCGCCCCGCCGCGTCCTCCAGCCGCCGCACATGCTGGCTCACCGTGGACTGCCGTACCCCGAGCCGCCGGGCGGCCTGCGTGAAACTCAGCGTCTGGGCCACGGCGAGAAAGGTGCGCAGCTGCGCGGGGTCGTACATGAGGCCAGGCTATCGCGAACCGTGATGACAGTGAGAGCGGTGTGCGGGATTCCCGATCACCTTGATCGGGAGCAGGATGGGCAGGGCCCGACCGGAATCAGACAGAACATGTGGAGCACATGAGCCGCCGCACCTGGAAGCTGCCGACCCGGCTGCCGATCGACCCGTACATCCTGGCGCTGATCGGCACGGTCGTGCTCGCCGCGGCGCTGCCCGCGTCGGGGACCGCCGCGGATGTGGCGGGCGGCGCCTCGACCGGAGCGGTCGCCCTTCTCTTCTTCCTGTACGGCGCCCGCCTCTCCACCGCCGAGGCGCTCGACGGCCTCAAGCACTGGCGGCTCCATCTCGCCGTCCTGGTCTGCACCTTCGTGGCATTTCCGCTCCTCGGCCTGGCGGGCAGGGGGCTGGTGCCGTACGTCCTGACGCCGCAGCTCCACAGCGGCTTCCTCTTTCTCTGCCTCGTCCCCTCGACCATCCAGTCCTCGATCGCCTTCACCTCGATCGCCCGCGGCAATGTGCCGGCGGCGATCTGCGCTGGCTCCTTCTCCTCGATCGCCGGAATCTTCCTCACCCCGCTGCTCGCGGCCGCGCTGCTCGGCAACAGCGGCGGCGGGTTCTCGGTGGACGCGCTGTTGAAGATCGCGGTGCAACTGCTGCTGCCGTTCGTCGCGGGGCAGTTGCTGCGCCGCTGGATCGGTGGCTTCCTCACCCGTCACAGGAAGGTCCTCGGCCGTGTCGACCGGGGCTCGATCCTGCTCGTCGTCTACACGGCGTTCAGCGAGGGCATGGTCGCGGGCATCTGGCACCAGGTCACCCCGGCCCGGCTCGGGGCGCTGCTCGCCGCCGAGGCGGTGCTGCTCGCGCTGATGCTCATCCTGACCTGGTACGGGGCGAAGCGGCTCGGCTTCGACCGGGAGGACAGGATCGCCATCCAGTTCGCCGGTTCGAAGAAGAGCCTGGCCTCCGGGCTCCCGATGGCGAGCGTCCTGTTCGGGGCGCAGGCGTCCCTCGCCGTGCTGCCGCTGATGCTCTTCCATCAGATGCAGCTCATGGTGTGCGCGGTGATCGCCAAGCGCCGCTCGCGCGATCCGCTGGAGGGGAACCCCGGCAGGGCGGCGCGGACGAGTGGTCGGGCGACGGAGAAGTCCTTGGCGGTGGGCTGAAACCGCCCCGGGGACGCGCCCGGTCCCCGGGGCGGACGTGCACGCAACGGGACGGGCCCGGTCGGCCGACGCGGGGGAGTGCTCTTCGTCGGTCGGCACCCGGACCCGTGCGGACGGGCAGGGAGCCTCAGCCCCGGCCGGCCGGGGCCTCCAGGGCGACGCGCTCCTCGCCCGCGTACACGTTCATGGAAGGGCCCCGCAGAAAACCGACCAGGGTCAGTCCGGTCTCGGCCGCCAGGTCGACGGCGAGGGACGACGGTGCCGAGACCGCCGCGAGCACGGGGATCCCGGCCATCACCGCCTTCTGGGCCAGCTCGAAAGAGGCACGTCCCGACACCAGCAGAATCGTGCGGGACAGCGGCAGTCGACCGTCCGTCAGGGCGCGGCCCACCAGCTTGTCGACCGCGTTGTGGCGGCCGACGTCCTCCCGGACGTCGAGCAGCTCACCCGTCTCGGAGAACAACGCCGCCGCGTGCAGACCACCCGTCCGGTCGAAGACCCGCTGGGCGGCGCGCAGCCGGTCGGGGAGGGCGGCGAGCAGGGCGGGCTCCACCCGGACCGGGGGAGTGTCGGCGATGGGATGCCGGGTCGTGGTGCGCACCGCGTCGAGGCTCGCCTTGCCGCACAGCCCGCAGGACGACGTGGTGTACACATTGCGTTCGAGCGTGACGTCGGGGACCGCGACACCGGGGGCGAGTCTCACATCCACCACGTTGTACGTGTTGACGCCGTCCGCCGTGGCCCCGGCGCAGTAGGCGATCCGCTGCACCTCGGCTCCGTCGCCGATCACGCCCTCGCTCACCAGGAAGCCCGCCGCCAGTGCGAAGTCGTCGCCCGGCGTCCGCATCGTGATGGCGAGCGGCTTGCCGTTCAGCCGGATCTCCAGGGGCTCCTCGGCGACGAGCGTGTCGGGGCGCGTCGAGACCTTCCCGTCCCGGATGCGAATGGTGCGTCGACGCTCGGTGACCCGTCCCATAGCGGTGAAACCCGATTCTGTACGTGGTGTCGGAAGCCGAACCGGCCCTGGATGCAGAGGTTGCCGCGGGTCACCCCTGATTGTGGTGCGGTGAGGTGAGCTCGGCGAGCTCATTGTCCCGCACGTGGAGTGTGACATTGCGGTCGACGCCGCAGTATGGGCCGACGGTGGTGGTCCGGGTCCCGGACCAGGCGTGGGGGCAGCGCACGATCCCAAGTCGCCAGAATTGTCCACAGAATGCTTTCCGGGTGGTCAAGGCTGTTGCCAAGCCTCCAATGAGCGGCGGTGATTCCTGTGGGATCACGTGCCCCTGTACCGGGCGGTAGCGACCAAGACTGGATGGTTCCTGCCATATGTAGCGAGGGGATCCTGTACATGACCGGCTCACGTGTCGTGGCGCTCGGCCACTATCAGCCCGCCCGGGTGCTCACCAACGACGATCTGGCGGCCATGGTCGACACCAGTGACGAGTGGATCACCAGCCGCGTCGGCATCAAGACCCGACACGTCGGAGGTCCTGACGAGCCGGTGGACGAGATGGCCGCGCACGCGGGGGCCAAGGCGCTCGCCTCGGCGGGGCTGCAGCCCGCCGAGGTCGATCTGGTTCTCGTCGCCACCTCCACCGCGATCGACCGTTCGCCGAGCATGTCGGCGCGGGTCGCCGCGCGCCTCGGCATGGGATCCCCCGCGGTGATGGACATCAATGTGGTCTGCTCCGGGTTCACCCACGCCCTCGCCACCGCCGACCATGCGATCCGGGCGGGCGCGGCCGACCGTGTCCTCGTCATCGGCGCCGACAAGATGGCGGACATCGCCGACTGGACCGATCGCAGCACCTGTGTGCTGCTCGGTGACGGGGCAGGCGCGGCGGTCGTCGTGGCGGACCCGGACGGCGGGGACCTGTCCGGGATCGGACCCGTTCTGTGGGGTTCGGTGCCGGAGATGGGGAACGCGGTGCGGATCGAAGGGACGCCCCCGCGATTCGCGCAGGAGGGGCAGTCCGTGTACCGGTGGGCCACCACGCAGTTGCCGCCGATCGCCCGCAAGGTGTGCGAGAAGGCCGGTGTCGCCCCCGAGGATCTGGCCGCGGTGGTACTGCACCAGGCCAACCTGAGGATCATCGAGCCGGTCGCAAGGAAGATCGGCGCGGTCAACGCGGTCATCGCCCGGGATGTCGTGGACTCCGGCAACACGTCCGCGGCCTCGATCCCGATGGCCCTGTCCAAGCTGGTCGAGCGCGGGGAGGTGCACAGCGGTGCGCCGGTGCTGCTGTTCGGCTTCGGCGGGAATCTCTCGTACGCGGGTCAGGTCATCCGCTGCCCCTGAGGGGCGTTGCGCCCGGTGACGGCCTGGTGCGCGACAAGCAATTGCTCGTCGCCCGTAGGGGGACCGCGATGTTGTCGACAGGGCTGCCGCAAGGGGCTGTGCCGAAGCCGGAACGGCCCGGTCCACTGCGGGAGCGCGCGTACGAGGCGCTGCTCGAACCGATGACGACGCGCGTGCTCCGTCCCGGACGGCACTTGGTCGAGAGCGAGCCGGCCTGCAATCCCTGGCGGGCGCGCGACGACAGCTACGGCACCGCGCCGCGTTGTCGGCGGACGGCCGAAAGGGATCCGCGCGGGAAGGGCCGCGCCGCAGGGGTCGGGGCTTCGAGCCCCGGCTCCTTTCCGCGTTCCGCGCCGCCGGGTCGCTCCGATGCCACCCCAACGTTCGCACACATCGATGTTCAATCGAACATCAATGTGTTAGAAATGAGTCATGGGTGTCGCCAATCGTCTGGACCTGACCCTGCGATTGGTGCAGGGCTCCGACCGGGTTTCCGTGTCGGAGCTCTCCCATCGTCTGGGGGTCTCCGAGATGACCGTCCGCCGGGACCTCGACGTACTGGAGCGCCAGGGGCTGGTGCGCAGGGTGCACGGCGGTGCGGTCGCCACGCGTTCCCGCGAGGAGGGCGCGGGCTTCGCGGCCCGTGAGCCGTGGCAGGCCGCGACGAAGGACCGGCTCGGTGCGGCCGTGGCCGCGATGATCGAGCCGGGATCGCGGGTGCTTCTGGACGCAGGCACCACCACCGTTCACGTCGCCGGGTATCTGGCCGAACGGGCCCCCCTGACAGTGGCGGTGCTCAGTCTTCAGGCCGCTGTCCGTCTGGCGGATCGGCCTGGGATCGACCTGCTGGTCGTCGGCGGCCGGTCCCGTCCCGGTGAACGGTCACTGGTCGGCCCGTCGGCCCTGCGCACACTCGAAGCACTGGCCTTCGACTGCTTCGTCCTGTCCATCGGCGGGGTGCACGCCGAGTACGGCTGGTCGGAGTTCTCGCTGGACGACGCGGCCGTCAAACAGGCCGCGCTCGCGCAGTCGGACCGGACCATCGCCGTCGCCGACGCGACCAAGCTCGGGGTGCGCGCGTTCAGCCAGGTCGCCGCCGTGGGCGCGGTGGACGTGTTCGTCACCGACAGTGCGGCCCAGGACGCCGAAACCCACCCCAAAGGCCCGTCGACGCTGGCAGCCCTGCGCGATGCGGGCGTCCGCACCGTCCTGGCCTGAGGAAACCGGATCCACCGCAAGGAGTGCAGCTCATGACCGCTGTTCCACGACCGTTGGTCATCCCGGTCGCCGACCCCCCGGACTGCGCGGACCGGATGGTCGCGCGGGCCCGGGGCCTGGACGTCCACACCGCCATCGACGACGTCCCGGCCGCGCGGTGACCGCGGGCGTGGACACCCCGGACCGCCGCGGGCGCACCGGCCTGGACCGGCACGGCCGCGATCTGGCCGGCAATCCGCGGGTGCGCATCAGGGACGTGGAGGTACTGTCCTGCGACTGGTACGTCCTACGCAGAACGACTTTCGACTATCAGCACAGCGACGGCCACTGGAGCACCGAACAGCGTGAGACCTACGACCGGGGCGACGGCGCCACGATCCTGCTCTACCACCCCGATCGCCGCGCCGTTCTGTTGACCCGTCAGTTCCGCCTGCCCGCCTACGTCAACGGGCACCAGGACGGGATGCTGATCGAGACCGCCGCCGGGCTGCTCGACGGCGACAGCCCCGAGGAGGCCATCCGCAGGGAGGCGGCCGAGGAGACCGGACATGTCGTGGGCGCCCCCCAGCGGGTCTTCGACGTCTATATGAGCCCCGGCTCGGTCACCGAACGCCTGCACTTCTTCGCCGCCCCCTACCGTTCGACGGCCGACACCGCCGACGGGTACGGGTACGGGTACGGGTACGGGGTCGCGGCCGAGGGCGAGGACATCGAAACCGTGGAACTCCCCTTCGACGAGGCCCTCTCCATGGTCCGCAGCGGTGCCATCGCCGATGCCAAGACCATCATGCTGCTCCAGTGGGCGGCCCTGGACGGCCCGTACCGACAGCGCTGACCCCCGACCCGCACGCGCCGGCGGTCGGGAGCCCGAGTCGGCAGCGGGCCCGTGATTCGGTCGAACGGCTTTGTCCTCGGTGTGGAGAAAGTTGTAGCGGATTCCTGCGCAACTTCTTCCCACTCCCGGCAACCGCTGCTACGTTCCCCTCGAAAGCCCGACGGACAGGCCGATGTGGCGGGGAGGGGCGCGTGAGACGTATGACGGCACGACCCGCGAATGCGCATCAGGCGCGACTGCTTCGGCTGTTGCGCGACGGCGGGCCCAACTCACGGGCACAGCTGGGGGATCAGGTGGATCTCTCCCGCTCCAAGCTCGCCGTCGAGGTCGACCGGCTGCTGGAGACCGGACTTGTCGTGGCCGACGGACTCGCCGCATCCCGCGGCGGGCGTCGCTCGCACAACATCCGGCTCGCTCCGCAACTGCGCTTCCTCGGCGTCGACATCGGTGCCACATCCGTCGATGTGGCCGTCACCAACGCCGAGTTGGAGGTCCTGGGTCACCTCAACCACCCCATGGACGTACGCGAAGGACCCGTCGCCGTCTTCGAGCAGGTGCTGGCCATGGCCGCCAAGCTCCGGGCCTCCGGGCTCGCCGAGGGCTTCGACGGCGCGGGCATCGGCGTGCCCGGCCCGGTCCGCTTCCCCGAAGGCGTACCGGTCGCGCCGCCGATCATGCCCGGCTGGGACGGCTTCCCGGTCCGCGAGGCGCTCAGCCAGGAACTGGGCTGCCCCGTCATGGTCGACAACGATGTGAACCTGATGGCGATGGGGGAGCAGCACGCGGGCGTCGCACGTTCCGTGGGCGACTTCCTCTGCGTCAAGATCGGCACGGGCATCGGCTGCGGCATCGTCGTGAGCGGCGAGGTCCACCGCGGTACGACGGGCAGCGCCGGGGACATCGGCCACATCCAGGTCGAACCCGAAGGACGCGCCTGCGCCTGCGGCAACCGGGGCTGCCTGGAAGCCCATTTCAGCGGTGCCGCGCTCGCCCGTGACGCCGAGGACGCGGCGCGTGCCGGGCAGTCGGCGGAACTCGCGGGCCGGCTGGAGGCGTCCGGAAAGCTCACCGCCGCCGATGTGGCGGCCGCCGCGGCGGCCGGTGACGCCACCTCGCTCGACCTGATCCGCGAGGGCGGCAACCGCGTCGGTCAGGTCATCGCGGGACTCGTCAGCTTCTTCAATCCCGGCCTGGTCGTGATCGGCGGAGGTGTCACCGGCCTCGGGCACACGCTCCTCGCCAGCGTCCGGACCCAGGTCTACCGGCAGTCGTTGCCGCTGGCCACCGGCAATCTCCCCATCGTTCTGGGCGAGTTGGGACCGGCCGCCGGAGTGATCGGCGCCGCCCGGCTCATCAGCGACCACCTGTTCTCACCGGCCTGACTCCGGGCCGGCAGCACCTGGGAAACCCCACCACCACACCCGGCAAGCACGCACTCGCACACTCAGGCAGCACGCACTCGCACACCGGAATCACGCACACCGGCGCACCCGGGCAAGCATCCGCACACCGACAACACCCGCACCACCGCACCTGGTACCGCCCTGCCCACTCACCGGCCCTCCCCGAGCTCTCGGCTGCGCTCGAGCAGGGGAGACCGTACTCGCCGAGGGGATTCGTCATGGCACCAGAACCACCCCTGCTCACCATGTCCGGCATCACCAAGTCGTTCCCCGGAGTGCGCGCCCTCGACGGCGTGGACCTGGAGGTCCAGGCCGGCGAAGTCCACTGTCTCCTCGGGCAGAACGGCGCCGGCAAGTCCACTCTCATCAAGGTGCTCGCCGGGGCCCACCAGCCCGACGGCGGCGAGATCACCTGGCACGGCGCACCGGCCGTGCTCAAGTCGCCCATGGCCGCGATGCGCCTGGGCATCGCCACCATCTACCAGGAACTCGACCTGGTCGAGGGCCTGTCGGTCGCCGAGAACGTCTTCCTCGGCCATGAACCCACCACCGCCCGCTTCGTCGTCCGCACCCGGGAGGGCCGCACGGCGGCGGCCGCGCTGCTGAGACGTCTCGGTCATCCGGAGATCGACCCTGCCAGGGCCGTCGGTGAGCTGTCCGCCGCACAGCAGCAGATCGTCTCCATGGCGCGGGCGCTCTCCCACGACGTCCGGCTCATCGTGATGGACGAGCCTTCCGCCGCACTCGACCCCGACGAGGTCGACAACCTCTTCCGCATCGTCACCTCCCTCACGGCCGACGGGGTGGCCGTCGTGTACATCTCGCACCGCCTGGAGGAGATCCGCCGGATCGGCGACCGGGTGACCGTGCTCAAGGACGGCCGCGCCGTCGCCGTGGGGCTGCCCGCCAAGTCCACGCCCACGCGCGACATCGTTGCGATGATGACCGGCCGCAATGTCGAGTACGTCTTCCCGCCGCGCACCACGGACGGCGCGGCAGCGGCGGCGACGGAGCCGGTACTGAAAGTCGTGGGGCTGACCAGGAAGGGGGAATTCGACCCGGTGGACCTGGAGCTTCGGCCCGGCGAGATCGTCGGCCTGGCCGGACTCGTCGGATCGGGGCGCTCCGAGATCCTGGAGACGGTCTACGGCGCCCGCAGGCCGAGCGCCGGACAGGTCACCGTGGCCGGCACACCGCTCAGGCCCGGCAGCGTACGCGCGGCCGTCGCCGCCGGGATCGGACTCGCACCCGAGGAACGCAAGGCGCAAGCGCTGCTGATGCTCGAATCCGTCACCCGCAACGTCTCCGTCTCCTCCATGTCGCGCTTCTCCCGCGCCGGTTGGATGGACCGCGGGGCCGAGCGCCGGGCGGCGCGCGCCGCCACCCGCGAACTCTCATTGCGCCCCGACAACCCGGACACCCCCGTCCGCACGCTCTCCGGCGGCAATCAGCAGAAGGCCGTCCTGGCCCGCTGGCTGCTGCGGGGCTGTCGGGTACTGCTGCTCGACGAACCGACCCGCGGTGTCGACGTCGGCGCCCGCGCCGAGCTCTACGCCGTGATCCGACGGCTGGCCGACGAAGGCCTCGCCGTCCTGCTCGTCTCCAGCGAGGTGCCCGAAGTGCTTGGCCTCGCCGACCGGGTGCTGGTGCTCCGCGAGGGCCGCGTCGTGCATGCGGCGGATGCCCGGGAGCTCGACGAGCACCGCGTACTCGACCTAGTGATGGAAGGGAGCCCGACGTCATGACGCAGCCCGTCTCCTCGACGCAGCAGGGCGGGCCGGACGAGGGAGCCGCCCCCGCCCCGGTCGCCGGACCACGGAGCAAGGACGGACCTCCGCGCGCCATCGGCCTGCGCGCGGACGTCCGCAACCTCTCGCTCCTGGGCGTCCTCGCCGCACTGATCGTGGTCGGTGGAATCACCGAGCCCGATGCCTTCCTGGACACCGGGAACCTCCAGCTGATCCTCACGCAGTCGTCCGTCATCGGCGTCGTCACCGTCGGCATGACCTTCGTCATCACCAGCGGCGGCATCGACCTGTCGGTGGGTGCGATGGTCGCGCTCGCCTCCGTCTGGGCGACCACGCTCGCCACCCAGGAGTACGGTTTCGCCGGAATCCTGTTCACCGCGGTGATCGTCGGACTCGGTGCCGGACTGGTGAACGGACTGCTCATCGCGTACGGCCGGATGGTGCCGTTCATCGCGACGCTGGCCATGCTCGCCTCGGCCCGGGGGCTCGCCCTCCAGATCACCGACGGCAAGACCCAGATCGTCACCGTCCAGTCCGTACTGGACCTGGGTCTGCCCGGCTCCTACGTCCTCGGCATCCCGCCCCTGGTCATGATGTTCGCCGCGGTGACCGTCATCGGCTGGCTGGTGCTGAACCGCACGACCTTCGGACGGCGTACGGTCGCGGTCGGCGGCAACGCGGAAGCGGCCAGGCTGGCCGGCATCGACGTACGGCGGCAGCGGCTCTACCTCTATCTGCTCTCCGGGCTGTGCTGCGGCATCGCGGCGTTCATGCTGATCGTCCTGTCCGGCTCGGGGCAGAACACCAACGGCAATCTGTACGAGCTCGATGCCATCGCCGCCGCGATCATCGGCGGGACCCTGCTCAGCGGTGGGCGCGGCACGATCGTCGGCTCCGTACTCGGTGTCCTCGTCTTCACCACCATCACCAACATCTTCGCGCTCAACAATCTGCAGAGCGATGTGCAGCAGATCGCCAAGGGCGCGATCATCGTCGCCGCCGTCCTCGTCCAGCGCCGCACCTCCGCGCACGGGGAGACCTGAGGCCCGGCGGATCAGGCCCGGACGGGCCCGCACCGCGCCCCGCCCCCGTCGGCTCCGTCACCCCGACCCACCCACCCCCCGCCCCGAACGCCACCTGTGACACGTCACGTATCGGATGAAGGGTTTGACAGCCATGCCAGAAACCAGCCGCAGACGACTGCTCTTCGGCTCCGCGGCCGTCTCCGCGGGCGCCCTGCTCACCGCCTGCACCAGCAACGACCCCAAGACCAAGGACACCGCGCAGAGCAGCGTCCCCGCCGCCGACGACAAGCCCGGCAAGGCCGTCACCATCGGCTTCGCCGGCCCGCAGGCCGACCACGGCTGGCTCAACGCCATCAACGAGAACGCCAAGTCGCGGGCGGCGAAGTACTCCGAGGTGACACTGGAGACCACCGAGGGCTCCAATGACACAGCCGCCCAGATCGGCCAGGTCAAGACCCTCATCAACAAGAAGGTCGACGTCCTCGTCATCCTTCCCGCCGACGGCAAGGCGCTGACCCAGGTCGGCCTGGAGGCCATGCGGGCCGGCATCCCCGTCATCAATCTGGACCGGATCTTCGCCTCTCCGCAGGCCTACCGCTGCTGGGTCGGCGGCGACAACTACGGCATGGGTCTCAACGCCGGCACGTACATCGGCGAGCAGCTCAAGGACAAGGCGGACGCCAAGGTCGTCGAGCTGGCCGGCATCGACAACCTGGAGCTCACCAAGCAGCGCAGCCAGGGCTTCGCCGACGCGTTGAAGAACTACCCCAACGTCAAACTGGTGGCACGTCAGGCCGCCGACTTCACCGTCGAGTCGGGCCAGGCGAAGATGGCCCAGCTGCTGCAGGCGCAGAAGAAGTTCGATGCCCTGTGGAACCACGACGACGACCAGGGTGTGGGCGCGCTGCGCGCCATCCAGCAGGCGGGCCGCGACGAGTTCCTGATGGTCGGCGGCGCCGGGGCCAAAGCCGCGATGGACGCCATCAAGGCCGACAACAGTGTGCTGAAGGCCACCGTTCTCTACCCGCCGACGATGGCCGCGTCCGCCATCGACCTGGCCCGCTCCCTCGGACAGGGCAAGGGGCTCGGCGGCCTGGCCGAGCTGGAGATCCCGACCAATCTCACCCTCTACTCGGCCGTGGTCACCAAGGAGAACATCGACCAGTACCTGCCGACGGGCTTCAGCTGATCCGCCCCGCAGGAGGGTGCTGACCCTCCTGCCGCCCCCATCGAACGACCGACGAGGAGGAAGCCCGGATGGCCCGTAGGGAAGATACGGATCAGGAGGCCGCAGCGCCGCCGACGGACCGGCCGACGACGAGTGTGCCGGTGCTCGGAGTCGGCATGGTCGGATACGCGTTCATGGGCGCCGCCCACTCACAGGGCTGGCGCACCGCGGGACACGTCTTCGAACTGCCCATGAAACCGGCTCTCGCCGCGATCTGCGGCCGCGACCGGGCAGCGGTCGACGCGGCCGCGGCCCGCCATGGCTGGGCGGCGGCGGAGACCGACTGGCGGGCCCTGATCGACCGGGAGGACGTACAGCTCGTCGACATCTGCACCCCCGGCGACAGCCATGCCGAGATCGCCATCGCCGCCCTGGAGGCCGGCAAGCACGTGCTGTGCGAGAAGCCGCTCGCCAACACGGTCGCCGAGGCCGAGGCCATGGTCGAGGCCGCGGAGCGCGCGGCGGTCCGCGGCCAGGTCGCGATGGTGGGCTTCAACTACCGCAGGGTGCCGGCGATCACCTACGCCAGGCAGCTGATCGCCGACGGCCGGATCGGCACCCTGCGACATGTCCGTGCCACCTATCTCCAGGACTGGCTCGTCGATCCCGAATCACCGCTCACCTGGCGGCTGAAGCGGGAACACGCGGGCTCGGGAGCGCTCGGCGACCTGGGGGCGCACATCGTGGACCTGACCCAGTTCCTGGCGGGGGAGCCGCTGGTCGGGGTGTCCGCGGTCAGCGAGACGTTCGTGCGTGAACGACCGGTGCTCGCCGGGCCCTCGGCCGGGCTCTCCGGAGCCGCGGACCCGGGCGCGCGGGGTGCGGTGACCGTCGACGACGCGGCGCTGTTCACCGGCCGGCTCGCGTCCGGGGCGCTGGCCTCGTTCGAGGCGACCCGGATGGCGGCCGGACGGAAGAACGCGCTGCGGCTGGAGATCAACGGGGAGCGCGGTTCGCTCGCCTTCGATCTGGAACGGCTCAACGAGCTGTCCTTCCACGACCAGACCGAGGCCCCCACCACGGCGGGATTCCGGCGCATCCTCGTCACCGAGCCCCAGCACCCCTACCTGGAGGCGTGGTGGCCGCCGGGTCACGCCCTCGGTTACGAGCACACCTTCGTCCACCAGGCCCGTGACCTCGTGCGGGCCATCGCCGAAGGGACCGCCCCCGCACCGTCGTTCGCCGACGGCCTGCAGGTGCAACGGGTGCTCGCCGCGGTGGAGGAGAGCGCCGAGAAGAACTCCGTACACACCCCCGTAGTCCTCTAGGAGGTCCCGCGCATGCCCCGTCCCTTCACACTCTTCACCGGTCAGTGGGCCGACCTGCCGCTGGAGGAGGTCTGCCGGCTCGCCCGGGACTTCGGCTACGACGGACTCGAACTCGCCTGCTGGGGCGACCACTTCGAGGTCGAAAAGGCGCTGTCCGACCCCGGTTATCTGGACGGGCGGCGGCAGCTGCTCGACAAGTACGGGCTGAAGTGCTGGGCGATCTCCAACCACCTCGTCGGCCAGGCCGTCTGCGACAACCCGATCGACGAACGGCACCAGGGGATCCTGCCCGCGCGGATCTGGGGCGACGGCGACCCCGAAGGGGTACGTCGCCGGGCGGCCGAGGAGATCAAGAACACCGCCCGCGCGGCCGCCGCGTTCGGGGTGCGTACCGTCATCGGATTCACCGGATCCTCGATCTGGCACCTGGTCGCCATGTTCCCGCCGGTCCCGCCCCACATGATCGAGCAGGGGTACGAGGACTTCGCCGAACGCTGGAACCCGATCCTGGACGTCTTCGACGCGGAGGGCGTGCGGTTCGCCCACGAGGTCCACCCGAGCGAGATCGCGTACGACTACTGGACCACGCACCGCGCCCTGGAGGCCGTCGGCCACCGGGCGGCATTCGGGCTGAACTTCGACCCGAGCCACTTCGTCTGGCAGGACCTCGACCCGGTCAACTTCCTGTACGACTTCCGGGACCGGATCTACCACGTGGACTGCAAGGAGGCACGCAGGCGCCTGGACGGCCGGAACGGTCGTCTCGGTTCCCACCTGCCCTGGGGCGACCCGAGGCGCGGCTGGGACTTCGTCTCCGCCGGACACGGCGACGTGCCCTGGGAGGACGTCTTCCGGATGCTCCGGTCCATCGCGTACGAGGGGCCGGTGTCCGTGGAGTGGGAGGACGCGGGGATGGACCGGCTGGCGGGCGCGCCGGAAGCGCTTGCCACGCTGAAGCGGTACGACTTCGAGCCGCCGTCGGCGTCGTTCGACGCGGCGTTCGGAGGTGGGGACTGAGGGGCCGTCCGGGGGCGCCGCCCCCGGGCCCGGCTCCTCCGTCGTCGGAGGAGCCGGAATCCGGCCGAGCGCCGGTTCGGGAGGGTGGGCCGGGAGCGGGAGCTCGCGGCCGCCCCGCGCTCAGCCCTGCCCTCACCCCACTTTGTCCTGGCACAGGAAAAAGTTCGACACGACCGTTGCGCAAGGGCTTTCCGTCCCGGACGAACAGGTCTACCGTCCACAGCGTGTACATGACATGACCTGGGTCACAGGCGCCCCATCGGCCCCATATGACCTGCGCGGCAGTCCCCGCGCAGAACGGCACGGCAGCACCCGCCCGTACAACCGGCACTCTCCGGAGGACACTCGTGCACAGAACAAGAACCAGAAGCAGGAACCGAACGCGGCTCCGCGCCCGCAAATCCCTCGCGCTGCTCACCGGCGGCCTGCTCGCGGCGGCAACCCTCGCTCTGGGCGCCTCGCCCGGAGCGGCCGCGACGGGACCGTCCTCGCCGGCCGCCGCCGACGCGGCGGCGGAGGAATTCCAGCAGGTCACCCTCGCCAAGGGCGCAGCCGAGACCGGCGAGCCCATGACCCTCGCCGTCCTTCCCGACCGCAGCGTGCTGCACACCTCGCGCACCGGCGAGCTGCGTCTCACCGACAGCGGCGGGAACACCCGCGTGGTGGGGGCCGTCCCCGTGTACTCGCACGACGAGGAGGGGCTCCAGGGCGTCGCCATCGACCCCGACTTCAGCAAGAACCGGGCCATCTACCTCTACTACGCGCCCCCGCTGGACACCCCCTCCGGAGACGCCCCCGAGAACGGCACGGCCGCCGACTTCGCCAAGTTCGACGGCGTGAACCGCCTGTCGCGCTTCGTCCTGAAGGACGACGGCACTCTCGACAACGCCAGCGAGAAGAAGATCCTCGACATCCCGACCTCGCGCGGCATGTGCTGCCACGTCGGCGGCGACATCGACTTCGACGCCCAGGGCAACCTGTACCTGTCGACCGGTGACGACACCAACCCGTTCGCCTCCGACGGCTACACCCCGATCGACCAGCGCCCCGACCGCAACCCGGCGTTCGACGCCCGGCGCAGCGCGGGCAACACCAACGACCTGCGCGGCAAGATCCTCCGGATCAAGGTCGCCGACGACGGCTCGTACACCATCCCCGACGGGAACCTCTTCGCACCCGGTACGGACAAGACCCGCCCCGAGATCTATGCGATGGGCTTCCGCAACCCGTTCCGCTTCTCCGTCGACAAGGCCACCGGCATCCTCTACGTCGGCGACTACGGGCCCGACGCGGGCGCGGCCGATCCCAAGCGAGGCCCGTCGGGCCAGGTCGAGTTCGCCCGGGTGACCGAGCCGGGCAACTTCGGCTGGCCGTTCTGCACCGGGAACAACGACGCGTACGTCGACTACGACTTCGCGACGAAGACGTCCGGCGCGTCCTTCGACTGCGCCGCCCCGAAGAACACCTCTCCGCACAACACCGGTCTCGTCGACCTCCCGCCCGCCCAGCCCGCCTGGATTCCCTACGACGGCGGATCCGTACCCGAGTTCGGCACCGGATCCGAGTCGCCGATGGGCGGACCCGTCTACCACTACGACGCCGACCTCGACTCGCCCGTGAAGTTCCCCGAGTCCTACGACGGGCAGTTCTTCGCCGGAGAGTTCGGCCGGCGCTGGATCAAGGCCATCGAGCACGACGCCGACGGCACCGTCCGGTCCATCAACCCCGTCCCGTGGACCGGGACCCAGGTGATGGACATGGCCTTCGGACCCGACGGGGCGCTGTACGTACTCGACTACGGCACCAGCTGGTTCGGCGGCGACGCGAACTCCGCCCTCTACCGCATCGAGAACGCCACCGGCGGGCGCTCTCCCAACGCGGTGGCATCGTCCGACAAGACCTCCGGCACGGCACCGCTCAAGGTGAAATTCTCCTCGGAGGGCACCGTCGACCCCGACGGCGATCCCCTGACGTACGCCTGGAACTTCGGTGACGGCGGTACCTCGACCGCCGCCAACCCCACCTACACGTACAAGAAGAACGGCACCTACACGGCGACCGTCACCGCCAAGGACCCGACCGGACGGACCGCCTCGGCGAGTGTCCATGTCACAGTCGGCAACACCGCGCCGAAGGTGGAGCTGAAACTCCCCGGTGACGGGCAGCTGTTCAGCTTCGGAGACGACATCCCGTTCAAGGTGACCGTCACCGATCCCGAGGACGGCACGATCGACTGCTCCAAGGTCGAGGTCCGCTTCGTCCTCGGCCACGACAGCCACGGCCACCCCATCACCACCGTCAACGGCTGCTCCGGCACGATCAAGACCGCCGTCGACGGCGGCCACGACCCGAACGCCAACATCTTCGGGGTCATCGACGCCTCCTACACGGACGGCGGAGGCGGCGGCCAGGCACCCCTGTCCGGTCACGACCAGGCCCAGCTCCAGCCGCGGCACCGCCAGGCCGAGCACTTCAGCGCCTCGTCGGGCATCAAGGTCTACGACAAGACGACCGCCAACGGCGGCAAGACCGTCGGCGACATCCACAACGACGACTGGATCTCCTTCAAGCCGTACATCCTCGGCGACTCCAACAAGCTCACCGCCCGCATCGCGTCCGGTGGCAGCGGAGGCTTCCTGGAAGTCCGGGCAGGCTCGGCGACGGGTACGCTCCTCGGCTCGACCCCGGTGCCGGTGACCGGCGGCTGGGAGAACTTCCAGGACGTCGACGTATCGCTGCGCAACGTTCCCAAGAAGGCCACCGAGCTCTTCCTCGTCTTCAAGGGAGGCGACGGAGCGCTGTACGACGTCGACGACTTCGAGCTCACCCACAGCACCGCCGGCAAGACCGCCAAGCGGGTCCTGGTCTTCTCGAAGACGGCCGGCTTCCGCCATGACGCGATCCCCGACGGCATCGCCGCGCTGAAGGAACTCGGCAAGGGCAGCGACATCACCGTCGACGCGACGGAGGAGGCCCGCCAGTTCACCACCGCGAACCTGGCGCGGTACGACGCCGTCGTCTTCCTGTCGACGACCGGTGACGTGCTCGGCGCCGATCAGCAGAAGGCGTTCGAGAACTACGTGGCCAACGGCGGCGGCTACATGGGCGTCCACGCGGCGGCGGACACCGAGTACGACTGGCAGTTCTACGGCGGACTCGTCGGCGCGTACTTCTCCTCGCACCCCGCGATCCAGCCCGCCACCGTCCGCGTCGAGGACCACAAGCACCCGGCGACCGCCCACCTCGACGACGAGTGGAACCGCACCGACGAGTGGTACAACTACCGCACCAACCCGCGCGGTCAGGCCAAGGTCCTCGCCACACTCGACGAGACGACCTACACCGGCGGCACCATGAAGGGCGATCACCCGATCACCTGGTGCCAGAGCTACCAGGGCGGCCGCTCCTTCTACACCGGACTCGGCCACACCAAGGAGTCGTACGCGGAACCGGCCTTCCGCCAACTCCTGCTCGGTGGCATGCGGTACGCGGCCGGCCAGGTGAAGGCCGACTGCAAGCCCGACACCGGCTACCGGTCCATCTTCAACGGCAAGACGCTCGAAGGGTGGAAGCAGGCCGGCCCCGGGAAGTTCGACATCGTCGACGGTGAACTGCGCTCCGTGGGTGGCATGGGTCTGCTCACCTACCAGGCCAAGGAGCTCGGCGCGTACTCGCTCAAGCTCGACTGGAAGATGGAGGGCGACGACAACTCCGGTGTCTTCGTCGGCTTCCCGGAGTCCGACGACCCCTGGTCCGCGGTGAACAACGGCTACGAGGTCCAGATCGACGCCACCGACGCACCCGACCGCACCACGGGCTCGATCTACACCTTCAAGGCGGCGAACATCAAGGCCCGCGACCAGGCCCTGCGCCCGCCCGGCCAGTGGAACAGCTACGAGATCAAGGTCCAGGGCGAACGTCTCCAGGTCTTCCTCAACGGAGTGAAGATCAACGACTTCACCAACACCGATCCGGTACGGAGCCTGAAGAACGGATACATCGGCCTGCAGAACCACGGTGCCGACGACCATGTGTCCTTCCGCAACATCCAGTTGAAGGAGCTGCCCTCCAGGTAGGGCGATGCACCCGGCCGACGGCGGGCGGGGAAGGTCCGTCCTCCCCGCCCGCCGTCACCACGCGAGACCGAGCCCCTCGTCCACCCCGTTCCCCCGTCGCACAGCGCCACCCGCTCTGCCCAGCCAGGATCCCCAGCCAGGGAGGCAGCCAGTGACAGCACCCGCCGTTCGCACCGGAGTCTGGTTCATCGGAGCACGCGGCTCCGTCGCCACCACCGCCACGGCGGGGTGCGCGGCGGTCGCGGCGGGGCTCCACCCGGCGGCAGGCATGGTCACCGAGACCCCGCCGTTCGCGGCCAGTGGACTGCCCGCCCTCACCTCACTGGTCTTCGGAGGGCACGACACCGTCGGCTGCCCGCTGCCCAAACGTGCCGAGGAGCTGGCCGCCGGAGGAGTCCTTCCGTACGGCCTTCCCGCCGCCGTACGCTCCGAACTCGACGCCGCCGACGCCGAGATCCGGCCCGGCGGACCGCTGCCCGGCGACACCCGCGGCGACGAGGCGCTCATCACCGCCTTCGCCGCCGACCTCGCCGACTTCGGAAAACGCCACGGCCTGGCCCGGACGGTCGTGGTCAATGTCGCCTCCACCGAACCCGTCCCGGCCCCCGGCGACCGGCGGCTGCCCGCCAGCTCGCTGTACGCCGCGGCGGCGCTCCGGGCCGGCTGTCCGTACATCAACTTCACCCCCTCCACCGGGCTGCGCACCCCCGCCCTTCAGGACACCGTCGCGGACTGCGGACTTCCTCACGCGGGCCGCGACGGCAAGACCGGCCAGACGCTGCTGCGCTCCGTGCTCGCCCCGATGTTCGTGCAACGGGCCCTGCCCGTACGGGCCTGGTCCGGCACGAACCTGCTGGGCGGAGGTGACGGAGCGGCACTGGCCGACCCGGATGCGGCCGCGGCCAAGAACGCGGGCAAGGAACGCGTCCTCGCCGACACACTGGGAACCGCGCCCGAGGGCGAGGTCCACATCGACGACGTGCCGGCACTCGGCGACTGGAAGACGGCCTGGGACCACATCGCGTTCGATGGATTCCTCGGGGCGCGCATGGTCCTCCAGACGACCTGGCAGGGCTGCGACTCCGCACTGGCCGCACCGCTGGTCCTCGACCTGGCCAGACTGGTCGCCCGAGCCCACGAGAAGGGACTGACCGGCCCGCTGCCCCAGCTCGGTTTCTACTTCAAGGACCCGGACGGCGGGCCGGCCGCGCTCTTCGAGCAGTACACGGCGCTGCTCGCCTTCGCCGAGACGCTGCGGGGGGAGAAGTGACGGTACGGGCCTGGGCGGAACTGCTGCGGGTGTCGGCGCTGTTCACCGTCCCCGGGGACGCGCTGGCGGGGGCGGCGGCGACGGGCCTGCGTCCCGACCGCGGTACCGCGCTCGCCGTCGGCGCCTCGCTCTGCCTGTACGAGGCGGGCATGGCGCTCAACGACTGGGCCGACCGCGACGAGGACGCCGTCGACCGCCCGTACCGCCCGATCCCCTCGGGACGGATCTCTCCCGGCGCGGCCCTCGCGGCGGCGGGCGCGCTGACGGCCGCGGGCCTGGGCCTCGCCGCCCGTGCGGGCCGCCCCGCCCTCGCAGTTGCCACGGGACTGGCGGCGACGGTCTGGGCGTACGACCTCCGCCTCAAGCACACCCCGGCGGGACCGGCGGCGATGGCGGCGGCGCGAGGCCTGGACCTGCTGCTCGGCGCCACCGCCACCGGGGCGGCGACGACGGGGACGGCGGGGCCGGGCCCGGACCGGGGCACGCGTGCGGATTCGGGACGGGGACGGGATTCGGGACGGGAATCGCTCTCGGACGCGGGCCGGGTTCCGCCCTCCGGCTCGCTTCCGGTTCCGGTTCCGGTCTCGCGTTCGGGATCCGGATCGTGTTCGGGTGCGGCCGTGACCCCGGCCTCCGGTTCCGGTCCGGCCTCCGCCGCGGGCGGCGCTGCGCGTGGTTCCGTGCTCGGGGCGCTCCCGGCGGCCGGCCTGCTCGGGGCCCACACGTACGCCGTCACCGCCGTCTCCCGCCACGAGGCGCAGGGCGGATCCACCATCACCCCCCTGGCCGCGCTCGCGGCCACGGCCGCACTCGGAGCCGCGGCCCTGCGCGAGCGACGTGGACCGCGCGGCTCCGGGGCCGCGACCCGGGACACGGGGCGCGGCGGAAGGGAAAGGGCGTACCCGTCGGACCCGTCGCCGACGCCCGGCATCGCGACCGCCCCCCGCCTCCTCCTCACCGCCCTCACCGGCGCCTACCTCCGCACCGCCGCCGGGCCCCTCCTCCACGCCGCCCTCAACCCGTCCCCACCGCTCACCCGGCGCGCCGTCGGCAGCGGCATCCGGGCCATGATCCCGCTCCAGGCCGCTCTGGCCGCCCGCGCCGGAGCAGCCGGAACAGGGCTCGCCGTCATGGGACTCGTCCCACTCGCCCGCACTCTCGCCCGGAAGGTGAGCCCCACATGACGATCCGCTTCGGCTACGGCACCAACGGGCTCACCGACCTCCGCCTGGACGACGCCCTCGGCCTCCTCGCCGATCTCGGGTACGACGGGGTCGGCCTGACTCTCGACCACATGCACCTCGACCCCCTCGCCCCGGATCTCGCCGCCCGCACCCGCCAGGTGGCCTCCAGGCTCCGGGAGCTGGGCCTGGGCGTCACCGTCGAGACCGGTGCCCGCTACGTCCTCGACCCCCGCCGCAAACACGGCCCGTCCCTCCTCGACCCGGACCCGGAGGCCCGCGCCGCCCGCACGCGGCTGCTCGTCCGCGCCGTCGGCGTCGCCGCCGACCTCGGCGCCCACGCCGTGCACTGCTTCAGCGGCATCACCCCACCGGACACCACTCCCGACACCGCGTGGCAGCGGCTCACCGACTCCCTCACGCCCGTTCTGGACGCCGCCGACCGCGCCGGCATCCCCCTGGCGATCGAACCCGAACCCGGACACCTCCTCGCCACCCTCGCCGACTTCCACCACCTGCGCGTCCTCAGCGGAGATCCACCGCCTCTCGGACTCACCCTCGACATCGGCCACTGCCAGTGCCTCGAACCGGCCGCGCCCGTCGACTGCGTCCGCGACGCCGCCCCCTGGCTGCGGCACGTCCAGATCGAGGACATGCGCCGGGGCGTCCATGAACACCTTCCGTTCGGCGAGGGCGAGATCGACTTCCCGCCCGTGCTCGAAGCGCTCGACGCCCTGCCGGACACCGGGTACCGCGGCCTCGCCGTCGTCGAGCTGCCCCGGCACTCCCACGCCGGTCCCGAACTCGCCCGCACCTCGATCGAGTTCCTCCGCAAGCACAGCCCGTCGAGCCGCTGAAACCGCCGAAGGGAGCAACGCCATGCCGATGACCCCGACGACCGCCCCGCTGCTGACCCGCGAGGAACTCGACGCACAGCTCGGCGGAGCCGCACGCGCCTGGCTCGACGAGGCCTTCGCGGAAGCCGAGCACGCCGCCGCCCACGAGGGCACCGAACAGCCCGGCGGCCCGTACGCCGTACCGCCGTGGGAACTGCGGTACGCCGCCGCCGGCCGCCACTGCGGACTCCAACACGCCGACTCCGTACGGGTCCTCCTGCTCATCGAGGCCCGCGCCGCGCTGCCGGCCCTGACCCGGCTGTACGAGCAGGGCACCGCCGCCGAACGACGCGCCGTCCTGCTCGCCCTGCACCGGCTCGACCTCGGCCCCACCGCCCTCCCGCTCGTCGAGGACGCACTGCGCACCAATGACACCCGGCTCGTCGCCGCGGCCGTCGGACCGTACGCCGCCGTCCATCTCGACGCGCACAACTGGCGCCACGCCATTCTCAAATGCCTCTTCACCGGCGTCCCCGTCGACGCCGTCGGCCAACTGGCACGGCGCTCCCGCGGCGACGCCGAACTCGCCCGCATGCTGGGCGACTTCGCGGCCGAACGCATTGCTGCGAACCGCGACGTCCCCGCCGATCTCACCCGCGTTCTCGACCTCACCACCCCCGGCCCTGCCGCCCCCACGGAGGAGTCCTGATGCGCATCTTCGACCCCCACATCCACATGACCTCCCGCACCACGGACGACTATCAGGCGATGTTCGACGCGGGCGTCCGCGCCCTCGTGGAACCCTCCTTCTGGCTCGGTCAGCCCCGAACCTCGCCCGCCAGCTTCTTCGACTACTTCGACGCCCTGCTCGGCTGGGAGCCCTTCCGCGCCGCCCAGTACGGCATCGCCCACCACTGCACGCTCGCCCTCAACCCCAAGGAGGCGAACGATCCGCGCTGCACCCCGGTCCTGGACGCCCTGCCGCGCTATCTCGTCAAGGACTCCGTCGTCGCCGTCGGCGAGATCGGCTACGACTCCATGACCCCGGCCGAGGACACCGCCCTGGCCGCCCAGCTCCAGCTCGCCGCCGACCACGGTCTGCCCGCGCTCGTGCACACCCCGCACCGCGACAAGCTCGCCGGTCTGCACCGCACCCTCGACGTGATCCGCGAATCCCACCTCCCCCCGGAGCGGGTCCTGCTCGATCACCTCAACGAGACGACCGTGAAGGACGCCACCGACAGCGGCTGCTGGGCCGGCTTCTCCATCTACCCCGACACCAAGATGGACGAGGACCGCATGATCGCGGTCCTCAAGACCCACGGCACCGAGAGGATCCTGGTCAACTCGGCCGCCGACTGGGGCAGGAGCGACCCGCTCAAGACCCGCAAGGTGGGCGACGCGATGCTCGCCGCCGGGTTCGACGAGGACGACGTCGACCAGGTGCTCTGGCGCAACCCCGTCGCCTTCTACGGGCAGAGCGGCCGGCTCCAGCTCGACATCACCGCGCCTGAATCACTCCACGAGGGCAACTCCATCCTGCGCGGCGGGGAGTGAGGCCATGCGCTTCCGCCACCCCGACGGCTCCACCGTCCACCTCTCGTACTGCACCAACGTCCACCCGGCGGAGACACTCGACGGGGTCCGCACCCAACTGCGCGACCACTGCGAACCGGTCCGCAAGCGCCTCGGCCGCGACCGGCTCGGCATCGGCCTGTGGCTCGCCGGGGACGCCGCCCGCAGCCTGATCAACGACCCGTCCCAGCTGCGCTCCCTGCGCACCGAGCTGGACCGCCGCGGCCTGGAGGTCGTCACCCTCAACGGCTTCCCGTACGAGGGCTTCGGCGCCGACGAGGTCAAGTACCGGGTGTACAAGCCGGACTGGACGGACCCGGAGCGGCTCGCCCACACCACCGACCTCGCCCGCCTCCTGGCCGGGCTGCTCCCCGACGACGTCACCGAAGGAACCATCTCCACCCTCCCGATCGCCTGGCGCACCCCGTTCGACTCCGACGCCGAGGCCGCCGGTCTCGCACACACCGCGCTCACCACTCTCGCGGAACGCCTCGACGCGCTGGCCGAGCTCACCGGCAAGTCCATCCGCATCGGCCTCGAACCCGAGCCCGGCTGCACGGTCGAGACCACCGCCGACGCCGTCGCACCGCTCACCGCCGTCGGACACCGGCGCATCGGCATCTGCATCGACACCTGTCACCTCGCGACCTCCTTCGAGGACCCCGACACCGCCGTCGACGCACTCGGTGCCGCCGACGTCCCGGTCGTCAAGGCACAGCTCTCCGCCGCGCTGCACGCCGAACACCCCCACCTCCCCGAGGTACGCGCCGCGCTCGCCGCCTTCGCCGAACCCCGCTTCCTCCACCAGACCCGCACCCGCACGGCTGCCGGACTGCGCGGAACCGACGACCTGGACGAGGCGGTCACCGGCCGGGCCCTGCCCGACGGAGCCCCGTGGCGCGCCCACTTCCACGTCCCCCTGCACGCACCCCCCGCACCGCCGCTCACCTCCACCCTTCCCGTGCTCCGGTCCACGCTGACCCGACTGGTCGGCGGCGCTCGGCCCCTCACCAGGCACCTGGAGGTCGAGACGTACACCTGGCAGGCGCTGCCCGCCGCACTGCGCCCCCGTACCCGCCCCCAGCTCGCCGACGGCATCGCCGCCGAACTCACCCTCGCCCGGGACCTCCTGGTCGACCTCGGTCTCAAGGAGCTCCCATGACCCACGCCGGGCCCGCTGCCGGGCAGCACGCGACACCCACCCCCCTCCTCGTCCTCGACGTCGTCGGCCTCACCCCGCAGCTCCTCGACCACATGCCGCACCTCAAGGCCCTCGGGCGGTCCGGCACCCGCGCCCCCCTCGGCACCGTGCTGCCCGCCGTCACCTGCGCCGCCCAGTCCACCTTCCTCACCGGCACCACCCCCGCCGAGCACGGGATCGTCGCCAACGGCTGGTACTTCCGCGAGCTCGGCGACGTGCTGCTCTGGCGCCAGCACAACGGTCTGGTCGCCGGTGACAAACTCTGGGACGCCGCCCGCCGCGCCCACCCCGGCTACACCGTCGCCAACATCTGCTGGTGGTACGCGATGGGCGCCGACACCGACATCACCGTCACCCCGCGTCCCGTGTACTACGCGGACGGCCGCAAGGAACCCGACTGCTACACCCGGCCGCCCGCCCTGCACGACGAACTCACCGCGAAATTCGGCACCTTCCCCCTGTTCCACTTCTGGGGCCCCGGCGCCGACCTCGTCTCCTCGCAGTGGATCATCGACGCGACCCGGCACATCCTCGACACCCGCCACCCCGACCTGGCCCTGTGCTACCTCCCGCACCTCGACTACGACCTGCAGCGCTACGGCCCCGACGACCCCCGCTCGTACCGGGCCGCGGCCGACCTGGACCGGGCCGTGGCTCCCCTCCTGGACGACGCGCGCCGCGAAGGCCGCACCGTCGTCGCCCTCTCCGAGTACGGCATCACCCGCGTCGACCGGCCCGTCGACATCAACCGGGCCCTGCGCCGCGCCGGCCTCCTGGAGGTCCACACCCAGGACGGCATGGAGTACCTCGACCCGATGGCCTCCCGTGCCTTCGCCGTCGCCGACCACCAGCTCGCCCATGTCTACGTACGCCGTCCCGAGGACCTCGAAGCCACGCGCGATGCCCTCCGGGACCTCCCCGGGATCGAGCAGCTCCTCGACGACGAGGGCAAGAAGGCCCACGGTCTGGACCATCCGCGCTCCGGCGAACTGGTCGCCGTCGCGGACCCGGATGCCTGGTTCACGTACTACTACTGGCTCGACGACGCGCACGCGCCCGACTTCGCGCAGCTCGTCGAGATCCACCGCAAGCCCGGATACGACCCGGTCGAACTGTTCCTGGATCCCCAGGACCCGTACGTCCGGGTCAAGGCCGCCGCGGCCGTCGCCCGCAAGAAGCTCGGGATGCGCTACCGCATGGCGGTCGTCCCGCTGGACCCCTCACCCATTCGCGGCAGCCACGGCCGCCTTCCCACGAGCGACGAAGAAGGGCCGCTCATCCTGTGCTCCACCCCCCACGCGTTCACCGGACCCGTCCGGGCCACCGAGGTGAAGTCCTTGCTCCTCACGCTTGCCGGCCTCGCATGAGATCGGTCCGCGCACAGCGTTTCGAGCATCTTCGAGAAAGAGAGAGACCGTGACCGCGTACAACGACGAATCCGGAACGGACGGCGCTCTGCGCCGCAGCCTCGGCGTCAGCCGCCGCCGCTTTCTGAGCACCTGCACGGCCGCCGCGACAGCGGCGATCGCCGCGCCCGCCTTCGGCGCGTCGCCGGCCCTGGCCCAGACCGCATCCGGCAAGGGGCAGGGTGTCGGCCAGGCGCTGATCCCGGCGGCGAAGCGAGGAATCATCCTGTACACCGTGCGTGACGCCACGGGCCGGGATCCGCTCACCACGGACCTTCCCTCGGGCTTCCGCGAGGTCTTCAGGGAGCTGGCCCGATACGGCTACCGGCAGGTCGAGTTCGCCGGGTACGGCCAGCACGCCAACGCACCCGGCGGAAGCAACCTCGAATCGGTGGAGGGCGCGAAGCTGCTGCGCTCGTGGCTGGACGAGTACGGCCTGCGCGCCCAGGGCAACCACGGCTTCATCCCGTCGTCCTGGCCGCTGAGCCAGAGCGATCTGGACCAGTTCAAGCGCCACCTCGAAATAGCGAACATCCTCGGCATGGAGCACATGGGCACCGGCGGCGACCCCACCGGCAGCGCGTACCGTGCCGACTGGGACGTGGCCGCCGACAAGTGGAACACGCTGGGACGGATCGCTCACGGCGCCGGTATCAAGCTGTACACCCACAACCACGACGCGGCCTACGGCTTCCTGCTCGACGGCGGTCCGCTGGACGCCCAGGGCCGCCCCACCCGCAGCTCCGGCATCCGCAAGCTCGAATACTTCCTCCAGGCCACCGACCCGAAGACCGTATGGCTGGAGATGGACATCTACTGGGCGCACGTCGCCCGGTACAAGTTCCACACCTACACCGCGCACGACGGGTCGCAGCAGGAGAACATCTTCGACCCGGCGGCACTGGTCCGCTGCAACAGCAAGCGCTACCCGCTGTTCCACGCCAAGGACGGCGTCGTCAACACCACCAGCGGCGAGGGCTACGACATGGTCCCCTTCGGCACCGGGGACATCGACTACCGGACGTTCTTCCGCCGTGTCGGGGCGAAGAATTACCACAACCCGATGGTCGAGCAGGACAACGCACCGAGCTCGACCGTCCCCGCGCAGTCCCTGAACCATGCGCGGATCGGCTACGACAACCTGGCCGCGCTGCGCAAGTAGGACGATCGGCGCCGCCGGAGGGGCGGTCCGCGCCTCACCCCGATGTCCTGACGACCGGGGAAGAGAGCGAACGCCCGTCGGTGACGTCAGGCACCGTACGCTCCACGGCCGTCACCAGGAGCGTACGGTGCCCGAGCCCACCTGTCCGGAGATCAGCTCCTGGGCGCCGAGTCAGACGACTTCACGGCTGATCGGCTGTGGATTCGGGACGATGTCCCGCACCCGCGACCGTTCCGGCCGCTTCAGCATCAGGCGATGCAGGCCGCCACCATGGATCCCACCGGCCATCGCGTGGGCACCTTCGTTCTTCGCCAGGCTTGCCGCGCTCTTCGTCCTGCCCGCGAGATCGCCGACTTCCTCGTCCGCCTGCTCGTCCTTCAGGTGCGTGACGATCTCCGCATCGAGCACCGAGACGCCCCACCACAACACGAAGGAGCACAGCAGCCCCGCCGCCGGAGCGAACCAGAACGTATTGCGCAGATGCTCACGCGGGGGGACAGCGCCGGCGGGCCGTCGACGGCCGCGATCACTCATGCCCGCGAAGGCAGCCCGGCTGCACCCACCGAGCGCGTACGCCGCCCCGCGAACGTTCGGTGAACTGCGCGTACGCGCGCGACTGCGGACCGTGCGCAATGCTCGCGGGGTCCCGCGGACGCGCCCACCCGCACCACACTGACCACCGAATATGCAGGTGAGAGGCGCCCCAAACCCCTGGTATTGTTTTCTTTGTCGCCGCGGGAGACCGGGGTCGATCACCTAGTCCGGGTGGCGGAATGGCAGACGCGCTAGCTTGAGGTGCTAGTGCCCTTTATCGGGCGTGGGGGTTCAAGTCCCCCCTCGGACACAGTTCAGCTGAGACCCCAGTTCATCTGGGGTCTTTTGGCGTTTCCGGGCGGCTCGATGAGCATGAGAACAGCCCCGGTGAACAGCGTCCTCACGCGATACGCCAAGCCATCCAGGTCGAGACGGCCCGGTCGGGAATCGACGCCCGGTCGGCGAGGCGGAGTGCCGGGCGTGCGGCACTCCGCCTCGCCGTATCCGATGGTCTGCCGACGGTGTTCGGGTGGGGCGACTGGGGCGACTGGGGCGACTGGGGCGACGGGCGTGCGGGGCTCGGATCCGCTATCGGGCGGCAGCGATCAGCGGGTAGTGGTCGGAGAGGTTCGTGTACGTGTACTTCGTGCCCCAGCTGGAGACGGTCCAGGGCGCGCTCCGCTCCTTGATCACCTCGTTCGTCCAGCCGGCCGGCTTCGCGTGCCCGGCGCGGTGCAGGACGTAGTCGAGGTCCTCGCGGGGGTCGTCGGGGTAGCGGTCGGCGGCGATCGAGTTGTCCTGGGTGTCGAAGGAGTAGGCATGCCCGATGCGGGCATCGGCTCCGGTCAGTCCGGCATCGGCGAGCATCGAGGCGTACTCGGGGGAGCGGGAGTCGACGTTCATATCGCCTGCCACGATGACCTGCTCGGAAGCCGGGATGTTCTTCGCGTCGAGGAAGGCGTCGATCTGCTTGAACTGCCGGCTGCGCATCTGCGCCGCCTCGCCGGCCTTGCATCCGGAGTCGGTCGACTGTGCGTGGGTACCCACCACATGGACCCTGGCGCCGTTGACATTCAGTTCGGCGTAGACGAAGCCCTTGTTGGACCACCAGTCGCTGCCGCAGGCGTCCTTGTAGATGTACTGCTCCTTGCGGATGATCGGCCACTTGCTCAGGACGGTGACCCCACCGTCCTCCGGAGTGGTGGCCGAGTAGGCGCCTCCCGTGGCATCCCAGCCGCTCTTGCTCCGGCCCGCCACCGGTGTCTGATACGGGTATTGAGTGGAAGCGTTCCGTGCGAGTGCGTCGGAGGCGGAGTTGTCGAACGCCTCCTGGAGCACGACCACGTCATGGCCCTGGAAGAAGGACGCCTCCGGTATCTCCGCCGCTCGGTGGTCCTGTCCCCAGTTCGGGTAGAGGTTCTTGCTCATCAGAAGTATTGGCTAAGTATAGTGACGAAGGGCATCAAAAAGCCCCGCTCCTACGGGGGAAGGAGCGGGGCTAGCGGACGGATAGGGACCGTGCCGACCTCACATCGAGCGTGGTCCCTGCCGCCCACCGCGCGCCAGGGGTGACGCCCCTAACGCGCGGGTCTGTGGGACGTCAGAGCGCGGGGGCTGCTGCCTCGTCCTGACTGCGATGGTCTCTGACCTCGTCGACAATACGGTGAGCTAGCCCCACGTCGAACAGCGGGGAGGCCGGCTCGGTGACGTCGATCCACTGCCGGACCAACGCGGCGCATACGTCGCAGCCCGGATACGGATTCGGAGAGATGGGCTCCGTCAGATGTACTTTCCGGGGCTGCTTCATGATGGTCGCCATGTCCGCTCCTCCGCTGTGGCCTGAGACCTCAGGATTTCGTCGCGCCTGACGACGAAACAGGGACGCAGCGGCATAGTTCGGCGACGCTAATCGGCGACGCCTAGGAACTCAGCGATAGACCGAAGCCCCACGGGGCGGTTCGGGAGGGCCCACAGGTCCGTCACAATGGCGACGGCAAGCGTGTGATGTCGCATCCACGTCGGCGCGACTCGCCGGAGGCTCTCTAGCGCCTTGACAGCGCCATCCGCGTCCCCAAGATCCGTATGCGCCCGGGCGACGTCCAGCAGCAGCCACGTGCGCCACGAGGGAGGCGTGTCCTTCGAAAGGCGCATACCCTTCGCCAGACGTAGCGCTTCCTCCGGCCTCTCGTGCTGCACCGCCAGACGTACGCGCTCGATGCGGACGGAAGACTTGCTGAAGACAGACAGGAGGCGCCCATCACCCTCTGCGGGGGGCATTTTCGCCAGCCGTTCGGCGGCCTTCTCGGCGGCGCGCATCATCTTGTCAGCGTCGTCGTACTCGTCCAGCCGGGCGTACGAGGTGGCGGCGCTCATGGTCAAGCCGCCCCATACCCGCAGCCCCGACACGTCGTCAGTGAGGCCGTCCCGCTCCATGCCGTCGGCCGCGTACAGAGCAATGCTCTTGGCGTCGTCCAGCCGGTTGGATCTTTGGTACGCCCACGCCAAGGAGTTGCAGATCATCGGGACGAGAAGAGGATCCCCGGAGACTTCTGCGGCAGCTATGGCCCGTTCCAGAGCGGCTAGGGCAAGGTCAAGCTTGCCCAGACGGATGCTCAGGTGCCCGGCCAGTTGGAACGTCTTGCCGAGTGCCGCTTGCCCCCCGTCAGACCCCTGCGACGCCGTGAGACGGGCATCAGCAAGGATTCCAGGCAGCAGGTTCAGAAGCTGAGGAAACTCGGCCGAGTGATACAACGACCAGGCATCAGCGATCTCGGCCCGCAGCAGTGAAGGCGTGAGGACCTCCGCCCCGTCAGACTCCTGCGGAGGGGCGAACATGAGCGGGTGAACGGCCCGCCGAACGGCCACCAGCTGTGGCGGGTCGGACTCTCCCGCTGATGGGACGCCGGGCGGATCTCCCAGCAGCGTTGTCAGTTCGACGCCTAGTCCGCCGGCCAGGGCGTGCAGCGTCGGCAGGCGTGCGGATCCCTTGCGTTTCTGCTCCAGCTTCCGGATGACGTCGACGGACACGCCTGACTTCTCCGCCAGCTCTTCCTGTGTCAGGTCCGACAGCCGGCGGAGGCGGGACAGTTTGTCTCCGAGATGCTCGCTCACAGCTCAGACGGTACGCCGCCTGCGGGTGTAGCAGCCAGGATCCCGGAGCACCCGTCCCGCTCTGGCTCAGAGCCAGCCGGCCGACCGCATCCGAGTGCGCCACGAGCGCCCGTGGCTAAGGGCTGTCCCGTAAATGATCTGCAAGCTGTGTCGGGTGCCTGGTCGCCCGCGCGGCCGGCTCGCCGATCCGGCGCCTGTGTCGGCTGTTGGCAGGTGGCAGCACGAAGATCTGATCATTTAGCTCGATCGGGTCTGATAGGTCCGAGTCAGTCGAGCAGTAGACCGGCGGCGTGGATGATCTCGGGCGAGACGCCTTCCGCGCGTCACCCTGGTTCACCCCAACGGTGCAGGACACGCCAACACCGCCGCACACGTCGAACGAGCCATCCGTATCGCTCTCCTCGAACGCTGACCGGCCTCCCACCGGCGCCAGTGCCCCGGCCCGCGCGGAACCGCAGGCCGGGGCACTTGGCCAACCGCGCGACGGGCGTCGCCCGGCGGGTGAGTCGGGCGGCGTAGGCGACCAGAGGTCGTGTCCGCTGCGAGAGTTGGGCTGGGACCTCCGCCTACCCTGATGTGATGATCTTGATGTGGCTAGTGTGATCACGGCGGCGGAGCCGTCCTGGATAGCTCCGTTCTCTGGGCTGAGCCCTCGCGCCTTCGGCGGCGCGCGCGGGGGCGGACACGGCCCGCAAAGGCCGGCCGTGGAGCCTTCCGCTGGAGGACCGGACCCTGCTGGTCGCGGCCTACTGGCGAACGAACCTGACCATGCGGCAGCTCGCCCTGTTGTTCGGGGTGTCGAAGTCGGCGGCGGACCGGATCATCAACCACCTCGGGCCGATGCTCGCCTACCAGCCCCGCAAGCGGTTCGCGAAGGACACCGTGCTCATCGTGGACGGCACTTTGGTCCCCACCCGGGACCACAGCATCGCCGAGCGGTCGAAGAACTACCATCACTCGACCAACCACCAGGTCGTCATCGACGCCGACACCCGCTTGGTCGTCGTGGTCGGCCGGCCGCTCGCCGGGAACCGCAACGACTGCAAGGCGTGGGAGGAGTCCGGCGCCAAGGCCGCCGTCGGCAAGACAGTCACAATCGCGGACGGTGGCTATCCGGGCACTGGACTCGTCATCCCGCACCGCCGCGAGCGCGGCCAGGCGAGGCTTCCCGGCTGGAAGGAGGAGCACAACAAGTCCCACAAGCAGGTCAGGGCCCGGGTCGAGCACGTCTTCGCCCGCATGAAGACCTGGAAGATCCTTCGCGACTGCCGCCTCAAAGGCGAGGGCGTCCACCACGCCATGCTCGGCATCGCCCGGATGCACAACCTCGCCCTTGGCGGATAGAAAAGCGGGTCTCACCCCTGTCAACCATGTCCGAAGCGACTCAAAGATCATTTACGGGACAGCCCTTAGGGGTCGATTCTGTCCTTTTGGCCAATCTGTCGGCGGAATGGAGGAGTAAAGCAGGACAGAACGGCTACCGGTCAAATTGGGACCTAACGTCCGGGAGGGGTCACGATGCACTGTTACCCGCCAGTAGTGTCAGGCTTTTGTCCAGCAGCCCCGGAGAGGGTGCGGAGAACGTCGACGAGAGCGGCCCCGGACGCGCGGGAGCCCCGCTCCAGCCGAAGCTAGCGCGGGGCTTTCCCGTTACGATCTGTTACCTGTTTGCGGCCTCTTCCTCCGCCATCTTGCGACGGAGATACCCGGCGTTCCATCCGACGTCCTTTGGGTCCTCATCGAGTGCGCCGCGGATGATGATCCGCGCCCACCGGGCACGGTCAACAAGTCGGCGGTCGTTGAGATCGTCCCCAGGCGCGGTCAGGGCCTCACAGACAGCTGCCAGAAGCTCCCGTAGGTCGCTCGCTTCGTCGCTCATGCCGTCACCGCCGAAAGGAGGAAAGCGGAAGTGCTGGCGTAGACCGGCTCCACGTTGTCTGTGGGGTTCCACGGTGAGGGGTGCAGAGCCTTCATGATGTCCGCGCACCCGCTGCACATCGGCACCCAACCACCGTCGACGTAGACCGGCGCCGTGGGCTCATCCGTGAAGCACTGGATGCACCCCGGGGCGTCTCCGGAGCACGACGCGCAGAACACACCGTGCTCTGTCCGCACAGTCGCGATCGTCTGGAGCTGTCCGCACGCGTCACGCGGGGCGGCGTGGGAAAGCGGCTGAGCGACGATCACCGGCACGTCGTAGAGCACCGCCTCCGCCTCCAGGACCATCGCCGTACCGACAACTGACAGCGGGCTGGAGAGCGACGGCCCGTAAACCACCACTGCGGCATAGTTGCGGACGTCGATATCGGTCGACGTCGCGGTGACTGCGGCATGCCCAAGCTGTGCGCAAACATCGAAGGCGAAGGCGGTGAGGTCGTCGCGCAGAACCTCAGTGGCGATGGGGCCGACGACGAGGACCGTGGAGTGTGAAACCATGACTCTGCTCCTTCAGGGGAGTTCACAGCCCCGTCT
Source organism: Streptomyces sp. NPDC088252 (assembly GCF_044740965.1). Lineage (NCBI taxonomy): Bacteria > Bacillati > Actinomycetota > Actinomycetes > Kitasatosporales > Streptomycetaceae > Streptomyces > Streptomyces sp. NPDC088252. Next base: position 4,695 of record NZ_JBIURS010000021.1, on the reverse strand, counting down.
CTTCTGCCAGGTCGACGCGGGGCTGTGGTGTGTCCCCGGGCTGCTCCCGGGTGGTTGACCACCCCTGAAGAATGACACGCGGTTGCGAGGTGGTCAACCACCCTGGCAAGCTAGTCGCATGGCCAACATGCATAAGCACCCAGTCCGCGGGCTACGCGGCATCGACGGCGAACTTTGGTCGGAGTTCGAAGCTGCGACCAAGGCCATGGGGAGCGACCGCTCCGCCACTCTGAAGGAGTACATGGAGTGGTTCACAGGCCGCTCTGACGAAGCTCCGGAGCGTCCGCCGGCCGGCCCGTGGAGCAAGCCCTCCGAGTAGCAAGCGCACAACATAGCCCCCGCCGTCGTCGACGGGGGCTCTCCTGCGTTGGTGAGGCTACGAAGCCGACGCGACGGACCGCGACGCACTGGCGCGAAACGCCTTGTCCGCCCCTGCGTCGGGATCCTCACCGTTCACGAGCGGTTGCCAACGAGGCGAGTGCCCCTCCGGCCGCACCTTCACAGTGATCCCGAACTCACTTAGAGGCTGCGCGGATAGGCACGGTTTCAGGGTCGTCGGCTTGGGCTGTTGTACCAGCGGCGGGTGCTTCAGAGACGGCGGATAAGGTTACGCACAGTAGGCTTGCACCTTGTACTTGGAGGCGCTCGCTCGGCAGGTCATTGTGTTCTCGCCATCTGGTTGTGGCCACGGCCTGTCACGGACTCAGATGCTGCGATGAAGGCTTGTACGAGGGGACGGTTGTCGCCTTGACGGGTGGCCATGAAGATCCGGCTCATTGGGGGAGGTCCGTCGAGGTCAAGACGTTGGGCGCCTGCGGGGAGCAGTGTCGTGACGCTGTAGGGGGCGATGGTGACGCCAAGGCCAGCGGCGACGAACATGATGATGGTGTGCCAGTTCGAGCACTCTTGCGCGACCTGGACGTCGATGCCGGCGTCACGCAACGGCTGTGTGTTCACGTCGAACGCCTGTGCTCCTGCTGAACGCGGAAACAGAATCAGCGGGTCAGTGGCCAGCGCGGTTGCTTCCACACGGTCAGCCTTTGCGGCGGGGTGGTCTGCAGGAATGACGGCGACAAACCGTTCCGTTGTCAGCAGGGAAAGGTCGATGTCGTCTCGCTGCTCAGCATCACGCACGATCCCGATGTCGGCCGTGCCCCGCTCCAGAGCCGCCAGGACATCGACGGTGAAGCCGTCGTGCAGTTTGACCTGGACGTCTGGGCGGCAGCGGGAGAATTCACGGAGCCGTTCGCTGACGATCGCCGTGGCGGAGGTGATGAAGGCGACATCCAGGCGACCGGTCTCGCCGCGCCCGACACGGCCGGCCTCGTCGAGATCGGCCGCCAGACGGCCCAGAAGGTCCCTCGCCCGTGGCTGGAACGTCGCTCCCGCGTCTGTGAGGCGGACGCTTCGAGAGGTGCGCCGGAACAACTCGACACCGACGATCTTCTCGAGCTGCCTGATCTGCTGCGACAGGGCGGGCTGAGCGATGTTCAGCCGCTGGGCGGCACGGCCGAAGTGGAGTTCCTCGGCCACAGCCAGAAAGTACCGCAGGTGGCGGAGCTCGATTCGCTGATCCATAGTTCAAGCTTATTGATATGGGCCACTGCTTGTATTGGACATATGGGTAAGCGGGGTCGGAGGCTGGCGGGAAGCTACATCCGAAGGGAAACCCGCCTCATGCCGTACATTTCTGCTCCCACCGTGGTCTCCTCGATCGCCTCACAAAGTGATGCCCACGCGTTCCGCGCGTTGAACGAGGAGTGGATCTCCCGCCTATTCACCCTGCAGGAAGAGGACCGGGCGGTTCTCGGAGATCCGTTCGGCCACATCGTGGGCCCGGGCGGTGATGTGCTCCTGGCGCACGAGCAGGGCAGCGGCGCCGTTGTCGGGTGCGTCGCACTTTTGGCTTACCCGGAGGCCGTGTTCGAGCTGGCGAAGATGGCCGTGGCCCCAGCCGCGCAAGGACGCGGCATCGGCCGCCAACTCATAGCCGCAGCGATCGACCGTGCCCAGGCACTTGGTGCGGCCCGACTGTTCCTCGGCACGAACAGCAAGCTGGCCCCCGCCATCCACCTGTACAAGGAAGCCGGGTTCGTCAGGATCACCCGCAACCGTCTCCCCGTGGCCGACTATTACGCCCGCGCCGACATCCTCATGGAACTGAGGTGACGCCCCGGCCCGGAGCTCTGAGCGGCCGCGGTAGAGGTCCCCCACGTGCACGGACCGGCCCATGGCACCGCGTCGCGCAGTGGCCGCGAGCCCCTGGCCTGGGGAACTCCTCTTCCACACGTCATGCTCGTTCTGATCGAGTGGGACGGCTTCAGCTGGCACTGCCCCGATGGCCCGACGCCACCGGCCCACCCTCCAGAGTGACTACTGATCCACCCCATAAGCCATGATCGGTGATCACGGAGTTGCGGCGCTCTGTGATCATCAGGAGACTCATGCCTGCGCTTCCCTTATGGCTGGCCGAACCGCTCTGGGACCAGTTCGCGGTCTTGCTGCCCGCGCGGCCGGAGTACCAGCCGGACCATCCGCTGGGCTGCCACGGCAGGCGTATCAGCGACCGGATCATCTTTGAAAAGCTGCTGCAACTGCTGCGTTTCGGCTGTTCTTACGAGGCGATCGCCGACACCACCTGCTCGGCCACCACGATCCGCAGCCGCCGCGTCGAGTGGATACGACTGGGCGTCTTCGCCGAGTTCAAGGAGATCGCACTCGACTCCTACGACCGGACCGTCGGCCTCGTCCTCGACCGGATCGCCGTGGACGGCTGCATCACCAAGGCCCCCGGTGGTGGTGAGGTCGCGGGGCGATCGCCGGTCGACCGCGGCAAACAGGGCCTGAAACGCTCCGGCATGACGGACGGTTACGGCATTCCACTGGGCCGCGTCCTGGCCGGAGCCAACCGCCACGACTCACCACTCCTGGCCCCGACCCTGGACCTGCTGGACGACCTCGGACCCCTGCCCCAGGACATCACCGTCCACCTCGACGCCGGCTACGACTCCGGCAAAACCCGAGCCCTGCTCACCGAACGCGGCCTGTACGGCCGGATCGCACACAAAGGCGAGAAGGCGCCCATCCAGGCAAGCCAGAGGTGGCACGTGGAGCGCACCCACGCCTGGCAGAACGCCTTCCAGCGCCTCGCCCGCTGCTACGAGCGGCGGGCCACCGTCATCCATGCGTTCTTCGATCTCGCCGACACCATCATCACCGTCCGCAGCCTGATCCGCCGGGCTTGGACAACCCACCGCTGGGACGAACGCCCGCACCGCCGCCCATGAACAGCCGACGCCAGCATGCCCCGGGCGTTGGCCGCTGCGTGGCAGACACCCCGGGTACCGGGCAGAGACCTGGTCAGCAGCGGGTCAACACCGAAACCTCCCAGCCGAACCCCACCACCAGCCGGCCATCCGGAGTAACGGCCACCGCCCACACCGCCGCAGGAAACACCAGCTCCGGTCCGACCTGCCGGCCGGTGGTCAGGTCCCACACCCGCACTTCTCCGTCGGCGCCGCTGGTGACGGCGACCGGGCGGCCGTCCACCACCTCCGTCGCCACCGCCCACACCGGGCCGGTGTGGCCGGTGAGGGGTTCGCCGACGGGCCGGCCGGTGGTCAGGTCCCACACCCGCACTTCTCCGTCGGCTCCGCCGGTGACGGCGACCGGGCGGCCGTCCACCACCTCCGTCGCCACCGCCCACACTGTGCCGGTGTGGCCGGTGAGGGGTTCACCGACGGGCCGGCCGGTGGTCAGGTCCCACACCCGCACTTCTCCGTCGGCGCTGCCGGTGACGGCGACCGGGCGGCCGTCCACCACCTCCGTCGCCACCGCCCACACTGTGCCGGTGTGGCCGGTGAGGGGTTCGCCGACGGGCTGGCCGGTGGTCAGGTCCCACACCCGCACCGTCTCATCGCCGCTGCCGGTGACGGCGACCGGGCGGCCGTCCACCACCTCCGTCGCCACCGCCCACACTGTGCCGGTGTGGCCGGTGAGGGGTTCGCCGACGGGTCGGCCGGTGGTCAGGTCCCACACCCGCACCGTCTCATCGCCGCTGCCGGTGACGGCGACCGGGCGGCCGTCCACCACCCCCGTCGCCACCGCCCACACTGTGCCGGTGTGGCCGGTGAGGGGTTCGCCGACGGGCCGGCCGGTGGTCAGGTCCCGCACCCGCACCGTCTCATCGCCGCTGCCGGTGACGGCGACCGGGCGGCCGTCCACCACCCCCGTCGCCACCACCAACACCGGGCCGGTGTGGCCGGTGAGGGGTTCACCGACGGGCCGGCCGGTGGTCAGGTCCCACACCCGCACTTCTCCGTCGGCGCCGCTGGTGACGGCGACCGGGCGGCCGTCCACCACCTCCGTCGCCACCGCACACACCGGGCCGGTGTGGCCGGTGAGGGGTTCGCCGACGGGCCGGCCGGTGGTCAGGTCCCACACCCGCACCGTCTCATCGCCGCTGCCGGTGACGGCGACCGGGCGGCCGTCCACCACCCCCGTCGCCACCACCCACACCGAGTCGGTGTGGCCGACGAGTGCCTGCCGGAGGCGGTGGTCGACCATGCCGCCAGTGGCCCACTCCACCCCCCACCCCACGCCGGTTCCGCCGCTCACCGGCACTGCGGTGATCCGCGCCGCTAGTTCCCGGTCCCCGTACCGGGCGGCGTCCAACGCCAGCAACTGCCGCCGCAC